>DATKDP010000111.1:0-144624 GCA_035546335.1 Thermoanaerobaculia bacterium | reverse complement strand
TCGCGGCGGAGCGGCGCGGGAGATCGCGGCGTGGCTCGGATGGTATGAAGGGCTGCACCGATTGCGATCGATCGCAGCGGCTCTTCGCATCGGGAGCAGCGGACGGATCAGCGATCTGGTGCGCAAGTGCGAACGGATGCTCAAGCAGGACCCTACACTCCAGGGCAAGCTCGAGCTCGCGTTCGCCGGGCTCCGCTGACCGAACAAAACCTGGCGAAACGACTCCTCGACCTCGACGGGACGTGGCGTCAGCTGCGTTCGGTTGCTCTCATTCACGCAGCCGCTCGAGCAGACGGCAGCACTGAGCGCGTCTCGAGCCTCGTGGCTCGAGCCACTGTCTGTTCGTGACGACCTTCCGCGAGTCTCAACTCGAGTAACGCAGCGGTTCTCGCTCCAGCGAAATGAAAAAAAGAAGCTCCGTCCCTGGCGGTCCGCGCTCCGGGGACGGAGCTTCTGTCTTCTGGAGCTCTGGAGCTGAGTATCGACGAGGCGCTTTGAACTCCTCCAGCGCGACTTCGAGCCCTTCGGCAAATCAGGCGAACGGGTTCTGAATCTTGACGCCCATGATGATCTGGCCGGGGCTCAGATCCTCGGTACACAGTATCCCGCAGCCAGCGCTCGCCGCCGCTGCGAGAATGAGGGCGTCCCAGAATGAGATCGCATTCAAGACAGCGCAATCGATCGCTTCATGAATCAGTTCGGGCCCCGCGGTGACAATCTCGAAGACGGTAAATGTCTTCAGGATCGCTTTGGCAGCGAGCGGCGGGACGCCGAGCTTGCGTGTTACGGAGACAAAGAACTCCTGCATGACCTGAGTCGAAATCACTCCGTCGCCCGTAGCCGCAAGGCGGGTAATGAGGTCTCGACTGCGCCTCTGCTTGTCCGCGGACCCTGCGTCCTGAGCATAGACAAGGATGTTGGCGTCGAGAAAAACCTTACCGGACATACAGTTCGTCTCGAGTCCAACGCGTTCCCTGTGAGTGACCAGGATGCGCGTCCATCAACCGGAACATCTCGTTCGCCAGTGCCTGACGGTCCGCCAGCACCGTTCGGACCAGCAGCTCACGAACCAGAGAGTTCAGGGTAGTCTGATGCCGGCTCGCATAGCTACGCCCGGCTTCGAGCGTCTCCTCATCAATCGCTAACGTAATGTTCTTCATGAGCACAGTTTACGTCGGCACGTAACCTGTGTCCACATATCACGCAGTGCCCTCTTGGTCGAAACTTCTACCTCCCCACGAGCTTCAGAGGCCGGCGTGCATAACGTTTGATTCATCAATCATTTACAATGGCGAGGTGCTCGAAATCCTGCTCGGTACTCAACATGGGGAGAGGTCCGAGAATCTTCTCGACCTTTTTCATTTCGGATTCGGTCCGCGCTCAGCTGAGAAGCTCGAACGTCGTGATGACCGTGGTGGCAAGGGCACGAGCCTGGATCGCCTGCGCAATCCGATGCGCAAAAGGATCACGTCCGCGAAGAGCGTCGATCAGGACGTCGGTATCGGCTACCGATCATCGCCAGCGCCGCCGAATCTCTTCTGCTGAAGCCTCCATCCGGTCGGCAGCTCTATCCGAGAGGGATCCGATCGCCTCGAGGGCCGTGTCCACGGCAGCGTCTTTCTCGTTCAGGCGCCGCAGATACTCATTGAGAGCTTCCTGCACCAGACGGGAAAATCCCTTTTCTCCCCGCTGAGCGGCGATTTCCATCAATCGCGCCCTCTGTTCATCGCTGATTTCGACTGTGGTCCTCATGCATATGCATGCAACTTCACCGCCGGCCTGATCATTCCTGCCCGGGAAGGATCACCTCGCCGAGCGCAACATGGCAACTACTCCCATAGCGACTCGAGATCGAGCGGCATGGCATCGAAGGGCTCGACCTGAACCGAATCGTCGTCGCCGCGTCCCTCACGTTCGGTTGCTCTCCCATTGACGCAGCCGATCGTTTGCGAGGTCGCATCAGCAGCCGTGTGAGTGTTGTGACGCACGCTGGTTCACTCCGTTGCCGCCTCAACGTATCCCGATCGATCCGCAAAAAGAAGCTCCGGGTGGCGACGGTACTGAGAAGCTCCGTCCCCCAGGCGTCGCACTGGGGGTCGTGTCTCGGCGTCATGGCCTCAAGGGGGGCTGCACTCGATCGCCGGTTGCCATGGCACGGGTGTCACTCCAGAGGCCGGGCGGCCCCTCAAGTGCTCTGGTAACGTCAGCACGTTCGCCTTCGCGTAGCAGCGATCGCCTGCCGTGGCGCTGAAGGACAATCGTACGGGTTTGCGGTCCGTGCTGTAGACGGTACCGCCTGCCACCGTGTGTTCGATCAGATAAGCGTCCACCTTGTGCACTCCAGGCGGAATGAACCAGAGTCCTGTGGAATCGGTCCGATGCCGACGTTCATGGTATGCAAGGGTCTTGAACTCGAGCCTCAGCGTGATTGGCACGACCGTGGCCACATGAGATGTGTTCTTCAGCCGGCGAATCGCCTTGATCCTGACAAGATCGGATTCGTCTTCCAACATGGCGGCGCGAAGTACGGCTTCGTCGGTCAGATGAGCGCTTTCGACAGCGGCAATCCTGACGTCGTGATCGGTATCCTTGCGCGCGACCTCGGCAAGGACGCTTTGATCGGTGAGACGCTCAACGGCCGCACGGCGCACGCTCGCGTTTTCATCGGTTCGAGCCAGGATCGCCAGAATCGCTTCGTTCTCGAGCTTGCTCGTTGCGGCAATCCTGACGTTGTGATCCGCATCCTTGCGCGCGACCTCGGCAAGGACGCCTTGATGGGTGAGACGCTCGACGACCGCACGGCGCAGGTTCGCATTTTCATCGTTTCGTGCAGCCATCGCGAGAACCGCTTGATCTTTGAGCCCTCTCGTAGCCGTGAGACGCACGGTCCAGTCGGGATCATGGAGCGCAACCTGCGTTCGTATGATCTCGTCGTCGAGTTTGCGGGCGACCCGCTCGCGGACGGCGGTGTCCGCTGAGACGAGCACGACCTCGGCGATCACACGCTGAAAGCCGGGGTCTTTCGCGCGATCTGCGAGGCCGGACGCAGCGTTGATCCGGAGGATTGGATCCGCATGATTCAACGCCAGATCCCGCAGGGCCGTCGGGTCGGAAAACCGTTGGACGGCCGCGTACTGCACCTTAGCATCGTTTGCGCGCTGCAGGATCATCTGCAAACTCGCCTGATCGGAAACGCCCGCCACCGCGGCCAGACGCAAGCGTCCATCGGGATCAGAACAGGCGATCTCCGCAAGGACGGCCTGATCGGTCAGACGCGGAATCGCCATCGAACGCACGATGAAACTCGACTCGGCGCGGGCAATTTCGGCCAGGACCTTCTGATCCGTCAGGTATTCGCACGCCTTCGCGCGAACCCGTGCGTCGGGATCCGTCAGCGCCAGCTTGCCGAGCAGCGTCTGGGTCTTCTCATCGGCACGTACATTCGGATGGATCTCGGTATACGGAACAGAGAGTTCGCTGAGTGCTCTACTGCGTTCCTCCGCCGAAGGGAGCGTACGGGCCCGAGCGACGATCTCGCTGCAAGCGGATTTTCGCCTGCCCGACCGGCACTCCTTCCCGAGATCGGCGAGCGTTCTCGAAGCGGAAAGAGATTCGGCGAGGAAAGCGAAACAGAGGCCAAGAAACAACGTGAGCCTTCGCAGATTCACGAACTTCCAATCTGGAGCATCGCGGACAGAACGACGGCGCGCAACCGCAGCTTGGGCGCTCCCTATGCTCAAGCTCTCAAGTCTATGCCCCGCGCCCGGAGCACACAAGTCTCACCGGAAGAAATCGCCCGCGCTCGGTCTGACCGGCGTGCCGTTTAGGAGTATCGCGCAAGCAAAGTGTAAGGGCGACGCCATGACACTGAATTCGCGGACCACGGCGATCACTTGTCAGGCTTCCCCGATCCCGAGGTCAATTCCCGGCCGTCACCTCGTACGTTTGCATGGACCGATGCGCGGCATCGAAGTTCTCTTCGAAGAGACGTTCCGGTGCGCTGTACTGGATGTCGTGCTTGTGCGGTCCGTCGAGAAACGCATATCCGACGACGCGCAGTCCGCGGAAGGTGCCGCTGCGGCGTACTGCATCGCGATTCAGGAAAGTCGTCCTTTCGATCTCGACCCGATCGCCGGAGTCTGCACGGATCTGCTCCGCCGTGCGCTGAAAATCAGCCAGCAGATCGTCGACTCCCCGGAATGTGTGTGAGCTCACCAGCACGCGCAGATCGACACGCGCCGCCGGCGCATGAAACGCCGCCTTGCTTCGCTGTTCCCTCGGGTATTCCTCGAGGCGCCATCGGTCAGGAGGCGTCACTCGGAACAGTCCCTTGGGATCGACGTACGGTTGCGCCGAAGCGGCGTTCGATGACTGCGTCCCGGACGAAGCAGCCGGTCGTGCGGACTCTCGCCCGCAACCGGCAAGCAGCGCCGCGAGAATCAGGACCGGCATCGCACGCGTGAGCAGCGCTTTGACCAGCCGGGCCGCGGGGACGATGCAGACCACCCGCACTGTGGACCGGCGCAGGCGCCCGCGCGCGATCCACGCTGCCAGCGGCGGCGAGACCGATTCGTAGGAATGGATGATGTGCCGGCCGAAGGGAGATCGGCTCAGAACGTCGTCGCGAAAATGTCGCAATGCCTTCACTTCCTCCGCCTCCTCGTCGCCGCAGGCGGCAGTGGCGATGAAGCACCGTTTGGGTGCAGCGGCCACGAGCGCGGCGCGTTGAGCCTCCGTCAGTTGATTGCGCATCTTCGCCAGCGATTCGGGCGAGCCGCTGACGGTCACGCCGGTGAGATCAGCACCGCTGAGAATCAGCGGTACATCTCCGAGAAGCTGCAACGAGGCGGCCGTGAGATTGGCATCCGAAAAATCGACGGGCGTGGTTTCATCGGCCATGAAATACGAGATGTATGCGCCGGAGACGTTCGCAGTGCGAAACTTCGAGCCGGGCGTGTTGGCCATGACGAAGGCGGCGTTCCGCAGCGCGGCGCCGGTGAAATCACACTCCTTGAGTGGAACGCCGATCCACCGCGTGCCGTCGAGCTTCGCTTCGGCAAAGGAACAGCGCTCGAACGACACCCCTGCGAAGAGAAGTCCGGAAAAGTCGGCGCTGCCGAGGTCGAGATCCGCCAGATCGCTGGTCCCGAATTCCTGGTTCCACACCTGCCCGCACCGCTCCTGCAGCGACGCCATCCGATCGAATGGAAACTTCCCCCAGAAACCGCGCTGCGTATCGTCGCCGTGGACGAGCTCCGCGCGAATGCCGGCACACCTCTCCAGGCATCCCCGGGTGCGCCGAATGACTTCGCTCTCACCCATGGCCGGACCTCCACTTCTCGAGTGTGCTGGATTCTAATCTAACCCCATCACCGAGCGCCATGACAAGCCTGGCCGGCCCAGAGTAGAACCAACGGCTCGTTCGTACGCGCGGAGCGCGAGCGCTCTGCAGTGGGCGCGCCCCTCACGACTGGGGCGCTTCGATTTCAAACTCGCGGCCAAGGAGCTCTAGTGCTGGCTCATGAGCCTTCTGTGCGCTTGCATTCGAATTTGGGCTTCCAGATCGCTCGCCCCTGACCAAGAGTCGTGACAAATTCGCCCACGCGACAGTGATCCCCTGCAGCAACGTTCAGGCTCAAACTCACGGGCTTTCCATCGCCGCCTGTGACTCGAAGGCCAAAGACGGGCACCACCTTGCCATCCACTGAGATCACCGCGGAGAGAGGATCGAGCGGGGCCATGCTCCGGGGACGGAGCTTCTGTCTTCTGGTCTGGATGACGGAATCCAAGCGTTCCGGGGCCCCTTTCCCTTTCGGATCAGCTTGTCGCCCGCGATTGGGGCCAGGCCGAAGTTGTCCGCTTCGGCGCGCGAGAGGCGAGTTGTCCGAACGCGTCTGGCCGAAGCGGACAAACTTCGCCCACAGCCTCGCTCAGGATGACGGCAGGGTTTGCGGTGTCATTCCCTCTTCAGCGGCGCGCAGCGCCGTTCCCGCTCGGGATGCCCGAATGACAGCCCCTTTGCAGCACTCAGCGATCACTGATCGCGATCCAGGCGGCGAGGGGTGCGAGGGCGAACAGTGCGATGATGCCGAGGAACGACAGAGCCAATGGCCCGGTGAGAGTCTCGAGTGCGATTCCCTCGCGAACGCTGGCGCTCAATCCGGCCGGCAGCGGGCTCGCAGCGATCATCGGCGCGAGGACGGCGATCGCTGCGATCGCTGCGAGAGCGACCGCGATCGAATGCAGAGCGACGATCCTCCGCCGCGCCGAGCCAGTCGCATGGCGTCGCATGCGCATCTGAGCGCGCCACCACATCAGCCCGGCTGACGGAATCCGAGGCAGGGGTGACGTCGTGGCACGATCGCCGGAGAGTGCCGTCATCACCTCGACCAGATCGAGGCAGATCTCGCACTGTGGAACGTGCGAGCGCAGTTCGTCGTCGCAGGAGTGCGGCCAGCGCCCCGCGGCGACCACGTCGAGCATCTCGCGTTCGCGAGCACACTCAGTCATCGGCTCGCTCCTGCTCGTTCTTCACGACTTCCCCTCGCAGGATCGCGGCGAGCCGGCGACGCGCACGAAAGAGCAGCGTCTTGATACTCCCCTTCCTGAAACCGAGAATCTCGGCGATCTCCGCGTGCGACGATCCCTGCACGTACGCGAGCCAGAGCATCTCACGCTCCTGCGGCCGGAGGCGGCTCATGGCGTGCGTCAGATCCGTCCTCCCTTCGCTTCGCTCGGTGTCACTCGCTCCTTGCAGTTCCGCCGTCGAGTCGAGCGTCAGGAAGCGTCCCCAGCGGCGTTTGCGACCGTGGTCACGCGCCAGATTCGTGGCGATGCGATAGAGCGAGTTTCTCTGGTGTGCTTCGCTCTCGTGGCTCGCTCCCGCGCGGATGAAGCGAAAGAACGCCTCCTGCAGCAGGTCCTCGGCGACCTGCGGCTCGCTGGTAATCCTCGCCAGGTACGCCCACACGCGACGTGCGTTGCGAGCGTAGAACGCGCGGAACTCCTCCTCGCTCATCGGCGCCGCGTCTCGTTCCTGCGCCTCGGCTCCGGTGAGCACCATCTCGGTCAGGATCGTGCCGGCTCTGTTCATGGACAATCGATCTCAGCCCGCCGCAGCGGATCCGTTCTCTTCATCGGTTGAAGGAGCTTCCCAGAGTCCGAGCTTTCTTGCAAGGCTCCACGAGACGAGTGCGGCGAGAACGAAGCCGATCCCGATCGAAAGAGCGACGACTCCCATGACGACAAGGGGCGGCCCAATCAACGGATCCATGCTGCGGCTGACGAAGTTCAGTCCGGCCCCGAGCGCCGCGAGCACGATTCCCGCCTGCAATGACCAAAAAATTCGTCCCAGGGGAGAGCTCACCCCGCGTGGTGCAGCAGCGTCGAGCGGAATCGGAGCAGCCTCGAGGAAACGCCGGCCCGGCGAGGTCTGGATGTAGCCGAGCAGATCCTCGTTCGAGCCGAAACGATCGAGCAGCTTGTTGTGAACCTCGGCCTGGATCGAGGACATCCGATTCCAGCGCCGCTGCTCGACGATCGTCCTGATCAGCCAGGTGATGAAGCCGACGACGATCGCCAGCACGGTCAGTCCTGCGAGGCCCCCCATGATGTTCGCCCAGAGCTCGGTCGCTCGCTCCTGCGGACCTTGTTCGACCGGCATCCAGACTCCTTCGAGATAGTAGTTGGCGTTGCGCGCGATCTCGGGATGTTGCGCGACGAACGCAGTGAGTGCGGGATAGGACGCCATGTACGCTTCGTCGTGGAAGAGCGTGGGATCGAGCCGGAGAACACGTCCGATCGCCGGAGGATAGCGCCGAAGCACCACGCGCAATTGATCGCGGACTTCGGCCGCATCCGCGCTCGGGTGCTCGGCCGGGGCGGGAGCGCCCGCGGTTGCGGCAGGCGCCGATTCGGGCGTCGTCTGCGGCTGGACTGTCTGCGGCGCGACGAGGGCGAAAAACCAGACGAGGATCGCGGTTCGGAGAGTTGTTCGGATCATTTTGGCAGCTCCTGTCTCACATGCTTGCCGGTATTACGCAGAGAGCGGCCTTCGGTTGACAGGGGCGGCGCGCCTATGCTTGCCGTGTGTCGAACATCTACTTCGAGCTTATCTGTGCATTCTGGCCCTCTCCTTGCTTCGGAAGCCCGTCATGAGTCGCCGGGTAGCTCTGCCCCGCCCGTTCCATGGCGCCGCCGCGGTGGGAATTCTCCCGAGGTAACGTATCGCGCGTGCGAAGTCCTATGAGGCGTACGGCGAAGGGTGTGTCCGGTGGAAAGGTACGTCATGAGCGAAGCGCACCGGGCCCTGGTGGTCGACGATGATGCCGGGATTCGGATCCTCATCGGGCGGGTGCTGGCGCAGCACGGCTTCGCCGTCGATTCCGCGCGCGACGGCGCGGAGGCGATCGAGAAGATGCTGCAGCACGACTATGTGGTCATCACGCTCGATCTGATGATGCCTCGCATCGATGGGTTCGCTGTAGTGAAATACCTGACCGAGCGCTGGCCGGAGAAGCTGCAGAACGTCATCGTCACGACGGCGTTCGGCGCGAGCGCCCTCCAGCAGGTCTGCCCGCCCGTGGCGCGCTTCGTCGAGAAGCCGTTCGACATCAATGCTCTGGTCGCCGAGGCGACCGAGTGCCTGCAGAGCGCATTGGCGCAAAATGCACCGTCGAGAGCGGCCGAGGGCGACTCTCTGATCGTGGGGGACTCGGCGGGCCCGGCCGAAGTTGATGACGGATGCGTTGCTTCTCCAACACCGCTGATCGAGTGTTCAGCACCGAGATTGCGGGGAGCTGACGCATTGCACGGCGGACTCGCTGATGTCGTGCAGGACGAGCCGGAGCCTCCGACAGCAAGCGGCAGCGGCGAGGCGCTTCATCCGACGCCGATCCGTGAGCGATCCGACACCGATCAGTGACACCGTTGCGAATGCGAGCGCGGCAGAATGAAGTGCTATGGCCTCGCCCTGGTCCGCCCGCCGGTGCACGCCATTGGCCGCTGCGCTGCTCGACCATGCCAGCGTACAGACGACGATGATCCGCACGCATTAGCCGGACCGTCGCACGGCCCTTCCGTTTTGCGAGGGAATCCGCTACGTTTTGCGCATGGCTCCAGGTGTTTACCTCGAGACGAGCGTCATCAGCTATCTCGCTGCGAGACCTGCCCGTGATGTCGTCGTACTCGGTATGCAGTACTTGCTCACGTGGAATTGTCGCCACATCGCGAACGCTATGGTGCTACGAAAGGTTGCTCGTGCCTGCCGTAGCGAAGGACTCGAACCGCCGGTCGTATGCACTCCGGAAGAGCTGATGGGGTATTGATCATGTCGGAAGATCCAATCGTTCAGGAAACACGCCTGGCGCGAAGCGAGGTCGTCGAGCAATTTGGGGACGACATGCATGCATTCTTCGAACACCTGCGTGCGCGCGAAGCGACGGAGAAGCAGGGCATGGTCGTATCACTCGCGCCGAACCCGGCAGACCCGGCTCTCGAGGGCGTGGGATCACGCTGACGGTGCAGGAGCTGCTCGGGCACGCTGACGTGAAGACCACGATGAATCTATACGCGCGTTGCCGCCTGCGGCATGCCGGGCTGCAGGAGAATGAACCGTGGCTCTGAAACCAAAGAGGGGTGAGCCGAAGGCCAGGGGGACCTCGCGTGCAGGCGAGCCACGCAAGTCGGCCACCAGGTCCAAGTCCCCGCCGAAGACGGAGCCCATCAGAGGAGCGCTCCTGGCGGGTACGAGGAGCCGTGAGCGAGCGGCCGGCGAGCCCCCTACCCGGCTCATCGACCGGCGGATCCGCGAGCTGGGGGGATGGCGCGGGGAGACGCTGGCCCGCATGCGGGCGCTGATCCTGGAAGCCGATCCCGAGATGACCGAGGAGTGGAAGTGGAGTAATCCAGTCTGGTCGCACCACGGAATCGTCTGCACCGGGGAGGCGTACACGAAGGTCGTGAAGCTCACGTTCGCCCGGGGAGCCAGCATCCCGGACCCATCGCGCCTCTTCAATTCGAGCCTGGAAGGCAACACGCGAAGAGCGATCGACATCCACGAAGGGGAGAAGGTCGACACGGGCGCGTTCAAGGCGCTGGTGAAGGCCGCGGTGGCCCGGAATGGCCCGCCGGCGAAGTCAGGCGCGAAGGCCAGGTGACCTTCTTCCGCGGCACATCGCTGCGACCGGTCCCGCCCGGCGCCGGCAAGCAGAAGGACGTGCGCCACTTCGACATCCACGAAGGCGACGAGCTCGACGAGGCGCAGATGGCGACCTGGGTGAAGCGAGCCGCCGCGTTGCCCGGCTGGGTCCCGTAGCCGCGGAATCGACGTCACCATCCTCTAACCTGCAAAAATCATCCTTTACATACATAATACCTCTATGTATAGTGCTGCAATGTATGGGGCGCTTTGCGCCGATGCGCCGCGCAACAGGGAAAAACCATGGAGATCAACAAAGACCTGATCGCCGCCTCCTCCACTCCGATCGTCCTGGCGATCCTGGCCGAAGAGGACAGCTACGGCTACCAGATCCTCAGGCGCGTTCGGGAGTTGTCCGGAGGCTGCCTGGAGTGGACGGACGGGATGCTCTACCCCGTTCTGCACCGGCTCGAGCGGCTCGGCTACGTCGAGGCGCGGTGGGAAGTTGCGGAGAGCGGCCGCCGTCGCAAGTACTACGGGATCACGCCGCAGGGGCGGGCTCAGCTCGCCGCAGAACGGAGGCAGTGGGAAGCGGTGAGCGCTACGCTGCGCGGAATCTGGCGCGAGCTGTCCCTTCTCCCTCCGGCCGGCGTCCCCGGCGTAGCGCCACGGTTACAAGGAGCCTGAAAGAATGACGGATGCGGATCAGGCGGCATCGCTCGAGGAACAGATCGAACAATGGCGGAGCTATCTCCGGCGCCGGCAGGCGATCCACTCCGTCGATGTAGCGGAGCTGGAAGACCATCTGCGCGAACAGGTCGCGGTCCTGGTGGGCGCGGGTCTCGACACCGATGAGGCGTTCCTCGTCGCGGTCAAGCGGATGGGGAACCTCGACGTTCTCTCGCGGGAGTTCGCGCGCGAGCACTCGGAACGCCTCTGGAAGCAGCTCGTCCTCGTCCCCTCCGACTCCGAGGGGCTACGAGCGACGTCCCGAACGAATGCCATCGTCGCCGTGGGGTTGGCGGTCGCGGCGGCCGTGGCCATCAAGCTGCCAGCGCTCTTCGGCATCCCATTGGACTCGCATGCAGGCTTCTCATCCGCAATCTGAGTCTCTTCGTACTGCCTTTCCTGACCGGCTATTTCGTCTGGAAGCGGCGACTCGATGCCGGCACGCTCCGCTGGCTGGCGGTGGCGTTCGTCGCGGCGGCCGTATTCGCCAACGTCTATCCCTTCGCCTCGAGCGGTTCCACCGAGGTGCTCACGGCGCTGCACCTGCCGATCGCGCTCTGGCTCGTGGTGGGGATCGCATACGCCGGCGTGCGCTGGGGCCAGGTGGCGGGCCGCATGGACTTCGTCCGATTTTCGGGTGAGCTGTTCATCTACTACGTGCTGATCGCTCTCGGCGGCGGCGTCCTGACAGGGTTCATGGCGGTCATCTTTCATGCCATCGGGATCGACATCGAGCCGTTGTTCGAGTCGTGGCTGCTGCCGTGCGGCGCGGCCGGTGGTGTGGTGGTCGCCTCCTGGCTGGTGGAGGCCAAGCAGAGCGTGATCGAGAACATGGCGCCCGTGCTGGCGCGTCTATTCACACCATTCTTCGCGGCCGTGCTGCTCACGTTCCTGGGGACGTTGCTGTGGACCGGACGGGGCATCGACATCGAGCGGGACATGCTCATCGCCTTCGACCTTTTGCTGGTGGTGGTCCTCGGACTTCTGCTCTATTCGGTCTCCGCCCGTGATTCCGCGTCGCCTCCGGGCGTCTTCGATGTGGTGCAGATCGTTCTACTGGTCAGTGCGCTGCTCACCGATGCGGTCGCGCTGACGGCCATCGCGGGTCGCATCACCGAATTCGGCTTCACTCCGAACCGCGTGGCCGCCCTCGGTGAGAACCTGATTCTTCTCGTCAACCTGGCGTGGTCCGCCGTGCTCTACATCCGCTTCCTGAGAGGACGCGGATCGTTCACGAGTCTCGAACGGTGGCAGACGAAGTACCTGCCGGTCTTCGCCGTCTGGGCGGCGATCGTTGTGATCGTCTTCCCGCCGCTGTTCGGATACCGCTGACACGGGGCTCATGAGCGGAAAAACTACTCCGCCACCTCGAAGCGTTACGATGCGAATCCAGAGTCCGCCCGGCCTTGGAAGGAGATCCTCTTCTTCACCCAGGCGAGCGAGAGTGTCGGCCAGTAGTTCGCTATGTCGTCAGTCACCGGGCCGAAGATCGGAATCTTCGGCCACATGCGCCGCCTTCTCGACCTCGGAATCGCGCCGGAGCAGCGCATGCACTTCCTCGTCGGTCGTCTGCGTGAAGTCTTCGTACCACAAACCGACCGCCTCGAAGGGCGAAGGCGTGCGCAGGCAGATGATGTCGTCCACCTCGGTGCCCAAATCGTTGCATGTCTCAGGCGCCGCGACCGGCACGGCGACGATCACCCTCGCTGCGCCCATGCTGCGGAGGGCTCGCACTGCGGCGCGCATCGTCGATCCGGTGGCAAGTCCATCGTCGACGACGATGACGCTCTTGCCTTGGACATCGAGGGGCGGCCTCGCTCCGCGATAGCTCCGCTCGCGACGTTCCAGCTCGTCCTGTTCGCGGGACGCCACGGCGTCGATGGCCTGCTGCGCGACGGGGATGTGGCGCAACACATCGTTGTTGAGGACACGGACTCCTCCGCTGGCGATGGCTCCCATGGCGAGCTCTTCGTGGCCGGGCACGCCGAGCTTCCTCACGATGAACACATCGAACGGGACTCCCAGCGCGCGGGCCACTTCGTGGCCGACGGGAACTCCGCCGCGCGGCAGGGCGAGGACGATGGTGTTCGCACGATCGGAGATGTGGCGGCTCACCTCCTGAGCCAGGAGCCGGCCCGCCTCGTTCCGATCTCGAAAGCGTTTTTCCCAGAGCATTGCAGCCTCCGCAGTGGCAGCATCGTACCGCTGCATATCGCGTTCCGGCCAGGATGATCGGATCCCGTGCCTTCCAGTCGGGTCGCGGGTGCTGCCACTGCACGAAAGTTGCTGGGGACGAGGATAGGAAGAGGAGGCCCACATGAGCGGAGAGGCGGCGATGCCGGAAGAGCCCGTCGTAGTTTCGAGAATCACGGCGGAAGAGGCGAAAGCGAGAGTCGATCGTGGCGAGCCGATCGCCTTCGTCGATTCCCGCAGCGAGAAATCGTGGAGCGAATCGGAGGTCGAGATTCCCGGCTCGGTGCGGGTGCCGCCGGATCACGCCGGCGAACACCTCTCGCTTGTGCCGAAGGATCGGAGCGTCGTGACGTACTGCACATGACTGCACGAAGCCTCGAGCGCCCGTGTGGCGCAATCGCTTCTCGGTGCGGGTTGGAAGGACGTGCACGCGTTGCATGGCGGGCTGGACGCCTGGCGCCGCGCCGGAGGAGAGCTGGCAAACCGCAGCTGAGTTTCGCGAGTCGTGACAGTGCGGGCCGCAGCCCGGCTGATGGTCTTCGCACTCGCTGCGTTGGACGGGTGCCCCGAGGGGGGCGGGCGTCCCCGCTCGATCGAGGCGGCGTCCCGCCGCCCCGCGCGAGTCCGGCAGATCTGAGCAAGCCTGAAGCGCGCCTTTGCTCCCGCCGGGCATCGACAATGCAGTCATTCTCCGGATGAGCTGTACAAGGAGATGACGCCATGAACCAATCAATGACAGTTGTGCGACGAGCGATCGTGCTGGCGATGACGGCGATCATGAGCGTGGCCGTCGCGAACGCACAAACGAACATCAAGTCGGGATTCAATCTTTTCTCGGCCGAGCAGGACGTCGAGATCGGAAGGCAATCAGCGGCCGAGGCCGAGCGGCAGCTTCCGATTCTGACCGATCGCGAGGTCGAAGCGTATGTGAATGGCATCGGCCAGCGCCTCGCCGCCCAGGCGGGAGGGCCGCGCTTCAACTATCAGTTCCGCGTGGTCAATGCCTCGGATATCAACGCGTTCGCGCTCCCGGGAGGGTACATCTACCTCAACCGCGGGATCCTCGACTCAGCACGCAACGAAGGAGAGGTCGCCGGGGTGCTCGCGCACGAGATCGCTCACGTCGCGCTCCGTCACGGTACGCATCAGGCGTCGAAAGCCTATGGCGCCCAGGCCGGGCTCAGCATTCTCGGTGGGCTCCTCGGCGGGCGGATGGGAGAGAACACCGCGGGCATCGTCAACGCGATCGGCGGCTTCGGCCTCAATGCTCTTTTCCTCAAGTTCAGCCGCGAGTTCGAGACGCAGGCGGACGTGCGGGGCTCGCAGATCCTGGCGGCGAGCGGGTACGCCCCCGCTGACATGGTCGGCTTCTTCCAGACGCTCGCGCGCGTCGACACCTCGCGCAAGACGACCTGGCTCTCGCATCACCCGGCGCCACCGGATCGCATCGCGCGCATCCAAAGTGAAGCGAAGCTGCTTGCCGTTGCGGATCGACCCACGCAGAATGTCGCCGAGCTGAATCGCGTGCAGGCGCGGATGCGGAGTCTTGGCGCGGCGCCGACCATGGCTCAGATCGCGCGGGGCACCGCACCACCTCCTGCCGCTACCTCCGGCGGTTCGGCGCGCCGGCCGGCCATCGACCGGAAGGTTGATCCCCCCGTGAGCTCTTTGCGCAGCTTCACCAGCCGCAGCGGCGTGTACCGCGTCTCGTATCCGTCGAACTGGCGCGTTTACGAAGGAGGGACCGGAGCCACCATCGCGCCCGAAGGGGGCATCGTAGAGGTCGCCGGGCGAACGGAGATCGTGGTCGGTGCGGTGATCAACCATTACGATCCGTTCGGAAACGTCCCCAGCCGGTCGCGCTTTCGCTCCGGCCAGCCGGAGATCACGCTGGAGAGTGCGACCGCGGATCTGCTCGCGCAGGTCCAGCAGGGCGGCCGGCATCTTCGTGTGGTGCGCGGCTCGCGGCAGGAGTTTCGGTTGAGCGGCGGACGCGCCCTGGCGACGAGCCTTCGCGGAGTCAATCCCAACACCGGAATCGACGAGCGCGTCAACGTCGTGACACGCCAGCTCGAGGACGGGCATCTCATCTATCTGCTGTTCGTCACGCCGGAGCGCGACGCGCGCAGCTATGCAGGGCTCCTCCAGACGATGGTCAACTCGCTGCAGGTGGACGACACCCGGCCGCATTGAGGGCGTGAGGTCGCCATCGAATTCGGTTTGGGCAGAGTAGAATTCGCTGCATGACCGAAGATCAGCGGCCGCCTTCGCGGCCTTGCTCTGTCGGAATGACCTCGAACAGACGCCGCGCTCTCCCCGGCAGGGGTTGGGCCAGACGGTCGAGCGCCTTCGTTGACGGGCGCCCCGAGGGGGTCGGGCGTCCCCGCCCGATCGAGGCGGCGTCCCGCCGCCCCGCGCGAGTCCGGCAGATCTGAGCAAGCCTGGACGCCCGCCACCCCAACCTTTGGCGCGCTGGCGTGGAGTCTCATGATTTGAGACAGGGGCGGGCGCGGGACGCCCGCTCTCCCCGGCGGCGTTGGGGCAGATCATCGCAAGCACCCGGACGAAGCTATTGCGCTGCGTTGCGGCGCTGCAAGCCCTCGGCTCTGTCCCTCGCGCAAATGCTTCGTCCCTACTGGAAGGCCAGACGGTCGTGCGTTCGATGGGCGCCCCGGAGCGTCAGGGCTTGCGGGCGCGACCTGGCGCCGCGCCGAACCGATGCGATTCTCGTTCGTCACCGGGCCGAGCATCGGAATCTTCGGTTGCGTTAGATTCGCTGCATCCCGAGGTTTTCGTACGCCACCTCGGGGACGGCGAAGGAGAGCGAGAGACCTTCGACCTCGGGGCGGACGAAGCGATAGACCTGTTCGTGGAAGAGAGGAATGAGGAGGGCATCGCGGATCACCATCTCGTCGATCTCGCGGTAGATCGCGTGGCGCACCGCGGGGTCGATCTCCGTTCTTCCGCGCTCGATCAGTCTGTCGAGCTCCGGCGAGCCGCAGGTCGCGCCGAGCGCGCCGCCGGCGCTGTGCATCAGGCCGAAAGCGAATGTGTCGCTGTCGGGGTAGTCCGCAATCCACCGGCCGACGACCAGGTCCGCCTCGCCCCGTGCCTGAAGATCGAGAAACTCGGCGAGAGTCTTGTTGACGACATCCAGCCGAATCCCCCTCTGGCCGAATGCCTTCGACAGCTCCGTCGACACGGCCGAGTATTGTCCGAAGTAGATCGAGTGGATGGCCGTCGCCAACTGGATCGACGCTTCCTTCCCTCCACGCATCTCTCCCGTCGGCGGCTGGCCCGTCGAGAGGGAGGGCGCATGGCCGACGAGGCCGGGAGGAATGATGCCATGGGCCGGAATCGCCACGCGCCCGAGAACCCGCCGCACGATCGCCGGCACATCGACCGCGCGCATGAGCCGCCGTCGCACGGCGGGATCATCGAGAGGCGGACGATGGATGTTAAACGCCGCGAAGTAGACCGAAAGGCGAGGAACTTCGCGATATCCCGCCGCCAGCTCCGGCTGGTGACGCAGCTCTTCCACGTCGGCTGGAAAGAGCTCCGAGGCGATCGAAAAGCGCCCTGCGAGGAACTCGTCTCGAATCTCCTCCGGAGGTACGGCGAACCGGAAGATGAGGCGATCCGCCTTCGGATACCCCTCACGCCAGTAGCTCGGATTTCGCTCCACTTCCAACCGCTGGCCGGGCTGGAAGTCGACGATGCGGAACGGACCGGTTCCGATGCACCCTTCGCGGGTCACGCCGTCGATCACTTCCGTTCCCTCCTGGACGATGGCAACGGCCGGATGGACTAGAAGGGTCGGGAAGAAAGAGAGGGGCGCGTCGAGCTCGACGGTGAACTCGCGGCTCGAGCGAATGTGGAAGCCCTCGAGATCGCGCGTCTTCCCCTCGATGATCGCCTGCGCTCCGCGGATCGGCCGGAGAAGCCAGGCCATCTTGTTCTCCGGATTGTGGAGAAACCGCTCCCAGGAGTAGCGGACGTCGCGCGAGGTGAGCCGACGGCCGTCGTGGAACCGGACATCGTCGCGAAGCCGGAAGTGAAAGCGCCGCCCTCCGTCGTCCGCTCTGATCTCGGAGGCGAGCCACGGAACGATTCTCGCTCCCTCGATGCAGCGGGTGAGGGTGTCGAAGACGGTCGAAATGATCTCTCCCTTTTCGACGGTCATCGTCAGGGTCGGCTCGAAGTTGCCGATGTCCTCGGCGATCGGAATGTGGAGAATTCCGCCTCCGGTGCGAAGGGCGGGAGCCGCACGAGGCGCTTCTTCGCTCTTCGCGATCTCGGCGTAGTTCACGTACGGCGCCGTGCTTCTCAACTGGAGGCGCCGGACTTTCGGTCCGGCGATCCGGTAATCGATCTCGTGGAAGAGGGGAACGATCGCCGCCGATTCGGCGGTCGTGGCAATCTCGAACTTCCGGTAGAGCATCTCGCGCGTGTCGGGCTTGCTCTCGGCCCTCGCCTGCTCGCAGAGCGCGTCGGTCTCGGGCGATGAGAAATAAGCCGAAAAGACGCCGGTCCCGGAGTGGAACAGACCGTTGGTGAAGTTGTCGGGATCGTCGAAGTCGGCGTTCCAGCGCGTCATCATGAAATCGAGTCCGTCGGAGTTGCCGAGACGCGACAGCAGATCTTCCATCGTCTTCGTTTCGATCGACACTTCGATCCCCAGCTCTCCCCACAGATCGAAGAGCGCCTCGGTGAGTGCGCGATAGCGATCCTGAAAGAGCGGATGAACGGCGGCCCGCAGGCGGATGGGTGTCTCGAGCCCGCTCGCACGGATCATCTCGACTGCCTGCTCGCGTGTGATCGCCGTTCGTCTGCGTCCGGCATCGTGTCCGAGGATTCCGGGAGGGATGACGCCGGTCGCGGGCTGGGCGATGCGCCCGAGGGTGCGCCAGACCAGATCGTGCAGGCGGATCACTCCCGACATCGCTTTGCGGAGCTGGAGACTCCGCCCGTTCGAGCTGTCCATGTTGAAGACGAGAAAGTAGGTCGTCTTCTTCGGCGTTTCGACCAGACCGGTTCGGAAGCGCGGATCCCGCAGGATCTCCTCCATGTCCTTGAGCAGAAGGTCGCGCCCGACGTCGATCTCACCGGAGCGGAGCTGAGCCGCGATCGCCGATGCACTCGCCAGCGTTCGGAACTCGATCTGGTCGAGCGGCTGCGCGCTGCCGCCGCGCCAGTAGACCTCGTTCCGTTCGAGCACCGAGTGCTCCGGATCGTGTGAGACGATGCGGAACGGTCCGGTGCCCAGGAGCACGCCGTCGTCGCCCGTTTTGACGATTCCGGTCGCCGGGTCGGTGAGGAGCGCGGGATAAATCGGCAGCGGCTCGAGAATCTCGATCTCCAGCTTCAGATCGCCTCGGACGATCAGACCGGAGACCTCGCTCGCCTCGCCCGCCTTCAGCTCGCGAGCGCCGACGATCACGCTGAATGCAGCCGACATCTCACGCGGGCGCGCCATGATCGAATGCTCGAAGGACGCCTTGACGTCGGCCGCGGTCATCGGGCTTCCATCGTGAAAGCGGACGTCCGGCCTGAGCGTGATGATCAGCGACCGTCCTTCGTTGAACACCTCCCACTTTTCGGCGAGCAGCGGGATGACGTGCCCATGCTCATCGGAGGTGGCCAGCGGCTCGAACGCGGCGCTGATGACCTCCGTTTCCTCGATGACCGCGGTCTCGGCGGGCTGGCTCGCCCGCGCCGGGTTGGCGAGGGCGACGACGAGCCGGCCACCGCGCGGCAGAGCTTCCTCGGTCGCGCGCTCGCCGGTTCCCGCGAGCTGTTCCGCCTCGTCGAGATAGCGTTTCGCCTGCTCGTACTCGCCGCGAAGATTGGCGATGACCGCACCGATGGAGAGGAATCGGGCGAGGATCTCGTTCTCGCCCGCCTTCCTCGCGAGCTCGATTCCATCGAGAACCCATCGCCGGGTCTCGTCGACGCGGCGCCCTTCCCATGCCGTCTCCGCCGCTGCGAGCAGTGCCCGAGCGCTTTGGCTCATGTTCTGCCGGCCGTAGGCGCGGCTCGCCGCCTCGGCCTCGCGAAGAGCGCCGTCGATGTTCCCGCTCATCCGATACGCTTCGACGAGCAACATCCGCGCGTCGCCCTCGGTCACCGGGTTTCGGAATTCTTCGTCCTCGAGAAACTCGAGCACGCTCCTGACGACTTCGATCGTCTGGTCGGGACTGAACGCTTCGAGCGACCGCTTCGCCGCCTTCATCCCGTAATCGATCGTCTTCTCCGGCACGTCGCCTTCGGAGAAATGATGAACGAGCTGCGGGTAGATGCGTTCGAGCCGCCCCTCGAATCGCTTCTCGAGCTGCTCGGCGTATTTGCGATGGAGTGACTTGCGCTTTCGCCTGGAGAGCGCTCCGTAGAGAACGTCGCGAACGATTCCGCTGGAAAACGTCAGGCGATCGCCGCGTGACTCCCGCTCCTCCTCGATCAGCCCTTCATAGATGAGCCGCTCGACGACATCATCCACTTCGCTCTTCGAATCGGCGAGAAGCTCGAGATCACGAAACTCGAACGTCTTCCCGAGGATCGAGGCGACGGTGAGCGTCTCGCGAATGTCCTCCGGAAGGCGTTCGATACGCTTTTCCACCGCCTGCTGGATCGTCGCAGGGAGAGCGTCGGAGGCGATCGCCATCTGACCGCTGAGCGACCAGAAGCCGCCGTCGTCGCGGGAGATGCCCTTCGATTCCAGCAGCGACCGGACCAGTTCCTTGGTGAAGAAGGGGTTCGCTTCGGTCGCCTCGAGAAGGCGGTGGCTCAGGTCGTCCGAAAGCTCGCCTCCGCCGACCATCGAGGCGACGAACATCCGATGCTCGGAGGGGGAAAAGGGTCCCAGAAGAATGGAGGCGAACCGAGGGTCGTCGCTGAAGCCGTCGAGCATTTTGACCAGCGGATGGCGCTTGTCGATGTCCGTCTGGCGATAGGTTCCGGCGATGAGCGTAGGCGTGGGTCCGAGTCGCCTGACGACATACTGAAGCGCATCCAGCGACATCTCGGCACCGTGGAGATTCTCGAAAATGAGGAGCATCGGTTTGCCGCCCCCGATGCGCGCCAGCGTCTTTGCCAGCAGCTCGTAGAGGTACATCCGATCATCCGCCTTGCGCGGCTCGACGGTGATGTTGTCGGCGCTCGCCGCAGAGCGGATCTCGCTGATCTCGCTGAGAACGGGGAAGAGCGCCACCAGGTCGGCGGCCAGATCGGAGAGGTCGGCATGCTCCGCCACCGAGGAGCCGGAGTCGCGAGACCGGAAGTACTCCTGAATCACCTCGCAGAAGCCCTGATACGAGAAGGTGCGATCCTGCTCGACGAACCGGCCGTGAAGGACGCGTACTCTTCGCGCCTTGGCGAGATTTTCCAGCTCCTCGAGAAGCCGGCTCTTGCCGATACCCGCCTCGCCTCCGATCACGACGAACTGGCACTCACCGTCCACCGCCATGTTCAGTCGGCGCTGCAGTTCGCCGAATTCTTTCTCGCGCCCCACGAACCGGGTCTGTTGCGGCCGCATCATCTGCGCGGTCATGACGGTCGACAGGACGATCGATCTGTTGCGCTCGCTTTCCTGCAGATTCGCCTGGAAGCGGCGCAGCGCTTCCGACATCTCGGCGCCGGTCTGATAACGGCGGACCTTCTCTTTGGCCAACGCCTTCATGACGATGTCTTCGAGCTCCTCGGGAATGTCGGCTCCGAGAGAACGAATCGAGCGTGGATTCTCGTGAACGATGCGATAGAGAATTCCCTCGGTCTCTCCGGTGAAGGGCGGGTCGCCGGCGAGCGCCTCGTAGAGAACCGTTCCGAGTGAATACATGTCGGAACGGGCGTCGATGTCTCTCGCCACGACCTGTTCCGGACTGAGGTAGAGAACGGTGCCCAGCAGGGTCCCGGTCTTCGTCAGACGGTTCTCGCTTCCGGCCTTGGCGAGACCAAAATCCATCACGCGCGCACGGAGAGCGCCTTCCTCCTCCGACACCATGATGTTCTCCGGTTTGATGTCGCGATGGATGATGCCGCGCGCGTGGCTGTAGTCGAGGCCGTCGGCGACCTGGATGACGATGTCGAGAATCTCCCCGAGGCTGCGTGCGCGCTCGCGCTGGTATTGCCGCAGATTGGTGCCGCGCACGACGGGCATCAGGAAATAGAAGGATCCCTCGTGCTGGCCGATGTCGTAGATCGGAACGATCGCCGGATGATCCATCTGGGCGACGAGTTGCGCCTCGCGCTGGAAACGCTCTTCGGTTGCGGGAGTCAGAAGCGACTGCGGGAGGATCTTGACAGCCACGTCGCGGTTCAGCAGCGGATCGCGGGCACGATAGACGACGCCCATTCCACCGCGGCCGAGCTCTGCGACGATCTCGTAGCGATTGGCAATCCTGGTTCCGATCATCAGGGTCTCCGAGACCTTCGAGGCGGAGGGGATCGTAGCACAGGGAGGCGACGGCGCGACGGCTTGGAGCACGCCTCGTGAAAGGCTAGACTATTGCGATCTCGAAACGAAGGAGCCGATCACCATGCGTGGAGTCACGCTCGCCGTTCTTCTCGTTGCAACTACAATCCAGGCCGAGCCACGAGTTGCAGCAGGAAAAGCCGGGCCCTCCGGCGTGACGGCGACCCAGAACTTCGCGGTGCGTTTTCCTGACACGGCGGTGGGGGCTACCTCGTTCGCGCCCTGTTTCTTTCTCTGCTTCCAGACTCAACCGAACACCTGCAATTCTCCAGGCGTCGTTCATCGCGTCCACCTTCCGAGCGATCCGTTCCGCGCAGGCAACTTCCGCGTCGGACGCGCCGGAGGAGGCTGCGGCGGTGTGCCTGCGAGCTTTCCCGTCAACCTCGCCGCCGGTGAGTGGCTTCTGTCCGACTTCGAGTTCAGTCCACGGGCTGCAGGCAACTTCATGAGCTCGGCCACCTACGACTTCACAACCCAGAACTCCTCATCGGGAACATTTGGGTTCGATCTGATCGGGACCGGGATCAGCCGTGCGAACGTCATCGTCTCGTCCCGCCCCAGCGGCATGCTTCAGGAGCAGGGCGTCGGCGGGGCCACCGACGAGTACTCGCTCACCAATATCGGGTTGGAGGCGACGTCGATCAATCTGACGCAGATGGGCGATTTCTTCACGCAGTCGCCTTCTTCGTTCTCGCTCCCTCCGGGTGGCACACAGGTCGTGACTCTGACCGGTCTTGCGCGAGGTGCCGGAGACTTCTCGGGATCATCGATCCCGATGGGCAGCGGCGTGCCGAGCGGACTTCAGATTGCCGTCAGACTCGTTTCAGCCGCTCGGCCAGCGGGCCCCGTCATTCCCGTTCCTTCGACCACGCGCTCGGACCTCGCCGGGCCTCGTGATTCGAACCCGAGCGGTTCGGTCAGCATCGTCAATCAGGGGACATCGGCTCTCCGCGGACTCGCAGAATCGGACGTTCCCTGGCTGATTCCGCCGGCCGGTCCGATCATCATCGATCCGGGGGCGACCGGGACGCTGCCCATTTCCATCGATCGCTCCAAGCGGCCTGATTCCGACTTCGCACTCGGATCGGTCACCGGGACATTGACAGTGACCTATCTGACCAGCGCGGCGGGTAAGACAGAAACGACGGCGACCTCGCCGGGAACCGCATCCAGCTCGGTCGTCGTCGTGGACACTTCGATTCCGAACGTCTCGAAAGTCGCCGTTCCGCCGGTCGCAGCCGCCGAGACGGCGTTTTTCATTCCCGGCGTCTCGACGCGCCTTCGCGTCGGCACGGATGTCTTTCTGTCGAATGTCGGTCCGTCGCTGAACGTCGGAGCCGTGCAGATGTTCTACGTTCCGGCCGCCACCCCGGCGGCGAATGCCTCGTTGTCGACCATCGGGCAGATCGCCCCCAATGCTCCTGTCGCCTTCGGAGACATCGGCAGGAACCTGTTCGGAGCCATCACCGAGACCGGCACGCTGCAGTTTCGACTCGTGACGGCGGATCGATTTTCGCTCGGCGCGCGGCTGAACGACCTCGCGAGCAGTCGAGGTTCGTTCGGCACGTCGCTGCCCGTGATTCGTGGCGACCGCGGAGTGGCGGCAGGCGTCGCACTCGTCCTTCCCGGCGTCGTGAAGGATGCGAATACACGTACGGATGTGCTCATTCAGGAGACGAGTGGTGCAGCGGCATCGGTCACGGTCGATTTTCTCGCCGCCACCGGTGCCGTGATCGGCAGCCGGCCGGCCGAGGCGGTTCCCGCATTCGGTCTGCGCGAGCTGGCCGATGCTGTGCCGGCAGGTGCGGTGACGGCGCGGGTCACCAATACCGCCGGCTCCGCGGGGCGTGTTTTCGCTCTGGCAATCGGACGCGATTCGCAGAGTGGGGATTCATGGACGATCGTTCCGTCCGAGCCGGGAGCGGTCGTGGTTCCTCTGGTCACGGCGCGAACCTCAGCGACCGAGACGGTCAGGACCGCGCTGGCGATGGCGAACAGCGGAGGTACTCCGGCCACGGGTGTGCTCGAGCTGTCGTTTCCTTTCACGAAGCGACGTGCCGTGAGACGGTCGTCCACCGGCGGATCCGATTCGCAGAGCGGTGAGCTGGTGGTGCAGAGGTCCGTCACTCTCCAGCCCTTCGAGACGCAGACCATCGCGAACGTGCTTCCCGACCTCTTCTCCATTTCCAGCGGGAGTGGGGCGGTCAAGTTCACGCCGACCTCCGGCAATGTCGTCGTCAGCGGACGGATCTCCCGTACTGCTGCGGGACAGTTGGGCACCTCCGGAACGAGCGTGGGCGCCTCTTCCGTTGCCTCCGCCCTGAAGAATGGGGAGACGAAGAGCTTCACGGGGCTCGAGGATGCCTCGGAACAGACCATCGCACTGAAGACTCCGGTGACCTACCGATCGGGACTCGGACTCACCGAGGTGTCCGGGAAGGCGGTCAACGTGCGCGTGACGGTTCGCTACACGTTCCCGGGGAGTGTGGTTCAGGCTTTCGGGACGGCGACGAAGGACTTCGCCCTGATGGCAAACGAGTTTCTGTTGATCGATCAGATCGGGATGCAGGTGATCGGTGCGGGCCGCAATTCCCTGCCCGACCTTCGCAACGTCCAGGTCGACGTCTCGGTCACCGGCGGGGAGGGATCGATAGTCGCCTTCGCGACGCTCGAGGACAATGGAACGGGCGATCTGGTTCTGCGTCTCGATTGAGCCAGCCACCATACACAACCAACCAGTCGCTAACCCCACACAGGGCGGCGCAGGGCCATGGAACCGACACCGAGACCATACACGGCGGCTCCTCCGACCCGTGGTTCAGAGCGGTGGTCCAGATCGACGCTGGCTGTGCCACAGCGCAACGATTTCAACGAATGGAGGGTCGGAACTCGAAACTCGGTAGTAGAGATAGTAGCGAATGCGATCGAGGAAAACCCGTCGGACGCGCCCGAGTTTCACATCTCGCGCAACCACTCCGATGTCAGGATTGGCGGCGATGAGCTAAAGCGCCTGTTCGAGGTCCTCTCTCAGCGCGTCGGGCGCTTTCGACCGGTTCTCGCGCCACCAGCGGGAGGCCTGCTTCACGTGGCGAGTCGCTCGACGGGTGAAGACGGTCTCGAGAGGGCGGCTCACCCCTGGTTCCGAAGAAAAGCCAGAACCTGCTCGGCCGGGATCGTTTCCCCCTTGTCGGCCTCGGCAAGCGACTCCAGAAGCTCCGCCTCCAATTCAGCATCCACAACGAAGGGCTCGTCGGCATCGCGCGTGAGAATCGTGACCGCGGCTCCCTCAGGAAGCGGCTCTCCTTCGACCACGATATTGCCCGAGACGACTCTTCCAGCGGATATGCGCATCTCGTCATTCTAAACCCTGCGGCCTGCCTGAGTTGTTCCGTCCCATCACGACTTCCCTTCAGCGGCGCCGCTGGCAGCGATTAGTCGAAGGACATACCCCAAGCGAGCCGCCCGCGGCCTTCGCCACGAAGCTCATCTTCGGCTTTCTCGTCGATCCGGTTCGGTGTCCCATAGCTTGGGAGTTGCCGTGACTGCTGGTGGCGCTCGCGCTCAGCCACGGGCTGGATTCCATGCATCCCTTCGGGGTAGTCGCCTTGCTGATTGGCGGCCGGCCGGCACCTCGCGCTACCATCTCGACGCCGTGAGGCTCTGATGAAGCGATCGCTGCTCAGTCGGGCGGATGTCGTGCTGCTGCTAGCAGCGCTTGCAGCCGGCATTCTCTTCTTCGCGTCGCTCGATCGCCTCTGGCCGCTCCCTCCGATCGAGCTCACCGCATCGCCCGATGTGCTCGTTCCAAAAGCGCGCGCGTTCCTGATTGAGCGCGGATTCGAGGTTACAGAACACGCCGGTGCGAGCCGGCTCGAGGTCGATGATCCGATCCTCGACTATCTGGTTCGCTCATTCGGCCGCGACGCGACGCAGGAGTGGATCCGCGAAGGGCGGGCGGTCTACTACTATCTCGTTTCATTCAAGAAGGAGAACGATCCCGATTCGTACTGGGCACTACTTCATCCTCTCGCCGGCGTCGTCGGATGGGGACGGACGGTCCAGGAGGATGCACCAGGAGCTCGCGTCGACATCGGCACTGCCCGCCGGGCTGCCTTTGCCGCCGTCGAAGCGTCCGTCGGATGGCGGCTCGACGAGCTGACCGAGTGGGGACAGACGGAACGCGAGCGTCCCGCCCGTCGCGACCACTTCTTCGTCTACGAGCAATACCTGTCGCGCACACCCGAGCTTCGCGAGCGGGTGTCTGTGACCCTCACGGGAGGTGAGCTCACCGCGGTGAGGCGCGAGCTGGTCCTGCCGGAGAGCGGGCGGCGGGAAGCGAGGGAGCGCGAGGCGCCCGTCACGGCCCTGCAGATGATCGGATTTCTGTCGATCGGGCTTTCTGCGGTCGGGGCGCTCGTCGTCTTTCTGACTCATCTGCAGACGCGGAAGATCCGACTCCGCCCCGCGGCGGGCCTGGTCGGGGTGATCGCCCTCTTTTTCTTGACGACCCAGGCGCTGCGAAGTGCCGATCTGCTGCGGCAGTGGGATCCGTTATGGCCTCGATGGATCGCAACGCTTCAGTCGCTCGGCATCTCGCTGGCGCAGGGAGCATGGATTGCGCTGGCACTTTTCGTCGTCGTTGCCGCGGGCGACGCCCTCGATCGGGAAGGGGGCGGCGGGAAGGGAGAGACGCTGTGGCTTGCAGTGCGCGGGCGCTTTTTCGACCGTCGCGTTGGAGTCGCCTCGCTCCGAGGATTTCTCATCGGCCTTCTCTGCGGAGGAGCGCTCACGGTGACGATCGTTCTGCTCGAGCGGGTCGCCGCTGCCGGCGTTGCGATTCAACCGCAGGGTTTCTTCTTCTTCGCCCTCAACTCCGATCTTCCCGCGCTCTCGACGCTGCTCTACTTTCTGATGGTGGCGCTGGTCGAGGAGCTCGGCTATCGGTTCTTCGGCGGAACGTGGTTGTTCCATCTCACGAGGCGGCGCTGGGCCGCGATCCTCATTCCCGCGATCCTGTACGGAACGGCGCATACGGGTCTTCCGTTCCTTCCGCCATACGAGCCGTTCTGGGGACGGGCTCTCGCTTTCACCGTGGTGGGCTGCATCTGGGGATGGGCCTATTTTCGTTGGGATGCGTTGACCGTCGTTCTCTCTCACTTCTGCGCCGATCTGTTCATCTTCAACTGGCCGCGCCTCGGAAGCGGCGACCCGATTCTCGTTGCAAAGGCCATTGCCACCATCGCGGTGCCCTTGTTTCCGGCGCTGTTCCTGTTGCGCGTCAACCGTGACGGCGATGCGTGAGACATGGGGGCTAGAATGAGGGCGTACGCGCCGGGAATCGAGGAACGGCAGAGCGAACGTTGCGTGGACGCAAATTGGCGAGTTTGGAGCGGCGAACCGCGTCATCCTGAAGCGGACTAGAAGGCAGGCGCCCGGTGCTGAAGGCACTCGCAGGAACATTGGATCGCCGATCACCAGCGGAGGTGACTGCTCTGGGCCTCGTGCTCGTGGGCCTGGTCGGAACGATGGACCATGTGACCGGGTATGAGTTGTCGTTTTCGATCTTCTACCTGCTGCCCATCGCTCTGGTCAGCTGGTACTCGCACAGAGGGATTGGCTTGTTGCTGTCGGGAGTCTGCGCCCTGGTTTGGCTGCTGGCTGACTACACCGCCGGACGCTCCTACAGCCACTGGCTGCTTCCTTTCTGGAACGCCACCGTTCGACTCGGCTTCTTCACTCTGACGACGCACCTTCTGAGTGAACTGAAGAAACACCTCCGTTATGAAGAGACCTTGGCGAGGACGGATCAACTGACGCTGATGTTGAATGGACGCGCCTTCAGGACTGATTCCTCGAGGCTGCTTCGGCTGGCCGCTCGCCATCGGCATCCGGTGACTCTCGGGTATATCGATCTCGATCATTTCAAAGCGGTGAACGATGAACGAGGACACTCTGAAGGGGATGCCGTTCTGCAAAGCGTGGCCGCTACGCTGGCGCGGTGTGTGCGCGACACCGATGTCGTCGGTCGCCTCGGAGGTGATGAATTCGGGATCCTCATGCCGGAGATCGACGATGCCGGTGCTCAGGCCGCGTTCGCCCGAATTCATGGGGAGTTGAGCGAGACCGCCAGAGATCGCGGCTGGCCAATCGGCTTCAGCATCGGAGTCGCAGTGTTCCCGTGCGCCCCTGCAACCATCGACGAGGCGCTCAGGGTTGCGGACAGTCTCATGTATCGCATGAAACGTGAGGGAAAGAATGGGGTGGTCTGTGAAGTTCAAGGGGTGGATGCCGAAAATCTCCGAAAGCATTGGATTCGCGACGACGTCGAAATGAAGGCTTGAACCAGGCTTGCCGGCACAAGGCTTGCGCCGTTACTCTTGTTGCCGAAGCGCAGCAAACTCGGGAGGCAGGTATGGCGCGTGTTCTCGGCCTCGGAGGGGTTTTTTTCCGCTCGAGCGATCCCAAGGGTCTCGGTGACTGGTACCAGCGATGGCTCGGCGTACCGGTCGCCCATCCTCACGGAGCCTCGTTTCAGCCGGCCGCCATGCCGCCCGGCGGCATCACGGTCTGGGCTCCATTCCCGCAGGACACGACGTACTTTGCGCCGTCGGAACGAGAGTTCATGTTCAACCTGGTGGTCGATGATCTCGACGGTGCACTCGCTCAGGTGCGCGAAGGAGGCGCAGAGGTTGCCGGCGCGATCGAAGAGTACGAGTACGGTCGCTTCGGCTGGTTCGTCGATCCTGAAGGCAACAAGGTGGAGCTGTGGGAGCCGCGGCCGGCTGCAGGATTTCCGTGAGTCTCATCCGGCAGCGGGCAATTGACTCCATCTACTCGGGAAGCTCGATTGCCGCCCAGGGGAGCTTCCGAACCGCCTGAACCTGCTTGTCCAGGTCGGCCTGGGTCGCCGTGTTTCCGAGCGTGCGCTGAACGTACTGCACCTCGGGCGTCACCAGGCGCTGGGAGAGAATTCGAATCGCCGTCTTGTGAATGTTCGCTTCGGAAACGCTGATCTTCGGCTCTCGTGTTTTCGCTGTTGCTGTCACATGACCTCCGTGGACCGACGAGCTCGGGCCGCTGTCGCTACCATCGCTGGCAGTTCGCTAAGGGGATGGGACTTCCGGCGACGCGGCTTAGCCCGGATCACGGAAGGACTGACAGGCGCTGCCAGGGCGGGACGCAGCTTGCATCCGACGACCGAACATACAGGGTAACCTGCCGCTGCGCCGTGAAATTCTCGCTCGTGACATCGGAGCCGGCATCACCTGCCGGCGGATGGTGGGGGATTCATGCAACCAGGCCCGTCGAAAATGACCTTCCAGCGGCCGTCGGCCTGTTTCTGCCAGATCGACGTGTAGGTTCCGATCTCCTCCCCCGCGGGATTCCGGATCGGGCCGTTCGAGAAGCCGACGTCGCCGCGGGCGGTGACTTCGACGCGACCAACGATCGCACTCTACCGGAGGATGAGGAGGGAACGGTACGAGTTGACTACAAGTTTCGCATTTGCTGACGCGGCAGTGCAATGTCACCAGGCGCCGCGCCGCGGCAGAACAAAATGCTACGATCTCACGCGATGACCACGCATGCTCTGCGCCGTGCTCTCGAACTGCACGACGCCTCGGCCGAGGCGCTGCTTGCGGCAGCGACGTCGGTAGCCGACGGTCGCTGGCACGACGCGCTCGCGGAAGGAAAGTGGACGCCGGCCCAGATCGTGGCCCACCTGATTGCGACCTACGACATACTCCTCCAGGAACTTCGCGGCGGGGAGGGAATGAAGATCCGTACGCGCTTCTTCCAGCGGATTCTCCTGCGCCTCCTGCTGAGGCCGGGGCTTCTCGCGGGGCGCGGATTTCCGAAGCGAGCTCCCGCTCCCCGCGAGACGCGACCGGCCGAGCGGGGGCCCGATCGGGATGAGGCACTCTCGATGTTCCGCGAGAGATGCGGTGAGCTGCAAACGCTGGCCATCGCTGCGCCGCCATCGCAGCGTCTCACGCACGCCTACTTCGGCACCGCGCCGGTGGACCAGGGCCTGACCCTGTGCGCTCGGCACATCGACCATCATCGTGCGCAGCTGGAGACGCTGCGAAGCGAGTGAGCCCACGTCGCGGCCGGCGTGCAAATGCTTCGCCTCTACGAGAATGGGACCGTCTTCAGACTGTGACGGTCGCGGCGATCGAGCGTGGGCTAGAAAAAGCGCCGCGAGGGAACCTCGCGGCGCGTCGATCTCACGGGCGGCAGTCGATCGCTTTTGATTCGAAAGGGCGTGTGGCCCTGTGACGATTCGTAGGGTGGAGGGTCCGTCTCTGCCTCACTACGGAGGGAGACATCGCCTCGTCCGCCCGCACTGTCATTGTATCAACGAGCATGCCACCCACAACCTGCAAAGATGGCAGCGCGCAAGGACCTTGCAAGAGCAACGCCGACGCTCACCACATGCCGAGCTGAAGCTTCGCCGCCTCGCTCATCATGCTGCGGTCCCACACCGGATCGAAGACGACCTCGACATTGGCGTCGCGCACGCCGGGAAGCGCGCGCACTTTGCTCTCCACGTCCGCCGCGAGAACCGGCCCCATTCCGCAGCCGGGTGCGGTCAACGTCATCTTGATCTGGACGCGATATGTCCCTTCTTCCATCGGCTCGAGCGCGCAGAGGTAGACGAGCCCCAGGTCGACGATGTTCACCGGAATCTCGGGATCGAAGCAGGTGCGCAGTTGATCCCAGACCAGCTTGTCGAGCTCCTCCTGCGAGACATTTCCCTCGACCTGCGGTCCGCTCGCCACTTCCTTCCCGATCGCCTCCACCTCCGGCCCCGACACGCGAACCATCATCCCGTCCTCGGTGATCAGCGTATAGGCGCCTCCGAGAGACTGCACGATCGTCGCGTTCGTTCCCGCGGGAAGGACGATCTCGTATCCGCTCGGAATCTGAATCGACGTCGTGTCACGGCTGACCGTCACATGTTCTCTCATCGAATCGCTCCTTTCATTCCGTCGAGGCGACTTCGCCCTCACCGGTGAGCGCGGTGTGCAGGGCATGCCAGGCGAGGGTCGCGCACTTGATGCGCGATGGATGTTCCCGCACGCCGAGAAACGCGGCGAGGCGGCCGAGCTTCTCCGCTTCCTCCTCGGAGACGCCCTCCCCCATCATCAGCTCACGAAACTTCCGGAACATCTCTTCCGCTTCCTCGCGGCTCTTTCCCTTGACCGACGAGCTCATCACGGAGGCAGACGCTTTGGAGATGGCGCACCCGGAGCCGTCGAAGGAGATGTCGCGGATGGTCGCATCGTCGAGGTCGACGAAGATCGTGTAGTGGTCTCCGCAAAGTGGATTGTAGCCCTCGACCTGCTGGGTTGCCGACTCCAGGCGCCCGTAGTTGCGCGGATTCTTGTAGTGATCGAGGATGACCTGCTGGTACAGCTCTCTCAGATCCGCCATCAGCCGAATACCTCGAGCACCCTGCGGATGGCGCGCACGAGTGCGTCGATCTCCTCCGGAGTGTTGTAGAGCGCCAGCGAACAGCGCGCCGTCGCTGCAAGGCCGTACCTTCGCATGACGGGCTGCGCGCAATGATGGCCCGTGCGAATCGCCACCCCCTCCTGATCGACGATCGTGCCGATGTCGTGAGGATGAATCCCGTCGAGCACGAACGAGACGACGCTCGCCTTCTCGGCAGCCGTTCCGATGAGCTTCACTTCCGGAAGCTCGGTCAGACGCGCCGTCGCGTAGGCGAGAAGATCATGCTCCCATGCCGCGATCGCATCGAGGCCGATCGAGGAAACGTAATCGAGCGCGGCGCCGAGGCCGATCGCTCCCGAGATGTTCGGAGTTCCCGCTTCGAACTTGTAGGGAATCTCGTTGTAGATCGTCTTGCCGAAGGTGACCGAGAGAATCATGTCGCCGCCCCCCTGAAACGGCGGCATCGCCTCGAGCCAGCGCCTCTTCGCATAGAGGGCGCCGATGCCGGTCGGAGCGTAGACCTTGTGGCCCGAGAATGCGTAGAAATCGCAATCGAGCGCCTGGACGTCGACCTTCAGATGCGGCACTCCCTGGGCTCCATCGATCAGCACCGGAGCCCCGTGCGCATGAGCCATCTCGATCATCGTACGGATGGGATTGATCGTTCCGAGAGCGTTGGAGACGTGGCTGATGGCGACGAGCCGCGTCCGCTCGCAGAGAACTTTTTCGTATTCGTCGAGAACGAGCTCTCCCTGCTCGTTGACGGGGATCACCCGGAGCACGGCTCCCTTTTCCTCGCAGAGCATCTGCCATGGAACGATGTTCGAATGATGCTCGATCGCGGAAATGACGATCTCGTCGCCGGGCCCGACGTGGGAACGCCCCCAGGAGTACATCACCAGGTTGATCGCTTCCGTGCAACCGCGAGTGAAGATGATCTCCTTCTCCGACGAGGCATTGAGAAAATGCTGGATCTTCACCCGGGCGGCTTCGTAATCGGCCGTCGCCCGCTCGCTGAGCAGATGGACGCCGCGATGGACGTTCGAGTTGTCGTGCAGGTAATAATGGACGATCGCATCGATCACGCTCTGCGGTTTCTGCGTCGTCGCAGCGTTGTCGAGATACACGAGCGGCTTCCCGTGCACCGTCTCCCGCAGGATGGGAAACTCGCGACGGATCGCCTCGATGTCGTAGTCCGACCGCTGCCGCTTCATCCCGGAGGCAACCGTCATGGAGCTCATCCCCTCTCCCCAACGCCGCCCGGCAGCCGCTCGAGAAGCGCCTCCTCGACGATCGATCGGACGAACGGGATCTGCATCCGATCGACGACTTCCCGCGCGAATGCATAGGTCAGCATGTTGCGCGCCTCGCGCTCCGCGATGCCGCGCGATCGAAGGTAGAAGACCGGCTCGCCCTCGAGCTGGCCGATCGTGGAACCATGCGTACAGCGGACGTCGTCGGCATGGATCTCGAGCTGCGGCTTGGAATCGACCACCGCGCCCTCCGACAGGAGGAGATTCCTGTTCACCTGCCCCGAGCTCGTCTTCTGCGCATCCTTCCGGACGATGATCGCCCCGTCGAACACCGCGCGCGAACGTCCGTCGAGGATGCCCTTGTAGAGCTCCTGGCTGGTGCAGTGCGGCTGCGCGTGATCGATCACCGTGTGATGATCGACGTGCTGCGTTCCGCGAACGACGTAGAGGCCGTCGAGCACGCAGCCGCTTCCAGGACCGGCGAGCACCGCATCGATGTCGATGCGAGCGAGCGCTGCGCCGAGCGAGATCGAATGCGACCTCACCTGACTGTCGCGCTTCGCCTCGATGCGCAGGGCGCCTATGTGATACGCCTCGTCGCTTTCGATCTGCAGCCGGTGATGGTCGACGGTCGCGTTCCGTTCCGCGACGACCTCGCTGACGGAGCTGGTGAACTGAACACCACCGTCATCGAGAGCGGCGTACGTTTCGAGCAGGCGAAGCTGGCTGCCCGCTCCGGCGAGAATCAGGTTTCTGACATTTGACAGACGAGGACTCCCGCCTGCGGTGGTGATGAACAAGAGGTGAATCGGCTGCTCCACGACGACGCCGGGATCCACTGAAACGAAAACGCCGTCGTCGATCAGGGCGGTGTTGAGAGCGACGAAAGGGCGGCTCTCCGCGTCGGCATACCCGCCGAGGTGCTCCTCCAGAAGGGGCGTTCCGGATCGAATCGCATCGGCGAGCGATCCGGCGGCGAGACCTTCGACCGAGACGACATCCGAGAGCCGGTGAGAAAAACGGCCGTCGACGACGACGAGATTGGTCGTCTCGTCGGGGAGAAGATGTGCAATCCGCTCGCGAGACGGCTCGTGTCCGGACTCCCGCGCGAACGCGATCCCGGCGAGGGGGGCGACGTTGGTGAACCGCCATGCCTCCTGGCGCACGGTGGGAAAGCCGAGCGCGGCGAACCGGGATGCGCCGATGCGGCGAAGCCGGCGGATCCACGATGGGTCGCCCTCGCCGAGACCGTCCCCCAGCCCCAGCAAACGGGCGACGATCGGATCGGTCGTTTCGAGTATTGCCGTCATGTCATTCACGTCTCGTCAGCGAGCGGCGTCAGCGGCCAGTCGCCGCCGCCAGCTCCTCTTCCACCCAGCCGTAGCCCTTCTTCTCGAGCTCCAGCGCGAGCGCTTTCGTTCCCGATTTCACGATCCTTCCGTCGTGGAGAACGTGCACGTGATCGGGGACGAGATAGTCGAGCAGGCGCTGGTAGTGCGTGATGACCAGGACGGCGTGCTGCTCGCTCTTCAGATGATTCACTCCATTGGCCACGATGCGGAGGGCGTCGATGTCGAGGCCGGAGTCGGTCTCGTCGAGGATCGCCAGCTTCGGGTCGAGCACGGCCATCTGGAAGATCTCGTTGCGCTTCTTTTCGCCTCCGGAGAAGCCTTCGTTGACGGCGCGGTTCATGAAGCCTTCTTCGAGATGGACCAGCTTCATCTTCTCGCGGACGAGCGCTAGAAACTCCATCGCGTCGAGCTCCTCGAGTCCGTTGTGCTTTCTCTTCGCGTTGAGCGCTTCCTTGAGGAAGTAGATGTTGTTGACCCCGGGGATCTCCACCGGATACTGGAACGCGAGGAACAATCCTTCGCGCGCCCGCTCCTCGGGAGGCATGGCGAGCAGGTCGTTCCCCTCGTAGAGCACGTCGCCCGCGGTCACGACATAGCTCGGCCTTCCGGCCAGCACGTTCGCGAGCGTGCTTTTTCCGGAACCGTTCTGCCCCATGATGGCGTGCACTTCGCCCGCCGCGACCGAGAGGCTCAGCCCCTTGAGAATCTCGCGTCCGTCGATGCCTGCATGCAGGTCTCTGATTTCCAGCATTTGATCGTTCCTTTTCCCGACGGGCTCGTTCAACCGACGCTTCCCTCGAGGCTGACGCCCAGAAGCTTCTGCGCCTCGACCGCGAACTCCATCGGCAGCTCCTTGAACACCGTCCTGCAGAAGCCGTTCACGATCATCGAGACGGCGTCCTCGGCGGACAGACCACGCTGCTGGCAGTAGAAGAGCTGGTCCTCGCCGATTTTCGAGGTCGACGCTTCATGCTCCATGTGAGCCGTCGCATTTCTCACTTCGATGTAGGGGAACGTGTGTGCGCCGCACTTGTCGCCGAGAAGAAGCGAGTCGCATTGCGAGTAATTGCGGGCATTCTCCGCACTCTTGAGAATCTTCACCTGGCCCCGGTAGGTGTTCTGGCCGAAGCCAGCCGAGATGCCCTTCGAGACGATCGTGCTTCGGGTGTTCTTTCCGATGTGGATCATCTTCGTCCCGGTGTCGGCCTGCTGGCGATTGTTCGTCAGGGCGACCGAGTAGAACTCGCCGACCGAATCGTCTCCCTGCAGAATGCAGCTGGGGTATTTCCAGGTGATCGCCGAGCCGGTCTCGACCTGAGTCCATGAGATCTTCGAGCCTCTGCCGAGACACTTGCCCCGCTTGGTGACGAAGTTGTAGATGCCGCCTTTGCCTTCCTTGTCGCCCGGATACCAGTTCTGCACGGTGGAGTACTTGATCTGGGCGTGGTCGAGTGCGACGAGCTCGACGACTGCGGCGTGGAGCTGGTTCTCGTCGCGCATCGGTGCCGTGCAGCCCTCGAGGTAGCTGACGTACGCTCCCTCTTCGGCGATGATCAGCGTCCGTTCGAACTGTCCCGTGCCCGCCGTGTTGATGCGGAAGTACGTCGACAATTCCATCGGGCAGCGAACGCCCTTCGGGATGTAGCAGAACGAGCCATCGGTGAAGACTGCCGCATTGAGAGCGGCGAAGAAGTTGTCGGTGTGCGGAACGACCGATCCGAGATATTTCTTCACCAGATCGGGATGATCCTTCACGGCGTCCGAAAAGGAACAGAAGATGATTCCCAGCTTCGCCAGCTCCGCGCGGAACGTCGTGGCGACCGAGACGCTGTCGAAGACCGCATCGACGGCGACTCCGGTCAGGCGCTTCTGCTCCTCGAGCGAAATCCCCAGCTTGTCGAAGGTGTCGAGAATTTCCCGGTCGACCTCGTCGAGGCTGTTGTACGTCTTCTTCGCCTTCGGAGCCGAGTAGTAGGCGATCGCCTGGTAGTCGATCGGTGGGTAGTGGATGTTCGACCAGCTCGGCTCGGTCATCGTCTGCCAGTGCCGGAACGCTTTCAGCCTCCATTCCAGCATGAACTCCGGCTCTCCCTTCTTGGCCGAGATCAGGCGGATCACGTCCTCGTCGAGACCGGGCGGGACGGTGTCCGCCTCAATGTCCGTGACGAAGCCGTATTTGTACTCGCGGTTCGCGAGCTGCTCAATGGTCGAATTTGCGGTGTCGGTTTCTCTGCTCATTGCATCTCCTGAGGCGCAACCATCGCCATCTTCCCGGCGGCGGTCGATCGGGGAAAACTACCCCGAACCATCTCGGCGAGCGTGATCTGATCGAAGCTCGCCTTGATCGCACGGTTGATTCCGAACATGAAGCTTCGCGACGGGCACGCCTGTCGAATCACGCAGATCGCGTGCCCTTCTTCGTTCAGCGTCTCGCACTCCACCAGATCCCACGGCCCTTCGAGCACGTCGAGAAGCTGGCCCAGCGTCACCGCGTTGGCGTCCCCCTCGAACGAGTATCCACCCCCCGCACCGCGTTGCGAGACGATCAGCCCCCCTTCATGGAGGACTTTCATCACCTTCGAGATCATCGGCACCGGAAGACGGTAATATCCGGCAATCTCGCGGCTCGTCGTCACCTCTCCCGGCCGCTGGCTGAGGTAGGCCATTGCGAGAAGCCCATAATCGGTCAATCGAGAGATTTTCAGCATTTGGAATCGCGCCGGCAGCAAACAGTACCATATTGGTACGATTTCAACAACAGGCCATCCGCCTTGGTTCTTCCGTGTTTCGCGCGCCTGGCACGTTTGCGACCTGCATTCTCGAGCCATGGACACCGACCTTCGGGTACTCGTACTGTACAATGACAATAACGACTTTCTCAGGCGCAGGAGATACTGCTGGAATGACTCATCGGTTCGCTCCATCCCTTTTCTCACTCTTTTATCTCACCCTCGCAGTCGCCTTCACTCCATCGATCTCCCGAGCGGTCTGTATGGACGCTCCGTTCTTCAACACGTCGACCGTCCGCTCGATGGCGATCGATGAGACATGGCTGTTTCTGGCGACCAATTCGGGCAAGGTGCAGCGCGTGCGGAAAGACGATGCGAGCGCGACCGAGCTGGTGAGTGCAACGCAGGCGATCGAACAACTGACCGTCGACGCCAACGCCGTCTACTATGTCCTCTCCCGATTCACGACGGACCAGGAGTTTCATCAGATCTTCGCGGTTCCGAAGATCGGCGGTGCGTCGACACTGATCGGCGAGACGACCGGGACCATCGCGGCTCTGCGGAACGACGACACGCATCTCTATTGGATGGTCCCGTCGAGCGCTGGACAACCGGACGGTCAGATTCAGAGAATTCCGAAGAGCGGCGGAAGCGTGCAGACGATCGCGTCGAATCTCTCGTCACCTCGCGACCTCGGTTTCGATACGAGCTTCGTCTACGTGACCGAGTCGGGAATCGACGATGCTCCGCCGTATGGATTGAGCCGGGTCCCCAAGATCGGTGGAACGCTCACGAAGCTCTTCGACGGTCGCGCGGCGAGGCTGATTGCGGCGGTGGACGGCGGCTCGGTCTATTTTTCAGCCCGGCAGACGGCGACCGAGGATCTGCTGTTCCGTATCGCGACGACTGGGGGGGCGGCGACGGCGGTGAGTGACGCTCTTTTCGATCCGTCGCAGCTGAAGAGGGATGGCGGACGCCTTCTCTACTCGGTGGGACGATTCGACTGGACCCACGGCAGCATCGGCTACCTGAAAGCGGTCGAGAGCGGCAGCGAGTTCGTTCTGTACGGCCAGCCGGTGCGGACATTCGTCGCCGATTCGACGGCGGCGTACGCGATGCTCGGAACGTCGCTGAGTGGCAGAATCGAGCGGCTCTGCCTGAACTACGCCACCGCCCCGCGAGTCACCTCTCTCAGCGGAGGAAGCGCGACGGGAGGATCTGTGATCACGATCTTCGGTGAGCGCTTCCAGAATGGTGCGCGGGCCGTCTTCGAAGGTGTCCAGGGGGAGGTTCTGGCAGTGACCCCGACGGAGATTCAGGTGAAAACACCGCGTCACGCTGCCGGAATCGTCACCTTCTACGTCATCAATCCGGACGGGCAGAGCACACGCGGCTCCATCTACTATGACCCGAGCATCCCGAACGAGACATCGCGCAGGCGAAGCATTCGCCGATGAGGCGTCGAAATTGCAAAAAGCGGTTTGGCCGGCCGCCTTTTTCACAATAGAAGAGATGGTCGGGCAGGCGGGATTTGAACCCGCGACCACCTGAACCCCATTCAGGTACGCTACCAGGCTGCGCTACTGCCCGAGATCCACCACAAGAGTTGTCATCGTATCACAGCCGTCCGATGACCCGAACCGCGAGGACTGTATCAAAACCACATCACCGAAGGACTTGCTTTGAGAACTGAAATGACTGTTTCGACCCTTTCCGGCTCCGACCTTTCGGGTCGTCGCCTCCTCATCGTCGAGGAGGATCGTGAGCTTGCCGGGATCTACCGTCAACGACTCGTTCCGAGCGGGCTCGAGATCGATCTCGATGACGGATCGACCGCTCTCGAGAAACTCCGCAACAAGGAGTTCGACCTTCTCATTCTCGATCTCGCCCCGAGTGCCGGCGGTGGGGACCTGCTCGCCATGATGCTCGCCGAAGGGATCGAGATCGCGACCGTGGTGATCACGGGGAAAGCGGACGTCCGCGACGCCATCGAGGCACTGTCTCATCCCGTCGCGTCATTCCATCTGAAGTCGGACGAGACGATCCTCGAGCTGCCCTCCATCCTCTCCTCGGCCCTCGCTCTTTTCCGTCTTCGCAAGGAGGCGGACGGGGCCAGGAGGATGTACCGCGAGCTGTTCGATCAGACGCTCGAACCGATCGTCATCGTCGAGCCGGTCACAACGGCGATCGTCGACTGCAATCCTGCGTTCGAGCGCCTGATCGGCCGAAAGCATGAAGAGCTGATCCGAATGCGGTCGCTCGACCTGCGCGACAAGCAGGAGCGGGATCGCATCGAACAGATCATTCGCGATCATGCGAGCCTCCCCGAAGGAGAGCACGTCGAATACGAGACCACGATGCTCCGCAGCGACGGTCAACGGCTCTACCTCCAGATGCGAACGACACTTTCGAATCTGGCAGGAGGCGACGTCTTCGTCTCGTACGTGCGCGATCTGACAGCCGAGAAGTCGGCCGAGATCCGCTACAAGCAGATGTTCCTCCGCGCGTTCGAGGCCATCCTGATCTTCGATGACGAGGGACGCGTGGTCGACGCGAATCCCGCCTTCGAAGCCATGACCGGCTGGCAGCTCTCGGAACTGCAGCGACTCCCGAGCTGGATGACGCTCCTTCGCGACGAGACCGACGAGCCCGTTCCCGAGGAGCGGTGGCCTGCTCTGATCGACTCCGAGACGACGCTTCGGATTGCGACGCGCGAAGGGCCGGTCATCCAGGTCCTGATCAAAGCCGCGCGCCTGACGTCCGAAGGCCAGCCCGTTTCGATGGTCACCATGCACGATCTGCGCGCCGAGATTCGTACGGCCGAGCTGGAACGAAGTCTCCTGCAGGCTCAGAAGATCCAGTCGCTCGGATTGATGGCTTCCGGCATCGCCCACGACTTCAACAACACCCTGATGGCCGCACTCCCCTGGGCTGACCTTCTCCGCCGCAAATATCCCGACGACGAAATGATTCAGAAGGCGACCGACAATGTCCGGCGTGCAGTCCATCGCGCCAAGGATGTCACCCGCCAGCTTCTCGACTTCGCCCAGCCGAAGCGCCCCCAGTCGAGGAGGATTCGTCTCGCCGGGATTCTGCAGCAACACCTCAAGATGATCCGGCCGGCGATTCCCCCCGAGATTGCGATCGAGCTCTTCGGCGACGACTCGCCGGTCGAGGTCGAAGCCGATCCCGCTCAGATCGGCCAGGTGTTCCTCAACCTCGCCCTCAACGCTCGCGAGGCGATGCCGCACGGAGGGACGCTCACGCTCGAGATCCGCGAGCCCACACCGTCGGAGGAACAGCGCTGGGCTCTGACGGGGGGAGCCTATGTGTTCGTCGTGGTCCGGGATACCGGCGTCGGCATTCCCAAGGAGATCCTCGGAAAGATTTTCGACCCATTCTTCACGACCAAGGACATAGGGAAGGGGTCGGGCCTGGGGCTCGCCGTCGCTCATCGCATCGTTCAGGAGCACATGGGAAGGATCGTCGCGATCTCCGATCCGGGAGCCGGCACGACGTTCTACATCGCCCTGCCAAAGGTTTTCGGGATGGAGCAGGAGCAAGCTGGCGATCGGACTGGTTCTTTCAGCCTTCGGTCGGCACGAATTCTGATCATCGACGACGACCTCGAGGTTTCAGAGGGCCTCGAGGCGCTGTTCAAGCGCGAGGGAGCCGACGTGACGGCGGTGACTCGCGGATCGACGGCACTGCGTCTGATCGACAGCGGATACATTCCGGACGTCGTCATCCTCGATCTCGGCCTCCCGGAGATGCCGGGAGAGGAGGTTCACGCTCGGATCCGCGAACGGCTCGGGACGACGAGGATTCTGATCTCCTCCGGATATGGCAGCCGGGAGCAGGCCGACGCTCTTCTCACCGATCCCTTCACCCGATTCTGCCAGAAACCTTACAGCTTCGAGGATCTCCTCGAAGAGCTTGCAGCGATTCGGTGAGGTGGCGGGCTCGAGGCTCGGGGCTCGAGGCTCGAGGCTCGAGGCTCGAGGAGGCACGTGCCCCGCAAACGCTGCCGCGCCTCTCGTAGGGACGAAGCATTTGCGCGAGGGACAGAGCAGGGGACTTGCGACGCCGCAACGCAGCGCAATAGCTTCGTCCGGGTGCTTGCGACGAATCAGACACAACCCCTGCTTTGACGCCGCAGCCCCTACCGGAGGAGAGCGCGCCATTTTTCACAAACTGCATGCAACAGGAAAGGGGCGGGCGCGGGTCGCCCGCTCTCCCTTGTCACGGCACGGGCCACGTCTTGAGTCCACGCAGGGGGGGCCGAGGGAGAACGAGCAGTCGGCTTGTGGGGAGCAGGAGTCGGGCGCGGCGGAAAAAGACCTCGAAGTGCGGAATCATCTCGTCGAGGAAAACCACGGGAGGTGCGGGCGACTCTGAGGCAAGACGATCGAGCGCCGCGAGAACCGCGGATGGGGTCGTGGCGCGGATGAAGCATCCGAGAGGCGGATCGGCCATCCCGAGGAAGGTGCGGGCCCTCGCCGCGGCCGGCGGGATCGACGTCTGACTCTCCTGCTTCATCTGGTCACCCTTTCAATCGGTCCTGCAGACGTGGAATTTGATACAGTCGCCTCGTCAGGAGCCAGCCGGTGGAGAAGAGAATCCTGGTCGTGGACGATGACGCCGACGTTCTGGCCGGCTTTGCGGCACTTCTCGCCCACGCCGGATGGGAGGTCAGCACGGCGACGAGTGGTCGCGAAGCACTTCGCGCGTTCGACCAGCTTTCTCCCGACGTGATCCTTCTCGATGTGATGCTGCCGGACATGTCGGGGATCGACATTCTCGATCAGATCAAATCATGCTCGGAGGAGACGCCCGTGGTGATGATGTCGGGCGTCGGTACGATCGATGTCGCGGTGAAGGCGATGAAGCTGGGGGCTGAGACGTTCGTGGCCAAACCGTGCGATTTCGACAATCTGGAGCTCGTCCTCGAGAATGTCTCGAGGCTGATTGCGACACGTCGTCAACTCACTGCACTGAAACGATCGCCACGTAACACGGCGCCACTGTTCGTCGGCACATCGAAAGCGGCCGTGGAGTTGAGCATGCTGATCGACCAGGTTGCGCCCGCCCGATCCCCCGTGCTGCTTCTCGGCGAATCGGGCTCTGGAAAAGGGATGGTTGCACGGCTGATTCACCAGCACTCTTCGCGAGGCTCCGCACCGTTCGTCGATTTGAACTGCGCGGGCCTTTCACGCGAGCTGCTCGAGTCCGAGCTTTTCGGGCACGAGCGAGGCGCATTCACCGATGCACGAACCACGAAGCAGGGGCTGTTCGAGATCGCCGCGGGCGGCACGATCTTCCTCGATGAGATCGCGGAGCTCGAACCGCAGATCCAGGCCAAACTGCTCAAGGCCATCGAGGACAAGCGCTTCCGCCGTGTCGGGGGAATCCGCGACATCTCCGTCGACGCCAGGCTCGTCGCCGCGACGAACCGCAATCTGCCGGCGGAAGTCTCGGAGGGTCGATTCCGCAAGGATCTCTACTATCGATTGAACGTCGTCACGATCCGAATTCCCTCTCTCCGCGAGCGCATCGAGGATCTTCCGCTGCTCGTCGAGCGTCTTCTCGCCGATCTCGGCTCGGACCTCGGGGTTCGCCCCGCCGGTGTCTCAGCGAGGGCACTCAGGAAGCTCATGGCGTACTCCTGGCCGGGCAACGTGCGAGAGCTGCGCAACGTGCTCGAACGCGCCCTGATCATCACCAGGGGCCGCGAGCTCCGCGTCGAAGATCTCCTGCTGGATACCGAGCCGGACGCTCGCGACTCGTCCATCGCCTCCGCGCTCGACATCAGACCTCTCGATTCCGTCGTGTCCGACTACGTCCGCCTGGCGGTCGGCGCAGTCGACGGAAACATACGGGCTGCGGCACGCCTGCTCGAGGTGAGTCCATCGACGATCTACGCGCGGCTGAAACAGGTCGATGCGAAGCCAGCCGAGACGCCCGGGCGGGAGCCGAAGTGATGCTGGGGAGAGCGAGCGTGTAGCCCGATACCTGGTCTCCCGCGACCGTCACATTTTTCTCGTAGGGGCGAAGCATTTGCGCGCAGGCCGCGGCGACAGGCTCGCGTGACCGGAGCGAAGCGCAATAGCTTCGCCCGGCTGCTTGCGCGGCTGTGACATTCCCGGTGGGAGCCGCCGCGAACAATGCGGCGCTCTCTCGAGCTGCCAGGCGAGGGTGAAGGATTCCGCTCGGGCAGCCTTTTAATCGATCCGCTCTCCCTTTCGCGGGAGAAAGGTCCTATTCTTGCAAGTTGCGGAGCTTCATTGCCGCCGCAGCGGGAAGAAGATGCAGGCATCCACTGGAAGGATTCTCTGGAGTGCGTTCGGCGCGCTGTTTCTCCTCGTGACCGTCGGCGCGACGCTGAACCTGCTCGTGCTACAGATGGAGCAGAAACAGCAGTCGAGATCCGCACAGGTCTACGAGCCGCTCCTGCAGATGATGATGTCGATGGACCGGGACATCAGCGGTCTGCTGGCGGCTGCCCGCGGCTACACGCTGACGCAGAAGACCGAGTTCTCTGCGCAGTACGACGAGGCGGTTCGCAATTTTCAGAAGGGTGCTGCCGCCGCCGAGGCTCTGGCGCAGGAGCCGCGTGACCGGGCGCTGGTTCGTGCCATCCGCGAGCACTTCTTCGAGCTGAAGGCCATTTCCGATGATCAGGTCGACATGACGGATGCGGGGGAGGGGCCCAGAGCGATCGACAAGATGCTCGAAGCGGCTCGCAAACGCCGCTCGGCATACGATTTCGCAGGAACCTTCGCAGAGGCGGAGAGGATCAAGCAGGCCGAGCAGCTCCGGCGTCTCGACGGCCTTCGTCTCGCCCTGACGCTTCTGCTCGTGGGCTCGAGCGTGGCGATCCTCTTTCTGGGCGCATTTGCAGTCATCCGAATCGATCGCTCCCTGAAGGTGTCGGTCAACAGGCAGATCAAACGGACCGAGGCGATGATCGCGGGAATGGCTGATGGAACCATGCTCGTCGACGGCGAGGGACGCGTCGTCTTCATCAATCCTGCGGCTCAGGCGATTCTCGGCAACTCGACCGTCGGCGTGCCGATCGAGAAGCAGGCCGAGATCTACGGCTTCCGCGACCCCAGCGGTCAGGCGATGAATCCCGGCGAGATTCCCGCCGCGAGAGCGCTGGGTACAGGGAGGGCCGTAAAGGAAGTTCCTGTAGCCATCGCCCAGCCGGGAGGAAGGAGCATCACCGTGTCGATGAGCGCGGTTCCGCTGCAGGAAGAGGATCGGGTCACCGGCGTCATCGTCACATTCCGCGATATCACCGAGAGGCAGCGCCTCGAGGAAGAGATGCAGCTTCAGGCGGAACGGGCTCAGATTCTCGCGGACGCCGGCGCCTTCTTCGCCAGCAACGTCGATCCGGTCTGGGTGACGCAGGCGATCGCAGAGCGCGTCGCGGAAGTCCTCGGCGACTGGACGGCGGTGATCCTGCGCGTCCCGCAAAGCACCGAGCTGCAGGTGGCGGCGATCTACCACCGCGACATGGCATCGCTCGGGCTCGCATGGTCCTACATCTACCGCCAGCCTCTGGTGATCGGGGAAGGAGTCATCGGCCAGGTCATCAGCAGCGGTTATCCCTCCCTCACGTCGAACTTCGCTGCCGGCCCGCAAAAGGAGACGGAGACCTACCATGCGGTTCAGATGAAGCTCTCCTCGCTTCTCGTGCTGCCGTTGAGGACGCGGCGGGAGATCATCGGTGCTCTGGTGATCGCGGCGAACGATCCGGTGAGACAGATGAACGACGAGAAGCTTCCGCTGGCCGAAGTGCTCGCCGAGCGCGCCGCCCTCGCCATCGAGAATGCCCGGCTCTACACCGAGCAGGTCGAGGCGCGGCAGAAAGTGGAAGATCTCTCGCGGCTCAAGGACGAGTTTCTCTCGATCGCGTCTCACGAGCTACGCACGCCCGTCACGTCGATCAAGGGATACACGCAGCTGGCCAAGACGATGATTCACGAAAACGATCTGTCCACATCGGAAGAGTACCTCGCAGTCGCTCTCGAGCAGATCGATCGGATGTCGCGCCTGATCCTCGAGCTGCTCGATGTCTCGAGAATCGAGACCGGCAGGTTGGAGATCCGGCGAGAGCGGATCTACTGGGCTCATTTCATTCGCGACGTGGTGAATCACCATCACACGGCATCGAGGGATCGCCGCTTTCACCTCGATGTGCCGGGCAGCGGAAAACTCGTCGAAGGTGATCGCGATCGTCTCGAACAGGTTCTCGGCAACCTGCTCGACAATGCCGTGAAATACTCCCCCGACGGAAGCGAAGTCTTTGTTCGGGTCGCGGATGAGGGCGAACGAGTCGTCACTTCGATCTCCGACCGTGGCATCGGCATTCCGACCGACGAGCTCGGGCAGGTCTTCGAACGGTTCCATCGCGGCAGACAGGTTTCCTCGACCAACTACGGAGGTCTCGGACTCGGCCTCTATATCTCGAAGCAGATCATCGAGCGCCACGGCGGATCGATCTGGGTCGAGAGTCGAGAAGGGCAGGGGACGACCTTCCACTTTTCTCTTCCCGCTCAGGCAGCCGCATCCGACGGCGATCTCCTGAAACATCTCCGTCATCCCGAGCTCGAAAACGGCGTCGCGCGACAATGAGGAAAAGACACCGCATCCCTGGCCTCTTCCTGCCTGTCCATGGAAGAATTGTGGTCACACAGCGGCTTCCTCTAGAATGGTGCTCTTCCGAAGGGGTTGATGATGGAGTCGGCGCTTCAAGGCAGCCTGCAGTCGTTCAAACTTCCGGACGTTCTGACCTTTCTCAATACGACGAGAAAGAGCGGAACGCTGAAGCTCACCAAAGAGCGGCATGAAGCGACGATTTACTACGATGACGGCGAGCTCGTCTTCGCCGCGGCCAATCAGGATCATCTTCGCCTCGGCGCCGTGCTCTACCGGGCAAAGCGGCTGACTCGCGAGCAGCTGCAGGAGCTCGAGGAGCAGATGATCCGCACCGGCGAAAAGTTCGGGCAGGTGGCGATCAGCCATCAGCTGATCACCGAAGAAGAGTTGCGCGATTTCCTCAAGATTCAGGTGTGCGAGATCATCTTCGACTGTTTCGTCTGGGGGGAAGGCAGATTCTCATTCACCGACATCATGAATCTTCCCTCCTACGCGGTGACCATCGCGCTCGATCTGACGAATCTGATCATGGAGGGAGCACGGCGCATCGACGAATGGGAGCGCCTGCTCCAGCTTCTTCCCGATAGTCGCGTGGTTTTCCGCGTTTCAGGCAATCCGCAGAGCGAGGGAAAGATCACGTTGACGCGCGAGGAGTGGAAGCTGTTGTTTCTGATCAACGGTCAGCGCAACCTCGAGCAGCTGGCGCGCGAAGCGGACGAGAGTGCCCTGCAGGTCTACAAGCTCGTGTACGGTCTCTACTCGAACAAGCTGATCGAGCCGGTCACCAGGGCGTCCGATCACGACCAGACCGACCAGGCGAACCAGACGGGCGGGAAGAGTCTGGACGATGCGTCGGCGACGATGAGACAGGATTCGACGCTGCTGACGAACGATGACCCCACGGTGCATGTGATCTCCGAAGACGACCGGAATCTGATCGTCTCACCGGAGGCGAGGCTCTCCTTTCGCGATGTCGTCAAGACGACCGTGGCCCGCCTTCGCCTCAAGTTGGACCCGGCGGTGGCCTTTTCTCTCACCGACCAGGAATATCGAATCGGAAGGCTGCGAGAGAATCAGATCCAACTGTCGGACCTCAGCATCTCGGGACACCATGCCCGCATCTACAAGGGCCCCGAAGGCTACGTCCTCGAGGACCTCTCCAGCCGCAACGGAACCTTCGTGAACGGAACCCGGATCTTCTCCAAGCTCCTCCAGGACAACGACGTCGTTCGCTTCGGCACGAGTGAGCTGATCTACAACGTTCTGTGATACGCGCCGTGATCCTGAGCGAAGGCGAGAGACGAGAGACTTCAAAAGACATGGGCCTTGCCGTCATCCTGAACGAGGCCGGGGTGTGAGTGAAGGATCTGCGATCGGCAACTGTCTGAGAACGCAGATCCTTCGCTCACGCCCACCCCCCCGCCTCGCTCAGGATGACGGGAGAATAGGGTGTGGGGTGGGATGACTCGGTTTGGTGTTCCTCGTCTCTCGTCTCTCGGCTCTTCGCCTCTCGCCTCTCTCTCATCTGCGATCGGCAACTGTCTAACAACTAGTCGTGGTCGTGCGCCAGCGCCGAAGAGGGAATCATCGCCGAGGTGCCGTCCTCCCAGAAGAACGGCTGGCGTTTGCGAGGGTGATTGCCGATCTCGTGCATGGTCATCGCATCGTAGAGCCGGCCATTGACCATGGTGTAGCGAACCGACTCGGAATTGCGGATGTCGGCGAGGGGATCGGCATCGAGAACGACGAGGTCGGCGAGCTTGCCGGCTTCGAGCGAGCCGATCTCGCGGTCGAGGCCAAGATAGCGCGCGCCGGCGATGGTGGAACTGCGAAGGGCCTCGTGCGGCGACATGCCTCCCTGGACGAACATCCACATCTCCCAATGCGCCGCGAGCCCTTCACGCTGTCCGTGCGCACCGAGCTGAATCGAAACGCCGGCGTCGAGAAGCTCTTTCGTGATGCGAGCGTTGCTGATGTGATTGAACTCCTCATCGGGGATCATCGTGCGACGGCGCGCCCGCGCATCGATCAGCTCGCGCGGCACGAAGGTGAGCAGTCGCGCGTTCTCCCAGACGTTCGTCTTCTGATACCAGTAGTTCTCGCCCCACACCCCTCCGTATCCGACGACGAGGGTCGGCGTGTAGCCGGTCCGCGTCCGCGACCAGAGTTGAAGAACATCCTCGTAGATGCTGGCCACGGGAATCGAGTGCTCGATTCCGGTGTGGCCGTCGACGATCATGTTCATGTTGTGCGGAAAGAGCGAGCCGCCTTCAGGGACGACCATCATCTCGAGCTCGCGCGCCGCCTGAATCACCTGCTGGCGCTGGTCGCGCCTCGGCTGGTTGTAGCTCTTGACGCTGAAGGCGCCGACCGCTTTCATCCTCCGCAGATGCGTTCTCGCTTCTTCGAGGTTGTTGATCACGGCGGTGAAGGGCGCCTTCGCCCCGTAGAGAATGGTTCCCGTCGAGAAGGTACGCGGCGCCGTGATCATTCCTGCCTTTGCGAGCTCGCTGGAGGCGAAGATCTCGTTGGTGTCGTTCGACGGATCGTGAATCGTGGTGACGCCGAACGCGAGCGCCGCGTAGTTGTACCAGTTCTGTCGCGGAATGATCTGGCGAGCTCCCATGTCCCCATGCCAGTGAACGTCGATCAGACCAGGGATGATCGTCTTGCCGGAGGCGTCGACGACGGTGGCGCGCACCGGAACATCGACGGCACTCCGCGCGCCTACCGCCATGATCCGGTTCCCTTCGATCACGATCGTTCCATCCTCGAGGACTTCGTCTCCCCTCATCGTGATGATGCGTGCTCCCGTCAGCGCGATGGCTCCCGCCGGAACGTCATACTTCCGGCTGAATCCGATTTGGAGGCCGCCAGCCGGGGCCTCGGGCAGTTTCTCCGGCGCTCCATCGAGGAATGAGAAGACCTCGGTCAGATCGCGCCGGAACAGCTCGGGCCCGAGGGACCAGTAGAGTGTCCGGCTGTCACCGGACCAGTGCACGTAATTTCCGGCGTCGCGTGAGACGCGTGCAATCGGAATCGCCTTCGTGTCGGGGCCGATCTCGATGCTCCTACCCGTGGCGACGAACGGAATGATGTGGGCGTTGAAGCGCTCGGTGAACGCCACCCATCGCTCGTCGGGCGAGAGTCGGTAGTCGATCGCCTGCTCGCTCACCAGATGCGTGCGGCGATCGCTTCCGTCGAGCTCGATGCTGACCAGCGATCGTTTGTCCTCGTCGCCCAGCTCGAGAAGGTAGACGCGATCGTTCGCCGCCCCGAACTGCGGCGAAATGCCGCTCCTGGTGACCAGGACCGGTTTCCCCCCGGAGGTAGAGAGCGTGTGGATCCCGGTGTCGAGCGACCAGTGAGGCGAGACGATGCCGCCACCGCTCACCGAGCGATAGACGATGCGCGATCCGTCGGGACTGAACACCGGCTCGATGTAGTGTCCCGGCTGAGCGCTGATCACGCGTCCTTCACCCCCTCGTGAGGGCGCGATTCGAATCGATCCGAGCTTCTGATCGTCCCACGTCGTATAGACGATCGACTTCCCGTCGCGTGAATACGAAGGGTAGAGCTCGAAATGGTCCGACTGTTTCGTCAGGCGGCGCGGCGTGCCGGACGGAAGATCGCGGACATAGAGATGGCCGAGCGCCTGGTAGACGACCTGATCACTCTTCGGCGAGACTTCGACCCAGCGCAGCACCCGCACATCGAAGGTGTCCGGCGCCGCCGCGATCGGAAACCGAAGAGCTTCCTGAACGCTCAGCGTCGTCCGCACGCGAAATGGAATCGGTGTCACATTCCCGCTCGCTGTTTCCACGCGCTGGATCTTTCCGCCGGCCCAGAGCACGATCGAACGATTGTCGGGGGTCCAGGCCATCGAGGGATAGACGCCGTGAATCGCCCACGTCTCCTGCATGTCTCGATCGAGCTCGCGGAAGATCGGTCGCTCGGAGCCCGACTGAAGATCCTTGATGAAGAGCGTCGACTTTCCTCCGACGCGGCGGATGAATGCCAGCTGCTTTCCATCGGGTGACGGCGTCGGTCGAATCGATCCTCCCGGACCGGAGACGAACCGCTCGGTCTCGCCGCTCCGGCGGTCGAGACGCTCAATCGCGTAGATCTCGGTATGGGGGTTCTTGTTGTACTCGAACGTCGATCCCGGCGTGACATCCTGGCTGTAATAGAGGTAGCGCCCGTCGGGAGAGAAAGCGGGCTCGCCCAGATCCTTCTGGTCGTTCGGCCGCTTCGTCATCTGCAGCCCTTCGCCGCCGCTTCGATGGTAGAGCCAGATCTCACCCGCTCCGGCCGAACGGCGCGAGGTGAAGTGTTTGCGCGCGGCGATGAACTGGCTGTCGGGAGTCCAGACGGGGCTGTTCAGAAGGCGGAACGTCTCCCTGGTCACCTGCTGCGGACTCGAGCCGTCGGCCCGGATCACCCAGATGTTGTCTCCTCCGGAACGGTCGCTGGTGAATGCGATGAAGCGGCCGTCGGGGCTGAAGCGCGGATTCTCGTCCCAGGCGATGCCGCTGGTGATCGGGGTCGCATCACCGCCGCCGATCGGAACGGTGTAGAGGTCGCCGAGAAGATCGAAGACGACCAGATCGCCCTTCGGTGAGACGTCGAGGCTCATCCACGTTCCCCGATCGGTGTCGATCGCCACGTCGTAGCGAGGGCCGAGCGGTTTGTCGACATCCCATTTTTCATCCTTCTTCTCGTCTTCCTTCTGGTCTTCCGTCTTCTCCTGCACCGGCTCGATCGAGGCCGCGGGCTCCTCCTTCTTTTCGTCGTGCTTCGGAGCAGCGGCGAGAACCACTCCGGCGAAGGAGAATGTCAGGGCGACAAGAATGGCGATGAATCGATGCATGGAAGATTCCTTTCGGTTCATTGGACGAGATGGAGAGCGGCGCGCCGGCTTAGCGCACACCGCGCGAGACTACCGGGGAAACTCCCGCGGCGTCAATCAACATTCCAGTTACGTACGGCTTTCAATCGCCGACGCGGATGTCACAGTGTCCCAAGCACCCGGGCGAAGCTATTGCGCTGCGTTGCAGTCACGCGAGCCTGCTGCCGCTGCCTGCGCGCAAATGCTTCGCCCCTACGAAAATCCGCCGTCTGCTGTCCATCTGCGATCTGCCATTTGCCATCTGCGATATGCATCTGCTATCTGCTATTTGCTATTTGTCCTTCACCCTTCACCCTTCACCCTTCCCTCCCTCCTCACCCTCCGATGCGCGACATCTCGACCTTCGGCAGCGCCGCGGTCTCTTCGGCGCGCAGCTCGGAGTATCGATCATCGCGGAGTTGCCAGATGCGCCGGATCGCCTCGTCGATCGCCTGGTCGCTGCTGCCGCTGCGCAGCAGAGCTCGGAGATCATGTCCGCGCGAAGCGAAAAGACAGGTGAAGAGCGATCCGTCGGAGGAGAGGCGGATGCGGGTGCAGTCGCCGCAGAAGGGGTGGGAGACGGAAGCGATGATGCCGATCTCGCCGCCGCCGTCCCGATAGCGGTAGCGCTGCGCCACTTCTCCGCGATAGTTCGGATCGACCGGCTCGAGCGGCATTTCCGCATCGATCATGCGAAGGAGCTCGGCAGCGGGAACGACGTCGTCGAGCCGCCAGCCGTTCGTCGATCCGACATCCATGTACTCGATCAGGCGGAGGATCGTTCCTTCGTGCCGGAAGTAGCGTGCCATGTCGACCACGGTATGCTCGTTGAGGCCGCGCCTGACGACCATGTTGATCTTGATCGGCGAGAATCCCGCATCGCGCGCCGCCTCGATTCCTTCGAGAACACGATCGACGGGAAAGTCGACGTCGTTCATCTCCCGAAACACGGCGTCGTCGAGCGAATCGAGACTGACGCTGACGCGACTCAGGCCTGCATCACGCAGCGCATGTGCCTTTGCCGCGAGGAGCGAGCCGTTCGTCGTCAGCGTCAGATCGCGCAGGCCTTCGATGCCCACCAGCATCGCCACCAGCTTTTCGAGATCGCGCCGGATGAGCGGCTCGCCTCCGGTGAGGCGGATCTTTTCGATTCCGAGTCCGACGAAGATCCGGGCCAGCCGCGTGATCTCCTCGAACGAGAGGAGAAGCTGCGGTGAAAGAAACTCGTAGTCGCGGCCGAAAACCTCCTTCGGCATGCAATAGACGCAGCGGAAGTTGCAGCGATCGGTCACCGAGATGCGCAGATCGCGGAGCGGGCGTTGTAATCGATCGGTCGTCATCAGGTCGTCGCGTCCGGCAGTCACAACATCGAAACGTCCCCGTTGTCATCCCGAGCTCGGGCAACGGCCCTTGCGCGCCGGTGTAGTGAAGAAGGCCCGCGTGCTCTCGTCATCCTGACCCGCAGCGGCGAGCGTACACGAGATCCTGAAGAATCGTGCCCGATGGTTCACGGCATCGTCCGTCACCGGGCCGAAGATCGGAATCTTCGGCCACCTGGCGTCGCTCTGCCTATCTGCTATCTGCCATCTGCCATCTACCATCTACCCACCTCTTTTCTTTCCCCCTCTCCGGCCGATATGATTGTCGCTGTCCGCCGGACAGCGGGTCGCACGGATGCTGACCACGCCTCTCCGCACACACACGTCGTGAGGTGAACCACCCGATGTCGTGGATTCTGAGTTTTTACCGCTCGTCGCTCGGCAAGAAAGTCGTCATGGCCGTCACCGGGGCGCTCATCTTCGCCTGGGTCTTCCTCCACATGGTCGGGAACCTCAAGCTCTATCTCGGCCCCGACCAGATGAACCACTACGGCGAGTGGCTTCGCGTCATCGGTGCGCCGGCCTTTCCCGAGAGCGGCATCCTCTGGATCACTCGGATCGCCCTCCTCGCCGCCGTCTGGCTTCACATTCAGGCCGCCACACAGCTCGTTCTGATGAACCGTTGTGCGCGTCCGGTGGACTACGAAAAAAAGGACTACGCCGCCGCGACCTACGCCGCGCGAACGATGCGCTGGGGCGGCGTGATCATCCTCCTCTTCATCATCTATCACCTGCTGCACCTGACGACCGGGGATGCACATCCCGAATTCATCGAAGGACGCCCCTACGAGAATGTCGTTTCGGGGTTCAAGGTCTGGTGGGTGAGTCTCTTCTACATCGTGGCGAATCTCGCGCTGGGGCTGCACCTCTATCACGGACTCTGGAGCATGTTCCAGTCGACCGGTCTGAACAACCCTCGCTTCAACGCGTGGCGCCGCTCGTTCGCTACGGCATTCGCGCTGATCATCACTCTGGGCAACATTTCGTTCCCGATCGCCGTCATGACCGGAATCGTCCGATGAGCCGGGGCTGCGATCGATGGAGACCTCTATGGAATTGAAGTCGAAAGTTCCCGACGGCCCGCTCCCGAAGAAGTGGGAGAAGGCGAAGTTCGACTACAAGCTGGTCAACCCGAACAACAAACGGAAGTTCGACATCATTGTCGTCGGCGCCGGGCTCGCCGGCGCCTCGGCTGCCGCCTCGCTCGGGGAGCTCGGCTACAACGTCGAGTGTTTCGTGTTTCACGACAGCCCCCGTCGCGCGCATTCGATCGCCGCGCAGGGGGGCATCAACGCAGCGAAGAATTACCAGAACGACGGCGACAGCGTCTGGCGCCTCTTCTACGACACGATCAAGGGAGGCGACTACCGGTCGCGCGAAGCGAACGTCTACCGGCTCGCCGAGCTGAGCGTCAACATCATCGACCAGTGCGTCGCCCAGGGTGTGCCGTTCGCACGGGAGTACGCCGGCCATCTCGAGAATCGGTCGTTCGGCGGCGTGCAGGTTTCACGCACCTTCTACGCCCGCGGGCAGACCGGCCAGCAGCTTCTCCTCGGCGCCTACCAGGCGCTGGAGCGCCAGGCGAATCGGGGATCGGTCAGGATTCATCCGCGCACGGAAATGCTCGACCTGGTCGTCGTCGACGGCCAGGCGCGCGGCATCATCACCCGCGACCTGATCAGCGGAACGATCGAGTCGCATGCGGCCGACGCCGTCGTCCTGGGGACGGGCGGCTACGCGAACGTCTACTATCTGTCGACCAACGCGAAGCAGTCGAACGCCACCGCGATCTGGCGGGCGTACCGGAAGGGAGCACTCTTCGGCAATCCCTGCTACACGCAGATCCACCCGACGTGCATCCCGCAGACGGGAGACTATCAGTCGAAGCTCACCCTGATGAGCGAATCGCTACGCAACGACGGGCGCATCTGGGTTCCGAAGAAGCCGGGCGACAATCGCCCTCCGCATCAGATTCCGGATGACGAGCGCGATTACTTCCTGGAGCGGAAGTATCCCGGGTTCGGGAATCTCGTACCGCGCGACGTCGCCTCGCGCAATGCGAAAGAGGTTTGCGACGAAGGAAAGGGAGTCGGCGCCAACGGCCGCGGCGTTTATCTCGACTTTCGCGATTCCATCGGACGGCTCGGGCGGAAGACGATCGAAGAGCGCTACGGCAATCTCTTCGAGATGTACCACGACATCACCGCCGAGAATCCGTTCGAGGCTCCGATGCGGATCTATCCGGCGCCCCATTACACGATGGGGGGGCTCTGGGTCGACTACAACCTGATGAGCAACATCGAAGGACTCTACGTGATCGGCGAGGCGAATTTCTCCGATCACGGCGCCAACCGCCTGGGAGCGAGCGCTCTGATGCAGGGACTCGCCGACGGATACTTCATTCTTCCGTACAGCATCGGCGATTATCTGGCGACGAAGCTGGGGCAGAAACCGGCGGTCGACGAGAGCGCGTTCGGCGACGCCGAGCGCGAAGTGCGCGGCCGGGTCGAGCGTCTTCTCGCGACAAGCGGAACCAGGACCGTCGACTCGTTTCACAAGGAGCTCGGTACGATCACCTGGAACCATTGCGGCATGGCGCGGAGCAGGGAAGGGCTGTCCGCCGCGATCGAGCGGATCCGCACTCTTCGCGACGACTACTGGAGCAACGTCCGCGTCGGCGGCGGGGGGGAGGAGCTGAATCAGAGTCTGGAGAAGGCCGGACGCGTGGCCGACTACTTCGAGCTGGCCGAGCTGATGTGTCTCGACGCATTGGACCGCGAGGAGTCGGCCGGCGGCCACTTCCGCGTCGAGCATCAGACGGCCGAAGGAGAAGCGAAGCGCAACGACGACGACTTTACCTACGTAGCCGCGTGGCAGTTCCGAGGAGACGACGAGGCGCCCGTGCTGCAGAAGGAGCCGCTGGAGTTCGAGAGCGTGAAGCTGACGCAAAGGAGCTACAAGTAATGAACCTCACACTGCACGTCTGGCGGCAGGCAGGCCCGAACAGCAAAGGGAAGTTCGCGCGCTACGATGCGCGCGAGATCAGTCCCGACGCGTCGTTCCTCGAGATGCTCGACATCGTCAACGAGCGGCTCATCGAGAGGGGTGAGGAGCCGTTCGCCTTCGACAGCGACTGCCGGGAGGGGATCTGCGGCTCCTGCGGCGTGATGATCAACGGCACCGCGCACGGTCCGCTGAAGGCGACGGCGACCTGCCAGCTCCACATGCGGCACTTCAACGATGGCGACACGATCTGGATCGAGCCGTGGCGATCGGCAGGATTCCCGATCGTCCGCGACCTCGTCGTCGACCGCGGAGCATTCGACCGGATCATCCAGGCGGGAGGCTACGTCTCGGTGCGCACCGGAAGCGCGCCGGAGGCGAACATCATCCCCGTTCCGAAGGATGTGCAGGAGACGGCGATGGACGCCGCCGCCTGCATCGGATGCGGCGCCTGCGTCGCCCAGTGTCCCAACGGCGCAGCGCATCTGTTCACCTCGGCGAAGATCTCACACCTGGCGCTGCTGCCGCAGGGGCAGCCGGAGCGCTACGAGCGCGCGACGCGGATGGTCGAGGTGATGGAAGAAAAGTTCGGAAGCTGTACGAACTACGGCGAATGCGAGGCCGTCTGCCCCAAGGCGATCAGCATCGACTTCATCGCCCTGATGAACCGCGACTTCATCAAGGCGAAGTTCAAAGGACGAAAGACGGCAAGACCGGCCTGAGGGGAGAGCGGGCGTCCCGCGCCCGCCCCTGATGCATCTGCGACGATGCAGCCCAGAACAAAGGGGAGAGCGGGCGTCCCGCGCCCGCCCCTGATGCATCTGCGAATCCGTTACCCACGTTCGCCTCACGTCCTCTGGGCGGGCAGCATTCCAGCCGTTGGAACAGAGGCGGGCGCGGGACGCCCGCTCTCCCCGGGGGATCGACGTCACTGCCGGTGGGTAGCAGCGTCGCGGTTGGAACAGAGGCGGGCGCGGGACGCCCGCTCTCCCTGCGGGTCGGTGTCACTGCCGGTGAGGGCCTACTGGCTGCTTCCCGCCGACCCTGCGCCCTCGGACGCGAGACGGAATTCCTCGATCGTCGCCGTCCGTCCATGGACTCCTGCAATCCGATCGACTCCGAGTCCCAGCTCTTTCAGCTTCTTCGCGAAGCTGAGAGTCGTCGCCTGCGGAGGTCCGAACGGAGCGTCGTTGTTCGGCACGAAGAACAAGTCTCCCTGGAAGAGGATCCGCTGGCGCGGCAGCCAGGCGATCACCATCTCGCGCGCGTGCGGGTTCGGGCCGATGTCGATCAGCTCCACCGTCTGCTGGCCGTCGGTGAGCACCCGCTTGCCGTTCTCGAGCAGTGCAAACTCCGGCTTGCGCGGACTCTTTCCCAGCCGATCGTTCAACGCTGCAGCCGCCATTGTTTCGATGACGCCGCGGTTGTTTCGCGTCGTCACGACGGTCGCCCCCTCGGCGATGAAGCCGCGCATTCCGCCGATGTGATCTCCGTGATGATGCGTCATCGCGATGTAGCGGATCGGTTTTCCCGGAATCGTCTCCTTGATTCTGGCGATGACGCGGTCGGCGCCGCCGCTCGTTCCGGGCGCCTCCACGACGAGCACATAGTCCTTGAATTCGACTGCGAGCGTATTCTGGTTCTGCCCGGCCACGTTGTGAATCACCCAGACTCCGTCACCGAGCTTCTCGACTCTCGCTTCGAGATTCTGGGGCGGGGCGCTGACTTTGCGGAATGACGCAGCGTCGGCGATCTGGAAGGTCTGGTCGGTGACGGCCTTGTTGAATTCCGCACGGATGCGATATTTCGCCTGAAGGTCGCCTGCCACGCGCCATGTCCAGCTCCGCGGGACCTTCAGTTTCCCGACGGTGGTGTAGTCGCCGAAGATGATCTCGGCCGCATCCTCGCCGGTCAGTGCGTCGGTGAAAATGAGCTCGTACTTCGATACGAGTCCCGACGCGGCGTCGACGTAGAGGGCGACCTGCTGGGTGTCGGCCATGACGAAGGTGATGACCTCGTGCTTGCGGCCGTCGAAGTTCTCTTCACCGAGGTGGCGAAGTGAATTGGAGCGCTCGAGCGCCTGGCGAAGGAGCAGGTGGGGGAGACGCCGGTGATACTGCACGAACTGCTGCTGGGTCGCCTGAGCCGCCGGAATCGGGGTGACCGTTCGCCCGCGAAGGTCGTAGTTCGCCCCCTCGCCCGACCCCAGAACGATCGTGTTGTGTCCTTCGAATCCGTTGCCCCGGTTGCGCTGCTCGAGCAGGATGCGATTGTTTTTCAGATCGAAGGTGAGCGATTCGTGGAAGGTCCCCGATTCGAAGGGAGGCTCGGGTGTCGTCATCTGAAGACGAGGCCACGTCTCCCCTTCGAGCTGCATCGTCACCGTCTCGATCTGCTGCAGCGCCTCGGCGCCGCCGATCGCCTCGACCGAACGATCGAGAATCGCGCGAGCGCGCGCCTGCGAGCGCTCCGTCAGCGTTTTCGGATTGTCGGCCGCCACGGCCAGAGTCGCCACGAGAATCAGAGGAATCGAGAGTCGGAACATCGGCGTACCTCCATTCGAGATGCGTCGAGTCTAACCCTTCCGTGTCGGCGCCGAGGAACGGAACGGTCACGGATCGCGAACGATGGAGTGACGATGGCCTACGAGGAGCACAGGAACGCTGGCTCCTGCGATGTGCGTCGGCGGTTGCTGGGTTTCTGAAATCGTTGCCCCTACGTCACCTCATGGCCCGCGGCTCGCCACGCGGCTCGCGCCGCATCGGCCGCCGGCAGGCGCACGAGAATGTAGTCGGTGTCGAACGTGGATACGACGAAGATCGAGATGCCCGCCCCCGCGAGAGGCGAGGCGAGCGAGGAGACGACGCCGGTCATGGAGAAGTCGAGAGCGTCTGCCACGCGGAATGCGATCCAGCCCGTCTCGGCCCGCTCCTCGGGTGGCACCAGCGTCGAGAGGCAGATAATCGAAAGCTCGTCCTCGGTTCGCGTCAGGGAGACGAAGGGGCGATCGGGTAACCACGAAGGAACCGCGGCGCCGGCCGGCAGCCGGACGATCGCCAGCTCGCCGGAGAGTTGCAGGAGACGCATCCCTCTCACCCGATGCGACCGTCGCGATTCAGATCCTCACCCAGCCGCGCTTCGAGGCGCAGTAGCGCCTCGTGTACGATCGCTCGTGTGGCGCGCAGCTCCTCCTCGAGCTGCGCGACGCGGGCCTCGAGGTTTCCCGATCGCTTTCGCTGTTCCTCGATCTGCGAATGCTGAATCAGATCCCACAGAAATCCCATGGCTGGAAAGCGTAACACGGGCGATGCGGGAGCCCGCATCGAAGCGATTGCGCTGCCAAGCCGCCGCAAAAGCGACGGATCTCGTCGAGGTGGTGTGTGCTCGCGCAAATGCTTCGTCCCTACGAATTGCTTGCGAGCAACTTTCCGATTGCGTCGAGGCGGGAGGTGGCATCGGCTTCCCCGAGAGACAGGAGCCGGCGGAGGTAGTCCTTCTGAAACATGAGAAGGCTGAGAAAGTCGGGGCTCGACGTTTCTCTGGTGCCGAGCCCGCGCATGAGGAATCGAAACCCGCGGGGAAGTCTGGGCTCGAAGTCGCCTGCGAGCTTTCCGAGATCGACCGATGGGCGGATGACGAGGAGATCGATCAGACGGAACGAGCCTCGCTTTTCGGGCGGCAGCTCGCGGAGGAGTGCGTTGGAGCGCTCGAGCGAGAGCGCATCCTCATCGAGTGCATCGAGGAAAACGGCGTTCATGAGCTGGCCGAGAATTTGTGCGGGAGGGGGGTAGCCGATGGTTTGCGGCTGTTCGGCCTCGTCGAACGTTTTCGCAAAACGGGTGGAAATGGCGATGATGCGGTCGGCACCGAGGTGCAGCGCGGGTGAGAGGGGAGCGGCAAGTCGAATGCCGCCGTCCCCATGCCACGAATTGCCCACTTTCACCGCCGGGAAGAGTATCGGCAGCGCCGCCGACGCCATCACGTGATCGATCGTGAAGCGGGCCCTCACACTGCGTCGCATCGGTCGCTCCCACAGGTGCCCCCCGTCCCCGGCAATCCAGGTGACCGTCCGCCCCGTGGAGTAATCGAGGGTCGTGACGGCAACTGCGGCGGGGCCGCCCCGAGCCAGGTTTTCCTCGATGCCGCCGATGTATCCGTCCGGCGTGCAGTGGAAGATTCGCTCGAGCAGAGCGCGGAGCGGAGAGGTGTCGACGAGCCCCTGAACGCGCGGTGCCGAGTGGCCGCCGCTGAGCAGCCGCATTCCCCAGCTGAGCACATTCCGCGGGAGCGAGCCGGAATCGACGCGAAAGACGTGATCGATCTCGAGGTTCTCCCACAGATCCTGCAGCGCGAGGAGGTTCTCTGCTGTCGAGCCCGTACCTGCTGCCAGATACATGGCATTGATGGCGCCGGCGGATACGCCGGTGACGACGTCGAACGACACATCGGGGAAGCGGCGCGCGATCCCCTGGAGCACGCCGATCTGATAGGCCGCTCTGGCGCCCCCGCCAGTGAGAACGATGGCGATGCGCGAGGCCGTCACGTCGTCACCAGCGACCGATCATACCGCACTCGCTCGGCACCCACCTTCCCGCTCTCATGCCATCCCGATCGCTCGTACAAGGCGGCGCGCCGCTGCGTTCGAGATGTGCACCTGCAGTGCTGCTTCGGAGAAGCCGCGTCGCTTTCCCTCCTCCTCGAATGCCTCGAGGAGTCGTTGCCCGATTCCCCTGCCATGGAGCGCGGGATCGACACCGATGATCGAAAGGAACCACGATGCCGGGGTTCCGGAGCCTGGCGCATCACTGCGCGGCGCGCCGCCATCCGAACGATCGCCGGGTCGCAGAGCAGCCATGGCCGGCGGAGGAGAGCAAGCGCGGCGGCCGAGCGTCGCGTCCGGTATCGGGCGGCTTCCTCGCCACTCGGTCCGCCGGCGACGAAACCGGCGGCGAGAGAATCGAGAGCGCATACTGCTGCGTTCCAACGATGACGAAGGCGACGGCAAACGTGAGGAGTCCGGGCTTCCACGCCGCGAGCGCCAGCGCGGCGGCGATGATGATCCAGCAGCGGCCGAGGGCGAGAACGGCGCGGGTCGTTCGCGGCCGGTACAGCGCGCGCATGCGCGGATCCTGCGGGTCGACGAGGCGGCGCGCGACGAGGCGCGTGTCGAGGCGGGAGCTCATCCGTCATGCTTCCTATTTTCCCATCATCGCTTCCATCCGGCGGCTCATCTCCTCGGGCGAGACGTCTTCGATGTGGGTCCCGATCGTCCAGACGTGGCCGAATGGATCGGTCAGCGTTCCCGAGCGATCGCCATAGAACTGGTCCTGTACCGCTCTCAGCTCCTTTGCACCGGCATCGATCGCACGTCGGAACCGCGCATCGACGTCCTCGACGTAAAGCATGAGGGTGACCGGCGTACCTCCGATCGTCTCCGGGCCGACGAAGCCCATCTCGGGAGATTCGTCGGCGAGCATGATCAACGAGTCTCCGATCTCCAGCTCGGCGTGTCCGATCTTCCCGCCCGGCGCGTCCATGCGCAGCCGCTCGGTCGCATCGAAGACCTGTTTGTAGAAATCGATCGCCTTCGATGCATTCTTCATCACCAGGTAGGGAGTCACTGCGGCGTAGCCATCCGGAATCGCTTTGACGGTCATGACGGGCTCCTCGTCGCGGTCATTGCGTACCATATCGTATCCGAGACGATGTCTGCGCATCGATTCCGCGATGTGTCGATGTGCTTGCCAGCAAGGCGCGACGCGCGGACGACAGGGATGCATCCTGAAAGGATGCCTGGACCACAGCCGGTGGTGAGCGCGAAGCGCCACCACCGGAACATTACGCCCAGCGCGAAGTCAGCCGCAGCCCGGCAGGGCTGCAGGGAAAGGGGCCGTGCGCTGTCACATTTCATCCCGGCACCCATGCCGGGGTGCCCACGTTGCAATGTCGGATCTCGCAAACCGGTGGTGGCGCTTCGCGCTCACCACCGGCTGGAATCCTTGCTCCCCTTCGGGGTGCGGGTTGCTCGGGTGAGGTCACTGATCGAATGTGGCGCTTCCCGCCGCAAGCTCGACTCCGCGGGGCGCTGGTTTCCAACGGCGCAATCGGTTCGCAACTCACCTGTTGGCCAGAAAGCCGAACTTGTCGCGGATGCGGACTCCAGGTGGCGCGAGAAATCCGAACGCGGCCGTGACCGCAGCCGCCCGGGTTGAGGTCGGGACCACCATTGCACGGATGGGCGCCGTGCACATGAAGTCCCGAGCAGCCGGACTCCGCCCCGGAGATGCGGAATCCGTCGCGCGTCGCGTTCGCTGCGGAGAAGATCGTGTTGGTTCCGATGAAGCGGAAGAGATTCGTCTTGTCGAGGGTGTAGACGATCGAAAGAAGTCTTCCGTCGGTCGAAAGCAGCCAGCCGTCACGTCGCGTTCCGGACGCGTCGGGAATGCACCGTGCGACGTTGTAGACGAGGGTTCGAACGGGGACGTAGAGGTTGCGACCTTCAGAGGGGCGATTGGTGCCGCAGTTGAACGCCGCGACGCCCGCAGAGTCGTAGTGTTTGAGCGTGGCAGGCGATGCGGTGAGCGATCGGGACGCTCGTCGCGGACGGGTAACCGCGTGATGGTCGGTTGCATCATCGCGGATGGAACAGAGGCGGGCGCGGGACGCCCGCTCTCCCCTGCATTGGACCTGAGGCGAGATCCCTCGCCTTCCCTCCCACCCACCGCTCGGAATGACAGCATGGCGTCTCATCGCGTCCGGATCGTCTGCGCGATAAGGAGGTCGGAGCCGACCCGAAAGAGCTGAACGACGACGCGGTCGCCCTTCCGGAGCTGGTCTGCGGTGATGTAGGTGCCTGCCTTGAGACGGACGATGAAGTCGTCGACCAGGGTGATCTCGACGACGCGGTCGCTCGATGTGTCTCGCACCGGGAGGATGTTGCCGGCTCGGATCGGCTCTTCGACCGTTCCGTAAATCACCACCGTTTCCAGCGGTTGACCCGGCTCGCCGGGCGGCGGCGCGATTCCGCTGCTCGCAGGGCGGATGGCATCCGCTCGAAAGAGGCCGAGCTCTTCGAACTGGCCGCTCACCTCGAGCTGATCACCGGCTCGCACATCGGAGAGGGGAAAGCGGTTGCCGCTCTCATCCATCGCGAATCTCGCGTCGACCCGTACGTCCCCGTCGCGCGTGGTGAGTCGCAACGTCATCGCGGCGACATCGATTCGCGTCACGCGCCCCGCGATCGAGGTCAGAGTCCTTCCCTGGATCGCCGAGGCGGGATCGGACACGCTGGCGAGAACGAGGATCGCCCGCGGGCGCACACCTCCGGTCACCGGGCTGGCGACTTCGACGCGGATACGGTCTCCCGGTTCGATGTTGCCGATGCGATGAACTCTCCCCTGATAGTGAACGGGAGTCGACGTTGTCCCGTAGACGGTGAAGAGCTGGCGACCATCCGTCTCGATGACCAGGGTCGACTCGCGCGCATTCATCTGGCGAACGACTCCATCGACGAATGCCGAGGGCGGCGGAGTGGTCGTCGCGGCGCCGACGGTCCTTCCGAGCAGAGTGACATCGCGCGCGGTGACGGTTGCCGGGCCGGCTCCGGTCCCCTGGATCTCGACGCGATCACCGCTCTGAAGGCGAGCGAATCCCGTCGATCCACGAAGGACCTCGCCGCCCGTACCGAAGCCGCGATACTGTGTGGAGACGGCGTCGGCCATGACCAGGACCGATGATCCGGTGGCTTCCTCTTCTGTGACGATCGAGAAGCGAAGGCGAGCCGCATCGAGGTCGGTGACCGTGCCGGCGATCCTTCCCGAGACTCCGCGCTCGATGTCCGCCGCCCGCTCCCAGGTGAGACGCCCCTGTGCGGAAAGGCTGGTTGCCGAGAACAGCAGTGCAATGCCGAGGATGCGGAAACGACGCGAGTCGATCTCGAACATGTGGAACCTCCCTCGATCACGTTTTCAAATCACACGCCAGGCGGACGGTCCCTGGGATCATCCGCGCGCGTAGACCTCTCGTCCGCGGACGAAGGCGCGGTCGACGACGCGGTCATCACCGATGAAGATGAGGGCGGCGAGCATGTCTTCGAGAGCACCGGCCGACGCGATGCGCCGTCTGAGCAGCGGTGTGGCAGACAGATCGAGAACAATGAAGTCGGCTTCCTTTCCTTCCTCGATGCTGCCGGTCGTGTCCCCGAGCGAGAGAGCCCGCGCCCCTCCGAGCGTCGCGAGATACCAGAGGTGAAACGGGCTCAGCGAGATGCCCTGAACCTGCTGCACCTTGTAGGCATCCGCCATCGCATTGAGCATCGAGGGGGTCGTTCCGGCGCCGATGTCGCTTCCGAGAGCGACGGTGATTCCGGCTCGAAGAACGCTCTTGAGAGGAAACAGCCCGCTTCCCAGAAACAGGTTCGAGTTGGGACAGTGACAGATGCGCGTTTTCGATTCAGCGACGGTCCTCAGCTCCTCGTCGGACAGATGCACTCCATGAGCGAGAATCGTCCGTTCTCCCAGGAGCCCTGCCTGGTCGTAGACATCGACATAGTTCTCGGCATCCGGGAAGAGCTGCTTGACCCAGAAGACTTCGGAGAGATTCTCCGAAACATGGGTGTGAACATAGGCTTCCGGAAATTCCTGTCTCAGCTCGCCGGCTAGATGGAGCAGTTTCTGGGTCGCTGTCGGCGCGAAGCGGGGGGAGATCGCGTACCGGAGGATCTCGTGGTGCCCCCAGCGCTTCAGAAGCTCCAGCGTCCCGCGGTACGAGTCCTCCGTCGATTCGATCAATCCCGCCGGAGCGTTGCGATCCATCATCGCCTTGCCGATGATCGCCCGCATCCCGCGCCGCTCGGCCTCCTCGAAGAGGACGTTCGTCGCTTCGGTATGCGAGGTGGAGAAGACGAGCGTCAGCAGCGTTCCATTGCGAAGCAGCTCGTCGAAGAGGCCGGCGGAGACGTTGCGTGCATACTCAGGGTCGGCGAACTTCATCTCCGTGGGAAAGGTATAGCGATTGAGCCATTCGAGAAGATGGCCTCCGTACGACCCGATCATCTCCAGCTGCGGTCCGTGCAGGTGCGCGTCGACGAAGCCGGGAGAGATGAGCCGGTCCGGCGAGAGACGCACGACGGGGTGGTCGCGATGATGATCCGGCAGCGAATCCCAGGGGCCGACCCCGGCGATCGATCCGCGGTCGTCGACGACCAGGTACCCATCGTCGAGATGCCGGTAGGTTCCTTCGAGCTCGGTCGAAGGAAAGGGATCGGCGAGGGGCGTGAAAATCGCGGAGCGATAGACGACCATCGGCGGTTACATTACCACCGCTCGACGGCCGCGGGAAACGGCGTGGAAAGAGGTTCAGCTCATCGTCGCGCTGCGGTTCCACGCCTGTTCAATGCGGCCCTCCGGGCCGCGTCGCCGCCCGTGCCTCGGGGGTCAGAGCTCGTTGGAGTCGGCCGGCTCATCGACGATTGCCTCGACGACGATCGATTCGGACAGCACGATCTCTCCGCCGTCCGAAGCAGCGATCGATGTCGAGGTGGCCTCGACCGAGGCCACGATTGCCGGACTCTCGGTGATCGAGTCGGGCTGCGTGGCGCGTGCGGCGCGAGCTGCCTCGTCGCGAAGTGTGAGCTGGAGAATCGTTGGCGCGAGCTTCTCGTAGAGCTCGCAGGTGGCGCGGACGTCCTCGAGACAGTAGGCGGCGATCTCGTCGTAGCGCCCCGCGCGGTACATCGATTCGACTGCGCGGCCGTCCATTCCTTCGCTCTTCGAGCTTTCGATGCCGAAAGCGCGGCATGCGAGATCGAGGTTGAACCGCATCTGCCGGAAGTTCACCGAGCCGTGAAAATTGAGGACTTCGCGCAGATCGCAGTTCGGATGGTACCCGTAACGATAGCCGACGAGATCGCGCTTGGGGGCAACACCGTTGATCGCGGATCGGATCATCAAAAACGGACCATCGAACTGACGCCCGTTGAACGAGATGAAGCGATCATCGTTGCTGAGAAACTCCCAGAATTTCCCGAGGATCATCGTCTCCGAACCGGAGATGAACGTACGAGCGCCGTCGCGCCGCGTCTCGAGCGCTTCCTGACCCGGCACTTCGTACAGCACGCAGGAACGGTGGGTGTCGGCATTGATCACTCCGATGGCGACGATGTGGCCGGTGAAGGGCGAGAGGGCGCCGCGCCGTTTTTCCTCCTCCGCCTCCGCCTCGTTCATCCCCTTGATGAGGTACTCACGGACATACGGCTCGTGCTCTTCCCACGGGATGCCGACGGTTTCGATGTCGATGACCAGACGTTTCATGGATTTCTCAACCAAAGGCGATTCGTGAGTGTTCCCAAAGGCCGGGTGGGCGTGGGGGTCGGGCGTCAGGCGAGGTCTGAGAGGCGAGAGGCGAGGGGCGAGGGGCGCAGAGCGCTCTTGCCGTGCCCCTCGTAGGGACGAAGCATTTGCGCGAGGGACAGAGTCGGGGGCTTGCTACGTCGCAGCGCAGCGCAATAGCTTCGTCCGGGTGCTTGCCATGCTCAGACCCAACCCCTGCGGGAGAGCACGAAGATCCTTCCCCTCTCCCCACGACGATCTCGACTACGAAGCACCATGTAACCATGGGGTGAGGGGTCAGGGGTGAGGGGCCATGAGCGCGCTCTTCACGCGGCGTTCTTCGGCGTCTTCAACGTGTCGAACAACTCGCGCACTGCGTCCGCCGAGTGCTCCAGCGCCGCTCGCTCCTCGTCCGTCAGCTCGATCTCGATGATCTCTTCCATGCCGCCAGCGCCGAGCTTGACGGGCACACCGACGTAGAGATCGTTTAACCCGTACTCCCCCTGCAGATAGGCGGCGCAGGGAAGGATTTTTTTTCTGTCCTCGAGGATCGCCTCGACCATCTCACAGGCCGCGGACGACGGCGCATACCACGCCGAGGTCTTGAGCAGATTCACGATCTCGGCGCCACCGTTGCGCGTTCGCTCGACGATCGCGTCGATCCGCTCTTTGCTCAGCAGCTCCGTGATCGGGATGCCGGCCACGGTCGAGTAGCGCGGAAGCGGAACCATTGTGTCGCCATGCCCGCCGAGCACGAAGGCGTGCGTATTCTCGATGGAGACGTCGAGCTCCATGGCGATGAAGGCGCGCATCCGGGCGGAATCGAGCACGCCCGCCATGCCGATCACCCGCTCGCGCGGGAAACCGGAGACCCGCCGCGCTACCTCGCACATCGCGTCGAGCGGATTCGAGACGACGATGAGAATCGTCTCCGGCGACCGCTGCGCGATCTCGCGGGTCACCCCTGCGACGATCTCCTCGTTTTTCCACAGAAGGTCGTCACGGCTCATGCCCGGCTTCCGCGGAAGACCAGCGGTGATGACGACGATGTCCGAGCCCTCGGTCTCTTCGTATCCATTCGTGCCGGTGAGGCGGGAGTCGAATTTCTCGACCGGCGCCGACTCGATCATGTCGAGCGCCTTTCCCTGGGGAACACCTTCGATGATGTCGACGAGGACCACATCGCCGAGACGCTTTTCGGCGATTCGCTGTGCGAGCGTGGCTCCGACGTTTCCTGCCCCGATGACCGTGACTTTCGTTTTCATGATGGTCGACCTCGCGAGGTGAGCTGGACTGCAGCGGGATTCTATCGCATAGAATCGCCATGGCAGAGCTGTAGAGGCTAGCTAGAGGGTAGAGGCTGGAGGCTAGCAAAGAAAGCGACGAGAGGCGAGAGACGAATCCTCAGACTTCGGCTTCAAGAATCTACCCAAGTCCGATTACGAGAGGCACGACACCAATCGAGGCGGCGTCGGAGCCGGGTTTCCAACCCGCCGCGGCATCCTGAAAGGATGCCTGGATCACAGCCGGTGGTGAGCGCGAAGCGCCACCACCGGGTTGCGTGCAGCGCGACGTCAGCCGCAGCCCGGCAGGGCTGCTGGGAAAGAGCTGCGCCATGCGCACATTCGTACTGGCACCCCTGCCGGGGTGCCCGCGCTGCAATGTCGGGACTCGCAAACCGGTGGTGGCGCTTCGCGCTCACCACAGGCTGTGTTCCAGGCACCCCTTCGGGGTGCAGGGTGTCTCTCCCTTACCAGCCTCCAGCCTCTCATCCCTCGTCTCTCGTCTCTCACTTTGCTATTCTTCGCGCGGCATGGCGCACCCGCAGATATCCGAAGATACATTCCTCAGCGCGCCGGCGAAGTCGCTCGTGCTCGAGGAGGGTTTCACCTTCGCGTCGGGGGAGCGGCTCGCCCCCTTCACGATTGCCTACGAGACCTTTGGCGAGCTGAACGCCGATCGGTCGAACGCGATCCTCGCCTGCCATGCGCTCTCACCGAGCGCCCACGTCGCTGGCAAGTACCATCCGGACGACGCGAAGGCGGGGTGGTGGGATGGCCTCGTCGGGTATGGGAAGGGCATCGACCTCGATCACTGGTTCGTCGTCTGCGCGAACATACCCGGCTCATGCTGCGGTACGACCGACCCGCGATCGATCGATCCCCGGACCGGACGTCCGTACGGCTCGCGCTATCCGTTCGTCGAGATCTCGGACATGGTCCGCGTCGAGAAAGCGGTGCTCGACCACCTCGGGATCACGCGCCTGAAATCGATCGCCGGCGGATCGCTGGGAGGGATGCAGGTGCTGATGTGGCCGGCGATGTTCCCGGAGATGGTCGAATCGATCATCGCCATGGCCGCGGGCGCCGCCGTTCCTCCGCACGGCATCGCCTGGCATGTCATCGGCCGCAAGATCATCGAGAACGATCCCGGCTTCAACGGTGGTGACTACTACGATTTGAACGAGCCTCTCCGAGGATTGCAGATCGCGAGGATGGTGGGCCACATGACGTATCTGTCGACCCAGGGGCTCGACTTCAAGTTCGGACGACGACGGCGCGGACCGACACGGCAGTTCGAAGTCGACTCGTATCTCGAGTATCAGGGACAGAAGTTTTCACGGATGTACGACGCGAACTCCTACATCCGGCTGCAGGCGGCGATGGACGAGATGGATCTCGCCGAGGAGTATGGATCGCTGGAGGATGCCCTGCGGCGATTCGAGGGAAGAGCGCTTTTGATCTCGTTCGATACGGACTGGCTTTTCCCGACGGGGGAGGTGAGCAAAGTCCACGAAGCGCTCCGCGCCGTCGGGGCCGATTCGACGCATCTCGACTTGGCGACGCCCAACGGCCACGACGCGTTTCTGATCGACTATCCGCTGATCACGCCGCCGGTGCGCGAGTTTCTCGAATGAGACCGCGGATAGGAGAGCCGGGATCATGTTTCGTTCGTTACTTGTTTCTGGCTCAGCATCAGCGATCAGCTCAGCGATCGACGATCTGCCATCTCTGATCTGCGATCTGCTATCTGCCTCGTCTCTCGCCCCTCGTCTCTCGTCTCTCAGGCGCGGGACGCCCGCTCTGGGTCTGAGCATGGCAAGCACCCGGACGAAGCTATTGCGCTGCGTTGCGGCGTAGCAAGCCCCCGGCTCTGTCCCTCGCGCAAATGCTTCGTCCCTACGAGGGGCACGGCAAGGGCTGCGCTCTCACCCGTCGTCTCTCGTCTCTCGTCTCTCGCCCCTCGTCTCTCGCCTCTCCCCTCACGAGGCGATGGGGGCGCGGTAGTCGCATTCCTCCCGATTGCACAGTTCGATGCGCCCTTCGCGCTTGGTCTCTTTCTCCAGCAGAAAAGGGGCGGCGCAGCGGGGACACTCGCGCGGAACCGGACGGGCGGAGAGAGAAAAGTCGCACTTCGGATAGCGTGAGCACGAATAGAAGATTCCGCGGCGGGAGCGTCGCTCGACGAGCTCGCCTTCCTTGCATTTCGGGCAGTTCACGCCGGTCGGCTTGGCGGGCGTGCCTCCCTTCCCGCCGATCTTCCTGATCGTCTTGCACTCGGGATAGCCGGAACAACTGTAAAAGGGACCGTAGCGCCCGCCCTTGAGCACCATCTCTTTTCCGCAGTTCTCGCAGGGAGGCTGTGGCTCATCGGGAATGGTCACATTCAGCAGCCGTGGATCCTTGGTGTTGCGGCATTCGGGGTAACCGCTGCAGGCGTAGAACTGGCCGAAACGCGATCGTTTCAGCGTCATCGGTTTGCCGCACTTGTCGCAGACGATCTGCTCGTCGCCCGCTTTCTGCGCTCCGTTGCGCGCCGAGGTCTCGCGCGTGGTCTTGCACTCGGGGTAGTTCGTGCAGGCGAGGAATTCGCCGAAGCGACCGAACTTGATGGCCATCGGAGCGCCGCACTTGTCGCAGATCTCGTCGGTCTTGATGCCCTCTCCCTTCACCTTCGTCATCTGGGAGCGGGCACGCTCCAGGTCCTTCTCGAACTGCTTCGAGAACTGGCCCAGCGACTTTTTCCAGTCGAGTTTTCCTTCCTCGATCTCGTCGAGCTCCTCTTCCAGCCTGGCTGTGTACTTCTCGTCGATGATGTCGTCGAACGACTCCTTGAGGAGGCGCGTGACGAGCATCCCGAGCTCGGTCGGAACGAATTTCCCGTCGTCCTTGTAGGTGTAGTCCCGCGTCTGGATCGTCGTCAGAATCGCTCCATACGTCGACGGCCGTCCGATTCCGTTCTCTTCCAGCGCCTTGACCAGCGTCGCCTCGGTGAAGCGTGGCGGTGGCTGCGTGAAATTCTGTCGCGTGTCGAGATTCAGCAGCCGCAGGATCTCTCCCTCCTCCATCCTCGGAAGCGCCTTGCCGTTGACGTCTCCCTCGGCCGCCTCGTCCTCATCGACGTCCTGAAATACCGAGAGGAAGCCGGCGAACTTGAGCACTTCGCCGGAGACGCGGAGGGTCAGGTTTCCATTTCGGACGTCGACGTCGGTGACGTCGAACAGAGCCGGTTTCATCTGGGAGGCGACGAAGCGCTCGAAGATCATCTTGTAGAGGTTGTACTCCTCGCGTGTGAGGAAGTCCTTGATCTTCTCGGGGTCGTGCTCGACGGAGGTCGGACGGATCGCTTCGTGCGCCTCCTGCGCCGACTTCTTCACCTTGAAGACGTTCGGCTTCTCGGGAAGGATGTCGGCTCCATAGCGCTGGCCGATCAGATTCCGCACTTCCGCGATCGCTTCGTCGGAGACCCTGGGCGAATCGGTGCGCATGTAGGTGATCAGGCCGACCTGACCGTAGTCGCCGAGCTCCTTTCCTTCATACAGTTTCTGTGCGATCTGCATGGTCCGTTTGACGGGGTACTTGAAGCGGCGGTAGGCCTCCTGCTGCAGCTTCGAGGTGATGAACGGCGCGGGAGAGCTCTGCTTCTTCTCCTTCCGCGCGATCTTCTCGACGACGAACTGGCCGCTCTTTAGTTGCGCTTCGATCGCCCGCGCTCGGGTCTCGTCCGGAACCTCGGCCTTCTTTCCATCAATCTTCGTCAGCTTCGCGACGACCGGAGGGGGAGATGCCGCGGCCTCGAGCCGCGCGGCGAACGTCCAGTATTCCTGCGGGACGAACGCCCGGATCTCTTCCTCGCGGTCGACGATCATCTTGAGGGCGACCGACTGGACTCGGCCGGCGGAGAGTCCACGGCGGACTTTGTCCCAAAGCAGGGGTGAGAGTTTGTAGCCGACGAGGCGATCGAGCACGCGGCGCGCCTGCTGGGCATTCACCTTGTTCATGTCGATCTCGAGCGGATGCTCGAGCGCCTTGAGGACCGCATTCTTCGTGATCTCGTGAAAGAGGATGCGGCGGACCTTCGACGCATCCTTCCCCAGCACGGTCATGACGTGCCAGCCGATCGCTTCACCTTCCCGATCAGGGTCGGATGCGATGTAGATCGTCTCGGCGCTCTTCGCCGCGCTCTTGAGCTCACTGACGACCTTCGCTTTGCCTTCGAGAATCTCGTAGCGAGGCTCGAAGGTCGTCTCGTCGACGCCGATCTCCTTCTTCGGAAGATCGCGGATGTGGCCGACCGAAGCCTTGACGGTGAAGTCTTTGCCGATGAATTTGTTGATCGTCTTCGCCTTGGCAGGCGACTCGACGATCACGAGGTTTTTAGCCACTAGGCGTCTCTCCTGTCGAAACTTGCGCAAGCCAAACTCGGCTCACGGCGCGCAATATTCCTGATGATGCCCGTTCACGCTCCGCAGAGTCGGCCACCATACTGCAAGCCCGTACCGGACACAAACGCGCCACTCAGGCGCCGACTCAGCAGGCATCGCCGCACAGGCGGATCACAGCGGGGGAACGAGCGAAGGTCGCTGGAAATTGCGGAGGACCGGCGTGAGGTGCGCCGGCGTCGTGCGCCTACTCTTCGACTTCGGCCGGCGCACCGGCGCGGTACTTTCTCGTTTTGTTGTAGAGGGTCTTGTAGGAGATTCCGAGGATCTCGGCGGTCTTCTTCCGATCGCCTTCGGTCATGCTCAGCGTCTCTTCGATGAGGATTCTCTCGACCTCGTCCATCGGCGTTCCGAGAGGAATGAGGACGTTGTTGGTCGAACGCTTCCTCCTGGAGCCGAGGTATTTATCGGGGAGGCAGTCGACGGTGAGGGTGTCGGACTTCGCCATGATGAAGGCGCGATTCACCACGTTGCGCAGCTCGCGCACGTTGCCGGGCCATTCGTAGTTCATGAGCACGTCGATGAGCTCCTGATCGATCTTTTCGACGCGCTTTTCTTCGCTCTCGTTGAGCTTCTCGAGAAAAAAGTAGGCGAACAGAGGAATGTCCTCCTTCCGCTCCCGGAGCGGCGGAACGTCGATCGGAAAGACGTTGAGCCGATAATAGAGATCCTCACGGAGCCTGGTCTCGGCGATGGCGCGCGCCGGATCGCGATTCGACGCGGCGATGATCCGCGCATCGATCTGAATCTCCTCGTTCCCACCGACGCGACGGAACCTCGACTCCTCGAGAACGCGAAGAAGCTTGACCTGCAGCTCGAGCGGCATCTCGGTGATCTCGTCGAGGAATACGGTTCCTCCCTTGGCCAGCTCGAAGTAGCCCTCGCGGCGCTTGATGGCGTTGGTGAATGCACCCTTCTCATGGCCGAAGATCTCCGACTCGATCAGCGTGGGTGAGATCGCACCGCAGTTGAAGGCGACGAACGGTTTTCCGCGCCGCCTCGAGAGATGGTGAATCGTGTTCGCCACGATCTCCTTGCCCGACCCCGATTCGCCGACGATGAAGACGTTGGCATCGGTGTTGGCCACCATCTCGATCTCCTCGAAGAGCTTCTGCATCGCCGGCGACTTGCCGACCAGATGACCGAGCGCTCCCATCTTCTGCAGCTGACGCCGGAGCTCGAGAATCTCCGCCTTCATCATCTGCTTGTCTTCGATGGTCTTGAGGATGACCTCGAGGCGCGGAAGGTCGACGGGCTTGGTGACGTAATCCTCCGCTCCGACCTTCAGAGCCTTGACCGCGGAGTCGACCGTGCCATGGCCGGTGAGAATGATCACCGAAACGGCGGGATAGGTTTCCTTCAGCCTGCGAAGCAGATCGAGTCCCGATCCGTCGGGCAGCTTCAGATCGACGATCGCGCAGTCGGGAACGAGCTTCGACACCACCGCCCAGCCGCTCTTGACGCTGTCGGCGCTCTCGACCTCGTATCCCCATTCCTCGATCACATCGGCCATTCCGGCCGCCGTCGCGTGATCGTCGTCGACAATCAGAATTCGTTTCATCGTTCTCCCAGCGGCAGCGACAATTCCAGCACCGCGCGCCCGCTCTGTTCCGACGCCGACAGCGTTCCGCCGTACGTCTCCGCGATCAGACGCGCCGCGGCGAGGGCGAGATCGGGATTGCCCTCGGAGTCTGTGTAATAGAGCTTGAACATCTTTTCCAGCTGCACCTCCTCGTCGGTTGGGAGGCCCTGTATACGGAGCAGATACCGGCCGGACGAGCTGCTTCGTCCGATCGAGGGGGTTCCTTCCCGAAATAATCGGAAGACCCCGTCGAACAACAGCCTGACCATCTCGCGAATTCTCGTTTCGTGGCCCGTGATGGCGACATCGACGAGCTCCGGCGGATGATCGATTCCGCGCCGGACGGCTTCCTCAGTCACGATTCCGTCGATCTTCACCGGAGTGGGGGCATCGGCGGATGGAGGCACTACGTACACGAAAAAGACGTCGAAGATTCCCGCCAGGCGCCGGAGCTCGGTCTCGAGCGAGCGAGCGTATTCCAGCAGCTTCGGGTCGTCCGCCCCCGCCAGCTTCCGCATTCGCATCCGCAACAGCTCGAGATTCAGAACCGCGACGTTGAGCGGCGTCTTCAGATCGTGTGCCGTGTCTGCGCTGCGCCGGAGCGCCGTCCAGGCAAACTCCTCCTGCCACGATTCCATCATTCAGCCTCCCCATCGAGGGCCACGGCTCGGCGAGTCAGGCCATGCCGAGCGTCCTGCCGCCGATTGCAGGTTCGATGCCGAAGCGAGCAGGACAGGACCTCGCCCTGCCTGCTGGAGCTATCCAAAAACATTTGAAATTTGAGTCAAAGACCGGGCGCGGGCTCGGGCCCGGGCGCGGGAAAGGCGCCGGTTGCCTGATTCGGGACTGAAACCTGGCCGGGGTTGAATATCTCGGTCCGTCTCATGACAGCAAGGCCCTTCTCGAACGCATCGCACAGATGCTGACCAAATTGATCTAATCCCGCCGCCCAACCGAGTGAGCCACCCGTGCCCGCGCCCGCGCCCGAGCCCGAGCCCGGCTTCTGACTCACAAAACTTTGTCGTTCAGAAAACCGTAAGCGCCTACAGCTTCTCGAGATGACCTGCCTGGCCCCGAACCCGAAGCGCTCCTCAGTGCGGAATGCGCCCTGTCGCCACCTGGATCTTGGCGATCGATTCCTCCAGCTTCGCCTCGGCCCTCGCAAATCCTTCGTCGTGCGAAGCGAGCGCTGCCAGCTCCCGCTCGGCGTCCCGCAGCTCCCGCTCGGCCGTGGCCGGATCGATCTCCTGCGAGGTGAAGGCAACCTCGGCGAGAACGATCACCCGATCGGGAAGTACCTCGACGAATCCCCAGGAGAGAACGAGCTGCGTCTCCTTCCCGGCGGCGCGATAGGTCAGCGCACCGATGCGCAACATCGCGAGCAAAGGTGTGTGCCCCGGAAGGACTCCGAAATACCCCTCGATTCCCGGAAGGACGACTTCCTCGACGTCGAGATCGAGAAGCTTCCTCTCCCTGGTGACCAGGGTGAGCCGGAGTTTGCCTGTCTGATCCGCCATCGTCCTAGGCCGCCTCGTTCTTCATCCGTTCCGCAGTCTCGCGCACTTCCTCGATCGTCCCCTGAAGGTAGAAGGCCTGCTCCGGCACCTCGTCGTGCTTCCCTTCGACCAGCTCCTTGAAGCCGCGGATGGTGTCGGCGATCTTGACGTATTTCCCTTTCAGCCCCGTGAACTGCTCGGCGACGAAGAACGGCTGGGAGAGGAAGCGCTGGATCTTGCGCGCTCGGGCGACGATGATCTTGTCCTCTTCCGAGAGCTCGTCGATGCCCAGGATAGCGATGATGTCCTGCAGGTCCTTGTACTTCTGCAGAACCGCCTGAACGGCGCGGGCGGTGTTGTAGTGCTCGTCGCCGAGAATGCGCGGGTCAAGGATCTTGGAGGTGGAGGCGAGCGGATCGACGGCGGGATAGATTCCGAGCTCGGCGATCTGGCGCGAGAGAACCGTGGTCGCGTCGAGATGGGCGAAGGCCGTCGCAGGAGCGGGGTCGGTCAGGTCGTCCGCGGGAACGTAGATCGCCTGGACCGAGGTGATCGAGCCCGTCTTCGTCGAGGTGATCCGTTCCTGCAGCTCGCCCATTTCCGTGGCCAGGTTCGGCTGGTAGCCGACGGCCGACGGCATGCGTCCGAGAAGCGCCGAAACCTCCGAGCCCGCCTGGGTGAAGCGAAAGATGTTGTCGATGAAGAGCAGCACGTCTTGATGCTCGACGTCGCGGAAGTACTCGGCGACCGTCAGCCCCGTGAGGCCGACGCGGAGTCGCGCTCCCGGCGGCTCGGTCATCTGCCCGTAGATCAGCGCGGCCTTCGACTTCTCCGAATCACCGGGAACGATGACGCCGGTCTCGCTGAACTCGAGGTAGAGGTCGTTCCCTTCGCGGGTCCGCTCGCCGACCCCGGCGAAGACGGAGAATCCGCCGTGCTGGCGGGCGACATTGTTGATCAGCTCCTGAATCAGAACGGTCTTGCCCACTCCGGCGCCGCCGAACAGACCCGTTTTGCCTCCCTTGGTGTACGGCTCGAGAAGATCGATGACCTTGATTCCCGTCTCGAACAATTCAATCTCGGTCGACTGCTCGTCGAACGGAGGCGGCTCGCGATGAATCGACCAGCGCTCTTCGGCCTTCACCTCGCCCAGCCCGTCGACCGGCTCGCCGATGACGTTGAGGATGCGCCCGAGTGTCTGGCGTCCGACTGGAACGGAGATCGGCCCTCCCTGGTCGATCGCTTTCATGCCGCGGACCATTCCGTCCGTCGGCTTCATGGCGATGCAGCGGACCTGGGATTCGCCGATGTGCTGCGCGACTTCGACGATGACGTCGATGGGAACCCTTCCGAGCTCCCCCTCGTCGAGGATGCGGATGGCGTTGGGAATCGGCGGGAGGTGTCCCTCCTCGAACTCGATATCGACGGCGGGGCCGATGATCTGCACCACGCGGCCGATCTTTGCTTTGCTCTCGTTCGGGCTTTGGTCTGCCATATGAGGTCTCTCCATCCTGATTACTTTGCTGCTGCTGCCCCCGACACGATCTCGATGATCTCCTTGGTGATCGATGCCTGGCGGATCCGGTTGTAGGTGAGGGTGAGTGAATCGATCAGCTCCGAAGCGTTCTTGGTCGCCGACTCCATCGCCGTCATGCGCGCGCCGTGCTCGGCCGCGGCCGACTCGAGAAGAATTCGATAGATCTGAAACTCGATGTGCTTCGGCAGCAGCTCCTGGAGGATCAGCTCCGGTGACGGCTCGTAGAGATATTCGACGGCTTCCAGCGCCTGCTCCTCGGAGAGCCGCTCGAGGGGAAGGAGTCGCTCGATGCGGAGCGTCTGCTGAATCACCGAGCGAAACTCGTTGTAGATCACGTAGACGGCGTCGACCTTTTCGGAGACGAAGTCGTCCGAGATGGTCTTCGCAATGTCGGTCGCATGGCCGAGCGCGAGCGCCTGGAAGATGTTGACCGCCTGATGGCGGATGGGGATCTGGCGGCGCCGGAAGAAGTCGTTTCCCTTCCGTCCGATCGGAATCAACTGGACCTCAGGCCAATCCCGATCCCGCAGCGTATTCGTCGCCCCTTTGATCACATTCGCATTGAACGCACCGCAGAGACCCTTGTCGGCAGTGACGATCACGAAGAGGACTCTCTTCTCCTCGCGCTCGCGCAGGAGCGGGTGCTCGACCGATTCGACGCGTGTAGCGACGGAGACGAGAACCTCGCGAAGCGCGGCAGAGTACGGGCGGGCGGCGACGATGCGATCATGCGCCCGTCGCAGCTTCGCCGCGGCCACCATCTTCATGGCGCGCGTGATCTGCTGCGTGTTCTTGACGCTGCGGATGCGGCGCCTGATGTCGATTGTATTCGCCACGCTCTAGGCTCCCGCCGATACTTCCGGATTCTCGCGGATGTACTGTCCTTTGAACTCCTCGATGGCCGAGCGGACGTCGCCCGACAACGTGTCGTCGAACTTCGTCGCCGCCTCGAGCTGCTCCACCAGCCCGGGCTTCTCGTCGATGATCCAGCGGTGCAGCGCCGCCTCGAAGGGGCGGATCGCCGAGACCTTCAGGTTGTCGAGGAATCCCTGCGTCCCCGCGAACACCGAGACGACCTGCAGTCCGACCCGCAGCGGCGCGTACTGTCCCTGCTTGAGAATCTCCACCAGACGCTGCCCGCGGTTGAGCTGCGCCTGGGTCGCCTTGTCGAGATCGGAGCCGAACTGTGCGAAGGCCGCCAGCTCGCGATACTGTGCGAGATCGAGCCGCAGCGTTCCGGCGACGGATCGCATCGGGCGGATCTGCGCCGCACCTCCGACGCGGGAGACCGACAGACCGACGTTGACCGCCGGGCGGACACCGGAGTGGAAAAGATCCGTCTCCAGATAGATCTGGCCGTCGGTGATCGAGATGACGTTCGTCGGAATGTAGGAGGAGACGTCGCCGGCCTGCGTTTCGATCACCGGAAGCGCCGTCAACGAACCGCCGCCGTTCTCATCGTTCAGCTTCGCGGCGCGCTCGAGCAGCCGCGAGTGGAGATAGAACACGTCACCCGGATATGCCTCCCGTCCAGGCGGCCGGCGAAGCAGCAGTGAGATCTCGCGGTAGGCCTGCGCGTGCTTCGACAGATCGTCGTAGATGCAGAGCGCATGCTGCCCGTTGTAGAGAAAGTATTCTCCCATCGCGGCGCCGCAGTAGGGAGCGAGGAACTGCAGCGGAGCAGGCTCCGAGGCGGAAGCGCTGACGACGATCGTGTGCTCCATCGCACCGGCATCCTCGAGCGTTTTTACCACCTGCGCGACCGTCGACTTCTTCTGGCCGATCGCGATGTAGATGCAGATGACTCCCTGCCCCTTCTGATTGATGATCGTGTCGACGGCGACCGCCGTCTTGCCGGTCTGGCGGTCACCGATGATCAGCTCGCGCTGGCCGCGGCCGATCGGAATCATCGCATCGATCGCCTTGAGACCCGTCTGCAGCGGCTCTTTGACCGGCTTCCGATCGACGACGCCCGGTGCGATCCGCTCGATCGGATACATCTCCGAGGAGGCGACCGCTCCCTTTCCGTCGATCGGCTGGCCCAGCGGATTGACCACGCGGCCGATCAGCGCAGGACCGACCGGAACGGAGATGATCTTCCCCGTGCGCTTGACCTGATCGCCCTCGGCGACGCCGCTCGTTTCGCCAAGCAGAACTGCACCGACGTTGTCCCGCTCGAGGTTGAGCGCGAGGCCGTAGATGTCGTGCGGGAACTGCAGCAGCTCTCCCGCCATGACGCGCTCGAGCCCGTAGATGCGGGCGATGCCATCGCCGACCGAGATCACCGTTCCGACTTCGGCGACGTCGATACCGCGATCGATGCCGGTTATTTGTTGACGAATAATCTCAGTGATTTCTTCAGCTCTTAAATCGACCGCCATAGGTCTCTCCCCGAGTTAGTCAAAAATGACTCATGTCAATGATTCGCGAAATTTGTTGATCCTTCCGGCGATCGACGCGTCGTAGATCTCGCTCCCGACCTGCGCCACGAAGCCCGCCAGCAACGAGGGATCGGTCTCCAGCGACAAATCGACACGGCGTCCGAACTTCCGCTCCAGCGATGCCGCAAGCCTCGTCTGCTCCTCGGCGCTCAGAGCGTGCGCCGTCCGCACACGGGCGACGACGACTCCCAGCGCCGCGTTGATCATCTCGTTCCACACCAGAAGGATGATCGGAAGCGAGTTGATCCGGTCGTTCTGAGCCAGCACCTGCAGGAGCCGCCGGGCGATGTCGGACAGCTCGAGTCGCTTCGCGATCGTCTCGATGATCGCCGCCTTCTTCTTCAGATCGATGGCCGGGCTGTCGAAAAGGTCGATGAGCTCCGCCGACGAATGGCGCGCCTTCTCGAAGCGCTCGACCTCGGCGTGAAGCGTTTTCGCCTGATCGGGCGTCCCGGCGATCTGCATCATCGCGCTCGCGTAGGGCCTGGCGAAGCCGCGCATCATGACGGCATCTCCTCGACCTCACGCAGGCTGTCCTCGAACAGCTTCCGCTGGTCGTCCTCGGTGATGGTGCTCCGGAGGAGCGAGACGGCACGGGTCGTGGCCACCTCTCCGGCGAGCGAGGTCAGCTCGCTCCGCGCCATTTTCACGCGCGCGGCAACTTCGTTTTTCGCCGACGCCAGAATCTTCGCCGCCTCCGTCTCGGTTGCGGCGATCAGCTCGCGCTTCTGCCGCTCTCCCTCTTCGCGGGCGCGCTCGAGAATTGCGGCAACGTCCCGCTCGAGCTGCTCCATCCGCGCCTGGATGTCGTCTGCCAGGCGGTCCGCCCGCTCGCGCCGTGTTTTCGCCTCGGCCAGCGAGGTCTGAATGTTCTCGCGCCGCTCGCGAAACGCCTTTCCCAGAGGTCCCTTCAGCACCCAGGAGAGGAGTCCGACGAAAAGGATCAGATTCACGAGCTTGAGAATCCAGGCGGGCATCCCGAAATAAGTCGGCTCGTGATGCTCTTCACCGTGAGCCGTTTCGGCGCCGATCGACGGGAGGGCGATCGCGACGAGCAGAAGAAGGAGAAGGGGGAAAGTCCGCCTCATGCCAGTTTCCTCCCCAGGATCCTTTCCGCGGCCATCCGGGCGAGCTCGTCCGCCTCGCGGACGACCATCTCCTTTGCCCGCCCCACCTCGGCACGGAGCTCTTCGTCCGCTGTCGCGACGATCGCTTCGGCTTCGGCGCGCGTCTTCCGGATCACCTGCTGGCGCTGCTCGAGGGCTTCGCTCCGCTCCCTCTCGCGTACTTCGCTTCCTTCCCGCTTTGCGTGATGGAGCTTCTCTTCCATCTCGGCCACGGCGAGATTGAATTTCGCCAGCGATTCCTCGTAGCGCTTCTCCGCCCCGCGGATCTCCCCCTCGCGATCGGTCAGAATCTGATTGATGGGGCGGAGGAACCACTTGCGGACGACGAAGTAATTCGCCACGAAGATGGCGATGATCACGAGCAGAGAGGGATCGGGCGTCAGGTCGATCTGCATGTTGTCAGCGGTGGAAAAACACCTGTGCTGCGTGAAGGTGGAACCGGGGCACGAGAAGCGCCTCCAGAGTGCCGCTGTATAGCACAGCCGCACGGCGGAATCAATAATTGGGAGCGGCCGGAATCTTCACCGGAATTTCGTCCCCGAACCGCTCCTTACCGCCGGACGTGGGCGACTCGTTCAAAGACATCCTCCGCGAGGCCGGCGAGCACTTCGACGCCGTGGTCGCCGAGCAGCCGCAGAATCTGCGTTGCGGGATCGCCTGCACGATGTGCTGCCACGGCCTGTTCGAGATCGGAGCCGCCGATGTCGCGGTAATCGCCGAGGCGCTTCCGCGACTCGACCCTGCGGTGCGCGAGACGATTCTGGCCAGGGCGGAGGCGGTCGCAGCGGCAACTGATCACCCGAATCTGCGCGAGGTGAGCGAGGCGGAGCGCGAGGCGTTCTTCGAGCGAACCGAGAACCTTCCCTGCCCCGCTCTCGACGACGAAGGGCGCTGCAGCATCTACGAATTCCGTCCACTGGTCTGCCGCACCTTCGGCCTCCCGATCCGCGAAGGCTCCCGGTACATCGGCGAAGAGTGCGAGCTGAACTTCACCGCCGCCTCACAGGATGAGAAAGAGCGTGCCGCCTGGGACCTACTGCGGGAAGACATCCTCGGCCCCGAGGATCAGTTCACCGTTCCGGAGGCGCTGCTGATCGCCGGAAGACTGGCGAATCCCTGACCTGCGGGTCTACGTGGATGGATCGTAGGGCGAAGCGTAGCGCTTCGCCTCCATTCTCGCGACACCCCAACGCGTGTAGAAATGTGCCCCCACGCGCGGCGGGCGCGGGACGCCCGCTCTCCCTCACTTCTCGTTGCGCCTGCGGTCCGCCCACCCTTCGATCGTCTTCTGGGGCATCCGCGACAGCGAGAGCGCGCCGGCGGGAACGTCTTTGGTGATCGTCGAGCCGGCACCGACGTAGGCTCCCTTCCCGACGCGAACCGGAGCGATGAGCTGCGAGTCGGAGCCGATGAAAACGTCCTCTTCGAGAATCGTCTTGTGCTTGCGCACGCCGTCGTAGTTGCAGGTGATCGTTCCCGCGCCGATGTTGACCCTCGCGCCGATCTCGGCATCGCCGATGTAGGACAGATGCGAGGCCTTGGTGTCGTCGCCGAAGATCGCCTTCTTCGTCTCGACGAAGTTGCCGATCTTCACGCGGGCTCCGAGGATCGTGCCGGGACGCAGATGGGCGTGGGGGCCGACGGACGCATCCTCGCCGATGGACGTCTCCTCGGCCACGGTTCCAGTGCGGATGGTCCCGCGGTCGGCAATGCGTACGTTGCGCAGGTGGACCGCAGGACCGATCTCACAGTCTCGGCCGATCGTCGTCTCTCCCTCGAGGACGGCGAAGGGATAGACGATCGTATCCGCGCCGATCCTGACCGTCGTCTCGACGAGCACCGAATCGGGATCTCGGAACGTCACACCGTCGTCCATCAGCTGCGTCACGTGGCGGCGCATCAACTCCTTCTCCGCCGCCGCCAGCTCGGCGCGGGAGTTCACGCCGAACGCCTCGGCCGGATCGATGACGACGAGTGCTTCGACCCTTCTTCCGTCGCGTACGAGCGCTGCGATGACATCGGTCAGGTAGTACTCCCCCTGCGCGTTGTCGGTCGAGAGGGAGCGGAGAATGCGGAAGAGATCGCGCGACTGAAACAGATAGATCCCGCCGTTGACTTCGCGAATCGCCTTCTCTGCCTCGCTGGAGTCCTTCAGCTCGACGATCCGCACGACCCGGCCCGATCCGTCGCGAACGACTCTGCCGTACCGTCCGGGATCGTCGGGGATCATCGATACCAGCGTCGCCGCATTCGCGCCGTCGCGGTGCATCGCAAAGAGCCGCTCCAGCGTCTCCCGGCGTGTGAGAGGCACGTCGCCGGAGAGCACCAGGACCGGAACGTCGCGGGCGGTCTCCTCGATGAGCGGCGCCGCCTGAAGCAGCGCGTGTCCAGTTCCGAGCTGCTCGTCCTGAATGGCGTAACGTGCCCGCGCGCCGCAGTGCTGCTGAACCGCTTCGCGCTGATGGCCGATGACCACGATCGGGGGTCGGTTCGAGACTGCGGCGGCGAGATCGAGAACATAGTCGATGAGCGCCCGTCCGCCAGCACGATGAAGGATTTTGATCTTCGATGACTTCATCCGCGTGCCGAGCCCGGCGGCGAGGATGACAACTTCGATCGTGTCGTCTGACATCGTGAGTCTCGACGGGAAGTGGATCGCTCATTCACGGCTGCGCATCTCGCGGAGGAGATCCTCAACCGTGATCGTCTCGCCCCGCTCACCCTGCGCAATGGACTCGAGAAGCACTGCTTCTAGCGCGGCATCAACCTCGAAGGTCTCTTCACCGTCGAACGCCAGGAGCGTGACATCCGCGCCTTCAGGAAGGTCACCATCGACGACCACCCGTCCGTTCACCACTTTTCCAGATGCGATGTGCATGGCCTGATGATCATTCTAACCCCAACGGCATGGATGGCACTTCCCGACGGCATTACTTTCGACGGGCCTTCGTGGCCGTAGATTCCGATCTTCGGCCCTGTGACGGACGACTCGGTGAACCATATGACAGCAGGCGGGCATCCAGGGGAGGTCGATCACTGCCTCGAATCTGCCGTCTCACGTCTTCGGATCGTACCTCGGTGAACCGGGCGCGCTCATGGCCCCTCACCCCTGACCCCTCTCCCCATGGTCACATGGTGCTTCGTAGTCGAGATCGTCGTGGGGAGAGGGGAAGGATCTCCGTACCACGGGGCGGCGGTGCCCCTCTCCCCACGACGATCTTCGCGAGCGGGACGATAGGACCAGGGGGAGAGGGGTCAGGGGTGAGGGGTCGCGTTCTGCATACCAGCCAGCCGCGAAGCCTGAAATTCCTCGACGACCAGGCCGATCAGGCGTCGGCGCGGCCGCGGCGGAGATCATCGATGCGCCGGCCGTAGCGATCGTAGAAGCGGAAGATCGTCTCGACCAGCGCTGTCGGATCGTGGCGGAGATAGTTGCCCTCGGAAATGATGTCGCCGAAGAAGGGGGTGACTCCCAGCTCGCGGATGGTATCGGCGTCGGATTCGACGGGGAACTGATTCTGCGACGCATAGAGCGCGAGGATCGCCTGCGATGGCCTGCGGCCGTTGAGGATCATGGCGTCGACGACGAGGCCGGCGTGGTCGATGAGCGCCGCGAGATGATCCTGCGCGGTGTAGTCGTCCGTCTCACCCGGCTGCGTCATCACGTTGCAGACGTAGACGCGGAGCGAGGGCGCCTGCCGCAGGGCTTCGGCGATCTTTCGGATCACGAGATTCGGCAGCACCGAGGTGTAGAGCGATCCCGGACCGATGAGAATCAGATCCGCCGTCCGGATCGCCTCGAGTGCCTGCTCGACTGGTTCCGCGTCGGGAGGATCGATCTCGAGCTTCACGATGCGGGCATGGTGCGGGCGCGGAGCGACCTGCTCGCCGAGGCGGTGTCCGCTGATCTCGAGCTCACCGACCAGCGACGTTCCATCCGCGCAGGTCGCCCGAAGACGTACATCCGAGAGCGTCGAGGGGAAGATCTCGCCGCGGATCGCGAGGACCTCGGAGGCGGCGAGGATCGCGCCGTCGAAGCTTCCGGTGATGTCGACCAGCGCGGCGAGGAGAAGGTTTCCGAGGGAGTGACCCTTCAGAGTCGAATCGCCTTCGAAGCGGTAATTGAACAGACGGGAGAGCAGCTGCTCTTCTTCGGCGAGGGCGACGATGCAGTTGCGGACGTCGCCCGGCGGAAGCATGCTGAACTCGCGCCGTAGAACGCCCGAGCTGCCACCCTCGTCGGTGACCGTGACGATGGCGCTGAGCCGCGAGACCGACCAGGACCCGCCGGCGTGCACGAGCTCACGAAGTCCGCGGAGGAGTGTGGCGAGGCCCGTTCCTCCTCCGATGGTGACGATGCGAAGGGAGTCGGTCATCGGTGGTCGGTTTCGGCCGCGGGCCCTGGCGAGCGGCCGGCGCCGCTATTTTTTCTTCAGCTCGGTCAGGACGAGCTTGGCGACAGCCTTGAGCGTGTCGAACACGCCGACGCCGCTCATGGCGACCGCTTCGAAGGTCGGCTCCCCTTTGAAATTGAGCTGGCGATATATCTCATCGACCGGCAGGGCGGTGGGAAGATCGCGTTTGTTCAGCTGCAGCGAGTAGGGAATGGTCTTCAGCTCGTAGCCCTGCTCCTTGAGATTCCGTTCGAGATTGTGAAGCGACTCGATGTTCGCCTCCATGCGGGCTTCCTGGGAATCGGCCACGAAGATCACCCCGTCGACTCCCTTGAGAATCAGCTTTCTCGAGGCGTCGTAGAAAACCTGTCCGGGGACGGTGTAGAGGTGAAATCGCGTGCGGAAGCCGCGGACGGTGCCGAGATCGAGCGGGAGAAAGTCGAAAAAGAGGGTGCGATCGGTCTCAGTGGCCAGGGAGATCAGCTTCCCCTTCGCCTGCGGGTTGGTCTTGTCGTAGATCCACTGGAGGTTGGTCGTCTTCCCGCAGAGGCCGGGACCGTAGTAGACGATCTTGCAGTTGATCTCACGTGCCGCGTAGTTGATGAATGTCATGGAGTTTCGCTTCGACGTTCCCCGTCACACGCGGTCTGCTTCCAACTCGTCACTCACTGAAGAGGCTGTCGATGTCTTCATCGGTGATCTCGGCGAAGGGGGAGTCGAACCGGTTGGCGAGGGTTCCGCGATCCTGCTCCGCCTTCGTCATGATCACCTCGAACACCCGTTCCAGCTCCTGCGAGGCCTTCTTCACCCGGAGCCGGACGAGCCCGAGCGACGATCGCTCGTCGAAAATGACGACGAGGATGACGCGTTGTGCCACGAGGGAGATGTGGATGTTGTCCCGCTCCCCCTCGTGAAAGAGGATCGAGAACTCCTTTTCTCCGATGAGCTTCGCGAGTCCATCGGTCGCTGCGACGTTGCCGGCGGTCAGGGAAGCGAGGGAGGTGGCATCGAGCCCGCGCATGTCGCCGTGCACTGCGATCTGCTGGCCGTTCTTGTCGACGAGGAAGACGATCTTCGCGTTGGAGTCCACCTGCAGCCGGGCGAGGATCTCCTTGAGCTGCCCGTACTCCTCCTCGTACATCACTAGATCGGGGGACGCCATTCAGTCTGCACCGTTCATGCGCGATCGGATCTGTATGTATAACATAGCGGTTACGAGCGCGGCAATTGAAGAGCGTCAGAAAGCGGAAGGGAGAAGGCAGATAGCGCAGGCAGATGGCAGATAGCAGAAACCTGAAACCAGAAACCAGAAACCAGAAAGAAACCGGAAAGCGGACAGGCGGATCGCCTGCCTTCTGCCCTCTGCCTTCTGCCTTCTACATCTCTCTCCGCCCTTCGAGCGCTTTCGACATGGTCACCTGGTCGGCATACTCGAGGTCGCCGCCGACGGGAAGGCCGAAGGCGAGGCGGGTGACCCTCACGCCGGAGGGTCTGATCTGCTGGGCGAGATAGACGGCGGTGGTCTCTCCCTCGACGTTGGGATTCGTAGCGATGATCACCTCGCGCACGGTTCCCTCGCGGAGGCGGCGCAGCAGTCCTGCCACGTCGATCTCGTCCGGTCCGATTCCCCGCAGCGGCGAGAGGGCGCCGAGCAGGACGTGGTAGGTGCCGCGGAAATCGCGTGTCGACTCGATCGTCGCGATGTTGAACGCTTCCTCGACCACGCAGACGACGGACGGGTCACGACGCGGATCGCTGCAGATCGCGCACGGCTCGACGTCGGTCATGTTGTTGCAGACCGAACATCGGAAGATCTTCGCTTTCATCTCCAGGATGGCGTTCGCCAGCGCCTCGGCGTCGGACTGCGGGCGTTTGAGGATGTGATAGGCGAGCCTGGCAGCCGATTTTTCGCCGATGCCCGGAAGCCTGGTCAGCTCGTTGATGAGATGGGCGAGGGGAGGAGCCGTCATCGCCTTCTCAGAAGAGTCCGGGGATCTTCATGCCGCCGGTCATCGAGCCGAGCTGCGACTGCATCGCCTCGTCGACTTTTCGTCCTGCCTCGTTGACGGCGGCGACGATCAGATCCTGCAGCATCTCGACGTCCTCCGGGTCGACTGCCTCCTTCTCGATCCTGATCGAAAGGACCTGCTTGGATCCGGACATGGTGACGGTGACCATGCCGCCGCCGGCCGTTGCCTCGACTTCAAGCTCGGCCATCTGCTGTTGCATCTGCTCCTGCATCTGCTGCGCCTGCTTCATCAGCTGCTTGATGTTCATGGCACCTCCCTGTTTCGTTTGGCGCTCGAGGGAGAGATCACCTCGCCGCCGAGGTGTTTCGCGAAGGCCTGAAGAACCGGATCCTCGGTCACCGTCGCCCGGGCGTCGTCGCGAGGTGCCGCCTCCTTCTCGATGGCGACGAGCCGCACGGTGATCCGGCGTCCATACAGCGAGCTGGCGGTCTCCTCGAGGAACGAGAGCTGCTCGCTGGCCGCGAGGTAGTCGAGCGCGAAGCTCTGGGACGAATCGAATTCGAAGACGAGTGTGCTCTCCTCGAGCCGTGAGGAGCGAGCCTGATCGAGATAGCTCGCCGTCAGTTTGCGTTGCGCGCGCACGCGGTCGAGAAACCCGTCCGTGCGCGCAGCCGGCTTGCGAGCCTGCTGCGGTCGCGTGGAAACCGCGCGCTCGGAGATGCGGGACGGTTCTTCATCTGGAGAAGGAGATGGACCGCCGGAAGTGCGGAGGATCTGTTCCACGGAACGAAGCCGCGGAAGCGTTGCCGCCTTGAGAATGGCGATCTCGACGGCGAGACGCTGGTGCTCGGCCCGGCTGACGGTCTCGTCGTCGCGAATCAGAAGATTGAGGACGCGAAGGATCTCGGTGTAGTCGAACTGCGCGGCGAGATCGGACACCGCTTCGAGATCCGCAGGGGAAAGCGAACGAAACGCCTTCGCTGCCCCGCTGGTCACCAGCAGAACGTTCCGCAGGAAGGCGAGATAGTCGCGGTAGAGGAGCTTGAAGTCTCGCCCGCTCTCTCCCGCCTCCTCGAGCATGGTGAGAATTTCGGCATGATCGCCGTCGCGGACCGCGGCGGTCAGCCGTGAAAAGAATGCGGCATTGGACAGACCGAGGATCGTGGCGACGTCGGCGGCGCTGATCGTCCGGCCGCTGAAGGCGATCACCTGATCGAGAATGGAGAGGGAGTCGCGAACGCTTCCTTCACCGCGGCGGGCGATGATCTCCAGAGCGGCCGGCTCGGCGTCGATCGACTCCTCGCGGCAGATGTGCCGGAGCCGCTCGAAGACATCGGCTTCGGTGATTTTGCGGAAGACGAAGCTCTGGACGCGGGAGAGGATCGTCGCCGGCACCTTCTGCATCTCGGTGGTGGCCATGATGAAGATGACGTGAGGCGGCGGTTCTTCGATCAGCTTGAGCAGGGCGTTCCATGCTCCGGTCGAGAGCATGTGCGCTTCGTCGATGACGAAGATGCGATTCCGGTCGCGCGCAGGCTGGAACTGGGTGACCTCTCGCAGCTCGCGGATGTTGTCGACCTGCGTGTAGGTCGCGGCATCGATCTCCCGAACGTCGAGATCGATCCCTTCGGTGATCTCGCGACAAGGGGAGCATTCGTTGCAGGGCTCGATCGCCGGACCCGTCCGGCAATTCAGCGCCTTGGCCAGAATCCGGGCCGCGGTGGTCTTGCCGACGCCGCGAACTCCGGAGAACAGATAGGCGTGGTGGGTGCGATCGCTCTCGATGGCGTTCTGCAGCGTGCGGACGACCGTCTCCTGGCCGATGACGTCGGCAAACGTTTGCGGACGCCATTTCCTGGCGAGTGCCTGATAGCTCATGGACGTAGCTTCACAGAAACGAATCCCCGCTCGAAAGAGCCCAGGTTTGCTGCGGCACGCAGTGGCGCCATCTTATCGCTGCTTCCTTCCGGACCTGACGAGGTTCGAAGGCTTCTGCTGCACAGGACCCGGGCTCATTCGAACAGGGCTTCGCGGTGGATCGACTGGTGGCGGAGAGAGTGGGATTCGAACCCACGGTACACTTTCATGTACACACGCTTTCCAAGCGTGCTCCTTAAGCCACTCGGACATCTCTCCGGGACATCGAACTTTTCAACGAACCGAACCGCCGGGAAATCTGGCGGAGAGAGTGGGATTCGAACCCACGGTACCGTCACCGGTACAACGGTTTTCGAGACCGCCGCATTCGACCACTCTGCCATCTCTCCGCGATTCCCTGCTTTCAGCGGCGCCAGCGCCTGGCGAGCCACCGATCTCATTCGAAGCTTCCGCGCGACTTCCCTTCGCGCAACCCGGCGAAAAACCGCTGCAACAGCTGCCGTGAGCGTTCTTCCTCCACGCCGGCGGTGACGCCGGCACGATGGTTGAGCCGGGGATCCTGGACGAGATTTCCGAGCGAGCCGCAAAAGCCCGCCTTCGGATCGTAGGCGCCGAAGATCAGCTCGTCGATGCGCGCGTTGACGATCGCGCCGGCGCACATCGCACACGGCTCGAGCGTGACCACGAGCGTCGTTCCTTCGAGCCGCCAGTCGCCGATCGATCGTGCAGCCTCCCGAATCGCCAGGATTTCCGCATGACCGAGCGGATCTCCCGATTCGCGGCAGTTGCGGCCGCGTCCGATCACAGTGCCCTTCCGGTCGACGACCACGGCGCCGACGGGAATCTCTCCCTCGCGTCCCGCGGCTTCCGCCAGCGCGAGTGCTTCTTCCATCCAGTCGTGCGGATTCATCAGGTTTCAAAGATTCCAACGGCGAGGCGGGCCCGCCATGGCCGGAATGGTGCACCCACGAGGACTCGAACCTCGAACCTCCTGATCCGTAGTCAGGTGCTCTATCCAATTAAGCTATGGGTGCGCAATGACGTACAACGGCTACTCAAAACCCTCCCCGCGGCGACTGAATTCCGCCGAAGGGACGCGGATTCTACCCTTCCGCAGCCGCCGCAGCAACCCGCCTGCTTCGGCCCTTCGGAGAGCGAAAAAAGGGCGGCACGCGATCGCCAGCGCGAATGTCACAGTCTCGCAAGCACCCGGGCGAAGCTATTGCGCTGCGTCGCAGTCACGCGAGCCTGCTGCCGCGGCCCTCGCGCAAATGCTTCGCCCCTACGAAAATCCGACGAAGCAATTGCGCGAGGGCCGGAGCGTCGTATCATAGGCGCGCAATGGATGACCGCGAGTTCTTCGAGAAGGTGGGGAAAACGCTTCTCACCTACAAGTTGATCACCGAGAAGGAGCACGAAGAGATCGAGCTCGTGCGTGAGAAGGGGCTGTCGTTCGAACATGCTCTTCACCAGGCAGCCCAGATCCCGGTGGAAACGTATCGAAGGATCCTCGAGGAAGTTTCCGGGAGTGTCGCTGTCGACCCGTCGCAGATCACCATCGACAAGGATTTCATCTTCTCGATTCTCGAGGTGCTGCCGCTGCCGGCCATCGTCGGTCTGAAGATCTTCCCGATCTCGCTCGGCGGAAACGAGCTGACGCTGGCGATGCCTAATCCCTCCAACGAAGAGCTGCTCCGGGGGCTCGAATCGACGACGTCGCTGCGGGTCAAGCCGGTGGTGACGACCTATCGCGGGGTTCAGCTGGCGATCGAGCAGAACTTCGGCCCGATGCTTCCGGAAGTGCTCAAGGAGCTGCGCGACACGAAACCGGATGAGGTCCTGGCAAAGATCCACGAGCGCAAAGTCGGGACCGACATCGGACCTGCGTACGAGAACTTTCTCGCGCTGGTGAACCGCAGCTATGAACGGGCGAAAGAGGATGCGGAGGATCTCGACCATTTTCTGGTCCACCCCACCGTCGTCGACTACTCGCAGCGGTTGCTCATGAACCTCATTCTGCGGAACTGCAGCGACATCCACATCGAGCCGGGATCATCGGCGTACCGCATCCGAACGAGGATCAACGGCGTGTTGACAACCGTCTTCGAGCTGCCGAAGAAGTGCGGCGAAGTCGTCAATACGAGAGTCAAGAAGATGGCCGGGATCGCACTGCAGGAGATCCGCACGCCGGTCGACGGGCAGATCAACTACTCCCCGGTGTACGGCAGACGAGTCGAATTCCGCGTGTCGGTGCTTCCGACGATTCACGGAAACAAAACGGTCATGCGCCTGCTGGAGAAGGGGAATCAATCCGTCGGGCTGGACAAGATCGGATTGACCTCCGAGGAGCTCGAGCGGGTGCAACGGAACATCGGCGCGCCGAACGGGCTGATTCTGGTGACGGGACCGACCGGATCCGGCAAGACCTCGACGCTCTATTCGATCCTCTCGGTGCTCAATGACGACGAGCGCTGCATCGTGACGGCGGAGGAGCCGGTCGAGTCGGAAATTCCAGGTGTCGTCCAGGTTCCCTGCGGCAAGGATTGCACCTTCGCCATGGCGCTCCGATCGTTCCTGCGTCAGGATCCCGACGTGATCATGGTGGGGGAGATCCGCGACCAGGAGACGGCCGACATCGCACTGAAGGCCGCGCTCACCGGGCATCTCGTCCTCTCGACGCTGCACACCAACGACGCCCCCACCGCCGTGATGCGCCTTCTCAACCTCGACATGGATCCGTTCATCGTTGCCTCGTCCCTCCGCATGGTGGTCGCACAACGTCTGATGCGCACTCTGTGCAGAGAATGCAAAGTCCCGATCAAGCGCACGAGCCTTCTCGAGAACTTCGCCCCGATCGATGTGCCGGAATCCGAAGATCTCTTCACGCGCGGAGGCTGTGCGCGCTGCAATCTGACCGGCTACGCGGGAAGAATCGGCGTCTTCGAGATTCTTCAGGGGGGTGACGAGATGACCGATGCGATCAATCGTCGTGCCTCGCTCGGTGAGATCCGGGAGATCGCCGAGAAGAACGGAATGCTCTCGCTGCGTGCCGGAGCGCTCCGCCTGTGTGCCAGCGGAGTCACTTCGGTCGAGGAAGTCGTACGGGTCACTGCCGAGTAGAGCGATCAGGCGAGGAGAGGTCATGAAATTATCGATACGGCGGCACGGCATCGTCATCAGGGCCATCGAGATCGAAGGAGACCGCGCAAAAATCGGTGCGGGCGACGACTGCGAGATCAAGATCGACGACCCCTATCTGGCACCACACGTCGGCGACATCGAGAGGCGTGACGACGGCTGGTACATCGTCGACCCCGCCACGAGCCTCGAGGGAATCTCGCGCGATGGCCGGCGCATCGACGAAGAACCGCTGGCATTCGATCAGGCATACTCGATCGGCGGCTTCGAGATGGTCGCCGAAGGCGACCAGGAGGACCTTCCCGCGGGAACGGCCGCGGGAGGTGAGAGTGCCGCGATCCCCGGCACGGTATTCGAGACACCTCTTCCCGGCGAGTATCGTGAATCACCAAAAACGATGTACGAAGGAGCCTTGTCGGGGAGGGATGTTCCCCACACCGTCTTCGAAGAGCCGTTCCCATCCGATGATCCGGTGATTCCGAGGACCGTCTACCAGGCGATGCCGTCGCCGGACGTTTCTTCTTCGCCCCAGCCGGCGCAGAGCCAACCTTCCGCCGCGCCGGCGGCTCGCGCAGGAGCGCGGAAGCGTCGCCTGATGATCATCGCGGCCCTCGGCGGCTTTCTGCTGGTGCTGCTCATCGCCGTCGCCATCGGAAGGAAGGATTCCCCGCCTCAGGTCGCGGCAGAGCCTGCGGCAGAGGAAGTGGCAACTGTGGCGCCCGAGAAGGCACCCGAGAAGGCACCCGAAGCCGTCGAGCCGTCTGTGTCCCCCGAGGCGCTGGCGGCCGAGCTCAAGCTCGACGAGCTCTTTCAGTCGTGGGAAGAAGCGCTGGCGAAGGCGCCCGACGCCGCACTCCAGCAGCGCTACGCCGCCACCGCGCTGGAGCTGGGACTGGTCCATGCAGCCGGCAACGAGGCCGAGCAGGCGCGAGGCTATTTCGAGAAGGTCGTCAAGTTCGGACCGGCCGACAGTAACGAGGTCGCCATCGCGAAGCGAAAGCTCGCGCAGTGATTCACTCGATCCCTGCGGCCGTCAACGGTACCCAGAACGTCCCTTTGGCGTCCGAAACCTTCGCCCAGATCCCGACGGTGTAGTGAAGCTGGGCACGCGCTCCACGGCGCAGCCCCTTCACTTTCGGGAACGACTTTCCAGGTCCCTGGTGAGCATCCGCGTTGGACCTCATTCTCACATGCTTCGGGCCTGCACCCCTGGTCAGAGCGGAAGGGCTCGTGCCGGCAAAACCGAGGTAGTGGGCTCGCAATCCATCTGAACGAACGTCGCCATCGAGAACCTCTGCAGTGCTCGTCGCGTCGCCGAGCTCGACCACCCGAACGTTCGCCACGGCCCTGTTTCGGTCGACGAGCTTGAACACGTCTCCGATTTCGACATTCGCGTTGCGACCTGCGCGGAGTGTGACCTTCTTCGGATCCGACGACCGTGTCGCAGCGGTGCTCCATTCCATTTGGCGTACCTGCGCACTGATCGCTTCGACGGCCTGCCCGACGACATCGCGCGCCACGTCGCCCGGCGGTGTATCGCTGCCGAACACCTGCGAGAAGGGGACGCCGTCGAGGGAGACGCTGGACCGCGTTCCCTTCGCTGCCGAGGCTGGAGTCGCCTCCGCCACAGTGCCGCCACTGCGGTCGAGCATCCGCACACGGATCGACATCGAAGAGTCGAACGTGATGCTGGTGACGTTGACCGGAGTCCTCGGAATGCTCTCGCCTGCCAGGCTTCCGATTCTGCTCGCCGCTTCCGAGGCGGAGCGCAGGTTCACGTTCGTGCGCTGCCCCGCCTGATAGTTTATGACCGACACGGCGACCGAAGCGATCCCGCTGTCGTCCGGGGCGATGTCGCCCAGAGTGATGAGTGAGCGCTGAATCATCTGTGCCAGCTCGTCACCGGTTCGGTCCGGCAGATCGGCCGGGGGGACCTCCGGCGCGATGGCGCGCACGCCGATCAGCCGCTTGAGCTGTTTTCCCGTGATGAGATTCGCCGGAGGCTGCACCTCGGCTGCAGCCGGAGGTGGAGGGGAGGTGGTTGCGGGAGTCTGCTGCTTCTTCACGGGCTTCGCAGTCGCCGTGCGCACTCCCGAAACCGGCGTGGGCCTCACGGTGGGCGGAGGCTGCGTACGGATCTTGACGATCTCGTCGTTCTTCATCTGAAGCTGTCGCGTCACCTCCTCGAGCATGCGTTGCGATTCGGCGAGCTGGCGCTCGAGCTCCGCCCCGTCGGTTCCTGTTTCAGCCGCCGCTCCCGAGGGGGGCTCGACCTGAGCAGCCTTCAGCTGCTCCTCTGTCTGCGAGACGATCTCCCTCTGCTGCACCAGCTCTTCGCGCAGGCGGTTGGCTTCCGCGACTTTCTCCTCCTCGACCTGCTGAATCGAGGCCGCCTCTGACGCGATTTCGCTTCTCTGAGCGCGCGCCTTCATGAAGATGATTGCAGCAAGCCCGGCGATAAGAAGCCCGACGATGAGCACCAGGCTGCCGAGGATGACGAAGACCGGCTTGATGCCCTTGCGCTGTTTCGGCATCACCGGAGGAACCGGAATGCCGCCGGCTGCGGCAGACGGAGGAGGAGGAGACTGCATCATCATCGCAACGGTCCGACCTTCCATGGGAACATTCTCCATGTCGGTCGGAACGACGATGGTCGGCTCGACCTCGCCGGTCGTCGGGGAAACGCGGAAGACGAATTCAATGCGCGGGCCGTTCTTGCCGAGCTGAACGATCTCACCCGGCCGGAGCGGACGCTCGGTGATGCGCTCGCTTCCCACGAAGGTGCCGTTGCTGCTGCCGAGATCGCGGAGAACCCACGCTCGATCGCGCAGGACGACTTCGGCATGGCGGCCGGAAACGGCCAGGTCTCGTTCCGCATCGAATGCGATACTGCTCGTTGGATTGCGCCCAATGGTGATCGTCTCCGAGCGGAACGTCTGTTCCTGTCCGGCTCGTGATCCGCTGAGGTGCCGCACGGTCAGTTCCACGATTTACCCCCGTCTTGCTCGCATCGGATAGTTATTGCACCTTGATTATAGCCTTTCATTCCATTACCATCGAAAGACCTTTTTTTCATCATGAACGGAACGCTCTTCGATCCGATCCGTCGCGCCGCTCGATCCGTCGTGCTCGAGGCGAGTGAAACGAGCCTCAGGAAAGGCCACGCTGACGAGCTCGACTCGCCGGGCAGCCAACGGGGTCAGGCGGTCACCGAGTACATCCTGATCGTCGGGCTGATCGCGATTCCGATCGCGATCGCCTTCAACAACCTGCAAACGGTCATCAAGAAACTCGTCACCACAGTCAATGTGCTGTTAAACGGACCCGGGATCTGACGGGGCCGAGGAGGATTTCGATGCGGCGGATCACCAGAAAAGTCAAGCAGTTTCTGACGGATGACAGCGGACAGGGGATGCTGGAGTACATCCTGATCGTCGGCCTGATCGTGCTCGTGATCATCGTGGCGCTCTATGCGTTTCGCGATGCGATCAAGGGGTTCATCACCAAGGTCACGACCTGGATGAACCAGCAGGGCACGCCCTGAACGGATGGCTCTTCGAAGCGGAGACGCCATGGGCCGCCTCGGGGATTACTGGAAGGACGAGTGCGGGCAGTCGGCGACCGAGTACATCCTGATCATCGGTCTGATCTCGGTGCCGATCTGGGTCGCGTTCAAGCTTCTGCTGGAGAAGTTCCTGAAGGAATTCGTTGCCAAGGTGATCGGTACGTTCACGCGAGGTTGAGCTGTCCGAGCTCGTCAAGGCGGTTCTCCTCTGCGCTCTTCTGATTCCCGTCGCCTGGATCGATTGGAAGACGAAGCGCGTCCCGAATCGCTGGACGATCACGTTTGCCCTCGCCGGACTTCTGGCGTCGGCGGTGTTGAGCGGTCCTCGCGGGCTTCTCAGCTCGGTTTTGGCCATGGCGGCAGGCCTCGTTCTCGGATTCATGCTCTTCACGTTCGGCGTCATCGGTGGAGGAGACGGAAAGTTGATGGGGGCAATCGGATCGATCGGCGGGCTGCGCTTTTTCGCCGAGGCGCTCGCTTGGACGCTGCTCATCGGGATGGTCGTCTCGATCCTCGTGCTCGCCTGGAAAAAGGCGCTGTTTCCTCTGCTCAGACGATTGATCAAAGCGGGATGGGAGGCGATCCGCTGGCAGCTCGAGCCGTCGGAAGCGATCGTCGAGGGAGAAGGGCATCGGATTCCGTTCGCCATCGTGATCGGCACCGGCTCTGTCGCAGCGCTGATCGCGGAGACCGCCGGACTCCGGCTTTTCGCAGGATTCTGACCATGCGACGCCATTCGCTTTCAGACATAGGCCGTCCCGCCATCCTGAGCAAACCAGAGCGGGGCCAGGGGTCGGTCGAGTTCGTCCTCTTTCTCGTCGCGCTGGTGCTCTGTCTCTTTCTGATGATCCAACTCGCCTGGATCGGCGTGCAGAAGTGGCAGTTCAATCATTTCGCCCATTACGCCGCCCGCTCCTGGTCGGTGGACAAGAAAGATCGGAGCCCGCGCACGATCATGCTCGAAGTGCAGGGGCGATCGATTCTGGGATGGAAACTTCTCTCGCGCGACTGGGTGAAATACATGTGGGCGATGTCACCCTCGACGAATTCCGACGGGATTCACGGAGTTCGCTACCACGGGATTACCCAGCTGTTTCCCCTCTACCGCAACTTCATCGGGATCAACGCCATCGTCACTTCCGAGATCGCCGACCTCCTCAAGACGGTGATCCCCGGGGCGATTCCGGCGCTCGGGCTCGTGATGTTCGAGACGTTCGTCCCGATGGAGCACGAGGCAGAGGAAAACCCGCAGCGGTGGGATAATGACTGTTCGGACCCATGCGATGACAACAAACGGTAATCGACGGCGGTCGCGTGGCGGCGAGCGGGGACAGGTGCTGGTCCTCTTCCTTCTCGTCCTGATCACGATGATCCTGATCGGCACGGTCGCCGTGGTGCTGGGGCAGACGCTGGTGCGACGGCAGCAGGCGCAGATGGTCGTCGATGCGGCGGCGTTCGCCGGGGCGGCGAGGCAGGCGGAAGGGCTCAATACGATCGCCCACTGGAACAAACGGTCCCTCGATTTCCAGCAGGCGATTCACATCTCGCTGCTCCTCCCCTACGTCGACATGGCATCGACGACGATGAGCCGGCAGACTCCGCCGCCGCTGTGGGACGACTGGGCGGGTAACGCGATCAAGAAGTACCAGAACATTTTCACTCTGATGAACGAGATCATCGATGGAGCGAATCTCTACTACTCGAAGGCGAATGCGCTCACCGGGCCGAACGGCGCCGCGAGCAAAGTCGTCGACGCCAACTTCGGCGGCAGCGCCTCGGGGGATCGAATGTTTCGCGGAGAAGCGCCTGCCTGGAAGGGGATGCTCTTCAATGGTCCAAGCGACATGGCCAAAGCGCACAAGCTCGTGAACCTGACGAGCCCGAAGAAATACGCCGTCCAGGGCTACTCGTATGCGCCGGCTCCCGAACTGGCCGGCTACCTCGCAACCTGCGCACCGCCCACGTTCAATCTGAACGCCTGCTGGATTCTGGCGATGTACGGCATCGCAAACACCTGGTACATGAACAAAGGGTGGATCGATCCGATCGAGTTCAAGTTCGGCAGATTCTACGAGAACAACCAGCCCGAAGTCCGTTTTTCGTATTTCATCCGCGTGAAGAATACTCCCGCCGTGTTCGGAAAGACGTTCTTCACCGATGTTCCGGAAATTCTGGTCGTGGCGTCGGCCAAGCCCTACGGCGGATACCTGGGCGACAAGTTCAAAACCGGGTTCCTCAACTACTGGACCTATGAGGGCAACAAGGAGATCAGCCCGACCTACAAGGCGAAGCTCGTTCCCGTCTCGACGGCCGAGAAGATCAATCTGGCCATCGCGAATCTCAAGAATCCCGCCAGTGCGAAATGGCTGGGGATCACCCACTGATGAAGAGTCGAGTCCAGCACCGAGAGTCCGGACAGGCGGCGATCGAGTTCGTCTTCGTGCTGACGGTCGTGATCGCGTTGACGGCGGTCGTGTTCCAGGTTCTCAACTTCGAGCTCGATGTCTTCAACAAAAGCGCGCTCGCACGCTACGAGCTCTTCAAGAAAGCGAAAAACAAGCAGCACGAGCGTGATCAGGAGATGATCTCGCAGGAAATTCTCGGCAAGAAGCTGAAGGACGTCACCTGGTTCAAGGTCCTCTTTCAGCCGACCGGATCGATCGGGGAGATGCGGTACGGACCCCGCCGCTTCTACATGCTTCGGGGAACCAGGCGGTGGGATCCTCTGGGAGATGGATTCACCGTAGCCTATGTCGCGCTGCTCGCCGCCGATCACACCGAGTACCTGGCAGGTAAGGTCACGGGAGTACTTTCGAAGCTCACGGATGTGCTCAAGAAGTTCCAGGTCTGAGCCGTTCGTCATCGAGGCCGCTGGTAAGAAAGGAATCACATGTCGAAAGGCATCAGAATCGGAATCGCCCTTTTCCTCGGTCTTCTGGCCGCGATGTTCGGCATGCTCTATCTGAGCGCGCAGAAGGATCAGCTGCTCGGAAGCAGCGAGATCATCCGCGTCTGGATCGCCGCGGAGGACATTCCCGCGAATGCACAGCTCGACCGCGACAAGATCACCTTCCGCGAGATTCCGAAGAGCTTCGTCCAGCCGCAGGCGATCACCACAACCGAGATCCCCGATCGCGCCAATGTCAAGGGGGTCGCCATCGTGACGATTCACGAAGGCGAGCAGATCGTCCGGTCCAAGTTGTGGGAAGGAGCGGCTCCTCCGCTGGCGAGGGACCTCAAGGCGCGCGCGGGCCACGTCGGCGTCAGCGTCGCGGTCCGGGGAGCCCCGCACGCCGTGAGCGGTCTGTTGCGTCCGGGAAACAGGGTCGACGTTCTGGCTTCGTTCAAGTTCGAGAAGTCGGCGACCGAAGAATTCACGGAGGTCAGGCCGCTGCTGCAGAACATCGAAGTCATCGCCGTGAATGCGACGACCGTGTCCGACATCACACCCTATGTGCCGCCGACACCGGGAGAGGATAGAACCGAGCAGATCATCGAGACGGTGACCTTGTCGCTTCCTCCCGCGGAAGCGCAGCAGATCATTCTCGCGCAGCAGCTCGGCGAAATCTGGCTGCTCATGCGAGCCGAGGGCGACGAGGCGACGCACGAATACCAGATCTGGAACAACGAGCGGCTTCTGCAGTCGCCCTTCAGGCTCTGGCGTGGTACCGCGCGCGAGGATCTTCTCAGCCAGCTGGTCGGCGGACGACGATGAAACGCCTGCGAGGTGGTCATGTTTGCTGTCTCCTGATTCTTCAGAGTCTGCTGGCACCGGCGCTCCTCGCCGCAGCGCCGCTGCGAAGTCAGATCGTGATGGCGCGCGGCCAGAAAGTCGCGCACACCGCCGCCGCGCAGCTGGTGACCATCACCCTCCCTCCCGGCGCCGACGCCTCGATCGTGCGTCACGGGTTCGAGCAGTATGGTCAGAACGTCGCCATCGAGGCGCTCAAGCCGGGCGAGATCAAGTTGCAGCTCGAAGGAACGAACAGCCGCATCGGCGAGATCGTCACCGTCGTGGTCACGGAAAAGAAGACGTGGGATCTCTACCGGCGCGTGGTCGGCGCCCTTTCGGGAGTCGAAGGGATCAGCGACCGCTCCATTCAGGTGGCAGGAGACCGCGTCGTCGTTGCGGCAACTCTCTTTTCGGCGGCGGATCTTCAGAAGTGCATCGAGCTCGAGAGCACGCCCGGGATCGTCTGCGCGGCGCAACTGAGCAGCGCCGCGGCGGTCGTCTACCCCGATACGGCGTACCGTCCGCGCGGGAGCATCGAGCTGACCGAGCAGCCTGCCCCGGCGGCGAGCGCAACCGTCCAGGGGCTGGAAGGGGTATCGACCTGGCGGGCAGTTCTTCGGCTCGGAGACGTTCCCTTCCTCGCACTGGTCGGTTCCAGAGCAGATGTCATGGGACGAAGCGCCGACTTCGCTTCCCGCTTCAACCGCGCAGCGGCCGAGTGGACCAAGCGTACGGATCGCGGCCTTCCCTATCCCGCGACCTTCCGGCGGGTAGCGTCTCCGGGAGGATATGAGGTGACGATGCAGTGGCGTCACGATCAGGGAACGAGAGGAGATGTCCTGATGGAGCTCGCCGGGGACGCGATCGACCCGCGACTTTCGGCGTCGACCGGAGGAGTCGACCGGCTGCTGCAGTGGTCTTCGGCCATTCTTCAGGATTCGTTCCGACTCTACTTTCTCGGCCAGCGCCCGTCGCGGACGGTGACGCCGACCGAACCGGGACCGGTGGCGATGCTTTACGATCGCGCACTCCGTCTCGGCGGCGAGATGACTCGGGTGAAGGCGCCGACTCTTCTCGCTCGAGGGTTCTATTCGATGAAGCTGTCGAGCGGAAGCGATCCATTCGACAGGTTCGTCGGACGCATTCCACCGGGCTTCGAAGCAGCACCCTGACAGGAGGAATGGTGCGCCAGGGGGCAATTCTCAGCATTCTGTCGCGAAAAGGGGGGACGGGCCGTTCGCTCATCGCCGTCAATACGGCGATCGCGATGCGCCGGATCACGAGCCGTCCGGTCCTGCTGATGGACCTGAATCTCCCCTACTCCGGCGACTGCCTCATGCAGCTCGGGCTCGGCTCGGCGAGTGCGATGACCGATTACGCCGCGAAGATCGACTTCCTCACGCCGGCAGCCATCGAGGGACGGCTCAGCCAGCATGCTCTCGGCATCAGCGTGCTCCCCGCCTGCGTCAAGGTGGAGCTCTCGAGTCTCGTCACGGCGGACGTGATCCGCAAATTTCTCGAGGTTCTGCAGGAGGTGTTCGCCTACATCGTCGTCGATCACGGGCCGGAGCTGGGAGAGCAGAGCCTCGCCGTCCTCGATCGCAACACGCTCTCGGTCCTGGTGATGACGCAGGATCTGCTCGCGGTGAACCAGACGAGAAAGCTCGCCGATTACCTCCGCGCCGTCCATTATCCGAACGACCGCATTCAGTTCGCGGTGAATCGCTACACGCAGGAATCGAAAATCACCCTCGACATCCTGCAGGCGAACGTCGACAAGCAGATCCTCGGGGTGATTCCCGACGATCCAGCCAGTGTTCAGGCGGCGATGATCAGCGGTCATCCGGTGCAGCGCGACCGGAAACTTCCGGTCTCTCTGGCGATCGAAGACGTGACCAATCGAATCCTCTACCTGCTCGACCGGCTCTCCACGGAGCGCGAGCATGGCATCTCGAGCGATTTTCTCGCTCGCGGAGCCGAGGTCAAGGTCGAAGACGAGGCGACCAGCAGAGCGAACGAGATCGTCGATCTGAAGGTCCGCGTCCATCAGCGGCTCGTTCGCGAGATGGCGATGCAGGAGTTCTCGGTCAGCAACAAGGTGCTGACGGGGAAAGAGCTGGTGGAGATGCAGCTCAAGACCGAGGCGGTCGTCTCCACCATCCTCGACGAGGAAGGGGCGGACATCTTCAAGAGCATCGACGAGAAGCGGCGCATCTCGCAGGAGATCATCGAGGAAGCTCTGGGGCTCGGTCCGCTCGAGAAGTTTCTGGCCGACTCGAGGGTCTCGGAGATCATGGTCAACGGTCCTGAGCAGATCTATCTGGAGCGGAGCGGAAAGATCGTGCTCGCGCCGGAACGATTCACGTCCGAAGATCAATTGCGGCGTGTCATCGAGCGGATCGTGATTCAGGTGGGCAGGCGGATCGACGAACAATCGCCGCTGGTCGACGCGCGCCTGCTGGACGGCTCCCGCGTGAATGCGGTCATCCCCCCGATCGCCCTCGACGGCTCGAAGCTGACGATCAGGAAGTTCAGCACGAAGAAGCTCACCGTCGACGACCTCATCGCCTTTGGCACCGTGACCAAGCAGATGGCGCAGTTCCTCGAAGCTTGCGTGCTCGCTCGAAAGAACATGGTGATCTCGGGCGGAACGGGGTCGGGAAAGACGACGCTTCTGAATATTCTCTCGTCCTTCATCCCCGGCGAAGACCGGATCGTGACGATCGAGGACTCGGCCGAGCTGCAGCTCCCGCAGGAGCACGTGGCGCGACTCGAGACGCGTCCGCCGAACATCGAAGGAAAGGGTGAAGTGTCGATCCGCGATCTCGTGCGCAACTCGCTGCGAATGCGCCCCGACCGGATCATCGTCGGCGAGTGCCGGGGAGGGGAAGCCCTCGACATGCTGCAGGCGATGAACACGGGACATGACGGATCGCTGACCACGGCGCACGCCAACGCTCCGCGCGATGCGATCGCCCGGCTCGAGACGATGTGTCTGATGGCCGGAATGGATCTTCCCGTGCGGGCGATCCGTGAGCAGATCACCTCGGCGGTCGATGTGATCATCCAGCAGAGCCGCCTTCAGGATGGTAGTCGAAAGGTCACCTACGTCACCGAGATCACAGGCATGGAACAGGATGTCGTGGTGATGCAGGACATCTTCCGGTACGAGCAGCGGGGAGTCGACGCCACCGGAAAGGTGAGCGGGTTCTTCGCACCGACCGGAAACATTCCGACATTTCTCGAGGAGCTGACGACGAAAGGCATCGGCGTCAGCCGTGAGCTGTTCGTGCAGCAGAGGATCTGAGATGACTTATTACATCCTCGCAATCGTCTTCTGGGCTGCGACCGGCGCGGCGCTCTCCATGCTTTTCTACGAACCGGGGCGAAACTGGCTGCACGACTACAACACCCGCTATGCCGAAAAGCTCGCTCCTCACTTCCGCGGCAGCGGCCCTCCCGACCCGCCACGAATCCGCCGCAGGCTGTATGTGATCGAGCTTCTCGCGTTCGTCGCAGGAGCGGTTCTCACCTATCAGCCGATCTTCGGCTTCTGGACGGCAGGCTTCGCGCTGTACGGAATCAGCTACATCTCGAAGCTGCTGCACCTGAAGGGGCTCGAGCGGTTCGACAATCAGATGCTCGATGTCACCTACGCGTTCAAGAATTCGCTGAAGGCGGGGATGAGCCTTCAGCAGGCCATGCAGCTCATCGCCAGCGACTTCGCCAATCCGGCGGCGGACCAGTTCCGGATCGTTCTGCGCGAGATCCAGCTCGGAGCGAGTATCGAGGAAGGGCTGCAGCACCTCGAGGAGCGAATGCCGAACACCGACCTGAAGATGATGGTCAATTCCATCGAGATCCTCCGCCAGACGGGTGGCAACATGGTCGAGACGTTCGAGACTCTCGCCGAGACGCTCAAGAACCGCAAGAAGGTCGAGGGAAAGATCAAGACTCTGACGGCGCAGGGGCGGATTCAGGCGATCTTTCTCTGTGCCATGCCGTTTGTCATGGCCCTGATTCTCTATTTCCTGAGCTATGATTACATCGCTCCTCTCTTCAAACCGGTTCTCGGGTGGGTAATCCTGTCGATCGTCATCGGGCTGGTGAGCGCCGGATGGATCATCATTCAAAAGGTCATCGCAATCGAGGTCTGAATGTCAGCACTTCTGCTCTTCACGATCTTCGCTCTGCTCGCGGTCGCGGCGACGATGTTCGTCTACAACGCGATGCCCGACTTTCAGCAGATCAACCTCTCGAAGCGCTTCACCGACGAGCTGGGAGCGGGCCGCACTCCTCCCAACCTGATCAAGATGTTCCGCCTCCCGATCCTGATGCTGACCGATCTGGCCTCGGGGCTGCAGCTGCCGAAAACGCGCGAGCGCTACGAGAACGACCTCCGCGCGCTCGGTCTCGAAAAGGTGATCTCGCTCGATCAGCTCATCGCTTTGAAGCTGACGGTTTTCTTCATCTCCTGCCTCTACGCGCTGATGCTGCTCGTCATGCTGCCAATCTTCTTCTGTGTCGCTCTTCCATTTCTCGGCTGGGTCTACGTCGACATCTGGCTGAAGGACCGCATCAAGAAGCGGAAGGTCGAGATCAAGAGGCAGCTGCCGTTTCTGCTCGACATGCTGACTCTCTCGGTCGAGGCGGGAATGGAGTTCACGGCAGCGGTCAACAAGATCGTCTCCAAGATGGCTCCCAGCGCGCTTCGCGAAGAGCTCACCATCTTCCTCCGCCAGATGCAGCTCGGAATGAGCCGCCGCGAAGCGCTCAAAGCGATGGCTGAACGAGTCGATCTGATTCAGATCAACTCCATGGTGTCGGCGTTGATCCAGGCTTCGGAGATGGGGGCGAGCATCGGGGGAGCACTGCGTACGCAATCGGAGATTCTCAACAGCGAGCGGTTCACCGAAGCCGAAAAAAAGGGGGCCGAAGCCTCGCAGAAGATGCTCTTTCCGATGGTCATCTTCATCATTCCGGCGGTGCTGCTGATCATCATCGGCCCCCTCGTGATTCAGTTCATCCATGGTGGCGGCGGGGGCCTCTGATCACGCATCGAATCGGAGGCGTCAGAAGCGCGGCAGGCCTGGGCGATCGCCTCATCGGCCTGATGGGCAGGCGCGACCTGACGCAGGCGTTTCTCTGGATTCCGCGCTGTCGCTCGATTCACACCTGTTTCATGAAAGGACCCATCGACGTGCTGTTTCTCGATCGCCGGCGCAGTGTCGTCAGCCGTCATGCCGCACTACAGCCGTGGCGGCTCCTCGCCGCCCGCCGTCCCGCCGATTCGGTTCTGGAGCTTCCCGCAGGATGGATCGCCGCGCACTCGATCGTTGAGGGAGATCTCATCGAATGGTAAGACTCGTCATACACCAGCAGAATCACCCCGCACCTGTGGAGCTCAAGAATGGCGTCTATCGCGTCGGACGCCAGAAGCCGGCGGACATCGTCATTCCCGATGCCACGATCTCCTCCTCCCATGCCGAGCTTCAGGTCGATGGCGAGATCTGCATGCTGCGCGATCTCGGCAGCCGCAACGGCACGTTCATCAACGAGAAGCCGGTCAGCAATGCCATCCGAATCAAACCGTCCGACCAGGTGCGCCTCGGCGCGATCAGGCTGGCGATCGAGATCCCACGGGAAGTCAAGCCGGTCGCGGCTCAGCCGGCCGGGCTTCCGGGACCTACCGCGAAGATGGAAGCGGTCAAGGTCGCTTCGTCGAAGCTCCGCTGGACCTGGCGTTATTGGATTGCGGGAGCCGAAGCGATCATTGCCCTTCTGCTTCTCTTCGCCATCGTGATCATCTACACCGAGTCGGCGACCTCGGGCGTGCGGCTCACCAATCGCTTCAAGGCACTCGCCGCGCAGTACGTTCATATTCTCTCCCAACCGGAGATCGGAGCGCTCCCCGCACCCATCACCGACGAGTCGCTGCAGGAACCGATCATGATCGCCGACCGCAACGGTGAAATTCTCCACCCGCCGCTCCCGGCGGACGCGACGGAGGCGGCACGAAAGTCGAGATCGCCGCTGATCGATTCGAAGACCGGAAAGGTCAAGCCCGAGGTGCGCTGGGGGCTCGCGACGCTCGAGATTCCCGGTCGGGCCGGACCCACCGTCGTCCGAAGCTATCCGGTGCAGATCGGAGGCCGGCCGGTGGGCTACGTGATCGCGCGTCCCGCCGCCGATCCCGAATCGGTGCTCGGGCAGAGCCTGTTGATGCTCGCCGTGGCCGGTCTGATCGGTTTGATGTTTCTCTACTTCGTCCTCGCGCCGGTGCATCGGATGGTTCGCGAGCAGATGAACACGCTTCGGCTCAAGATCTCTCCATTGTTCAACGGCTTCATCGATGAGCTGCCGAGGAGCGGAGGCGTTCCTGAACTGGGTGCGATCGCCGAGGAGATCGAGAAATCGTTCACATCGACCAGGCTCGATGCCGAGCGAGCGGGAGCCCGGGGCGCGGGGAAACAGAAACTGTCGGAGCTCGCTCCTCTCCTCGGCGACCTGCTCGACTCGGCGAGCGTTCCTTACTGCTTCATCGACGGCGACTTCAAGATCGTTCTCCTCGCCCCGACGATCCGCGAGATCGGCGAGCTCGCCCGTGCGGTCGTCGGAACGTCGCTCTTCGATGCCGGGATGACGAACATCCAGTCGAAGCTGCTGGTCCAGACCATCACCGAGGCACGCAAGGGAGAGGCGAAATCGGTGAGAGTCACCCTCTCACGCCGTGGCACTCCGACCGAGCACGAGGTGACCGCGCGTGTGTTCCCGCAGTCGGGCGGAAAGGTGCTCTACGGGGTGATCTTCGGGGCGGTCGCGGCTTGAGCAGGTTGACGTCTCGTAGGGACGAGGAACGCGGCAAGGTTCGCCGCATCGCGCGGATGCTTGGGAGACTGTGATATTCGCGTCGGCGATCGCACTCATCACGACCTCACGGTTGGCCGGGGAAGGGTCGGGCAGGCAGTGGCCAACCGTGAGGGCCGTGAAATTTCGGGTGCAAAGACGCTTCCAGATTCGGGACCTACGTATACCGCAACCAACGGACCAGCTCGGGAATCGTCGGTTTTTTTCCGTACATCAGAATCCCGACGCGATAGATCTTCGAGACGAGCCAGACCATCAGCAGGATTGTCGCCACCATTATAACGATTGAGAGGCCAATCTGCCATGCCGGAGGTGTCTCGATGGTAATCCGGAGGTACATCAGGATCGGCGTGAAGAAAGGGAAGAGGGACAGGCCGGTGGCCAGCCCTCCGTTGGGGTCCTTGATTACGGGAAGGAGGACCATCATCGGAATCACCAGGAAGAGCTGGGCGACTCCGGCGAGCTGCTGCGCCTCCTCGTCGGTGTTGAACATCGATCCAATTCCGGCATAGATGGTGGCGTAGAGAAAGTATCCGAGCACGAAGTAGACGGGAAAGAAAATGAGAGCCTGGGCATTGACCGCCGGGACGAACTCTTTCGAGATGGCGAGCACCGTCGCCACCTGAGGTGCGGTGATGAGCAGCGAAAAGAGAACCCAGATGGTGATCTGGGTGAGGCCGACGGCGCCGATGCCGAGGATCTTTCCGAGCATCATGTCGAACGGCTTCACGCTCGAAACCATGATCTCGACGATCCGGTTCGATTTCTCTTCGAGCACGCCGCGAAGCACGTAGATCCCGTAGAGGATCAGTGCGAAGTAGATGAACATGACGAGGCCGAAGCTCATGAAGAAGGCGGCGAGGCCGCTCTCCTTCTTCTTCGGATCGTTGGTCGCCTTCTCGATCCCGAAGCTGATTCCGGTGATCGCGGCCTCGATCTGCGGCCCGGCGACACCCTCCCGGAGCAGGCGGTACTTGATCATCGAGCGCCGCAGCGAATTACGAAGCCAGTCGGCGCCGATCGCGCTGGAGGGGTTCCGGGCGTGAAACACCAGATCCCCCGAGCGCAACGTTTCGCCATCGATGATGACATAGCCCTGAATCTCCCCAGCCTCCGCCCGGATGTTCAGCCGTCGCTCGATTGCTTCGCGCGGTTCACCGCCGCCCTGGTCGAGCTGCAGCGGGGCGCGCGTCCCTTCGACCTCCTTCTCATCCGTTCCGGCGAGCACAGGGAAATAGTCACCGACGAGGTCGACGATCACGATCGGATCGATGCTCGATTTCGATTTCGCAGCCATGATGGGCGGAAGAACGGTGAACGCGACCGCCAGCAGCGGGAACATGGCCGTCGCGATCCAGAAGCTCTTGGTCATGATTCGCGAGAGATACTCGCGCCTCAGAATCGGAATCAGCGCGGACCTCACGAGTCTCCTTCGATCGGGCTGCTCGACAGCGCGGTGGGATCGACGATGCGAACGAAGATCTCGTCGAGCGAGGCTTCGTGCGGTACGGCGCTTTCGATGTCGCACACCATCGTGGCCCGGCGCAGAAATTCGCCCGGGGCGAGCCCGTCTGCGAGCTCGACTTCGGTCTCCCCGTTTCGGTGCCACACGCCGTCGACCCCTTCCAGCGTCGCCAGGCGCTCGAGGCTCCCTCCGCCGCGGATGGTGAGCCGGTTGCGCGAGTACTCTCGTCTGATCCGCGGGAGGCTGCCGTGCAGCACGATCCGGGCGCGATTGATGAGCGCGATCTCGTCGCAGAGCTTCTCGGCCTGCTCCATGATGTGAGTCGAAATGACGAGCGTCTTCCCCTGCTGCCGAAACTCGAGCAGCAGATCCTTCAGAGCGCGCGCGTTCACGGGGTCGAGTCCCGTGAACGGCTCGTCGAGAATCAGGATCTGCGGGTCGTGGATCACGCAGCCGATGAACTGCAACTTCTGCTGCATTCCCTTCGACAGCTCCTCGACCTTTTTCGTTCGCCACTCGATCAGGCCGAAGCGCTCGAGCCAGTCATCGGCTCGCCGCCGCGCCACGGCGCGCGAGAGCCCCTTGATCTCCCCCAGAAAAGCGACGTGATCGATCACCTTCATCCTGCGGTAGAGTCCGCGCTCCTCCGGAAGATAACCGATCACCTGAGCCGATGCCTCTCGGCTCGACCGCCCGAGAACCGAGATACTTCCGGAGTCGGGAGCGATGATGTTCATGATCATCCGGATGGTGGTGGTCTTGCCCGCTCCGTTCGGCCCGAGAAGACCGAAAACCGTGCCGGAGGAAACGTCGAAGGAGATCGCATCGACGGCTGTGAACTCACCGTAGCGTTTCGTCACATCGACGAGTCGAATTGCTTCGGAGGGGCTGGTCAAGCGAGCCTCATTTCAGTCCGGGGACGCAGTGGCACGCGCCATTCTATCCAAGTTGCAGGCCGGCGAGGCCTCGCTCATCCGCTCACACATCGAAATGACGCATACACGTAGGGATACGCCGGCCGAAACCAGTTGCGGAAGCTGCGGCGGATCAGCTCGATCGGCGTGGATGGTGATGCTCCCTTCAGGACGAAGTGCTCTCCATCGAAAAAATCGGCGGAATACGCCGGGTACGACGGCATTGGAGTGAATCCCGGGAACGGACCGAAGACAGAGGAGGTCCACTCCCACCCGTTTCCGACCAGATCCTCGACACCCCAGAAGCTGGCTCCAGCGGGACGGGAACCGACAGCGACCGGTTCGGTTCTCTCCAGACCGAAGTTCCCCAGCACCGCGTTCGGAGACTCGCAGCCCCATGGATGCGGGCGCTCTCCGTCATTCGCCGTGGCGAACGCGGCGCGGTGGAATTCGGCCTCGGTCGGCAAACGCCCTCCTCGCCAGCGAGCGTACGCCGATGCTTCGGCATGAGTGACCCACACCGGCCAGGCGGAGGGAAGGGGAACTCGCTCGAACATGCCGCGCCAGTACGAGCGATTCGCCACTCGCTCCCAGAACGGCGGAGCGTCGATCCGATTGCCGCGGATCCACTCCCATCCGCGATCCGACCAGAGCTCGCGGCGTGTGTACCCGCCGGCGGCGATGAACTTGGCGAAGTCCTCATTCGTGACGTTGAAGGCGTCGATCTCGAATGCCGGAACGTCCACCCTGTGGAGATCGAATTCGTTGTCCCAGCCGAACGAATCGGCCGCGCGCGCGCTTCCGAGCGTGGCCCGGCCGGCGGGAATCCGAATCGATCGTTTTTCTCTGCTCGCGCCATCTCCCGATTCCGGTGAACGATAGCCGGGAGGCCGCTGCTTCTTCTCATACGAGAGGCGATGGACCAGGTAGGAGAGCGTTTCGTGATGCATCAGCTCGTGCTCGAGGATGGTGAAGACCGCCTCGCTGCGTTCGAGGAGCGGATTGCCGTCGATCTGAAGCGGGGCGTTGGCGAGAGCGTCGAGCACCGTCTCGTCGACGGCCTGCACGAAGTCGCGAACCGTCCGGCGATCGGGCCACACAAAGTCGTCCGTTGGCGTTTCAGCCGGATCGATTCCGCGAGCGAACAGATCCTCGAGCCGCCGATCGATCGACGGTCCTCCCAACGCCTGCCTGACGAGTGTGTTGAAGCTGAACGCGGGGAAGTGCCCCTCGTAGAAGATGATGGGGTTGCGAAGAGGAATCGGACGGTCGTACCATGCATCATCGGTAACGCAGTCGAACATCGCCCGGCTTCGCTCGCGATTGGCGCGATAGAGTCGAATGAAGCGTTCCCGATCGATTGGAGGAGTCATCTGGCAAAGGGTCGATGAGAGCGATCGACGGCGTGTTCCGGTCCGCGGAAGCTCGTGATCGCCGTCACCAGCGAAGCCGGCCCGCCGAGGCATCTTTAGCAGGAAGAACGATTCATTTCAACCGGGCCCGAAGGGTGGGGAGACGAGGGAGGAGCGAGGATGGGGAGGATGGGAGGTCGTGAGGGCCGGGTGTTCCAGTTTCAGCAGACGATCGCCGGCGGGCTCATTCTGATCGCCGGACTCTCGTCCACGCCACTGTGGAGCGCGGAAAAGCCCGCGGCCGAGCGAGCAATTCATGGCGACGCGTCGGCCACGGACTATCTTCATCGTGCTCGGGATCTTCGCGAGCGCCGCCTGTGGCGCGCTGCAGCGATCGCCTACGAACGGGCGGCGCATCTCGATCCGGCGACTCCTGCGGAAAAAGAGCTCGGCATGATGATGCTCGAGTGCGGGAAACCGAAGCATGCGGTCATCGCGCTCGATCGCCATCTGGACAGTGCACCCAACGACGCCGCAGCCTTCGTGGCGCGAGCCCGAGCGCATGCGCTTCTCGGAGATGGACTCGCCGCCGCCGCCGACTACTCTCGGGCGATCGATCTTCTCGACTCCCCCGATGTCGACCTCTATCTCGAGCGGGCGCTGACACTCCGGGAGATGGAAGAATCGGCGGCGGAAGCCGTTCGCGGACTCGACGAAGGAATCGCCCGCCTTGGGCCGCTTCTCACGCTCGAGCTGGCCGCCCTGGAGCTGGAAGTGAGGGCTTCCGATTTCGACGCGGCACTCGCACGGATCGACCATCTCGCTTCCGCCTCACCGCGCAAGGAGATGTGGCTGGCGAGAAAGGGGGAAATCCTCGAACAATCGGGAAGGAAAGAGGAGGCGGCCCGCACCTATCGCGAAGCCTTCGCAGCACTCGCATCGCTCCCGCCGCAGCTGAGGATGTCACGCCCGATGCAGGAGCTCGAGCAACGGCTGCTGAGGCGTCTGCGATGAACAGAGCACACTGGTCTGCCCGGCTGGACTCGAACCAGCGACCCACAGCTTAGAAGGCTGTTGCTCTATCCACCTGAGCTACGGGCAGACATCCTGGAAGTTCCTGGTGGGGTGGGTAGAGGGACTCGAACCCTCGACCTTCGGAGCCACAATCCGACGTTCTAACCAACTGAACTATACCCACCATCAGAAAAACGTAAGGGGCCGAGCTGGTCGGGGCGAGAGGATTCGAACCTCCGACCCCCTGCTCCCAAAGCAGGTGCGCTACCAGGCTGCGCCACACCCCGACGCTCGCAAAGAGCCGCCCAATCTAACGACCGCAGCGATGCCTGTCAAGCAACAGGCCTCTGCGCACCAGCATTCCTGGCCGGTTCTCAGACGGCGCGATCGTCCTTCGGAGTATCATGGGCGCCGGCCGCTCCGCGCCGCAATCCAATCTGCAGGAGGCTTCTCGTGCGCCTGTTCGGAATCACAGCCTGGATCATCATCGCGTTCGCCCTCTCGCTCGATGCGCAAAGCCGATCCCCGCGCCCAACGCGCCCGGCGATTTCCCAGCCCTACGCGCTCCACACCTTCACGCAGGGGCGCGAAATCACGACTCTTCCCGCGATTCTGAAGCAACGCGACCGCTCCGAAGCGGTGAACCGGATGCTGCGGGATCGGCTCGACAACCTCCTTCCAGCGCTGATGCGCGAGGCGGGGATCGATCTGTGGCTGATCATCAATCGCGAATATGCCGAGGATCCCGTCTATCTGACACTCGTGCCCGAGCCCGTATTCGCAGCCCGCAGAACCACGATGCTCGTGATTCACGATCGCGGCCCCGAAAAGGGTGTCGAGCGTTTGACGATCTCCCGCTACGGATTGCAGGGTCTGTATCAGCCTGCCTGGGATGGAGGAAGCGATGCGGAGCAGTGGAAGCGCCTCGCCGCGGTGATCGCCGAGCGGAATCCGAAAACGATCGCGATCGACACGAGCCGGCATTGGGCATTCGGCGATGGCCTGACTGCCGGGCTGCGAGATCAACTGATGGAGGTTCTGACGACCGACCTGCGCTCGCGAATCGTCAGTGCCGAGTCGCTGGCGATCCGCTGGCTCGAGACGCGAACCGCGATGGAGCTCGAGGTCTACCCGCAGATCGTCGCGCTCGCGCGCGGTGTGATCGCCGAAGCCTTCTCCAATCGAGTGATCACGCCGGGTGTCACCACGACGGACGACGTCGCCTGGTACATCCGGCAGCGCTACGCCGAGCTCGATCTGCCCGTCTGGTTCATGCCCTATGTGAACATTCAGCGGAGAGGAAAGACCTACGAGCCGGACACCTCGTTCTTCGGCGAGTCGGGCATCATTCAGCGCGGTGACGTTCTCCACACCGATGTCGGGATCAGCTATCTCCGGCTCAACACCGACACGCAGGAGATGGGATACGTCCTCCGCCCTGGTGAAGAGAACGTTCCTGTCGGCCTGGTGATCGCTCTCGAGAAGGGCAACCGGTGGCAGGACCTGTTGGTGCGCGAGCTCGTTTCGGGCCGCACCGGCAACGAGATCCTCGCCGCGGCGAGAAGCGCCGCGGAACGCGAGGGGATCGTCGCCACGATCTACACGCATCCTCTCGGATTCTTCGGCCACGGTCCGGGGCCGACGATCGGCATGTGGGACAACCAGGGACCGACACCGATCCGTGGCGATTGGAAGCTCCATCCGAGCACGGCGTACGCGATCGAAGGCGACGTGAAAGTGAAGATCCCGGAGTGGGACGATCAGATGGTGCAGATCAAGCTGGAGCAGTCGGCCGTATTCGACGGGAGCAAGCTGTGGTATCTCGCGGGACGGCAGACGAAGTGGCACGTGATCCGGTGAGGTGTAGTGGGCGGGTCAGTCCGCGACGCCCGTCCCGATCGCCCACACCATCGCCCGTCACCGGGCCGAAGATCGGAATCTTCGGCCACACCCGCTGTCATCCCGAGTACGAGACCCTGCGGCAGGCTCGCGCTCTCCTACAAGAGATCCAGCGCCGCGGCGGCCTCGCGCGAGACCTCGGTCACGTAGCATTGCATCCCGCAGCCGCTCAGGCCTGCTCGTGCGAACCGCTGCCGGTACCACGACGCGTTTCGCTTGTGCCACCCTGCGAGATCTCCCCCCGGATCGTCCTCGCGGGTGAACAGACTGAGGTAGGCGATGCCGCGCGTCAGAGTGGCGAGGGGCGGAAGACCGCGATCGATCTCCTCCCCCGAGAGGTAGTGCAGGACGTCGGAACAGACGACGACATCGAAGGCGTCCTCGAAGTCGAAGCTCGCGAGCTCGCCGAAAGCCCCGAGTCGAATGTTGCGCGCTCGCCCGAATCGCGAGACGACGTATTCGCTACCGTCGATTCCCGTGTAGGTCGCCATGGGGCGCAGCTTGCGAAGAACGACCGACCACGCCCCCTCTCCGCATCCGACATCGAGCATCGACTCCATCGGGCGCTCCAGAAGCTGTTCGGCGATGGTCACGACCATCCGCACGCGCCGCTCGAGATCCTCGGCCGATCGGACTCTCGTCGCAGGATCGTGATACCACTGGCGGAAGTAGGCGTCGTCGTAGCGTTTCATCGGCTCCGTCAACGAAGCTTGACGCGCGCCAGGACGGCGTCGTGATCGCTCGCCGCGCGCGACGCCGGCAGGTCGATGTTTCCGTGCACGATCTCGACGCTCGCCCCCGCCGCAATTGCAGGAGAGAGGAGGATGTGATCGAGGACTTGCGAGTTTCCCTCGAAGATGTACGTATATCTCTCGGGGAGTGGGACCTCGTCGATCAGATTGATCAGCCCCGCCTGCTTCAGCGCGACGACCGGCGGCCGGAACTCCTGCTCGTTGAGATCCCCGAGGACGACGACGGCCGCTTCGGAGTCGAGCGAGAGGATCTGACGAACGAAGTCGCGAATCACTTCCGCCTGGCAGAGACGCTGCTCTTCGCTCGCCCTTCCGGGCGGCTGCTTCGCACCGAACAGTGGATCATCACCACGTTTCGACCGAAAATGATTGTTGATGACGAACAGCGGCCGTCCGGCGAAGCGAAACTCGATCGCGAGCGACTTGCGGCTCCCCTCCAGTCCCTCGGCCTCGTCGACCGCCGCAAAGCACGGATGCATCGGCGCAACTTTCCCCGGGCTCGGTCTGAGCGCCACGCTCGCGCCGTTCTCGATCTCCACGGCTTTCCGCGGCCCGCCGTTTTCCCGATCGACGACGGCGACGCGTTTCGGGTTGAAGAGCAGCCCGACGCGGATGTTGCCTCCCGGCTGGCCGCCGTCGCGGTTGTTCTCGGGATCGATCTGCCGATGGGCGTAGCGCGCCCCTCCCGCAGAGGCGATCGCCTCGATGAGTCGTGCGAAGGTCCGTTCTGCGGTGACGATACCGTCGTCCGCCGGTCCGCTGTCGTCCTGAATCTCCTGAAGCGCCAGGATGTCGGGCGAGCCGAGCCTTCGCGCGATCGATTCGCCGATGCTCCGAAACTTCTCGTCCGGATCTGCAGCACTCAGGTTCAAAACGTTCCACGTCGCGATCGTCAGATGCTGATCGTCACCGCGCAGCGTCGCGGCACGACCACTCTCCGCCGCACGGATCACCTCGGGCCAGGGAGAGGTCTGGAGCAGCCGGTAGTTGCGTGCGAAGTAGTCGACGACGCCGGTCAGCTCGGGAGTCAGCACATCGCCGGCTGCCAGCTGCAACCGCTGGCCGATCAGCCGGTCGCTGACGGTGATTCGTTCCGGGTTGACGTCGTTTTCCTGCAGCACAATGCCCCCCGCCTGCGTCCGAACTTCGGAGCCGGCACCCGAATCGGCGAGCACGACGAAGTCGCCGTAGCCGCTCGTCGGGCCGACCACGACGGGCGAACGAACCGTCACGCGCATTCCTTCGAGCGACTCCCAGAAGTCGATCGCATCGGAGCCGGGCTCGAAGAGCGTCAGCCCGTCATCATCGATCACGTTCGCCGGAACGACTCTTCCTTCCCTTCCGATCACAACCGGCCCGGGTAGCGCATGGTCGCGCGCGATGATCTCGAGGGTGGCCTGCACGATGCGTGTCGTCGTCAGCGATCCCGAAGAGCCCCACTCTTCGACCGTCCCGCTGACGCGAACCAGGTCGCCGGGCCGGCTCGCAGGAGGGAGCCCGGGCATCGAAACGAAGATCCCCTCGGAGCTGGCAGGATCGCCGTCGCCGATCGGATCCTCGATCCAGAAGCCGCCGTTGCGCTGGTCGGCGAACACTGCGGTGACAACGCCGCGAACATCGGTCACCGCGGCGCCTTCCAGCGGCGATCGATGATCTCGTCCCTGGATGTGATGAATGCGCGTCTCGACGACCGGAGGAGCGGGGGCCGGCCGCGGAGGGATGCAGGAGAGGACCAGCGCTCCTGCAGCGATGACGATCCATCCCCGCGGTGGTTCCTTCCTGGGCTCCGCTCGAGTGATCATTCGCCTCGCCGCACCCGGATCGGCACCGCCGCTTCGGTCGTCTCCCACCGGATGCGGAGCACTCCGCTATTGTCGCTCTGATCTTCGATGCTCAGCGTGAGAGTCTCGACCGGTACTTCGAGCGTGCGGACCGTCATCTCCGTACGACCGACATCGCTCTCGGGATCATGTCGCGGCCGATCGGTCACGCTGTTGACGATGAGCGTCCAGCCGTTCTTTCCCGGAATCGTGAAGAGGGAGTAGCTCCCTTTCGGCAGGACCACGGTTCCGAGCGTCAGGTCGGTATCGGTGGTGAGCGTGGTCGGCGCATTCGCGCCGGTTCTCCAGACCTTGTCCCACGGGACGAGCTCCCCCAGGATCGTCCGCCCCCGCATCGATGGAGCACCATAGTCGACGCGGATCGTGGCGCCTCCGACCGTTGCCTCGGCCGACATCGGAGGGCTGAGCGGCTGTCCGTCGTGGCCGGGATGCGCCAGGAGTCCTGCTGTCGCGGAGAGGACGAAGATGAGCATGGAGGATCGAAGAACGTGTCGCATAGGCTCGGCTCCTTGTATCCGTGCAGAATACCTCACGCGGAGGTCTTGCGACGAGGGGCGAGAGCCATCTACCATCCGCCATCTGCTATCTGCTATCTGCTATCTGCTATCTGCTATCGCCATCCGCCCTCCCCTCCTCCGCTGGTATCCCTCCACCCGAACCGTTATAGTGACCACGCTGCAGACAAAACGACCCAGGGGAACCCCATGCACCGAATCGCAGCCGCCCTCGTCACCCTCCTCCTCACTTCACCCGCCTTCGCCGCTCTTTCCCCCGAGCTCACAGCCTTCGTCACCGGACCGGCAAAACACCTGATGACTCGCGCCGAAACGAGACAGTGGAAAGCCATCAAAACGGACGAGGGGGCTGAGGCCTTCATCGCCTTTTTCTGGGCGAAGCGCGACCCGACGATCGACACGCGCAGGAACGAGGCGAAGGAAGCGTTCGATGAAAGGGTGGCTTTTGCCGACGAGAACTTCTCCAACGAGAGGGTGCGCGGCGCGCTCACCGACCGTGGAAGGGTCCTCATACTACTGGGGCACCCGACGAGCTTTGCCGACATCGTCGAGAATCTCGGAACCACAGGGGTCAACGACCAGAGTCGCCCAGCGGGACGCATTCAGCGCTGGTTGTACCGGAAAGCCGATCTTCCTTCGTTCTTCAACCGTCCGGAGGTGGAGATCGAGTTCTTCGACCCGAGCAGGAAGAACGACTACGGAATGAACGTGGGGATCACGGCTGGCGGTGGACTCACCCAACGCGCTCTGGTGATCGATTTGCTCGATCGCGCTCGCGAGCAGTCGGTCATCTCGGCCAGCATGACTGCGCCGCCCACCTACCCGGACGAGGCGGAAGCGCTGTTCGCGCCGTTCGTCTCGAAGCCGGTGGAGGAAGCCCCCCCGGAGCCTGTCGACACATCGCTTCGATCCGAGGCGCTGCGGGCGGCCATCGACGAGGCGCGAAAGGGATCATCGAGCATTGCACAGCCGGCGTTGACCTGGCGTCAGTTCGAGTCGGAGGGCGACAAGGTTCGCGTGCCTCTTCTGGTCTCCCTCCCGCCGGCATTCGGCCTCGAGGCGGGAGCGGACGTGACCGCCTTCGGCGCCGTAGTCAACGGCTCGGGGGATGTCGTCGCCAGCTTCGAGGAGTCGGTGGTCCTGAACGACTCGCGTGGCGACCTCTACATCGACCGTCTGCTCGTTCTCGATCCTGGTCAGTACGTTGCGTTCGCCGGGGTCGCGCAATCGGAGAGGGCGATTGCCCTCGGGCGTACGAAGATGACCGTGGAGCGGCCGGGCGCGACGACGTCCGTCTCCTCTCTGATTCTGTCCAACAACGTCTTCGAGCTGACCTCGCTCGATCCCAATCAGGCATTCGCGCTCAGCGGAATGAAGGCGGTGCCGAAGGCCGACCGGAGATTCCGCAAGAACCATGACCTTTGGTATGTCCTCGTGATCCGCAATCCCGCCGTTGACGGAGAAGGACTGCCGAAGATCCGGGCGCGCCTGATCACGAAGAGCGGAGGCGAGGCGCGGTCGACCCCTGAAAAGAAGGTCGCCGCCTATCCGCTGAACGACTCGGAGAACGACTACTGGATCGGCAGCTCGATCCCGCTCTCCTCGTTCGCTTCAGGCGACTATCGGGTCGTAGTCATCGTGACCGACGCAATCGCGAACAAGAGCTACGAAGTCGAAGACCATTTCACGATCGAGTAGAATTCGAAATCAGATCCGGTAAAGAGAGTTGCCAGCCGTCGCGCTCAGCGGACCGCGATCACGTTGGCGTGGCGCGCCGTCAGCCGCCACGTTCCGTCCTCTTTCTTCCAGATGTTCGTGAAGCGGCGTTGCACCGTCTGACCCGCCAATCGCGCGTTGCCGATCGGCCGGACAATCTCGGCGCCCATCAGGATGGCAACGTCGCCATCGATGCGGACGACTTCGATCGTTCGCTCAAATGATGCGTAGTGGATCACGCCTTGCTGGACGGAATCCAGCACGGCGCGTCTGTTGAGCGTCACATGATTGTTCGGTGCATTCACGATCAGTTGTTCGGACCACAAGCGCTCGAGCGCCGTGGTATCCCGGTTGAGCACGGCCATCCGTTCCTGCTCGTCGAGCAAACGGACAATCGCCTCCTCGGCGGCAGGCTCCGGGGAGGCAGGTTTTGCAGCCTGAGTGGCACAGCCCAAGAGCACAAGTAGAAACGGGAAGGCGATCGCTTGTTTCATTTCCAGCCTCCTCTCGCGTGTGGGAAAGGTTTGAGCGCGGTCTAACCCATAGGTGAGTTGTTTTAGGCTGGGACAGCCTGGCATTCTCCCTCGCAGCCTATCGCATTCTGAGCTGTTCGCCCTGCGCGATGCAAGTGATTCTCTCGTTTCGCGTTGCGCGGTCGAACCGCGATGACTGCGCAGGGTGATGGGCTGCGAGGAAGTCACCGTATCGCGCCGGGCGAGGCCTCGCCCGATCCCCGAAGTCCCCACGCGACGCCGGGGGTCCCAATCACGACCCGTCTCCGCGTCATTCCCGCCTCCGATCAGCGCATCCAGTGGGTTGCGCACTCCCCGCAGGACGCCGAGAACAGAAGCTCCGTCCCCACGGTCCCGGGCCCCGTCAACGCGTCCACGACCCGATCCGCGCCTCTGCCCGCAGTGTCACGAGGGAACGATGCGCACGCGCGCTCACGTCGATCCGCAGCGGCCACGCAAGTGGTTCGATTCGTCATGACCGGCAGGCTCGCCCGTGAGCTGGACGGGCAGCGGGTGCTTGCGAATATGTCGGATATGACATATGTTGTCATCTGGAAGCAGTTCCTGCGCACAACGGAGGATGAGTAGATGCGAGCTACGAAGAAGAAGGCTCTGGAGGAGTCAGGCTGGCGCGTAGGGTCGGCCGCGGACTTCCTGGGGCTTGATGAGGTTGAATCACAGTATGTGGAGATCAAAGTTGCACTCGCCCGGCTTCTTCGGGCGACCAGGTTGCGACGGCGTCTGACTCAGCTCGAACTTGCTGAACGCATCGGCTCCAGCCAATCCCGCGTCGCGAAGCTGGAAGCTGGTGACCCGACCGTCAGTGTGGATCTGTTGGTGCGTTCGCTTCTCGCCGTGGGAGCTCGGCCTGGTGAACTGGCGAAGGCGGTGTCGGCGAAGCGCCGGGGATAGCTGCCGGTTCCAGTTGGCCTGCGAGATCGTACCCCTCGCTCACCGAGTCGCCAGTCACCAGGCCGAAGATCGGAATCTTCGGCCACTTGCGAGATCGTACTCATGGTTCCCTGAGTCATGCACCAACTGATCTCTTTCCCGCATCCTCATCCCCGCCTCGACCCGATGCATGATCGACGCGTCGCCGGCCGCGGTCGCGAACAGCGCTCAACCGGTCCCGATGCGGTAGGAGAGTTGCCAGCCGTCGCGCTCAGCGGACCGCGATCACGTTGGCGTGGCGCGCCGTCAGCCGCCACGTTCCGTCCTCTTTCTTCCAGATGTTCGTGAAGCGGCGTTGCACCGTCTGACCCGCCAAAGGCGCGTTGCCGATCGGCCGGACAATCTCGGCGCCCATCACGATGGCAACGTCGCCATCGATGCGGACGACTTCTATCGTTCGCTCAAATGATGCGTAGTGGATCACGCCTTGCTGGACCAAATCCAGCACGGCGCGTCTGTTGAGCGACACCTGATTGTTCGGTGCATTCACGATCAGTTGTTCGGACAACAAGCGCTCGAGCGCCGTGGTATCCCGGTCGAGCACGGCCATCCGGACCTGCTCGTCGAGCAAACGGACAATCGCCTCCTCGGCGGCAGGCTCCGGGGAGGCAGGTTTTGCAGCCTGAGTGGCACAGCCCAAGAGCACAAGTAAAAACGGGAAGGCGATCGCTTGTTTCATTTCCTGCCTCCTCTACGCATCGAGGTGGTAAGCCAGTTCTCTTCGGAAAGTGACACGCCGAGAGCGAGTGAGCTTCTCCTGATCATACGACCTCCTGGTAACGTCGGTAATGCACCAGCCGGACATGGCAGAAGTACAGAGCGCGCGCGGGGAGCTTCCGGCCGCCCAACTCGTCGGTGAGTTGTTTTAGGCTGCGACAGCCTGACATTCTCCCTCGCAGCCTAGCGCATTCTGAGCTTTTCGCTCTGCGCGATGCAAGGCATTCTCTCGTTTCGTGTTGCGCGGGCGAACCGCGATGACTGCGCAGGGTGATGGGCTGCGCGCCTCGCAGCCTATCACGCGAGATCATCGCGGGAACGTTGCGTGCCCTCGAACAGTGATCCGAGTGTGCCGGCCGCCTTCGCGGCCTTCCGAGGAATTGCGCATGATTGGTGACCCCGCCCTCACGGGCGGGGCTGAGGTTGTTGCGGCCGCCTTCGCGGCCACGGAGGTCGACGCCCCGCTCCTTCGCCAGCCTGCGCGGCTCTGGAATCGCTCTGCCTCACCCCGCCGCGAGCACGCGTCAGCGCTCGTTTCGCTCACCCGCGACGCCTGCTCACGGCTCGACTCGATGCATGATCGACGCGTCGCCGGCCGCGTCGCGGACAGCGCTCAGACGCGGGATGCAGTACAGAGTCCTATGAGTTAGCGCGTGCTTTCCTCGGCGACGGCTTCTGAACTTAGCGCAGGGAATCGAGTCGGTTCTGCAACGAAGACGACAAATCGCCCTCTTTCCCCCATACGATCGATCTGCGCTGGCACAAGCCCGCAGCTGGCGCTCCAAGCCATTGCTCGTAGCCCGAGGTTTTGATCGTCGCGAAAGCCTCCCACTCAACCTCGCCGCTATTCTGCGCTGGCAGGAACTCGCCGCACAGCATGTACTGCTTTGCTCCATCAGGAGTCATGACGTGCCCAACGCGCACATCCCGAAAGCCGATGACATGTGGTGGGCGGCGAGTATGAAAATCAGCAGCGGCTGCTTCGAGTAGAAATTGCACCGCTTCAGCCGATGATGCTTCCAACTCAGGAGCAGAAACCTGAACGGCACTCACCGCTGCAGGCTCGCTGAGAGTCACTGGAGCTGTGCTGCAAGCTGCGAGGACAAATGTGGCAAACAGGACCGCGTGATATCGCATGACTTCTCCGTGGGCGCTGACGTATGAGGTTCGTTTCCGTCGTCCTCGCGACACTCCGAGGGGGGACGGGTTGTGATCATGATACGCGATTGGTTGCGCGGGCGGCATCAGGACGGAAAGAACATTCCTCCCTCCGCTCAGCGCATCCAGCGGGCTCCGCACCCCCCGCCCTCACGGGCGGGGCTGAGGTTGTTGCGGCCGCCTTCGCGGCCGGAGATCGACGCCCCGCTCGTCCGCCAGCCTGCGCTGCTCTGGAATCGCTCTGCCTCACCCCGCCGCGAGCACGCGTCAGCGGTCGTTTCGCTCACCCGCGACGCCTGCTCACGGCTCGACTCGATGCATCGTCGACGCGTCGCCGGCCGCGTTCGCGAACAACGCTTAGACGCGGGATGCAGTAAAGAGTCCTATGAGTTAGGCCGCCGCTGTTCACCGAAACGCTCGATCATTTACCCACTTCCAATACCCGATGGGCAGATCTAACTTGCATGGTGAGATCTCAATTGTTTCGACCGGAGCGCAATCTGGGCCATGAACCCGTATGCAGAGAACGAGTTCCACGGTGTGATCTGGACCCGCGTCCAGCCGCCAATATCCCTCGAGCATGTCATTTACGTTATGGAGCGCGGTATCGACCGCCTCTCTGACTGCCTCTCGTAGCTCGGCGGAAACTTCCGGTTTGATCGTTTTCAGCGCCTTGTCGCGGCAATGTTGGATCAGATGGTAGCCGAAGACATACGCGGCATCTTCTTCGCGATCTGCGGGCGTGGTTCGCCATTCCGGGTACGGTCTTGGTGGGACGAGGTCCGACACGAGTTCATTCCTCCGTTCAGCGGCCTAACGTCGCTGGCGTTCGCCGGCGCGTCCAACTCCGACCGCGCCTCGGCAAGAAACCGCTACGCGCTTCACCGCTTCCTCGAGCGAACCTCTGCGAACACCTCGTCGCCGTCGATCGCGGTCGTCCTGCCAGCAAGAAAGTCGTCGTACCGCGCCTGAGCCTGGTCAGCCCAGAGCTGGTCGCTCTCCTCCTGCGGAAGTGCTTCGAGGCTGTCGAGCAGCACCTTGGCGAGTGCTGCGCGGCCGGAGCTCCAGTTGAAGGAGCTCGTTCTCGAGCTCTTCGATTTTCCTGGCCATTCAAGAGGATTCTACACCGACGGAGTCAGGCCGAACCCTCGAGTGAGTCTAGGATCGCACGTACTTCGCGTGGCTGCGAGCCGTTGAGCTTTCGCAAGCCATCCTTGATGATCCAGCGGGTGTGAGGGTTACTTGACAGGGCCCACTGCCGACACACGTCGAGCACAAACTCCGGGTGCCTGGCACTCGCGTTGCGGAGGACGTTCGCGACAGACTTCTTCACATACAGCTCGGGATCGGCCCGGAGCATCTCAAGCACGGGTAGGACGGCGTTTGGATCGAGCTTTGCGATCCCGCGGAGGCCCTCACTCGCCGCTCGCCGGACATTGAGGTCGCGGGCCTTGGCCCAGCGACGCGCTTCGCGTAGGACCTCCGCCGGACGGCGCTTGCCGATCTCGACCAGCGCGGTGGCCGCCACCTCTCGCGTTTTCCACTGATCGCTGGCGGCCAACTTTCTGAGCTCCGGGAGCACAGCAGCCGGCTCGATGCGACCTCTGGCCAGAAGTGGCTTGATATCCTGAACCTTCACAATCACTGCTATGCCCTCCTTTGTTTTCGCCCTAACCCGTCGTTGAGTGGTTTGGGCTGCGACAGCCTGGCATTCTCCCTTGCAGCCTATCACGCGGGGGATAGGCTGTGACGGAGTCACCGCGTCGCCCTCGGCGAGGCCTCGCACGATCGCCGAAGTCCCACGCGACGGCGGCTCAATGGGACCGAGATCACCGCGGGAACGTTGCCTGCCCTCGAACAGTGATCCGACTGTGCCGGCCGCCTTCGCGGCCTTCCGAGGAACTGCGCATGATTGGTGACCCCGCCCTCACGGGCGGGGCTGAGGTTGTTGCGGCCGCCTTCGCGGCCACGGCGCAGTGAACCATCGGCCGCAACCGTGGCGGCGTCATGGACGCCGAACAGGCTCCAGTTGGCCAGCGAGATCGTGCCCCTCGCTCACCGAGTCGCCAGTCACCAGGCCGAAGATCGGAATCTTCGGCCACTTGCCAGATCGTACTCATGGTTCCCTCCCACCCGATGACGATTCCGGCAGGCCTGTGAGAAACTACGCGGCGATGCAGAGGCTGGCCAATTTCATCGGGGGACGCTTCGAGCCTCCGCTCTCCGGAACGTACTTCGATGACATCAATCCGGCGACCGGCGAGGTGATCGCCGAGATTCCCGACAGCGGCGCCGGCGACATCGACCACGCCGTGGCCGCGGCACGCGAGGCGTTCGCGACGTGGAAGCGCGTGCCGGCCGCCGAGCGCTCCGAGCACGTTCTCCGGCTCGCCGGGCTCGTGGCGCGCAACGCCGGCGAGCTCGCGCTGCTCGAATCGCGAGACAGCGGCAAGACGATCTCCCTCGCGAAGCGTCTCGACATCCCGCGAGCCGAGAAGAACCTTCGCTTCTTCGCCACGGCGATTCTCCACTCGGCCGACGAGTTCCATCCGATGGACGGTGCCGCCATCAATTACACGCTGCGCCAGCCGATCGGCGTCGCCGGCCTGATCTCTCCCTGGAACCTGCCGCTCTATCTGCTGACCTGGAAGATCGCTCCGGCGATCGCCGCCGGGAACACCTGCGTGGCGAAACCATCGGAGCTGACTCCGCTGACGGCCGCCCGTTTCGCCGAGCTGGTAGCCGAGGCCGGAGTTCCGCCCGGCGTGATCAACATCGTGCATGGCAGGGGTGCGAGCGCGGGAGAAGCGCTGACCCTCCATCCGGGCGTCCCTCTGATCTCGTTCACCGGAGGAACGGTCACCGGGGCCGCGGTCATGCGCGCGGCCGGACCGCTGTTCAAGAAGGTCTCGCTCGAGCTGGGTGGAAAGAATCCGAATGTGATCTTCGCCGATGCCGATCTCGACGAGGCAGTGGCCGGCTCGATCCGTTCCAGCTTCGAGAACCAGGGGGAGATCTGCCTTTGCGGTTCCCGTCTTTTCGTCGAACGGCGCATTCATGACGAGTTTCTCGAGCGCTTCACAGCCCGTGCAACGGGAATGAAGGTGGGCGATCCGGAAGAGCCGTCGACCGAGGTGGGAGCGTTGATCAGCAGTGCGCATCTTCAGAAGGTCGCCGGCTATGTTGCTCTGGCTCGCGAGGAAGGAGGCGAGATCGCGACGGGGGGCAGCCGTCCGGCCAATCTGCCGGAACGACTCGCCGGCGGATTTTTTCTCGAGCCGACCGTGATCACCGGAGTCGATGCCTCCTGCCGTGTCATGCAGGAGGAGATCTTCGGCCCCGTCGTGACCGTGACCCCGTTCGACGGCGATGACGAGGCGATCGCTTTGGCGAACGCGACGCGCTACGGCCTTTCGGCGAGCATCTGGACCCGCGACCTCCGGCGAGCGCACCGAGTCGCCGCGGAGCTCGAGAGCGGCACGGTGTGGGTGAACACCTGGCTCCTTCGCGACCTCCGCGTTCCTTTCGGCGGCGTCAAGGAGAGCGGGGTCGGGAGGGAGGGAGGCCTCGATTCGTTGAGGTTCTTCACCGAGGCGAAGAACGTCTGCATCAAACTGTCGTGAGGGACGAATGAGTGAGGAAAACGAAAACGAAGCAGCGATCTCGTCGCCGGTCGTTTCCGCGCGCGCCCCGAGCCCGGTCGGTCCGTATCCGCACGCGCGCCGCGTCGGAGGCATGCTGTTTCTCTCGGGGATCGGGCCGCGGCGCCCGGGAACGGACGAGATTCCGGGAGTCGAGCGCGATGGCGATGGACGGATCATCAGCTATGACATCGAAGCGCAGGTGCGTTCGACGATCGAGAACATCCGCGCGATTCTCGAAGACGGAGGGAGCTCGCTGGAGAACGTCGTCGACGTTCTCGTTTTTCTCACCGACATGGATCGCGATTTCCCGACGTTCAACCGCGTCTACGCCGAGTACTTCGGCGAGATCCGGCCGGCGCGGACGACGGTCGGCGTGACCTCGCTGCCGACGCCGATCGCCGTCGAGCTGAAGGTGGTGGCGATGGTTCGGGGCTCGAGGCTCGAGGCTCGAGGCTCGGGGGTCGGGGGCTCGGGGGTCGAGGCTCGAGGCTCGAGGCTCGGGGCTCCGGAGTCGGGTCGCGAAACCGAGTAGCAGGGGAGCGCCCCGCCGGCTGCAATCGATCGGGGCTCGGGGCTCGGGGCTCGGGGCGGGAAACCTCCCGCGCCCGCTGCAATCGATCGGGGCTCGAACGTCAGAGTCTCGCAAGCACCCGGGCGAAGCTATTGCGCTGCGCTGCGATCCCTCGAGCCTGTCACCACGTCCCTCGCGCAAATGCTTCGCCCCTACGAGAATCCGCCGGCCCTTCACCCTTCACTCTTCACTCTTCACCCTTCACCCTTCACTCCCTCTCCAACGCCACCTCGATCACGCCGGTCTCGTCGCGAGCTGTGGGGCCGACGGTCACCAGGTAGACGCGATCGCGATGGTTCGGTGCTGATACACGGATCGTGAAGCGGCCCGGCTCGGCGAACTCGTAGACCTCGTCCGGCGAGCTGAATTGCGTCGTCAGGCCGATCGCCTTGTCGTTCACGTAGAAGATCGCATCGTCGGGTCGAACGGAGAAGCGGATTCCTCGCCGCACCTCGCCGTGAAAGAAGGGAGCGACACCCTCCCTCCCTCCCTCGATCTTCACACGCGCTCCCTGCTGGAACGGCTCGAGGCTCGGCGAGGGGACGTTGCCCCCCGCCTCCCCCGGAAGAACGCGCGAGGCACCGGGCTGCGGCTCGCCAGGCGATCCGCCATCCTGCGCGGGTGCCGTCCTCACGCTCGTGAAGCTGCGACCCAGCGCGCCGCCCCGATACCGAACACCGGTGTAAACGGCAAACGCCGCGATCAGCACCAGCACGAATGCGAGGAGTACGGGAACCCACCGCGGCAGAACGACGGCCGGCGGGTCGTCGTCATGCGCCGCATCTCGATCCTCGGGGATCATGTCTCCTCCGTCTCTCCGGCCGTGGCGTCATCGGAAATCTCGACAGGACCCTGATCGGTGACGATCTCGTCCTCGTCCTGGAGTGTGCGATATTCGACCTCCCGATTCTGCAGAAGTTGGACCGCAGCCGGCTCGTCCTCCGCACGCACATAGATGCGGATCTCACCCAGCTTGCCGAAATTCACCGGCTCCATCGTGAATTTGAGAGATTCCACCTGCGCGACGATTCCTTCCGCTTCGAGGAAGCCCTTGAGCAGCACGGCCTCTTCCTCGGTTCCGGCCGATGCGATCTCGACCCAGGTCGTGTCGTCTCCTTCGATCGTCTGGAAGGGAAGCTCGGCGACGAGCTCGATTCCATGCTCCGGGCAGACCTTCTCCTCTTCGGAAAACTCTCGCTTGCACTCGGGACAGTAGGTCATTCGAAACTCCTGTCACATCGACTTCGTCGTCTGCTTCTCACGGAGTGAGCTCGATGACGCCCGTCTCCTCCGTCAATTCTCCGATCTTTGCACAGAACAGGCCGCTCCGGTCGAATTCCCCCTCGAAGCGGGAAGCGACCTCCGGAGCGACGGCCATCAAGAGGCCCCCGCTCGTCTGCGCGTCGCACAGCAGGCGGTAGTCGTTCTCGCTCACGATCGAGCGAACATGCTTCCGGAACGTCTTTGCATTCAGCTCCGAGCCGGAAGGAAAGTATCCCCTCTCCAGGCACGTTCGAGCGCCGGCCAGCACGGGAACCGCTTCGACGCTCAGGCGCGCGCCGGCGCCGGAGGCATTGCAGATCTCGAGCAGATGTCCGATCAGTCCGTAGCCGGTGACGTCGGTCGCCGCAGTGACGCCGAACTCGCTCATGCGCGCGGCGGCGTCACGGTTCAGTTGCAACATCCAGTCGATCGCCTCGTCGATCGAAGGATGTTGCCCCATCAGCATTTTTCGCAACCTCCCCGCTGTGACGAAGGCGCGATGCGCGGAGACGAGAATTCCGTTGCCGATCGGCTTCGACAGGAAGAGGACATCGCCCGGCCGGGCGGTCGAGTTTCTGACGACCCGGTCGATGTCGACGATGCCGGTGACGGCGAGTCCGTACTTCGGAACGTCATCGATGATGGTGTGACCGCCGCCGATGGGAAATCCCGCCTCGCGCGCCTTGTCGGCCCCTCCAGCCAGAATCTCCTCCAGAACCGAAAGGGGGAGCTTGTCGGTGGGAAACCCGGCGATGGCCAGCGCGAGGATCGGTTCGGCCCCCATCGCATAGACGTCGGAAACGGAGTTGGCTGCCGCGATCGCGCCGAACAGCCTCGGATCGTCGACGATCGGGGTGAAGAAGTCGACCGTTTGCACGATGGCGCGCGTGCCGTCGATCTTCAGCACCGCCGCATCGTCACACGTCGAGTATCCGACGAGGAGATCGTCCGCGCCGTGGTTCGGACCGAGCCGGGACAAGACGTGCCTCAGGTCATCCTGACCGAGCTTGCACGCTCAACCGCCGGTGGTCGCAAACGAGGAGAGCGGTGGATGCCGCTTCAGCTTCGCTTTCACCAGGCAATCTTATCAGCGCTGAAGAGTGGATGAGTGGCGATCGTTTGCTGTCATCCCGAGCGGGTGGTCGGGCGGGAAGGCGAGGGATCTCACCTCAGGGCCAATGTGACCGACCTGATGCGGAGACCCGCCGGATTCTCGTAGGGGCGAAGCATTTGCGCGCAGGCCGCGGCGACAGGCTCGCGTTGACGGAACGCAGCGCAATAGCTTCGCCCGGGTGCTTGCGACACTGCGACATTCGCGCCGGCGATTGCACGCCGCCCTCCCACCCGGGGCGGGCGCGGGACGCCCGCTCTCCCCCGAGGGGTTGGTTCTGAGCATGCCAAGCACCCGGACGAAGCTATTGCGCTGCCTTGCGGCGTAGCAAGCCCTCGGCTCTGTCCCTCGCGCAAATGCTTCGTCCCTACGAGGGATCGGGAGCATTGGACCGGAGGGAAGAGCCTACTGTTCGTCGAGCGTTTCTCCGAGAACCGAGGCGCGGGCGCGCTCGCAGGCGATGAGCACTTCCTGGTAGAGGTCGAAGGCAATCGTGGGCGGCAGCGGCTCGACGAGGCTGCGATGAAGGATCTCCGCGATTCGCGACGCGTAGTGCGATGGAACCGGCAGCGGCTCACCGTCGCGCGCCATCTGCTCGAATCCCTCGATCAGCTCCGCCTCGAGACGAACGTGCAGCGTTCCTTCGTTCACCTCGGCGATGATCGTGGCCTCATCGATGTCCATGGGACCTCATTTCCCCCGCGCAGCCTTCGATGTCGACGACCTCGGAACACTGTAATCGACCGAGACTCGATCACCTTCGATACGAATGTCGGGACTCAATCCTTTCGATCTCAGAAGCGCGCCATAGGCCCCGGCGAAGCGTCGTGCCGCTGCCTGGCCGGCCCACTCCGTCACTGCCCGGACGGAGAGTCGCTTTCCAGACCCTCCGACCTGGACACGGTCCCCCTTCCAGTCGCGAGCGCCCTCCTCGCCGACGAGGTACTTCCAGTGAAACTCACCGAGGGTCGTGGTCAGAATCGGGTTGGCGAGGGAGGGAAAGGGAGGGCGGGCCGGATCGTGCCGATCCTTCGAGAAGTAGAGCTCAGGCCGGCTGATCTCGGCGGTCGTCTTCGGCGGTGAGGCGTGAATCGCGTCGATCGCCTCCCAACCGCCACGTCGAAAGGCCTCGACGACGAAGGCGACGCCGGCCACGTAGGGAAACTTCATCGATTCCACGAAATACGAGTCGACGCCGGCCGGAATTCCGTCGTTCGAGTCAGCCACCTCGGCGAGGGCAGCGACGAAGAGCTCGCTTCCGATCAGCTCCTCGAGACTCTTGCCGATCTTCTCGTAGAGGGCGGCGAACATCACGAGGGTGGCTTCCCCCTCGAGAACCGCCTGATAGGCCATTTCGGCGTCCCAGTCGCTTCGCAAAGACTCGAGCGTCTTTCCAGCATTGAATCGCTGATCCTGCAGAGCATGGGTCAGCTCGTGGATCGCAATGCCCTGCTCGAGGAGCGGAGACATGGTCATCGCCGCCGGGGGGGGGGTCGTGATGTTGTAGTATGTCCCGGTCCGCGGGTCGTAGAACGCGAGAACCTGCGATTCATAGAGATCGAGGAGTCGATCGACCGACTCGGGGGAGCTTTCGACGAGCTGCAGGGCTGCGAGCGATTCGAAGAAGGAGTCGACGGGCATCCCGAGGCCGCTTTCGAGCTGTTTCCGCAGGAAATGCCTCAGAGCGGCTCGGGTGATCTTCTTTTCCGTGACCGGATATTTGTAGTCGTGACCACGAAGACGGGAGACGGTGGCGATATCGTCGCCGATTGCCGGTGCGGCGTGTGCCGGAGCGACAGCGGTCGCGACGAATGCGAGAAGCAGAACGGTGACGACCCGAAGCGAGGGATGTTCGAACATGCGGTGAGCAACAAGCGGTCGGCTGCAGGCGATTCCGCGAGCCGGATCTTCCCTTGAAAGCCGCGGTTTGCTTCTCGTAGAATGCGCACACTTTCTCACGATGGAACCCGACTCGGAACATATCGAAATCACGATCAGCAGCAGATTCGAGAACATCGAGCTGGTGCAGGTGATCGCCGAGCACCTCTGTGAGAATGCGGGGGTCGATGCAGATGGCTCGCACTGGATCGGCATGGCTGTGCGGGAAGGAGTCGCGAATGCCATCAAGCACGGCAACAAACTCGACGTCCACAAGCGCGTTCTGGCGGTTTTCGATCTGCGCGGTGCCTCACTCGAGATCGCCATCTCGGATGAAGGGGCGGGGTTCGATCCGTCGGGGGTCGATGATCCGCTCAATCCTCTGAATCTGATGAAGACCAGCGGACGGGGGATCTTCTACATGAAGACGTTCATGGATGAGGTCGGGTTCGACTTCACTCCGCATGGAACCAGACTGGTCATGACCAAGTCACTCACCGACCACACGGGCGTTGCCAACCGGGGATAACAAAGGAGAATTCGTATGAAAATCAGCAATCGAACAGTCGATGGCGTGGAGATCGTCACGCTCCAGGGCAAGATCACCATCGGAGCAGGGGATTCCCAGCTCCGCGAGATCGTTTCCAACCTGCTGAACGAGGGGAAGCTCAAGATCCTGCTCGACATGAAGGGGGTGACGACCATCGACTCGTCGGGAATCGGCGAGCTGGTCGGCTCCTACACCACCGTCACCAACCGCGGCGGCAAGCTCAAGCTCCTTCACCTTCCGCCGAAAGTGACCGACCTTCTGCAGGTCACCCAGCTCATCACCGTGTTCGAAGTCTACGAGGACGAAGCGGAGGCGATTCAAGCGTTCTGACGAACCGCAATCGCTTCGCCCTGCGAGATTCGGGTCATCGGCTTTGTGCGGCGCCGGTGGAGCATTTCGTGCGCAAATGCTTCGCCCCTACGGCAGTCCCGTTCTGCCGCGTCGAGGCGGGGTCGGCCCCTGAAAGGGTGTCGTCGAAGGCTGCCACCGGACAGGCATCGAATTCGTGCGAATCGTCACATTGTGCTCGATCCACTTCGGAAACAGCTCCTCGGCCAGCTTCGCATTGCTGATTGCCGTCTCGCTGATGTCCAGCAAATCCTTGAATGGAGTGACGTGCTCGAGGACGTTGACGCGGAGCTGGAGATATCGAGGCGGCGACAGATGCTGCTCGGTGACCAGAAAGTTGAGCTGCGCCTTCGATCGAAACGTCCTCTTTTCCCCCGCCGGGATCAGCAGGAGCCGCGGAAGGAGCTGATTCCCGGGAACCTCGGCGCCGAAACTCACTGTCACGGTCTGCGTCTCGGAATCGTAGGACGTATAGGGCACCATATCGGCGATGGCGATCGGAGCCTCGCGCAGGTTGTGGACATCGTACGAGATGAGCACGACGGCCGCCGTCGTGAGTGTCGGGGCGATCACCTCGGCGTCCACCCGGATCTGATTCTCCTGGCCCAGCAGCCTCGTCGGCTCTCCCTTTCCCGATCCCGTTGCGCACGTCGTTGCGAAAAACATCGACAGGAAACAGATACCAGCGAGCTGCTTCTTCAAAAGGGCCTCCCGGCTGCCGCGGCTACTGCCGCCCAGCATATCGCAACAGACGAGGAGGCAGTCTGACTTCCCGCTGAATCAGAACCCCGCTCTCGTGCTGACCGGGCTCTGCCCGCGCGACCAGTGAATGGGGATCGTGTTGGTGAAGAGCGCCTCGTTCGATTCGATCCAGCGAGGGAACAGCTGATCGGCGGCTGCGGGGCTGGCGAGGATCTCTTCGATGGGAGCGACATCGGTCAGAAAATTCAGTTTGACGCGAACGTAACGTGGGCGCGCGAGTAGCGGTGACGCTCCTCGCTGAAAAACGTTCAGGCGCGCTCCCCTGCTGAACGTTCTCTTCTCGTTCGGGTCGATTCGAATCAGCTTCACCGTTTCGGCACCAGGAATCTCCGAGCCGAAACTGATGGTGATGGTGCGGGAGTCGTGGTCGTAGTCGGCGATGGGGTGGAGGTCGGCGATGGCGATCGCATGCTCGCGGCGATTCTCGACCTCGTATTTGATGCGGACCACGGAGCTGGGGTGGATCTGCTCGGCGGCGAATTCCGCGTCGAGTCGAACCTGGCTGTGCGTTCCGACGACGCGTCGCAGCTCCTTTCGATCGATCTCGCCGGTCGAGCTGCATGCAGCGGCTGAAATGGCAAGGACGAAGATCAGGGAGCTCACTGCCGAATTCTTCATGACACCCTCACAGCAGGGTGATCAATCGATCTTCAGCACAGCCAGAAACGCCTCCTGCGGTATCTCCACTTTTCCCACCCGCTTCATCCTCTTCTTGCCTTCCTTCTGCTTTTCGAGCAGTTTTCTCTTGCGCGTGATGTCTCCTCCGTAACACTTGGCGAGCACATTTTTTCGCAACGGCTTGACGGTTTCACGGGCGATGATCCGGTTTCCAATGGCGGCCTGAAGCGCCACCTCGAACATCTGGCGCGGGATGAACTCCCTCATCTTTCCCACAAGGAGCTTTCCGCGTGCATGCGCCTTGTCGCGATGCACGATGAGCGAGAGCGCGTCGAGTGGCTCTCCATTGATCAGAACATCCATCTTCACCAGATCGCTCGTGCGATTCCCGATGAACTGGTAGTCCAGCGAAGCATAGCCGCGAGAGATCGACTTCAGCTTGTCGAAGAAATCGAGAATCACCTCGTTCAATGGCATATCGTACACAATCATCACTCTGTTCGACGCGACGTACTCCAGCTTCTTCTGCTGACCACGTCGATCAGTAGCCAAAGCCAGAATCGGGCCAACGAACTCGTCGCGCGTCAGAATCGTCGCTTCGATGAACGGCTCCTCGATCCGGTCGATGTACGAGGGGTCGGGCATCCTCTGCGGATTCTCCACTTCGATCACCTCGCCCGACGTCGTCGTCACGCGGTAGCGCACACCCGGCGCCGTCGTCAGCAGCTCGAGATTGAACTCCCGCTCGAGACGCTCCTGGATGATCTCCATGTGCAGCAGTCCGAGAAAGCCGCAGCGGAACCCGAAGCCGAGCGCCGTCGACGATTCCGGCTCGTAGACGAACGACGAGTCGTTCAGACGCAACTTCGCCACCGCATCCCGCAGATCCTCGTAGCTTTCCGTGTTGACCGGATAAAGCCCGGCGAACACCATCGGCTTGACCTCCATGAATCCCGGAAGTGCCTCCACCTCCCCCTTCTCTTCGGTGACGGTGTCGCCGATCTTCGCCTGCACGATGTCCTTGATGTTCGCCGAGACGAAGCCCACCTCGCCGACGCCGAGACGCTCGACCTCGCGCGCCTTCGGAGTGAAGATCCCGACGGTCATCACTTCGTAGACTCTGCCGGTCGAAAGAAACCGGATTCTCTTTCCCTTTCGCAGCTCCCCGTCCACCACCTTGACCAGGATCATCACTCCCCGGTAGGGGTCGTACCACGAATCGAACAGCAGCGCGCGCAAAGGGCCCGCGGCATTTCCCGCCGGAGGGGGGATGCGACCGACGATCGCCTCGAGCGTCTCGTCGATTCCGATGCCCGCCTTCGCCGAAGCGAGAATCGCGTCGTGCGCGTCGAGGCCGATCACCTGCTCGATCTGCTCGCGCACGCGGTCGGGCTCGGCCGACGGCAGGTCGATCTTGTTGATCACCGGAACGACCTCCAGATCGTTGTCGATCGCCAGATAGCCGTTGGCCAGCGTCTGCGCCTCGACTCCCTGCGTCGCGTCGACGACCAGAACCGCCCCTTCGCAGGCGGCGAGGCTCCTGCTGACCTCATAACTGAAGTCGACGTGTCCCGGCGTGTCGATCAGATTGAGGGTGTAGGTCTCTCCGCTCTTCGCCACATAATCGAGCGTGACCGCACGCGCCTTGATCGTGATCCCGCGCTCTCGCTCGAGATCCATGTCATCGAGCAGCTGCGCCTCCATCTCGCGCGCGGCGACCGCACCGGTACGCTCGAGGATCCGGTCGGACAGAGTCGTCTTTCCATGATCGATGTGCGCGATGATGGAAAAATTGCGGATGAATTTCGGATCGGGCATCTCTCGAATCGATTCTCGCGGAGGCGCGCTACTTGCCGGACAGTGCGGGCGCACCATCTAACACGAAACCGCCGGATTGTCATCCCTTGATCGGCGACACTGATCGGCGACACATCCCTCCCGTCATCCCGAGCAGCCAGGCGGATGGGCGGGCGGTTCCTTGCTGTCATCCCGAGCCTTTTCACAGCGTGCGCGCTGAACCTGAGAGTAATGACAACTCCCGTCATCCTGAGCGCGGCGGGTGGGGGGGCGTGAGCGAAGGATCTGCGATCGGCAACTGTCTAAGAACACAGATCCTTCACTCACACCCGCACCCCGCCCTCGTTCAGGATGACGGGGAAAGCCTTCCGCCGGTATCCCTTCGATCGCGTATCTCTGCCGCCTCTCCTACCGCCCGGCGCGCCATTTCTGAATTCTGCTCGCAACCTGTTCGGGGGTGAATCCCAGTTTTTCGGCGATCACGTTCCCGGGCGCGGAGGCCCCGAAACGGTCGATTCCGATGATCAGCGCGTCATGATCGACGTACTTGTACCATCCGTCACTCCTCCCCGCCTCCATCGCAACGATCGCACTTCGATCCTCACCGAGCACGGACCGCTGATACGCCTCATCCTGCCGGTCGAACAGACTGAGTGAAGGAGCCGAAACGACTCGCGCAGCGACGCCCTCATCGCGCAGAAGTTTCGCGCTCGCGAGAGCGAGCGGAACTTCCGACCCGGTGGCGATGATCGTGATCTCTCCCTCCGACCAGCCGTCGAGGACATACGCGCCCCTGGAGATCAAGTGGGGATCGAATCCATCGGGTCTCGGAATGGGCTCGAGTTTCTGCCTCGTCAGGACGATGAGAGTCGGACCGTGATTCTCACCGACTGCATGAGCCCATGCCATTGCCACCTCGACGCCATCGGCCGGCCGGATCAACGTCATGTTGGGAATCAGGCGCAGCGCGAACAGATGCTCGACCGGCTGATGAGTCGGGCCATCCTCTCCCAGAAACACCGAGTCGTGGGTGTAGACGAAAATCGACGGAATGTTCATCACGGCAGCGAGCCTGAGCGCGGCACGCATGTAATCGGAGAAGATCAGGAACGTCGCACCGTACGCGCGCCACGCTCCATGAAGCGTCATCCCGTTGACGATCGCGCCCATGGCATGTTCGCGAACGCCGAAGTGAAGGTTGCGACCACGAAAGACTTCGAGATCGGGCGGCGGAGCCGTCTCCCCCGCGCGCGCGATACTTCCACCACTCTTCACCAGCGTATTGGTGGAAGGAGCCAGATCGGCAGATCCACCGGCGACGAACGGAGCGATCTCGGCGAGCTTCTGAATCACCTGACCGGAAAGCTGACGCGTTGCCGCCGCTTTCTCACTTCGCCCGGCCGCCACCAGCTGCGCCACATGGTCCGGTGGAAGCGAGTGGCTCCAGTACTTGTCCCACTCGGTCGCAGCATCCGGATTCTCGCGACGCCATTGCTTCATCGCTCGATCCCAGCGAGTCCGGCTCCTCGCAAGCTTTCTCGTTCGTTTCCGAAACTCCTCTCGTACCTCGTCCGGGACCCGAAACTCCGGTTCGAGCGGCCAGCCGAGTGCCTGCTTCGTGGCACGCACTTCGTCCTTTCCGAGGGGGGCACCATGAACCTCGGCGGTCCCGTGCATGTTCGGGCTGCCGAATCCGATCACCGTGCGAGCGATGATCAGCGAGGGCCGATCGGCTGCTTTCTGCGCCTTTCGAATCGCCTTCCGCACGGCACCGCGATCGTGACCGTCGATCTTCTGGACGTGCCATCCTGCCGCCTCGAATCGCTTGCGGACATCCTCGGAAAACGCGAGTCGCGTTCCTCCCTCGATCGAGATCTGATTGTCGTCGTAGAGGTAGATCAGGTTTCCGAGTCCGAGATGGCCTGCGATCGAAGCAGCCTCGGAGCTGATGCCCTCCATGAGGTCGCCGTCGGAACAGATCGCGTAGATGTAGTGATCGACCGGCTTGAATGCGCCGGTGTTGAATCGAGCGGCGAGCATTCGGGCACCGAGCCCCATTCCCACGCCATTGGCGAACCCCTGTCCCAGAGGTCCGGTCGTCACTTCGATGCCCGCGGCATGCCCGTATTCCGGGTGTCCCGCCGTTTTCGACTCCCACTGGCGGAACTGCTCGAGCTCCTCGAGCGTCATCTCTTCATAGCCGGTCAGGTGAAGGAGCGAGTAGAGAAGCATCGACGCATGACCGGCGGAGAGGACGAAGCGATCGCGGTTCTTCCACTTCGGATCCTTCGGATCGTGGCGGAGAAACTCCGTCCAGAGAATGAACGCCATGTCGGCCATTCCCATCGGCGTGCCGGGATGGCCCGAGTTGGCCTTCTCGACAGCATCGACCGCGAGAAACCGAATCGTGTTGACGCAGAGCGTTTCCAAATGTTCGCGCTCCGCCTTCGGCGCATTGCCCGCTTCCGCCCTCTCGATCGATGAGCTCGTTTGTCTGGCAGTCTCTTCCGCTTTGGCATCGTCAGTCATCGGATCGCCTCCTGCGATCTCGGATTATACTGGGAGGCGAGAGCGCCGCCCTCTCAGTTGTGAATGCCCTATGCAGACGGAATCTTCAGTCACCGTCAAGGGCTCTCCGATTCGGAGCCTCCAGGCCTTCCTGCAGCGGGAGCTCACACCAGCTCAGCGCGAGGATGCCTTCAGCACCCTCTCGCCCGACGATTCCACGAAACTCCGCTCACGGGTCGTGGCAATCGAGACGTATCCCCTGGCGACCATCAATCGTTTGACCGAGGCTGCGGCACGAGCTAAAGGAGAACCGCTCGAGCAGTTCGCCCGCCGGGCCGGGAGAGCCGCTGCCTCCGACGCCATCCGCGGGGTCTATCGCTTCTTCGTGCTCGTGCTCACGCCGACGGCCCTGCTGAGCAAAGCGGCGAACATGTGGCGGACCGTCTACAGCGCCGGTGAGCTGCGCGTCGAGTCGGCCACGGCGACGAGTGCGCGCATCCGGCTGTCCGACTTCCCGTCGGAGAGCGCCGGCTGCGGCCTCGTCACCGGCTGGATGGAGCAGTTGGCCGATCTCACCGGCGTGACGGGCGTCGAGATCTCCCATACGAAGTGTGTGGCCCACGGTGCCGAGGAGTGTGAATGGAAGTTGAAGTGGAGATGAGTCTGCCGGCGGGGGAAACGAGAACGTGATTCACGAAAGCGAGATCACCATCCGAGAGGTCACCCCGGACGACATCGAGTACGTTCATCGCCTGAACGAAGAGGCCGTCCCGAACATGAACAGTCTCGGCATCGAGGAAGTTCGCTGGTTCGTCGAAGCCGCAGCCTGGTTCCGTCTCCCGGTCGTCGATGGGCAGCCGGCCGGATTCCTGATCGCACTCGATCCCCGGACGGCCTACCGGAGCATGAACTTTCTCTGGTTCAAGGCTCGCTATCCCTCGTTCATCTACATCGACCGCGTGGTCGTCGCGAAACATGCGCGACAACGTGGCATCGGGAGGCGGTTGTACGAGGAGCTTCAGGTCTGGACGCGCGGACGCTCCCCTCGGATCACGTGCGAGGTCAATCTCGATCCGCCCAACCCCGGCTCACTCGCTTTTCATCACGCACTCGGATTCAGGGAAGTCGGCCGCCAGCATACCGAGGGAGGATCGAAGCTGGTGTCGCTGATGACGCTCGAGCTGGCCTGACAATTCATACGACGGCGAACCGACGCTCACAGACAGGCGAATCTCGCGACGCCCGTTCCCCTCTCCCCATCAGCCAACTTACCAGAGGCAGCGACGTGACCATGGGGAGAGGGGTCAGGGGTGAGGGGTCGCGTCTCACATGCCTGCGAGCTCTTCGCCCGTGTCGCCGGACGATCTTTCTGTCTTGCCCTCTCGGTGCTGTTCGTCGCCCGCGACTCAGGCCAGGACCGAAGTTGTCCGCTTCGGCGCGCGAGAGGTCACGGCATCCGGGCAGGTCTGGCCGAAGCGGACAAACTTCGGCCACAGGCTCGTTCCCTCCGACGAGTTGTCGTACACTCTCCCGACATCAAATCGATAAAGGTGGGGCAATCGTGAGTGACCGAATCCTCCCAATCATCCAGGCGACATCCGACTTCATCTGGGGGCCGTATCTCCTCATCCCGCTGCTTCTGTTCACCGGGCTGTTTCTGACGGTACGTCTTCGGGGGCTGCAGTTCGTCCGGCTGTGGCGAGCGCTCTGGCTGGCGCTCGTAGTGCGGACCGAGCGTGGCGCCGAAGGCGACATCTCGCACTTCCAGGCTCTGATGACCGCACTCGCCGCGACCGTCGGAACGGGCAACATCGCCGGGGTGGCGACGGCGATCGCGATCGGCGGCCCGGGCGCACTGTTCTGGATGTGGATGACCGGACTGGTCGGCATGGCGACCAAATACTCGGAAGCGCTCCTTTCGGTTCGGTTCCGGCAGACGGATGCCAAAGGAGAACAGGCCGGCGGCCCGATGTACTACCTGACCAATGCGGTTCGGCCGAAAGCCTTCGGCCGCGCTCTCGGAACGCTCTTCGCTCTCTTCGCGGCATTCGCCGCCTTCGGAATCGGCAACATGGTGCAGTCGAACTCCGTGGCGAGTGCGCTCGAGAATTCCTTCAGAATCCCCACCTGGGTGACCGGCCTCGTCATCGCCGTTCTCGCCGGCGCGGTGATCATCGGAGGAATCAAATCGATCGGCCGGTTCACCGGGTTTTTCGTTCCGTTCATGATTCTCGCCTACATGGCGGGCTCGGGACTCGTCATTCTGCTCCATCTGGATCGAGTCCCCGCCGCCTTCGCTCTCATCTTCGAGAATGCATTCCGTGACACGGCCGCCACCGGTGGGTTCATCGGAGCAACTCTCGCCCAGGGAATTCGGTACGGTGTCGCCCGCGGCATCTTCTCGAACGAGTCAGGGCTCGGATCGGCTGGGATCGCAGCGGCCGCTGCAAGGACGAGCGAGCCGGTCCGCCAGGCGCTCGTCTCGATGACGCAGACGTTCATCGATACGATCGTCGTTTGCACCTTCACCGGAATCGCCATCCTGTCGACCGATGCATGGCATTCGGGGCTCAACGGAGCGCCGCTGACACAGGCGGCCTTCAGCGATGGACTTCCCGGTGTCTGGGGCGGATCGATCGTCGCGGTCAGCCTGGCAATGTTCGCCTTCTCGACGCTTCTCGGCTGGAGCTACTACGGTGAGAAGAGCATCGAGTTTCTCCTCGGAATTCGGGCGGTCATTCCATACCGCATTCTCTTCGTCATTGCCGCCTTCTTCGGCGCGATTCACAGCCTCGACTTCGTCTGGACTCTGTCGGACGCCATGAACGGCCTGATGGCTCTCCCGAACCTCATCGGACTTCTTCTCCTGAGCGGCATCATCGTGCGAGAAAGCCGCGACTACTTCGCACGGATGGGTACCACGGAAAAGGGCTGACCATGCCGAGGTTCCAGGCCTGCGCCTGGGGGGCGGGTTTCCAGCCCGCCAGCCAGTCGACACCTCGTTGGGGGTCGTGCGTCCTCGCACGATCGCGATGGCGTCCTCGCCATCGCTGGCGGACTTGCTCAGATCTGCCCCGACTCGCTGGCACGTTGCGCTCTTTGATTTCCGATCCGTGATCCCCGTTACAGATTCGTGCGCCGGATCGGGGCCAGATGGAAGACGCATTTTCGTCGAAAGCAGAATCTTATATGGCACGAGCTTCTACATCTTCCTTCCGATCGGTGATCAGGTGGTGACACCGAAGGATCCTCCCGCTCGTGAGGGCTCGCGGCCGAAGCGAATCCTCATCGTCGATGACGACGAGCTCGTCGCATCCGGTCTTCGCGCGATCCTCGAGCTGGAGGGCATCGTCGTGGAAGTCGTCGACCGCGGCAGGCTCGTCCCGGCGGCCGTCGAACGATTTCGGCCCGACGCCGTCGTCCTCGATGTAGGCCTTCCCGACGTCAGCGGGATCGAGGTCTATACCGAAATTGCATCGCGGTGGCCCGACTTGAACGTCATCTTCTCGACGGGTCACGCCGATCCCCTCACGGTGAACCAGCAGACGGAAACACCCGTCCCCTTCCTCCGCAAGCCTTACGAAGTCGAAGATCTGCTCGCGCTCCTTTCGAGCAGCCGGCGTGCTTGACAGGATCGCCCTTCAGGGGGTCATCCCCGTTCCAGGCGCGTCGCCGTTTGACCCACTCACACTGATCCATAGGTTCCGATTTTGACCCATCAGCCGGCGGCTTTTTCACCAACCAATTGAAACGACGCGAGTTCTGCGACTGCTGCGTCCTGGCGCGGCGCGTGGAACAGCGAGAGGCAAGAAATGAGTGGAAGGAGCCTTCATGAAGCGAGTCGTTCTGGTGCTCGGTATTCTCCTGCTTGTCCCTACGCTGTTCGCCTCCAACGGTGAGATTCGTCGCAACAGCCGTGCGATTCCGGATCAGTACATCGTCGTGCTCAAAGAGGGAGCAGTCGCCGACATCCCCGCTGCCGCGTCGGACATGGCGCGCATGCATGGAGGCCGTCTCGGCTATGTCTATGAGCGAGCGCTTCAGGGCTTTTCCGTCGAGCTGTCGGAGGGGCGCGCACGGGCCCTCGCCAAGGATCCGCGCGTAGCCTACATCGAGCAGGACAGTGAGGTCACGCTCGAGGCGACGCAGAGCAACGCGACCTGGGGTCTCGATCGGATCGACCAGCGAAGTCTTCCGCTGAGCGGCTCGTACACCTACAACTACACAGGGTCCGGCGTGAAGGTGTACGTCATCGACACGGGAATCCGGGCATCACATACGCAATTCGGCGGGCGCGTGATCAGCGGCTACACCGCGATCAACGACGGCCGGGGGACGAGCGATTGCAACGGCCACGGTACCCATGTCGCCGGAACGGTCGGCGGCTCGACGTACGGTGTCGCGAAGAGCGTCACGCTCGTCGCGGTACGCGTTCTCGATTGCAACGGGTCGGGAACCAACTCGGGCGTGATCGCCGGCGTCGACTGGGTCACCTCGAATCATGCTGCCGGCGAGAAGGCCGTGGCGAACATGAGCCTCGGTGGCGGCGCGAGCTCGGCCCTCGACACCGCGGTGAACAACTCGATCAACGACGGCGTCACCTACGCCGTGGCCTCGGGGAACAGCAACGCGGACGCGTGCAACTCTTCCCCCGCCCGCGTCCCCGCCGCCATCACCGTGAACTCGAGCACCTCGTCCGACGCTCGCTCCTCCTTCTCGAACTGGGGATCCTGCACCGATCTGTTCGCTCCGGGATCGAGTATCACCTCGGCCTGGTACAGCAGCGACACCGCCACGAACACGATCAGCGGCACGTCGATGGCCACCCCGCACGTCGCCGGCGTCGCCGCGCTCTACCTGCAACAGAACGGATATCAGTCGCCCTCCACCGTCTGGACCGCGATTCGCGACAGCGCGACGGCGAGCAAGATCACCGATGTGAAGGGCTCTCCAAACCGCCTCCTCTACTCGCTGCTGGGCAGCAGCGGTGGCGGGACGACGACGCAGCTCCTCAGCAATCCCGGATTCGAATCGGGCAACAACGGCGCGTGGACGATCACTTCCGGAGTGATCACCAACTCGACCTCGAGAACGCCGCACGCGGGCTCATGGTACGCGTGGCTCTGCGGTTACGGCACCTCACATACCGATTATGCCTATCAGCAGATCTCGATCCCCTCGGGTGCCACCGCGGCGACGCTCAACTTCTACCTCAAGATCGATACCGCGGAGACGACGACTTCCACGGCGTATGACAAGCTGCACGTTCAGGTGCTCAACTCGTCGGGTAGCGTTCTGACGACGCTGGCGACCTACTCGAATCTGAACAAGAGCTCGAGCTACTCGCTCAAGTCGTTCAGCGTCCTCGCATACAAGGGGCAGACGATCCGTATTCGCTTCTACGCAACCGAGGACAGCAGTCTCCAGACGTCGTTCCTGGTCGACAGCACCTCGCTGAATGTCACGCAGTAAGCTCGAATCCGCCTGGGCCGGATCGCGGGAACGGCTTGCCGTTCCCGCGATCGATCCGGACGACCCGGGCTACTGGGGGTCGTGCGTCCTCGCATGATCGCGATGGCGTCCTCGCCATCGCTGGCGGGGCTTGCTCAGATCGTCCCGACTCGCGAGGGGCGGCGAGGACGCCGCCACGATCGGGCGGGGACGCCCGACCCCCAGGGTCAGCGCGCAGCAGCGGCAACGCGCGGCTCGTTGTTGCGCTGCAGGAGCTCGCACTGCGGCGCCGAGGTCACGACCGTGCGCGTCCATGGCCGATTTCGGATGATCGGCAAGGTTCGGCCGTCGGGATCGGCGCTGTAGAGGTTGCGCGGCGTCACGACGAGGAATGGGAGACCGAGCCGAACCGCCTCCTTCTGATCAGTGACCGAGGGGAACGGAATCTCGCGCGGGTGCGTGTGCGCGATCGCGACGGTATTCGGAGGGATCGTTCCGTGATACGTCTCTTTCTGAAATCCATTGTGAAGCGGCCAGACGAGACAGCGAATCCTTCCCGACTCCTCACGAACGATGAAGGCGGCTCGCTCGGTGCTTCGGATCCCGTTGCCGGAGATCTGGAGCAGCTCGACGAGATGACCGCGAAGCACCGGATCGTCCCAGAGGGTCTCCCCCACCGGCTTCGCAGGATTCGTTCCGCCTACCAGAGGGGTCACCACCGATGAGCAGAGAATGAAGCTGACCGCACGGAGCCACGACATGTGGCAAATGTGCGTCGGTCAGACAATGGAGTCGCAGGGGAACGCTAAGGAAACGCTCGGATTTCTCTAAGGGCGTCACTCTTGTCACTCTACAATGCTTCCGAACGTGCGCGCACAATTCGGCGAATTCGTCTTCGATGAAGAACGGCGGGAGCTCACCCGGGCCGGCAAACCGATCCACCTTTCACCGAAGGCGTTCGATCTGCTCGCGATCCTGATCGCCCGGCATCCTGGTGCCGTTCGCAAGGAAGTGCTCTATGAAGCTCTCTGGCCGGAGAGCTTCGTGGAGTACGCGAATCTGAACAACCTCGTCTCCGAGATTCGCTCGGCCATCGGCGACACCGCGAGGTCGATGCTGCAAACGAAGCCGCGATTCGGTTTTGCTTTCGCCGCGGAAACGATGGTCGAAGCGGATCACAACGCCGAGCCGCGCGACCGGCTCTTTCGAATCGTATGGGGCGGAAGAAGCTTCGACCTCGAGCCGGGACGCAATCTGATCGGGAGGGAGCTCGACTGCGTGATCATCATCGACTCTCCCGCGGTCTCTCGTTATCACGCCGTCATCGAAGTCCGCGGCTCGGTCGCCATCCTCGAGGATCTCGGAAGCAAGAACGGCACGTTTCTCGACAAACGGCGCATCGATGCGCCGTCGGAACTGCACGACCGCGACGAGATCGAGATCGGTCGTGCCCTTCTGCGCTTCCGCACGTTCGAGCGGAAGGCCACCACCGTCAGCGACCCGCGGTAGTCCCGTAGGGACGTTTGAAAATAGCCCGGGACGGAGTCCCGGGAGCCCGCAACACGAAGACGCCGTCAGTCCCGTAGGGACGGTTGACCGCCCGGGATGATGTCGCCGACTTGAGAACACACACTCTTCTCTCGCGGCTTCGCGCCCGCCCTGCATCCCGAAGGGATGTAAGGATCACAGCCGGGGGTTGCGCGGGAAGCGCAACCCCCGGAATATCCCGCAGACATTTTTCCGTCGCGCCCCGGCAGGGGCGCGAGGAATCGAAAGCAGATGCATCATTCATCACACGGAACGGGATAACCAGGAGGGAGCGGCGCAACCGGCCGCTCCGGCCTCAATGCGAGAGGATGATCTCGACGCGGCGGTTCCGCGTCCTCCCCTCCTCGCTCTCATTGCTGAACGCGGGAACGAGCTCGCCGCGTCCGATCGCGGTGATTCGCGCCGGATCGATCCCCATCATGATCAGAGCTCCACGGATCGTCTCGGCTCTCTCCCGGGAAAGCTCGAGGTTCCAGTCCGCCGACCCACTGCTGTCGCTGTGCCCTTCGATCGCGATCTTCAATTCCGGATAGTCCGTGAGCAGCGTCGCGATCCCCTGCAACATTCCGTGGCTCTCCGCCGGCATCCTGCTGCGGCCGCTCCGGAAGAACATTCCCGGAATCGTCGCCACGATTCCCCGCGGTTCCGTTCGCGTGTAGACGATGCGGCTCAGCTCCCGCTCGACCCGGCCGAGACGCTCCTGCTCGGTCGCACGCCGCTGCGCTTCCTCGCGAACGCGTTGCAGCTCGGTCTCCGCATTCGCAACTTTGACTCGCAGCTCCGAGCTCTCCGACTTGTTGCGCCGCAGGTGATCCTCCACGTCGGACAGCAGCGTTCGATACGACTCTTCGAGATCGGAACGAAGACGATTGCTCTGATCGCGCTCGGTCCGCAGACCTTCGATCTCGGCGCCGCGGCGAGCGATCTCGCGCTCCCTCTCGGTGAGCGCCGCCGAGGCATCGAGGTTCCGCTCGCGCTCGAGCGAAAGAAGGCGCTCCAGACGCTGAACCTCCGGATTCTTCGAAGGAGCGACCGCCGCCGTGACCGTGTCGACCAGCGCCTCGGCCGGAACGCGCAGAAAAAGGAGGGCGAGCGCCAATGCCGAGATCACCACTCCCGCGCGCATGACCCGCGAGCGCAGCTTACTGCGCACGATTCGCTTCGGCCGCGGAGCGGGAGCCAGGGCCATGGCGTCGATCAGATCGAGACCGAGATCGCGCGCGGAGTCGTACCGCCGCTCGCGGTCCTTGGCAATACATCGATCGACGATCCTGCGCAGAGCCTCGTCGAGGCGAGGATCGGCGACCCCCAGCGGCGCAGGGTCGCGATGCACGATGTTGTGCAGCGTTTCCGCATTCGAGCGGCCGAGAAATGGAGCGCGTCCGCTGAGGGCCTCGTAGAGGATGCAGCCGAACGAGAAGATGTCGGCACGATGATCGAGAACAAATCCCTCGATCTGTTCGGGCGGCATGTAGCCGAGCGTCCCCAGCAGAGCCGACGGCTCGGTGAGCGTCCGGCGGTCCGAGGGAGAGCGCGGCTCTTCCTGCCGCTCTCCGTCGAGCAGCTTCGCGATGCCGAAGTCGAGAACCTTCGCATGCCCATCGCTGGTGATCATGATGTTGTCGGGCTTCAGATCGCGATGCACGATCCCCCGCGCATGCGCCTTCCCCAGACCCTCGGCGACGGAAGCGAGCTGGCCGAGTAGAGACGAGAGTGGCTGCCCGAGCCGGACCCATTCTTCGAGAGTCGTCCCCTCGATGAGCTCCATCGCGATGTAGTGAACCCGCGAGCTTTCCTCTCCATCGATACGGACGCTGTCTTCACCCGTCTCGTAGATGGTCACGATCGCCGGGTGGTTCAGCGCGGAGGCGGCCTTCGCCTCGGTGATGAAGCGCTCGACGCGATGCGGCTCGCGCATCAGATGAGGCGGGAGAATCTTGAGCGCGACGGGACGATCGAGCGCGCCATCCCAGGCGAGGTAGACCTCGCCCATGCCTCCGGCTCCGAGCAATCTCCGGATCCGGTAGCGGCCAACCGTGGCTCCTTCGATCAGCGATGGTCCGCTCATGGCTGGTTTCTCGTTCATACGCCCAATCGCCTGCCATGGTTGCGCGCCCCTCGAACGGAAGTCTCAGGGATCGCCGAAGATTTGCCGCTTTGTTTCATCGGGGACGGAGCTTCTGTTTCCTGTTGCGGCGCTTCCGAAGATGGCTATGAAGAAGCCCCGTCGGGGCTGCATCGCTCACAAAACCGTAAACAGAAGCTCCGTCCCCACTACGGATGCTACCTTGGAGGCCCTTTTGTTTCAGGACGGGTCCTCCGCAGCCGCCATCGTCCAGCACGCGGCCGGCCGCGCCGTTCCACCGTCGACCACGCCGGACGTGTTCAGTGCCGCACGGCGCGACGACGCGGAGGCGAAGGTGGCCTCGCGGCAGGAAGCGAGAACGCTGAGGTACTGCCGTCCGCTTCGGTCGCTGTCGCCGTAACATTCGGTCCCGCGACGGCTCCCGTGAACGTGAACTTGCCGCTGGCGGCCGCCACGACCGATCCTTCGTAGCGCCGTCCCTGCGAGCCGCTGTCGGAGAAAATCTCGACCGTGCAGCCGCTGCAGGCAGATCCTTCCACTGCACTCAACGTCACCGATGTGATGCTCGGCGGCTGGGGGACGGGCGCGCCGGTCGTGATCGCGATCGGTGCAGTGGCATTTTCGAAGATCGAGTTGCGTCGAATTCGATGCGTGGGACTCGACACGACGACTCCCGCTCCGCCGTTCCGCGCGATGACATTCTCCTGAATCACGCTCGTGTCGGCGGCGTCGATCGAGATGCCGTCGTCGTTGCCCATGATCGTGTTACGGGAGATGAACGTCGCGGAAACTCCCGATTCGAGCCAGATTCCTCGCGGTGATGCGTACACGGAATTCCCCTCGATGAACGTCCTTGAAGCAGCGGAGACGTGGATCCCCGAGAGGGCTTGCCGCGATTCCGCTCCGACCGTGTTTCCCATGATCACCGTGTCGCTCGTCCGGCTATAAAGACCTGCGACCCCCACGATGTCCAGGACATTCTCGCTGACGAGATTGAACGGCTCCCGGATAGACACGCCAGCCCACTGGCCCTGGCTCGTCAGCGACGAGCCGTTCCTGGCCACGCCGATCCAGTTGTTCGTGACGCGGTTACAGTAGCTTCCCGGATCGGTGAGGTTGACCATGTTCGCGATAACGTTCCCGGTGATGAGGTTATCAGCAGCGAACGAGCTGGCGATGCTCTGAAAGGCGGCTCCAACGCGCGCTGTGCCGCCCGCGTCCGTTCCCAGAAAGTTGCCGATGATCGTATTGCCGCGGGCGTTCTGCAGATAGATCTCCGCATCGATATTTCCGGCGATGACATTACCTTCGATCCGATCGCCGCCGTCTACAGGGCCGGGGCTGGACTGATAAATTCCGATCCCTCTGCGCTGGCCACCCGGAGCGGGCAGGCCACTCGGGTCGGTTCCAATCTGATTGCCGATGATGAGGTTACTCGCGGAAGACGACGCGATGCCGGTGAATTGGTAACCGTAAATGATGTTCGCTTCGCCGAGGATTGCCGAGCCGCGTGAGCGGTCTCCGCCGATCACGTTCCCGCCGCTTCCCTGTAGAACGATCGCGGGCGACTGAAATCCGTTGATCTGCAGGCCTTTGATCGTGTTGTTCGCCGAGTTAATGTCGAGTCCTGGAGCCCACTCACCGGTGAGGCGAC
>DATKDP010000110.1:0-2307 GCA_035546335.1 Thermoanaerobaculia bacterium | reverse complement strand
ATAGAAAATTGATAAACTAATAGGGTAATACACATTCGGCGAACAGTCAGTCCTGCCTATCTTCTTGGGATGGATATGTTTCGCCGGAGCCGGCGTTCAGGAACCGGGGCCTATCCAGTAAACTACCGCTAGAGGCTAGAGAGGGACGAGGGCAGATCGCAGATGGCAGATGGCAGATGGCAGAAATGATAGCGACGCCCCGGCTCGGGCTGGGGCTCCGAGCCTCGAGTCCCGAGCCTCGAGCCTCGTCTCTCTCGCCTCTCGCCTCTCGCCTCTCGCCTCTCGCCTCTGCGATATAATCCCCATTCGAGGGAGGCCCGATGATCAAAGCAGACATCGTCAATCGAGTTGCCGAGCAGACCGAGATCTCGCGGATCAAGGCCGCGCAGGCGGTCGAGACCGTGATCGAAGGCCTTCGTAATGCGCTGGCCAATGGGCAGCGCATCGAGCTGCGCGGCTTCGGCGTGTTCCAGGTCAAGCAGCGGAAGAAAGGGATCGGCCGCAACCCGAAAACGGGGATCGAAGTGAGGATCCCGCCTGGAAATACGATCCGCTTCAAGCCAGGCAAGGAGCTCCGCAACCTCACCTGAGCCCGAGGACTCGCCGGCGGTCGGGCGTCTCCACCCGATCGCGATGGTGTCCTGGCCATCGCCGGCACGCTTGGCCACATCTGCCCCAATCGCGGCGGCGTCAGGCCGCCGAAGTCCAGGAGCCAGGCAATCAGAACTGCCCGAGGACCCGCAGATCGTTCTCGAAGAGCGTCCGGATGTTCGGCATGCCGAACTTGAGCATCGCCACCCGGTCGATGCCGAGTCCGAAGGCGAAACCGCTCCATTCCTCCGGATCGATTCCGGTGTTGCGAAACACCTGAGGGTGCACCATGCCGCAGCCGAGAATCTCCATCCATCCGGTCTGCGAACAGGTTCCACACCCCGCTCCCCTGCAGAAGACACAGGAGATATCGACCTCCGCAGACGGCTCGGTGAACGGGAAGAAGCTCGGGCGGAATCGAACGCCCGTATCGGGCGCGAAGAGACGTCGCACGAAATGCTCGAGCGTTCCGCGCAGGTGACCGAAATGAATTCCGCGGTCGACGACGAACCCCTCGATCTGGTGGAACATCGGTGAGCGCCGCAGGGTGATCTCGTCTCGCCGGTAGACGCGACCGGGTGCCAGGATCTTGATCGGCGGAGGATACGACTCGAACGTTCTGATCTGCACGTTCGAGGTGTGCGTCCTCAGCATCAGCCGCTCGTTGAAGTAGAAGGTGTCCTGCGTGTCGCGCGCGGGATGATCGGGGGTGAAGTTCAGCGCCCCGAAGTTGTACCAGTCGGTTTCGACCTCGGGTCCCGCCTCGATCGTGTAGCCCATCTCGCGGAAAATCTCCTCCATTTCCCGCCGTACGATCGTGACGGGATGGAGATGGCCGAGCGCCGGCGGTCTTCCCGGAAGGGTGACGTCGATCCTGCTTCTGGCCGCGCCTCGCTCCTCTTCGAGCGTCGAGGCGCGGGCAAGGCGCTCTTTCAGCTCCCCCTCGAGGCGATCACGGAGGCGGTTCAGCGCCTCGCCGACATCCTTCTTCTGATCGGGAGGGACCTCGCGCAGCCGCGTGAAGAGGGAGGGAACGAGCCCTCCCTTCCTGCCGAAATAGCGCACCCGCAACGCATCGAGAGCTGCGGTCGATTCGGCAGCCGCGATCTCCCGCTCGAACGTCTCCTCGGTGCTGCGAATCTCCTCGATCATCGTCCCGGCCGGGATCAGGCCGTCTTTGCCTTCTCCAGCGCCTGCCGTGCACTCTCGGCGACGGCCACGAACGCCGCGGCGTCGCGAACCGCGAGATCCGCGAGAATCTTCCGGTCGAGCGGCGATCCGGCCAGCTTCAGCCCGGCGATCAGGCGCGAATACGACATGCCGTTGAGGCGCGCTGCGGCATTGATGCGGGCGATCCACAGCTTCCGGAAATCGCCCTTCCTGTCTTTGCGTCCGGCGAATGCGAAGTTGAGGCTCCGCTCGACCTGCAGCTTCGCGATCCGGTGACCACGGGACTTCATCCCATAGTAGCCCTTCGCCAGCTTCAGAATCTTTCCGCGGCGGTTCTTTCTCTTGTTTCCTCGTTTGACTCTCGGCATCGTCCCTCTCCTCGTTTCTCGCCGTCAGGCGATGTTGTCGAGCGGCCGGGTCAGGAGTACCCGGACGCGCTCCTCCGCGGGATCGATTCCCGCGATTCGGATGCTAGTGGAGTGTATTTGATGAATTGGTACCGCCTGGCTCGATCTCGACGCCGTGAGCTTCGTTGCGCCTCCTCAA
>DATKDP010000109.1:0-5176 GCA_035546335.1 Thermoanaerobaculia bacterium | reverse complement strand
TGCCGCAGTGCGCGTGGTGGCAGTCGGTGCGTCCGCGGGGGGAATCGAGGCCTTCGAGCAACTGCTCGCCGCGGTTCCCGCCGAGACCGGCCTCGCATGGGTTCTCGTGCAGCACCTCGACGCCAGCCATGGAAGCATGCTCGCTACGATCCTGCAGAAATCCTCGGCAGTTCCGGTCCGACAGGCAGAGGAGGGAGCACGAGCCGAGCCGGACCACGTATACGTCATTCCTCCGGACCGCGAACTGACGATCGCCGGCGGCGTCCTGCACCTCAAACCGCGTCCCGCGAAAGTGCCGCACCGCCCGATCGACCGATTCTTCACGTCGCTCGCGAGCGACCAGAAGAGCCACGCGATCGGCGTGGTGCTCTCCGGCGCCGACACCGACGGCTCAGCCGGGCTTCAGTCGATCCGCGACGTCTCGGGAATCACGTTCGCCCAGGACGATAGCGCGCAATTCGAGGTGATGCCACGCTCGGCCTCCACGGCCGCCGACTTCGTTCTCTCGCCCGGGGAGATTGGGGCGCACATCGTACGACTCGCAGGAAGCGCAGACGCCGAGGAGACGGAAGAGAATCGACCCGAGGACTTTACAAGGGTTTTCCGCCTTCTGCGCGAACGCTTCGACGTCGACTTTGGACAGTACAAGGCGCCGAGCATTCATCGGCGGATCCTCCGGCGGGTCCTGCTCGACGGTCACGGGACAGTCGAGCGGTATGCTCGCGCGCTCGCTTCGAACGATGAGCAGCTCGACATTCTCTATCAGGATCTGCTGATCGGAGTGACGGCGTTCTTTCGGGATCCGAAGCAGTTCGCTGCACTGCGGGATTCGATCTTTCCGGAGATTCTCGAGCAACGTCAATCCGGTCCTCTTCGCATCTGGGTCGCGGGTTGCTCGACGGGCGAGGAAGTCTACTCGGTGACGATCGCCCTGTTCGAATACCTGCGCGACAGCGACGTTCGTGCAACCATCTTCGGTACCGACATCAACGACAAGGCTCTGGAGGTCGCGCGCGCCGGTATCTATTCGGAGAAGGCACTCGCGAACGTCTCTCCGGAGCTCCGCGAACGCTTCTTCACCCCCGTGCCGGCCGGTTTTCGCATCAGCAAGAAGGTGCGCGAGCTGTGCGTCTTCGCGAAGCACGACGTGACGAGCGATCCGCCGTACTCGAACGTCGATCTGGTGATGTGCTGTAACCTGCTGATCTACCTCGGAACCGGCCTGCAGAACAAGGCATTGAGCTCCCTGCACTACGCTCTCGTCCCGGATGGATTCCTCGCACTCGGTAACGCGGAGAGTCTCCGTACCTCTGCGCTGTTCGCTCCGGCCGACGTCAGACCGTGGTTCTATCGTAAGCTGCCGTTCAGGGACGCGGCTCTGTCTCGTTTTCACAGCCAGAGAGATACACCATCGCAACGGTCCCCCGAGTCACCAGCCGAATCGCTGAGACCCGGCTCGCTCCAGCACGAGGCAGACCTGTTTCTGGCCGACCACCTCGCGCCTTGCGGCGTTCTGGTCGATGGTTCGATGGAGATCGTCCGATTCCGCGGCGACGTGGAGCCTTACATCCGGCACATTCCGGGAGAGGCGAACCTGAATCTGTTCGGTCTGATCCGTCATCCCGAGATGCTGGCCGAGTTGCGACCGGCATTGCACCGTGCCGGTCAGGAGGGAGGCGAGGTCGTCAGGACCGACATCGCGGTCGAGGAAGCCGGCGAGCGTCGCGCCGATGCTTTCCGGATCATTCCGTTCCCGCGAAGGATCGGGCCAACGATGTTCTGGGTGCTGTTCAGCACTCGGAGCACGGAAGGAGATTCGGACGCCGGCGAGGCGACGGACGAACAGGTGAGCGAAGTCGTCTCGTTGCGGGCGTCGCTCTCGGCGGCGGTTCAGGACCGCGAACGGCTTGCCGACGAAGCCGCGTCCGCCGCGGAAGAAGCGCAGTCGAGCGACGAAGAGCTTCGGAGCACCAACGAGGAGCTCGAGACGGCAAAAGAAGAGCTCCAGTCCGCCAACGAGGAGCTGATCACGCTCAACGGCGAACTACTGGACCGAAACGCCACGCTGACCACGATGAATGATGATCTCGAGAACGTGCTTTCCGCGATCGAGATCCCGATGCTGTTCGTCGGTATCGGCGGCGAGATCCGCCGGTTCAACGCGCCAGCGGCGGCGCTGTTCAGGCTCGACGCCGACAATCGTGGACGATCGCTCTCGGAGGTACGAGGCGAGATCGTCGGTACCGACAACCTCCTGCGACTGTTCCGCGATGCGATCAAGTCGCGAACCCCAGGCAATCACGAAGTCCGCGACGAGAGCGGACGATGGCGCCTGCTTCGTATCCATCCCTACCTCACGAGCGAGGGAGTCGTCGATGGCGGTCTCATTGTGTTCAGCGACATCGATGCGCTCAAACGCAGCGTGCTCGCGGCAGAGAAGTCGGCCCGGCTCAGCACACTTCTGGCCGATGCCGGAGCGCTTCTGGCGTCGTCGCTCGACTACGAAACCACACTCGATTCGCTCACCCGACTGGCGGTTCCCGATTTTGCCGACTGGTGCGCCATCGACCTTCTCGACGAGGACGGCTCGATCCGGCACCTTGCGGTCTCGCACACGAACCCGTTCATGCGAGACATCGCCGAGAAGTTTCAGGAGATCGCCTGGGACGAAAGAACAGCACCGCTCCCCAGTGCGCCGCCCGCTGCGTTTCGCGAACCGCTACTCGTTTCCGATGTCTCCAGCTCCGGGTCGACCGGCGGCGAGAGGGAGACGCGATACAACCAGCTCGTCGGCGCCCTCGGCCTCAAGTCTCTGATTCGCGTTCCCCTCAAAACGCGAGACCGGACCTTCGGCACGATGACGTTCTCGATGAGCGAAATGACCTACGATGAGGATGACCTCAAGTTCGCGAATGAGCTCGGACGCCACGCCGCCATGGCGATCGACACCGCGCTACTGTTCCGCGAGGGGGAGGCGGCGAATCGCTACCTCCACGCTCTGCTCGGTACTGTCGCTCACGAGATCCGCACGCCTCTCACGACCATCCTCGGCTGGACCGAGCTCTCGGCACAGAACCCCGATGAGCTGGAGACCTCGCGGGATGCCATCACGCAGATCGATCAGTCGGCGAAACTGCTCCGGGTGTTCGTCGATGACCTGCTCGATACCGAACGGATCGCGCAACGCAAACTGCGAGTAGAGAAGGAAGACATCGATCTGAAGAACGTAGTCCGGGCGGGCGTGGATATCACCCGGACGATGGCAGAGGCACGGTCCATTCGACTGACCCTGAAGGCTCCCCGGTCTCGCGTCCCCTTCCATGGAGATCAGGCCCGCCTGATCCAGGTCGTCTGGAATCTCGTCAGTAACGCCATCAAGTTCACTCCAGCCGGCGGCACGATCGAAGTCGTACTGAAACGGGACGGCGCAAAAGCACGGCTGTCGGTGCGTGACACCGGCAAGGGGATCGAGAGCACGTTGCTTCCTCATGTCTTCGAGCTTTATCACCAGGACGACAAGGAATCGGGGCGCACTTCGGGGCTCGGCATCGGCCTGGCCATCGCGAAGGAAGTGGTGACGCTCCACGGCGGCTCGATTCAGGCCGAAAGCGAGGGTCCCGGCAAAGGATCGACCTTCACCGTGATCCTCCCCCTCGAGCAACGCCGCCGCAAGGGATCTCAAAAAACAAAAGAAAAATGATGACGATCGTTGACCCCGCGACCCGTCACTCAGAGTACCCCCCGGGGATTGCGCTACCCGGGGGAAGCGCTTCACTACCCCGGATCAGGGAAGGACTTTGAAATGTTTCCGGCCGCGGATGCGGTACACGCCGAAGTCGCGGTGGTCGGTCGTGAAAACCAGATTCGTATCGAGCTCCTCGGCGAGAACGACGAGCGTCGCGTCGGCGTAGTCCATCGGAAGGTCGGAGTACTGGCTCACGAGGTGGCGGGCTCGTCTCAGTACGGCGATCGTAGTCGGAACCAGAATCGCTCCGCCGGTGAGAAAGAATTCGATGCACGCCTCGCGTCCTCCGGGAACGCGGCCGAGGAGATGAGTCGCCTCGGTGAGAACCGCCTCGGTGCTGACGATCTCCCGATCCCACGCTTCGAACGTCCTGACGAAGATTTGGTGACGGTGCTGGCTGCGGTCGAGGAGAGTGACGAGAGCTCCCGTGTCGAGGAGCAGCTCACTTGCCATTGCGCAGCGCCTCGAGGATATGCTCGCGATGATTCTCTGCGAGATCCGGAATCCCGGAGTCGAGTGAGCCTACGAGCGATCGGACGCGATCCGCATGTCGCGTGCGGCGATCGAATGAGCCGAGATACTCGCGCAAGGCGAGCCGCACAATCTCCGAGCTCTTCCGCTGCATCCGCTCGGCCGCGGACTCGAGCGCATCGCTGAGATCTTCGGGAAGCCTGACGGTAAGCTGTCGTCCCATAGCAACAATATAGGTGAAGTTGTCTTACGTTGCAATGCTTCGGGGTGCGTCGCTGAGTACTGCTTGAACGGGCAACAACAGGCGATTACCTCAAGGATAAAGGACGTTGCCAATTGCACATAAGGTACTGCCCAAGAGGCCGGTTCTTCGCGCTTGGTGTCGTTTTCACTCCACCGGCGGGCGGTGGCGCCGTTCCGTCGTTTCCAGCGACGCCTCGTTCGCTCCTGCTCCCTTCCGGCTGACGATACAATGCCGTTCGTTCTCATGGTGACTCTCGAGATCATCGTCATCGTGCTCGGAGTGCTCCTGCTGGTGAGCGTTCTGGCGAGCAAGGCTTCCGGGCGTCTCGGCGTGCCGGCGCTGCTGCTGTTCCTCGTGATCGGAATGATCGCGGGATCCGAAGGGCCGGGACAGATCTATTTCGACGATGTCGAATTCGCGCAGTGGCTCGGCGTCCTGGCGCTCATCTTCATTCTCTTCTCCGGAGGGCTCGACACCGCGTGGTCGTTCGTCCGGCCAGTCCTCCGGAGATCGCTGCTCCTGTCGACTCTCGGCGTCGCCGTGACCGCCTTTCTCGTCGGCTGGTTCTCCCACGTCTTTCTCGGCCTGCCCCTGGTTCAGGGCCTCCTTCTGGGAGCCATCGTCTCGTCGACGGACGCGGCCGCGGTCTTCGTCATCCTACGATCACGCGGAATCATTCTGCGCAAGAGGACGAAATCCATTCTCGAGCTCGAGTC
>DATKDP010000108.1:0-19465 GCA_035546335.1 Thermoanaerobaculia bacterium | reverse complement strand
GGGTCACTCCACCGTGACGCTCTTTGCGAGATTCCGCGGCTGATCGACGTCGCATCCGCGCTTGAGCGCGATGTAGTAGGCGAGCAATTGCATCGGAATCACCGACAGGATCGGCTGGAGCGGCTCGACCGTCCAGGGGATCTCGATCACGTCATCGGCGAACCGGCGCATCTCCTCGTCTCCTTCGTCGCAGATCACGATGAGCTTTCCGTCGCGTGCCTTTGCCTCCTGGAGGTTCGAGATGACCTTGTCGTAGACGCGATTGTGCGTGGCGACACCGACGATCGGCAGGTTCTCGTCGATCAGGGCGATCGGTCCATGCTTCATCTCTCCCGCCGGATACCCCTCGGCGTGGATGTAGGAGATCTCCTTCAACTTCAGCGCTCCCTCGAGAGCGATCGGATAGTGGACGCCGCGGCCCAGAAAGAGAAAATCCTGCGCCTTCCCGTACTTGTGAGCGAGCTCTTCGATGTGCTTCTCCTGCCGGAGAATCGTCTCGATCTTGTGGGGAATCACCGACAGCTCGTGCATCGCGTACCGCAGGTCCGTCTTCTCTTCGCCGAGCAGCTGGCGGATGTAGAGGGCGAGGAGGTAGAAGGCGGTCAGCTGGGTCGTGAATGCTTTCGTCGATGCGACGCCGATCTCGGGACCGGCATTGGTGTAGATCACGCCCTCGGAAATGCGCGTGGCCGCCGATCCGATGACGTTGCAGATCGAGATCAGCTTCGCGCCTCGCTGCCGCGCCTCCTGCATCGCGGCGATCGTGTCGGCGGTCTCGCCCGATTGCGTGACCCCGATGACGAGCGTCGTCGCATCGACCACCGGATCGCGGTAGCGATACTCGGAGCCGTAGTCGACCTCGATCGGAATGCGCGCGGCGCTCTCCAGCAGGAATTTGCCGACGAGTCCTGCGTGCCACGAGGTTCCACAGGCGACGATGTGCACCTTCGTGAAGCGTGACCATTCCTCCTTCGTCATCTCCAGATCGTTGAAAAAGACCTCGCCCGATTCTTCGAACATCCGCCCGGTGAACGTGTCCTTCACCGCCCGCGCCTGCTCGTGAATCTCCTTCAGCATGTAATGCTTGTAGCCTTCCTTTTCGGCCATGACCGCGTCCCACAGGATGCGCTTCGGCTCTCGATCGACCGCCGCGTGGCCGGCGTCGAAGATGCGCACGGCGCTGTCGGTCACGACCGCGTGCTCGCCATCCTCGAGGTAGAGAATGTTGCGCGTATAGGAGAGCAGCGGCATGACGTCGGAGGCGACGATGTTCTCTCCCTCGCCGACACCGATGACGAGGGGAGGACCGTGGCGGGCGACCACGATCGTTCCCGGCTCGTCCGCCGAGATCATCACCAGCGCATAGTGTCCTTCGATCTGGCCGAGCATGGTCCGCACGCCATGGACGAAGCCCTTCCCCTGGAGATTCGCCTCGATCAGATGCGCCACGACCTCGGTGTCGGTCTCGGTCTTGAACTGATGTCCGTCGCGCTGCAGCTGCTGCTTGAGCGGGACGAAGTTCTCGACGATCCCGTTGTGGATCACCACGATCCGCCCGCTGCAGTCGCGATGTGGATGCGCATTGTTCTCATTGGGCTTGCCGTGCGTCGCCCAACGCGTGTGCCCGATCCCGAAGCTCCCTTCGAGAGTTTCGTCGAGCAGCTTGTGCTCGAGGTTCGACAGCTTCCCTTCGGCGCGCACGACTTTCACGCCGCTCCCATTGACCACCGCGATCCCGGCGCTGTCGTAGCCGCGATACTCCAGCTTCTTCAGCCCCCCGAGAACGACCGGGACGACTTCCCGCGATCCGACGTAGCCGATGATTCCGCACATACGATCCGTCGTTCCTTCCACAATCCGTTCGCGGTTCGTGAACCGCGCGGTTTTTCGTTAGAATTGCGCTGCCCTGCGCGCCCGCCGAATGAAAATCAGAACCGCAATCCTTCTCCTGTTCTTTCTTGCCGCATGCGGGAAAAAGGGTGCGCCGATTCCCCCGGTCCCGGTCATTCCGCGAGGCACTACCGATCTGGTTGTAGCACAGCGAGGGCCAAATGTGCTTCTCGCCTGGACCTATCCGTCGATGACCGCTGCCGGAACCCGCCTCGACCGGCTCGAGCGCGTCATCGTCTATCGCTATGTCGAGGGGCTGCCGCCGTCCCTTGCCGGCAGGGACCCCCGAAGTCCCGCGTCGGGCATGGTGGAGACCAGCGAGCCGGCAGAGATCGCACTGTTTACGCAGGTCCCCCCCCTCCCCCCGCAGCAGTTCACCCGGCTCAAGGAGGAGATCGCTTCGCTCGACGCCACCCAGCTTGCGGACGTCACCGAAGGGACTCGGATCATCTATCAGGATGATCCGCCGAAGCGGACCGACGATGGGCGACCGGTGCGGCTCGCCTACGCGGTCGCGACCGAAGCGCGCGGCGGATTGAGCGATCTGTCGAACGTGGTGACGATCGTGCCGCTCGATCCAGCGGTTCCTCCCGATCCGCTCACGGCGCGCGCGACGCCCGAGGCGGTGATCCTCGAATGGACGAAGCCGGCGACGAGCCTGGGGGGTGCGGACCAGCCGGCGATCATCGGCTACAACGTCTATCGCGCTGCGGCTGACGCACCCGACATTCCGCTCGATCAACCGCTCAATCCCGGACCGCTCCCCGGCACCTCGTACAACGACACCCCCCCCTGGGGAGCGCATCGGTATGTGGTCACGGCCGTCGCGCGCATCGGTCCGCCGCTGGTGCAGAGTGATCCGACACAGCCGGTTACTGCGGAGTACCGTGACCTCCTGCCCCCCCCTCCTCCGACTTCCCTCGTCACACTGCTCGAGCAGCAGGCCGTCCGTCTGGTCTGGGAGCCGGTGCAGGCGCCCGATCTCGCCGGCTACAAAGTCTATCGCAGCGTCGAAGGGCGCACTTCGCTCCTCTCGACCCAGATCGTCGTGGAGACCAACTACGTCGACCGGACGGGGGAACCGGGAATGACCTATACCTACTCGGTCACCAGCGTCGACGCGCGAGGAAACGAAAGCGGGGGGACGATCGCCCCTGCTGTCCTGATCCCGCGGTGAGGGCTCGGCCCGCATCGGACTCGCGGGCAGGCGAAAAATCGGCGGAATGTCCGTCCAAAGGTTGACGATGCTGGACCGACCCCTCCGTGGCGGCATCGGCACGGTCACTGACCGGCCCGAGCCGGGTCCTTTCCCCTGATGGGCCCGGCCTGCGTCCTTTGACGTCTCGAAATACGTGCCTCGTATGTTTCAGCTCCGAGTGTCAGGAGTCCTGCATCTTCGTTCGCGCACTGCCTCCTGATTCCAGAGCTTCCTTCACCAGCTTTGCGAGCTCTTCGAGAAGATCGAGGGAGATCTCGTCAGTCTCCACGTTCACCTCAGGTGCATCGATCGGGTCGATCATGTTGCATCTCCTTTCGATCCTCCAACCTTTCAACAGCGACACCCAGGCTCTTCCCGTCATGAACTGACTGCACCGCAAGGACTTACCCGTCATGATCACAAGGCTCGCGTGTCAAAAGCTTCTGACGCCAGGCGCAGAAAATCGAAAAGGACGCCTTCATCGTGTCGCTGAAGTGTTGATTCGAGCGCTGCTGACTCGAAGTCATGACTGAGGATTCGTCTTTGAGAATATGACGAAAGGCCGGGCTCGGGCTCGGGCGCGGGCCCGGGCCCGGGTGATTCACTCGGTCAGGCGGCGCGACTTGATGAGTTTCGTGAGCATCTGAGCGATGCGTTCGAGGAGGGCTTTGTTGTCGTCGGCAAACGATGATCGTTTCTTCCTGGCAGAATGATGATCGTGCGGAGGACCGAGTCAATCTCGCGAGGTCTTACCCGGGCCCGGGCCCGAGCCCGGTCTTTGACTCTTGAATTTCAAATATGTTTGAGTAGGGCTAGGACCAGACGAAGGCGCCGAGGAGCTCGAACGCCGGCGCGGCGAGGTGCGGCTCGGCCGACAGAAGGCGCTCGAGCCGGTCTCGGCTCCTGGCATCGACCGGGAGCCTTGCCGCTTCGGCGATCATCAGCTCGACGCCCGCGCGATAACGCCGGGAGAGCAGATCGAGCATCGGCCGCCGGTCGAGGCGCAGCCGCTCGAGCGCGCGAAGATACGCGAGCTGCGGCATCTCGCGAGAGAGCGCAGGGGGTATGAGCCAACGGGAGAGGAGCACCCGCTCGAATCTTCCGGTGACCTCTGCGATCAGCGATCCTCCCTGCTCCAATTGCTCCATCGGGTCGCAACCTCGCTGTTCGAGGATTCGGTCGATCTCCACCCACGAGTCGCTGATCTCGCTCCCGAGCCCGGCAGCGAGAACGAACCGAGCGGCGTCTGTTCGACCAACCACGAGAAGGGACGCGTCCCCGCCGGCTTTCCAGATCGACGGCCGGCCCGGCGTGTGGCCGGCACGGCGAACAGTCAGCCACTTGCCCGGAAGCAGAGCCTCGGGAACGATGCCGCGCGAGCATCCGAATAGCGCGCGACGGACTCGGTTCTTGCGCGCGATGTGGGCGATGACTTCGGCACGATCGCCTCGCCTCGCCGGCACGAAGTAGATCGACTCGACCTCCCCGCACAGCTGCCCGCGCCGCCGCGCTCTTCCTGTCCGTTGCTCGAGGCGAACCGGATTCCACGGGAGATCGTATTGGACCACCACCTCGGCGGCCTGAAGATTCAATCCCTCGGCTGCCAGATCGGTGCAGACGACCAGATCGAGCCGTCCGGCGCCGAGCATCGAAAAGACGACGGAAGGATCTCGGACCACCGCCTTTCCAATCGTGCAGCGTCGCGATGTCACCAGGCCGGCCCTGCACCGCGAAGCCATCCGCTCGAAGATCATCTCCGCTGTCGCAATCGCGGAGGTGAACAACAAGGCTCTCCGGGCGCCGAGGCCGTCGATCGTCTCGACGAGGCGATCGAGTTTTCGATCCTCGAGCAGTGCGGCTCGGCGCAAGCCGTCGTCGATTCGCTTCATCTCCTCATCGATCGCTTCGAAGATCTCCGGCGACGCGGTGGCGGGTGCCGTCCAGAGCTCTCGGAACAGCAGCTCCTGATACGGCGCCTCGTCTGCAGCATCGCCGAAGAGGCGCCGAAAATCAGCTTTCGACAGACGCGCCCCGGTGGCGTACGACTCGCGGGCTCTCCGGTAGAAGCGCCGCTGGCGCCGGAGCGAATCGATGAGCGCGGCGCGGCTCGACTCGAGCCGTCTCCAGAGAGTCGTCCGAAGCAGGCGCCGGTCGGCCGTCGATGTCGCGATGATCGGGAAGGTCATCGAGTCGATGACCTTTCCGATCGTCTGATCGTCGATCTCGAATCGCACGACCTTCTTCGACAGCGCGGGCATGGCAAACGCCCCCTCGAGCAGCCTTAGATCGCGCCGAACGACGAGGTGCTGCGCCACTCGAACGACCTGCTCGGACATACCCGCCGCGAATGCCGACTCGAGAGAGGCGACTCCATGATCGCGGAGAACATCATCGGCGAATGCGAGCTGAAGAATGGCGAGGAGGTCGTCGAGGCGGTTGCAGATTGGTGTGGCGGTGACGAGGAGGATCTCGTGTCCCACCGACGCCAGGGCCAGCTTGCGGTAACGTCGGGTCGCCCTGTTGCGGAAGCGATGCGCCTCGTCGACGATCAGCAACCGCTTCCCGGCGCCATATTCTCGAGCCGTGCCTCGAATTGAATCGTGCGAAACGAGGGTCGCCTCGACGGCGAACATCCCGAGCACGTGGCGCCATTGATCGATCAGAGTCGCCGGAACGACGAGGTCGATCGCATGACCGCGATCGGCGAAGTACCTGCCGACCGCCGCGGCGATCCAGCTCTTGCCGATTCCGACGTCGTCGGCCAGGACTGCACCCCGGCGATCGCCGACCATCTCGATCAGCCGGGCGGCAGCACTCGCCTGATAGGCCTCGAGAAGAGGCTCGCTCACATCATGATCGGGAGCGAGGAGGTCGACGAACAGCTCACGACAGGTGATCGAACGATCGTTCACCGCCCGAGACTCTCCCGGAGAAAGGCCTCCAGAATCGCCTGCTCCTCCGGTGTGATCCCGTACAGCTCTGCGACCAGCACGTCGATCTCGGCTTGATCGATTTTGCCGCGCAACGCGCTGGCACGTCGCGCAAGGCGGATGATGCGGCGACATGGCTCGGAGCGAGCTCGAAGGGGAGGAAAGGGAAGCGTCGCGATCGTACTGGCGAAGTATCGATAGTGAAAATCCTTCGCTCGTTCCGCCACCGCGACCGCCAGTGCATTGAACGTCGAGGAGTTGAAAAGCGCTGCGAGCAGATGGGCTTCGTCGAGAGAGGCCGCATCGATCGAGTACACCGTCTGGTTCGGTACGAGCGGAAACTCGATGCCCGAAACCATTACCGACGACGGAAGAACGGCAGCGCAAAGGCCGCGACTGACGTCCTTCCAGGCGACCTTGATCCCGAGGTGCTCCGGACGCACGTAGGCGAGGCGGAGGTTGCGGGGAGACACGCCGCGGGCTTGCGCCAGCTCGACGGCCCACGAAGGTGGTCTGCTCCAGCCGGCAGCGGGTGGCCAGAGCATCCAGGTGGAATCGGTCGCACTCCATGCCTGCAGGTCCCTCCCCCGGACGCTTCGAACGACCGACTCGACGGGAATCTCGATCTCCGGATTCTCGAGCGCGACCGAGGTGGAGGTCACGCGGACTGGATCGAGAAAAAAGATCCGGTTCGCGCCGGTCTTCACCCCCATGACCGGCATCCGGTTGAGGGAGTCGCGAAGCGATGGCATCCTGCGCAGCCTGGCGACGACGCGAGCAACGTCGTCCGCGAGAAGGTTCCACGGCGAGCCCGGCTCGGCGCTCGACAGCTCCTGCTGTGCGCGGTCGAAATGCCGAGCCGCGGTCGTGATCGCGACACGAGGTTCCGGCTCGCCGTTTCCGCCGGCGATCGTCAGCCCGAGAGGAAACGTGTCCGCCTCGAAGTGATTTCGGGCGTCGGTGCTCCAGTCGTCGATGGCGACGATCCGGCGGTTGGTGATGACATCGCGGCGGAGGGCTGCCGCGTATCCGGCGTTGAGCACCTTTGCCGGCAGGAGCATGGAGACCACTCCGTCCGGTGCGGCGAGCTCGATCGCGCGCTGGAGAAACGCCATCGAGAGATCGCCCTGCGGGAAGGAGGTCCTGCCGCGCTGGCCGCGAAACCACGGATAGCGTCGCGCGATCACGGCGCGCGCGTCGGGATCGATGCGCTCGCTCCGAACCCAGGGCGGATTCCCGAGAACGATGGCGAACCCGCCGGCTGCGAGCACGTGGGCGAAGTGGACGTCGTACGAAAAATAGTCGAGCTCACCATCGCTGGTGCGCCGCAGCAACTGCTTCGCTCGGCGGATCCGTGCCCGAAGGAATGTCTGCGCATCGCCGTCCGCCTTCTCGTGGCCTTCGAAAAGCGCAGGGATCGAGCGCAGCGTCGCGAGCTCCTCCTCATCGGCCGCGATCGACTGCTCGAGAAGGGTCGTGGCCACACGAATGTCCGACTCGCGCAGAAATCGTGCGAGCAACGGCTTTTGTCCGGCAGGCGCGTTGCGATACTCGTCGACGAGCTGGCGTCGCATGCGCATCGACTGATTCCATTCCCGGCGGATATCGCGGCGCCCCGTGGCGAACTGATCCAGCGGTCCGAGCAACGAGCTCCCCTGCATGATGTTTCGATCGAGATTCGGAAGCGGCGGCACGTCCTCGATCCGCGCGTCGGTCCGGCTGACGATGGCGAGCCACAGGCGCAGCTCGCAGAGGCGTACCGCCTTCGGCTCGAGATCGACTCCGTACATCTGGCGCTCGACGATTCGCTGCCTGAGTCGCGGCGGCGGCTCCGACCCGATCTGACGATGAAGCTCCGCCGTCAACTGCTCGATGGCTCGAAGCGCGGCGAGAAGAAACGCTCCCGATCCACAGGCCGGATCGAGCACGCTGATCGCCGAAAGTCTCTCGAGAATCGATCCTGCCCGCACCGGATCGATCGCCAGCGGTTCGCCTCTCCGGAGACACTCGAGCTGTGACCGGATCTCGGCCGAGCCTCCGCTGCAATGCTCGATGATCGCCCTGCCGGCGAGGCGATCGACAATCGGTCTTGGCGTGTAGAACGTCCCGCTTCGCAATCGCTCCTCACCCGCCATCAGATTCTCGAAGACCATGCCGAGCATCTCCGGATCGATGTGCGTTCCTTCGTCATCCCCTTCATCGAGCGAGAAGGTGAACCGCTCGAAGACTCCCTCGAGAATCTCACCGGCCAGGACGTTCGGGATTCCGGCCGTACGATGGCGGAGCTCGAACGCCGAGCGCTCGAACAGACCGCCGTTGAGATACGGGATCCGGCCGAGAGTCGACGCGAACGCATCGCGCCGCTCGGAAGGCGTATTCAGACATCCGAAGAACAGAGGCGCCAGAACGGTCGAATGGAAATCGCGCCCGTCCCTCACCGACCGCTGAAAGTGATCGATGAGAAAGCGGCGGTTGTGATCGAGCCATCCCTTCTGCTGCACGAAGTAGAGAAAGAGAATCCGCGAGAGGACGAGCAGTGCCTGCGACTTCCGGCTGCCCTCCGGCTCTTTTGCACGCTCCCCCAATGCCTCGGCCGCCGATTCGACTCCGCTGCGGAAGCGCGAGAAGAACTGGCGGACGACGTGCTCCCGGCTGAGCGCTCGATCGAACAGCTCCCGCACGTCCACTTCCTCGTACTGGCTGTCGAACAGCTCGAGAAGGTTGAGACGGTCGATCACCTCGGCGCGCGAATCGAGGGAGGCGATGTCGAGCCTGCGCGCGCGTCCGCTCGGCCCGACGTCGAACATCGAGAGTGTCTTTCGATCGTGAGCTCCGATCACGACGCACTTGTGAAGCGGATTGATCCCCTCCCACGCACGGATCAGCGCCAGCAGCTGATCCCGCGCCGGCCCGGGCGTCTCGGCGAGAAACAGATCGAGCGTTCCGGCGCGCACGAGATGGTGCAGCCGCGAGCCGGCGGGAAGCTCGTGCCCGACGCCGAGGCGATGCCACTCGTCGAGATCGATCTCCCGCGAGCGTGCGGGATAGCCGAGCCGTCGAAAGAGCGATTCGATCGCCTGGACGCCGGCGGTGAGGTCCACCGAGGTGATCACTGCTTCACTCCCCGCGCGCAATCGCTTGCTACACTAGGCGGCGCTGCATGAGAGTCTCGTGGGGATACCTGAAGCGCCTGCTGGCCGGCGCGACCTTCGGCCATTACATGGCGCATCTGCTCTATGTTCTGAACCCCCAGATCGAGATCACTCCGGCGAGGCTCGGGATCGTCACCGTGGCCTACGGTGTGATCTGCGGACTTCTGTTCGGTTCGATCCTCTGGGGGCTGCACGCCCTCCGTGTGCGACTTTTCGGGCGCGACGAGCAGAATGAAGAGCGACGCCACGGACTCGGTCTCGTCGTCGCCGCGGCATTTGTCTCGGCGGCGGTCTACTGGCTGCACCTCTACCTCTTCCGCATCTATCTCCCGTCTGGCGCCGTTCGCATTCTGCGCATCGCGACCAACGTGACGACGGCAACAGCCTTCTGCCTCTTTCTTCTCTGGCTCGTGGAGCGGAATGCGGGGCGGCGCCTGTCGCGTGCACTCTTCGTTTCGGCAGCCGCACTCATCGCCCTCTCCGCCTTCTTTCTCTATCAGCGCCGCGAGAGCTATCGACCCGACATCCGTTCCCCGGTCGTCGCCAACATCGGCGCGGTCGCCGGGAAGAGTCCGGTGATCGTCGTCGCGATTCGCGATCTGCCTTACGACTGGCTGATCACTGCGATCGGAGACTCGCGCCTTCCATTCTTTCAGCGCGTGATGGACGAGGGATTCCTCGCGCGCGTCGAGCCGTATCCGACGACGAGCCGCCAGTCGCTCTGGGCCTCGCTGGCCACCGGGCAGCTCCCGCACCGCCATGGCGTGACCGGACGTTACTCGTTTCAAACCCTGCTCAATGCCGAAGGCGAGCGATTCCTGATTCTGCCGAGTGCAGTCGGATTCCGCGCCTGGGGGCTGATTCCTCCGGTGAAGAAGATCTCCGCGCAGCTTCCCTCCGGCGACTCGCTCCCTTTCTGGACGATGTTCGAGCGGCTCGGACTCCCGGCTCTCGTCGTGAACTGGCCTTCGGCGCTCCCCCGCGAAGGGGAGGGGACGATCCTCGTCTCCGATCGTTTTCTCGAGCGTCGCGGCACCGAGATCCATCCATCGTCGCTTCTCGCGGAGTTGGAGCGAGTCCGCGCGGAGACGGAGAGACGTGCGGTACGCCTCAGCGGCGATGTGAGGAACCGAGACCGGGTCGAGGCGGCCGTCCGTCTCGATCTCGTCGCCGTCCGTACGCTCGATCAGCTCCTGGTGAGGGAGTCGTTTTCTCTGTCGGTCATCGCGCTCCCTGCGCTTTCGGTCATGGCGCGGGCGATCGGAGTCGACGGGAATCGGCTTCCATCCGCCGGCACGCCGGAAGCGGCCGTGATCCGGCGGCATCTCGAGGAGATCGACCGGCTTCTCGAAGGGATGCGCTCCGGGTTTCCTCAGGCAACGATCATCGTCGTCTCTCCTTCCGGGCCGAAGCCTCCGACGCTTCCTGCGAATCCGATCGCGATGTTGAAGTCCTTTCAGGAAAGCCAGGACCCGGGGAGCGATGATGGAGTGCTCGCGATGCTCGGGGGAGGAATCGTCCAGCGCGAGAGGAACCCCGTTGCCCGTGTCGTCGATGTCGTACCGACCATCCTGTTCGCCGCAGGCCTTCCGGTCGCGCGCGACATGGACGGGCGCGTGGTGACCGAGGCGTTCGGCGAGCCGTTCCTCCGTGAGAACGCTCTTTCGATGATCCAGACGTACAAGGCCAGCCGGCTTATCGTTCATCGCGCCCAGTGAGCCAGGCGCGATCACTTTTCCCAACCTCCCAGATCGCGTCGATAGCGAAGTGCACGGATTCTGGCCGTCGGCCCGTAGACTCGAACCATTGCTGCACTCCCCTCGCCCCAGGTGAGAAAGATCGAGCCCGACGACGACGATCCGTTGGGCGAAAAGGAACAGAGGGTCGACGTACCGAATCGAATCGGAGATGCCGTTGCCGGCATCGGCTTTTTCGTATCGGGATCGGGAATCGGCGTTGCAGGCAGACCGATTCGCGCAAGTCCGATCGACTTCAGCACCGGCCGCGGAGCGAGAAACCGGCGATCGATCCCTTTGAGGATGTCGTCGTTGCGCACACCATCGCCGTCACCATCGTCGTAGATGGCATACATCCACTCACCGTCGATCCGCGAGAACTTCAGTCCCGAGTTGGCTCCTCGGGCGATCGCTCTCGACCGTGCGAGATGAAAGACCGCGCGAATCTCCGACGTGGCATTTCTGAGCGCACGCTCGCGGCGGATCGTCGCCCAGGAGGGAAGTGCGATCGCCACCATCAGGCCGATCACCGCAGCGACCACCAGCAGCTCGATCAAGGTCAGGCCTCGGGCGGACTCCTGTCTCGACACTCGACTCATCGGGTGCTCCTTTTCCTTTTTCCTCGAATCCGGAGGGGGGCCGCCCGAAGGCGGCCCCGTGGGGCGGGCGGCGTCCTGCGACGCCGTGTGGGTGGGCGTTATCGGGACGTGTTCTTCGAAGCGCGCGGCTTTTTCGGCCCGCTCACTTTGCTCGAGAGCGTGGTCTTTCCTTCGACTGCGATGTAGGGAGCGATCAGCTCGAAGGTCTTGTCGCCGATCCCCTTGACCTGCATCAGATCGGTGGTCTTCTTGAAACCGCCGTTAGCCTTCCGGTACTCGACGATTCTCTCGGCGGCACGCGGTCCGACGCGCGGCAGGAGCGACAACTGGGCCGCATCCGCCGTGTTGATGTTGACGACTCCTTTCGATGCAGGTGCCTCGGCTGCGTCGGCGGCCATCAGGCTGCCGGCGAGCGAGAGGAGAACGAATGTCAGGGTTGCGAAACTCAGGGACTTCCGCATGGTCTGTTCCTCCTTTTCTTTCGTTGTTGTTCGATTGAGTCTCGACTACGTTGTACTGCCTGGTTTGCTGGTTGCCACACTGGCCTGTTCTTCCTTTTTTTATCGACTCTCGATCACCACCTCCTTTCGCCGGAAGCAGAGTTCAAGCTGGCGACCGAGATGCCGTATGAGAGTCAAAGCACAGAGACGAAAGGAGATCGGCGTGGCTGGAGACGAAGGCGCCGCGTCAAGAAAATTTGCTTCTCATGCGGAGAGGCAAGACTGCGTGGCCGGCGGCTGCGCGAGGCGAGGTCGCGTGGCGCCCCCGAGTCTCGAGCCTCGAGGGATTGCAAGGCAGCGCAATAGCTTCGTCCGGGTGCTTGCGATGCACAGACCAACCACGCGGGGAGAGCGGGCGTCCCGCGCCCGCCCCGGGCGGGAGGGCGGCGCGCAAGCGCCGACGGGAATGTCACCGTCTCGCAAGCACCCGGGCGAAGCTATTGCGCTTCGCTCCAGTCCCGCGAGCCTGCTGCCGCGGCCCTCGCGCAAATGCTTCGCCCCTACGAGAAAGCCGGCGGATTTCGGCGATCGTGCCATCGCCAGAAACTTCTCGACCATCCGCACCATTTCGCCCAGCACCAGGGCGCATGGAAGTGACGCAGGCGGCTGCAGAAGGCGGAGATTGTTCGGCCGTCAGGCCCGCCGTTTGCAGCAGTGTCTGGTGTTCCACCACCGGAATGCCATACGAGCCGATCGAGACCGAAGAGCAGCAGAAAGGCCCGCGCGAGGCCGTCGGAGGTTGCCGGCGTGCCGGCGCGGCGATGCCGGATTGACGATGCCGACAGATCTGAAGCGTGAACTTGGCGACGAGCGGATTCCGCAACGAACGTGGCTGAAGATGCCGGCGGTCGGAATGGAAGCGGAGTTCAACGTCTTCCTCGATGAGAGCGAGATCAACCCGGAAGGGTACTGGAAGCATCCGAGCGCATTCATCGAAGTACCGATGCTGCGGAGGACGAAGAAGTCGTCGCAGCTCCCGACCGGAGGCGCTGTCTACTTCGATCGAGGCGTCATCGAGGTCGTGACCCCTGTGATCGAGATCGAATCGGGGTGCGCCTCCCGCGCCGTGCGCAGCCTGTGGGAACAGATCGGGTTCGTTCGCAATCAGTTGACCGAATGGGAGCACCGTTCCGGTCACCATGTGCGGCTCAAGGGGTACAGCGCCCACTACAACGTGTCGTACGAAATCCCCCGTTCCGAGCAGAGCTCATCGAGGAATCTGAAACGCCTGGCACTTCTGCTCGCTTACATTCTTCCGGTTCCGGTCGCCCTCGTCGCCACGAATCGGCGATCGACCGGAGTGGGTGTCCGTCCCCGCGGCAACCGCATCGAGATCACCGTCGACTTCACGCCCGACCCCGGGCTGATGATCGCCGCGGCCGTTCTCATCGTCGGAATCACGCGCGCGGTCATGGCCTGGCCGAGCTATCGTCTCTCCCATCTTCGGGAGCTGAATATCCCGACGGTGACCGGTGTGACGCCCGGAAAGCACACGACGCGCAAGGGATGGCTGACGAGAGATTTCCACTTTCCGCAGAGCCCCTTCGCTTGTGACATCGACGCCGTGATCTGGAGATCGCGTGATGGGCGCTTGCTGTCGCTGCGGCAGATGGGCCTCGAGGTCGCCTCGCACTTTCGGACCTCGATCCGCCGCATCGCCGATCCCTTCAGTTTCCGCCTTCTGTTCGCATTGCTCGAGGGGCGCGCTCCTTCGATGCTCGAGCTGCTCGATCGCCCTGCCGCGTACGAGGACGTCGGCCGCCTGTGCCGTTGGGGCTCGGTGCTCTCCGAGCTCAAGAGCCGGCAGAGTGAACTGCAGCTGATCGAAGCCCGCAACGCCTCCTGGGGGGGTGGAAGCTTCGGAGAGTACCTCGAGAATCGCGAGCGGGAGCGCACGCGATTTCTAACCGATCTTGCCGATCGCCCGCATCGCCGCCGCAGTGCCCATCTGCGCCGGGTCGACGCCGATTCGACAAAGTCGTCCTCTCTGCTGTTCGAGCCGCCGGCGCCACCGCGGCCGCGCCGGAAAACCGCCGCTCCTCGCAGAAAAAAGCGAGCGCGTCGAATGAGCGATACGGGCTCGCTCCTGCCTGGGCGCTCGGTCGATTATCTCGACCGCAGACGGTTGGCACGCCCCATCTTTCCCGAACGGCGGCGACGGGAGCGGCGAGCCCGTACGGTCTCGATCTTGTTTCCTGATCGTCGTCTGACTCGATCGGCGTACGAACAGGTGTTCCTCAAGCTCGTTTCAGGAGCACGGCTGCGCATCGGCCGCGAGAGCTGGACGCCTGTGGGAATGAAAGGGTGGTACCACGCGATTTTTCGACGTGACTCTGATGGTGCCGAGCGTCTGCTGACGATCGATCAACTGCTCCGCAAGATGAACGACTGGAAGCGGTGACGGCCGGCGGCCACGATGTCGCTGATCGATGACCGGCTCGCTCCCATCGTCCGAAGTCAATCCGTCGGAAAAGGTCTTTCTCCTCTCCCCGGCGAACCTGTCGGGGGCTCGCGCGAAACAGCTCCTCTCACCGCGAGCATCGTTCGAGGCGGCGACGCTCTATCGCTCTCCCGACGGCGTGGCGATCGATCAGGCGTTCTCCTTCATGAGCGCACTCTACTTCCGAGGCAAGATCGCCTACGCCCGCAGATTCGCCTGGGCACCCGAGCTCGAAGACTCCGCCGTCTACATCATCGCACCCGGCTTCGGCCTCGTTCCGCCGGATTGGAGAATCGACCGGGTCAGGATGCGCACGCTGCGCCGGACGGCTGTCGATCTCGCGAGCCGAGCCTACCGCCGACCGCTCGAGGCCGCAGCGGGCGCACTCTACGCGCGCCTCGCCCCCTCCACGCACGTCGTCCTTCTCGGCAGCGTCGCCACGGGCAAGTACGTCGATGTCCTCCGTCCCATTCTCGGTGATCGGCTGCTCTTTCCCCGCTCGTTCGCCGGACTCGGCGACATGAGCCGTGGCTCGCTGATGCTGCGTGCCGCGGCGAGCGGAGAAGAGCTCGCCTATGCGACCCTCGATGCTCCCCGCCATCGGTCGTCGTAGGGACGAAGCATTTTGCGCGAGCCCTCGTAGGGACGAAGCATTTGCGCGAGGGAGAGAGCTGAGGGCTTGCGACGCCGCAACGCAGCGCAATAGCTTCGTCCGGGTGCTTGCCATGCTCGGACCAACCCCGCGGGGAGAGCGGGCGTCCCGCGCCCGCCCCGGGTGGGAGGGCGGCGCGCAAGCGCCGACGCGTGTCGCCGGGTCATTTACTCTTCGCCGGGGCGCGAGCGGCTTTTGCGGGAGGTGCGAGCAATCGCGAGAGGTCGAAACGTTTCCGTCCCAGAATGGGCTTCCAGAGGTCGCCTCGCTCGCGCAGCCGGTCGACCGCGTTCCCGAGATGAAAGTCCTCGATCTTCACCCCTGCTTGAATCTCCTCCCATGTGACCGGCATCGAAACGGTCGCCAGCGGCGTCGGCCGAACGGAGTAGATCGATGCGAGCGTTCGTCCCCATGCATTCTGGTTGTAGTCGACATTGACCGTTCCATGCGGCCGTTTCGCTTTCCGATACTCCGCGGTGATGATCGCCGGATTGCGCTCTTCGAGCTCGAGGGCGATTGCCTTGGCGAAGCGCCAGACATGTTTCTGGATCGGTCCCCGCACGATCGGAACGTAGATGTGCATGCCGCGTGAGCCGGTCGTCTTGGCCCAGGCCGGTATTCCGAGAGCGTCGAGGATCTCCTTTAGCCGCAGGGCCGCGTCGCGTACTCTGGGGAAGCCGGCGCCGGGACCCGGGTCGAGGTCGAAATGAAGGAAGTCGGGACGATCGATATCGTCACACCGCGCATACCACGGGTTGAGGTCGATGCAACCGAGGTTGATCAGCCACAGGAGGGAGGGGAGGTCCTGGGCCATCGGGAAATCGATGACATTTCCCGAGCTGTGATCGATCGTACAGATCTCGATCCACTCGGGATGCGGATTCGGGATCCGCTTCATGTAGAAGAACTCTCCCTCAGCGCCGTTCGGGTAGCGCTTCATGACCATGGCGCGATCGACGAGGTGCGGGACCAGCCAGGGAGCGACATCGGCGTAGTGCTGGAGAAGGTCACGCTTGGTCAGCTTCAGTTTCTTCCAGAAGGTCTTCCGGAGGTTCGTCAATTTGACGAGCTTGTCGCCGAACTTCAGGGTGATCTCGGTCTGGTCGGGAATCTCGATCGACGGCATCGGTCGGGGCATCGGTTCCAATGGTACAGCGTTCACGCGCGTCACTCATTCGGCGTTCGAAGGTTTCTCGTAGAGGCGAAGCATTTGCGCGAGGGACAGAGCAGCGGGCTTGCCATCGGTCGCCGCCCCTCGTAGGGACGAAGCATTTGCGCGAGGGACAGAGCAGCGGGCTTGCCATACCGTAACGCAGCGCAATAGCTTCGTCCGGGTGCTTGCCATGATCAGACCAACCCCTCGGGGCGAGCGGGCGTCCCGCGCCCGCCCTGGGTGGGAGGGCGGCGAGCAAGCGCCGGCGCGAATGTCACGGTCTCGCAAGCACCCGGGCGAAGCTATTGCGCTGCGTTGCCCTCATGCGAGCCTGTCGCCGCGGCCGGCGCGCAAATGCTTCGCCCCTACGAGAATCGGACGGTCTTGCGCGAGACGTGTCCCACAAACATTGCCACGCCCCTCAGGATGACGGCAGGCGCTGAGAGCAGCGATCGGCATTTCGTCCGTCTCCCCTCTGTTCTTCGTCGCGATGCGAATTGTTCCCGCGACGCTCTTCCTGCTCCTCATTTTTTCATCGCTCCCTGCCGCCGCCGAGTCGCTGGTTCGGATCACGCAGAAACGGGAAGGTCTGGTGCACGGAACGCTGATCGTTCCGGTCACGGCCGGCGAGTCCATCGATCGCGTGGAGCTGTCGATCAACGGTGTGCCCTTCGGAGAGCAACGCGGCCGCTCGGTCGTCTTCGAGGTTCCCGTCGGAAAGTACATCCGCCGCCTGCGGATCCGCGCCGTCGGCTATGACGTTACCGGCGCGATCGCCGGTGAGGATCAGATGACGGTCAACGATCCTCGTCCTCCGTTTCGCGTGCTGCTTCATGGCCCCCCGGTTCTGCCCGGCGAGGGGCTCGCCACGCTCTCGGCCACGGTGATGGCGCCAGCGGGAACAGAGCTCTCCGGCGTCGACTTCTTCGTCGGCGACCGCAGCATCGGACACGACGCGGATCCGCCGTTCGAGGCGCGGTTCGATGCCGCGGCGTTCGGCGATCCGCTCTACGCAACCGCGACCGCGCGGACGGCCGATGGCGCCGAGGCGCATGGCGTCCATTTCTGGGGAACGACGCCGCGAGCCGAGATCGAAGTCGCAGTGCAGCAGATTCCTCTTTCGATTTCGGGCGCCGCTTCCGTGAAGCCCGTGCGGCGCGAGGAGCTGCGCCTGCTGGACAACGGCGTTGAACGCCCCATCGAGAACGTCCTTCACGCCGGCGAGCTGCCGCTTCATGTCGTGCTGCTGATCGATTCGTCCGAGAGCATGCTGCGCGAGCTTCCGATCGTGAAGGACGCAGCGAAGGAGTTCGCCCGGCGGCTCAGCGGTCCGAATCAGAAAATCGCCGTCGTCGGCTTCGCCCAGGGAACGTACTGGCTGACCGGCTTCACCTCCGAAATGGAAGGAGTCGAGCGCGCCGTCGAGCGGCTGCGGGCCCGGGGGCAGACGCATCTCTACGATGCGGTGATCGAGATGCTCTTCGAATTGCAGAAGCACGACGGGCGGCGCGCTCTCGTGGTCCTCACCGATGGGGTGAACCAGGGAGGCCATTTCGAGCTCGATCACGTCGTCCATTACGCGCGCTACTCCGGCGTGCCCGTCTATCCTGTCGTTCAGAACTCGCTTCTGGCGCGCGCGATCCGCTTCGGAATCGGCGGCGTTCAGGCGCAGCGCTTCGCTGCGATCGCGCGCGATTCGGGGGCCACGTACTTCATCCTGCGCCGGCCCGAGGAGTTGCCGCGGATCTACCGGGCCGTCGCGGAGGAGCTGAAGGATCAGTATCTGATCGTCTTCCGAAGCGAAGCGACTGCGGTCGATCGGTGGCATTCCCTTTCGCTCTCGTCATCGCGTCGCGGGCTCACCCTCCGGATTCCGAGGGGTTATTTTCCCTGACGGCACGTCTTGTGAACTCGACACCGGAGTGAACGACTCGGTATTGCTTCCGCCGTTCCGGCGGCGGCGATGGTCGTCCCCCGGCCTGACACCGCTCCAGGAGAGAGTCTTCGACTGGGCCGTGCGGTTGCTCGTCGTTCTGATGGTGGGCGGCTGGTCGGTTGCGGTCCTCGATGTTCACGACAGGCCTTCGCAAATGACGCCCCCGGTGGCTCCTGTCAGCCGCACCATCAGCTCGGCTCTGCTCGATCCTCGTGCCACTTCGTCTGCGTTCATCACCGACGCGATGCTCGCGTTCGCCGACCCGCTTCGCGGCTACAGTGGAGCCGTTCATACCGCCTTCCGCACGCCGGGAGAGCGGCTCCTGGAGGGAAAGATCGACGCCCGCGCGGTCGCCCAGTTCGAAGCGGAAACAGGGGAGGCGGTCTACTCTCCCGACTTCAGCGCTCCGGAGCGTCCCGGGATCTATCGCATCGCCGTCCAGATCGAACAGGCCCGACGCGCAATCGCTGATCTGCGACTCGTCACGCTCGTGCCGATCAGCGCACGCAACGAAGGGCGAATCGGACGCTACCATATCGGTGTCTGGCCGTTCGAAGGGAGCGCGACCGACCGCGGCGATCGCTATGCTCCGCCGGTGGGTTTCGTCGAGGTGACTCCGGAGAATCGCTCGACGCCTGTTTCCGAACACTTTCGCCTGGGCGATTTTCTGACGAAGGGACAGGCCGATGTCTGGCCTAAGTACCTTATTCTCGATCCGAAACTGCTCGACAAGCTCGAGCTCGTCATTCAGGACCTGAAGGCGCAAGGGCATCGAATCGAGCACGTCGCGGTGATGAGCGGATTCCGCACACCGACGTACAACCGCGCAGGAGGCAATGTCGCCGGCCGGGCCAGTCTCAGCCGTCACATGTACGGCGACGCTGCGGACATCTTCGTCGACAACGATCGCAATGGTTGGATGGACGATCTGAACGGCGACGGGCGCACGGATACGCGAGATGCCGAGGTGATCGCCCAGGCCGCCGAACGGGTCGAGCGGAAGTATCCTGCGCTCGTCGGCGGCGTCGGGATCTACAAGGCCTGCTGCGGCCATGGACCCTTCACCCATGTCGATGTGCGCGGGTATCGCGCGCGCTGGCGGGAGTAGCGGGGGGCGCGAGGGGCTGGAGGCTGGAGGCTAGCGGTAGTTTACTGGATAGGCCCCGGTTCCTGAACGCCGGCTCCGGCGAAACATATCCATCCCAAGAAGATAGGCAGGACTGACTGTTCGCCGAATGTGTATTACCCTATTAGTTTATCAATTTTCTATTGACAGAGT
>DATKDP010000107.1:0-4929 GCA_035546335.1 Thermoanaerobaculia bacterium | reverse complement strand
GCGCTCGAATCGCGCCGAAGCCGCGGTGCCTGTCCCGGCGGGAAGGACCTTGATGGCGACGGTGCGATCGAGGCGCGTATCCCGCGCGCGATACACCTCTCCCATCCCGCCGGCCCCCGCCATCTCCACGATGGCATAGGGACCCAGGCGCTGCTTGGGCGTGAGGGGCATGGGGAGAGCATACGCGCTTCTGAGCTACGCGAGCAGGAGGAGCTTGACAGCCCAGACTCACCGAGGAACCCAATGAGCGCTGATCTCCGAGTGGCACGTGCGAGCGAGCGAAGCGAGACCGCGCAGCCAAATCAGAAACGCTGAAAGTTTGAAACGCCGGGAAAAGAGGAAAAAGAGGGTCTGGAAGGATGACACTCTGCGCAGTCCCGATCATCCCCGCCTCCTTCCGCCCCCGAGAGCCGCCGCAATCGGAGCGGCGACGAAGACGGTGGACCAGGTGCCGACGATGACTCCGACGAGCACGGTGAATGCAAAGCCGCCGAGTGCGGTGCCGCCGAAGAGGTAGAGCGCCAGCACGGCGAGGAGGGTCGTGCCTGAGGTGATCAGCGTCCGACCCAGCATGTCGGTCAACGCGACGTTGATCGAATCGCCGATCCATCCGCGTCCCAATGTCCGCAGCCGCTCGCGAACGCGGTCGAAGATGACGATCGTGTCGTTGACCGAGTAGCCCGCGACGGCGAGAAGTCCGGCCACCACGTTCAGATCGAGGTCGTATCCGGCGAGGCTCAGCATGGCGATGGTCACGACGAGGTCGTGCACGGTGGCGAGCGCGGCGCCGAGCGCGAAGCTCGGACGGAAACGCACTGCGACATACGCCGTGATCCCGCTCAGCGCGCCGGCCATCGCATACGCTCCCTTGCGCTGAAGATCCTTGCCCATCGTCGGCCCGACCGTCGTGCTACCGAGTGTCCGCGAATCGGGGACGCTCGCGGTGCGGAGCGCGGCCTCGACCCGCCGCACGCTCGCGCCATCGTCGCCGTCACTGGCACCCGGCGGCAGAGGCAGGCGAATCTGAATCGTGCGATCCGAGGCGGGGCCGTAGCGCTGCACCAGGGCCGTTCCCGGCATCGCCCGGCGCACGTCCTCTTCGGGCACCGGCACCTCGAACTGCGTGACGATCGCCGTTCCGCCGGTGAAATCGAGCCCGAGCGGCAGACCGCGCACTGTCGTCAGCGTCAGACCGGCAGCGATGATGAAGGCTGAAGCCACGAGAGCCAGCTTCCGGTACTTCATGACGTCGATCGGACCGCGCGCCGCCAGCAGGCCCGGCCGCTCCGATCCGAATCCCGGGCGGCTGCCGCGCACAATCGCCACTTCGAACAGCGCACGCGACACGACGACCGAGGTGAACATGTTGGACAGGAGTCCGAGGCTGAGGGTCGTGGCGAACCCGCGGATGGCACCGCCGCCGAACTGGAAGAGAAATGCCGCTGCGATGAGCGAGGTCACGTGTGTATCGAGGATGGTGAGCAAGACGCGATCGAAACCGGCCGCCACCGCGCGCCGCACCGATTGCCCGGCCCGCAGTTCCTCCTTGATCCGTTCGAAGATGAGCACGTTGGAGTCGACGCCCATGCCGATCGTCAGAATCAAGCCGGCGATGCCCGGCAGCGTCAGCGCCGCTCCAAGATATGCCATGGCCCCGAGGAGGATGGCGAGGTTGGCAGCGAGAGCGACAATCGCGTTGACGCCGGCGCCGCGGTACCAGACGAGCATGAACGCCGCGAGGAGGAGGAGTCCGCCAACCGATGCGGCGACCCCGGCATCGACGGCGCTGGCGCCGAGCGTGGGCCCGACGTACCCGCCGCCGAGAAAGCTCATCGACGCCGGCAGCGCACCGGCCTGCAGCAGCAGCCTGAGGTCGAGCGCTTCCTCCATCGTGAATCCGCCGCTGATGATGCCCTCGCCACCGGTGATGGCGCTTTCGATGAACGGCGCGGATTGCACTTCACCATCGAGAACGATCGCGAGCTGCCGGCCGATGTTCCCGGACGTCACCTCGGCGAAGCGGCGCGCGCCGTCGGGGGTGAGCGTGAAGCCGACGGCCGGCCGGCCGAAGTCGTCACGCGTCAGACGTGCCCGCCGGATGTCGCTACCGGTGACCGCGGCGGTCGTGAGAGATCCATTCTCCACGAGTCTCCATTCCAGGCGCGCGGTCGCACCGACGATCGCGCGCGCCCGATCGACGTCGGTAAAGCCCGGGAGCTGGACCAGGATCTCGTCGCGTCGTTCGCCCTGAACGGCGATCACCGGCTCGACCACGCCGAGGGCGTTGATGCGACGGTCGATGGCTTCTTTCGCCTGCGCGACGATGTCATCGCGGGTAAGGCCTTCGTCAGCGCCGGCGCGGGTGAGCGCCTCGTCGGCGTTGACGCGCAGCACGAACTGCACTCCGCCACGCAGATCGACCCCGAGCCGGAGACTCTTTTCGGCGAGAAATGTGGGAACGCGAAGTCCGGTGTGGTCCGCCAGGGGCGGGAACCACGCGAAAAAGGATGTGCCGATGACGACGGCGAGAACGACTGCGAGCTTCCAGCGCAGAGTACGATTCATGAACCCCTCCTGTGTTGACACGAAGATCCACTACGAGCGGGAACGGCGTGCGGAAAGGGGGGGTATCAGATCAGGAGCGGAAACGACTGAGGCGTAAGGACGTCGTGGCCCCGTTCAACCGGCACCTGGCGGCCGGCTGTGGAGAGCTCGAGGGCTCGAGCGATGTGGAGGCGAGGATTGAAGTCGAGGATCGTCTGAGCGGAGGCGGGCGTGGTCGCCGAGGCTCTGACGATGACGGGGATGTCGGCTTCCGAGGCAGGTAGGGGAGCCGTGAGGCGTGTCGCTTCCCCGCCGCCGTGGTGCGCCTCGATCGATGGCGCGCAGTCATGGGAGATTCCCGCAAGGGCGAGAATCGCAAACACGAGCGCGAGCAGTACGAAACGCAACTTCACCGCTGGCATTGTGAGTTGGCGAGCGCGGGGAGTCAAGCAGGGATCGGTGTCGATTGAAACGTTGTTCTCGTTCTTTGCAATAGGGTGCGCGACCCGTGGGACGGAGCTTCGGATTTCGGATTTCTCCTGCGCGCTGCCAGAATGAGGCGGGTTCCCTCGATGTGGATGAGCAGATGCTGCATTCGCCGATCGCTGTTATCCAGAAGCTCAGCCGGGTACACCGAGCGCCAAACACGTTCCATTCGGGCAGGAGATCCTCAGTGCCTCGAATCCCCACCGGCGGTTCACACGGCGGCGGCGGTTGAACGACCGCGCGTAGATCCGCTCAGCCAGCGCATGCCGCGCGACAGAGTGCACGCCGAGACTCACCTGAGAAAATCGAAGGAGGAAAAAGAGGGTTAGGCCTATGAAAAAGAGGGTCAGGCCTATGCTTTTCGTTTTGATCGGCACGTGCGACCTCGTTTCGAGGTGACCTCGATCATCGAGGGCGGTGCGCCGGGGCTCTCCGATCACCAATTCGGCCACTCGGATTCCTACGCAACGCCCTGAAAGAGACAGCCCAGGCTGAGAACTCACCCAAAGAGACGGCTTCGCCCGGCGCGGTTGCGAACCAGGCCAGGGGATCAGCGCTGGAGGGAATCTTGGTCGAGGCTTTCTACACCGTGACGCGGAGATCGTCGATCGCGGCGCAGGCAAGCTGCTGGAGGAGTTTGTCGCAGGCGAGCTCGCCCTCGCATTTGCGGACCAGATTCGAGACGTGGCCCGAGCTCCGCAGTAACAGCGCCGCGGCGATCGGCCTCAGCTCGAGATGGCTCCCTGCCAACCGATCCAGGCCGCGAGCATCCGCGCCGCCTCGACCTTTACGGATCGCATTCGGGTTGACGCCGCGGCACTGTAAACCTTCCGGAACTCGCCAAACGCCAAATTTTCTACAGCAGAGACGCGAAATCTTCCATTCCGAGGAGGTTTTCGGCTCGCAAATCTACAACTGGTAGACAGCCAAAAGCAGAAGCGACAAGCATGGGCCTGACCCTCTCTTTCTTTTCTTTTGGGCCTGACCCTCTCTTTCTTTTCTTCATCGAGCGTTTGAGGAGACGCCCGGTCGGACTCGGTGCTAGAATTTTCACAAATGAGATCGCCGATGTCGTGTCTCCTTGTGGTGGCGGGATTGATGTTCTCGTCGCAGACTTTGGCGGGTCAGAGTCGGGCTGAGCTGAAGCTCGCCGAGGCGGAGATTCTCGGAGACGCGGGGCTCATCGGGGAGGCACTCGAGAGTCTCGCGGAGGCGCTGCGCTCCGATCCGATGTCGCTGGACGGGGCGCGCGTGGCCGAGATTGCGCAGGTCGATGCCCAGCTGTTCGACGATTCCCCGGAGTCGCAGGAGAAGGTTCGGGAGTTGCGGGGCCAGGCGAGAGATCTGCTGCGGATGTGGCTCGACCGGCGCGGTCCCGAGTCGCCGGTCCTTATGGCGTACATGGCGCAACTGCGGTGGCTCGAGCAGTTCGATGAAGGCTTCGCCTGGCTCGAGAGGGTGCTCCGGGAGTCCCCCGCGGACGCCGCGCTGCGGAGGGAATTGCTGATTCACTCCGGCGCGGCGCGCGATGTCGAGCGAGCGGTCGAGCAGGCACAATGGTTCCTGAAGTCGGAGTCGACGGCGAGCGAGCTGTACCTGGCCGGAGCGATCCTGTTCGAGCTGGCTTCGAAAGGCGAGAAGGATCGGGAGGCGCTGGCGAGGCTGGCGACGGAACTGTTCAAAGCGAGCTTCGATCGAGATCCCGAATACTTAGATTCTGCCATCTTTTACTCGATGAGCCTGAAACTGCAGGCGGACCTGACGAGCGATCGGACGGAGGCCGAGAGACTGCGATCGCAGTCCGAGCTCGCGATGCAACGCGCGAAGAAGATCGGGGACGAGCGACGCTGGCTCTCGACGATGCGTTCGTGGGAGATCGACATCATTCAGGACGGGGAG
>DATKDP010000106.1:0-159805 GCA_035546335.1 Thermoanaerobaculia bacterium | reverse complement strand
AGGATCGTTCTCATCGTCTTTCTGGTATTCTTCGCCATGGCCAATCTCCCTTTCTGGGCCCAGAGCCCGTTTTGACTGCAGAGCATAAATGCTACTGCGCTTCGGGGGGTTGGCCTTCTCATCCCATCTGAACGAGGGCGGTGCGTGGGGGTGAGTGAAGGATCTGCGATCGGCAACTGTGTAAGAACGCAGATCCTTCGCTCACGCCCACCCAACCGCCTCGCTCAGGATGACTCGAGGACGCGGGTGTCTTCCCGGCGCGTCTCTGAAGAGCGGCTGCCCCGGGTGATCACGGCGAGACGATCGCGCGAATCTGCCCGAGGTGGTTCAGATCGTGTCCGGCATAGAGCGCGACCATGTCGCGGATCGATTCCGCCCCTCGCTCCGAGTGAATCCCGAACTGCTTCCACTCCTCGTCCGTCAGGCGCCGCAGCAGCGCGAGATTCCATTCTCTGAGAGCCCGAAAGCGCTCGAGCGAGAGCGGCGGCGCGATCTCCTCGTACTGCATCACCTCGGCCCAACGACTCTGGTCGTATCCTTCGATCGCGCAGCCGTTGTTCGCGAGAATGCAGCGGATTCGATAACCGAGGACCATCTCCCCCTCGGCGAGGTGCCCGAGGATCTGCCCCACCGACCACTTGCCCGGACGAGGCGGCTTCCGAAGAAGGTCATCCGGGACATCCGCCAGCAACCGTGACAGGACGTCCGCCGTATTCGCCTGGACCTCCATCGGATCGACAGGGCCGACCAACTCCCGAAGGCGCTTGCTGTACTCCTCGAATGTCTCCATGACCCGTTTCCGTCCCGGCACGGATGATAATCCACGCCTCGCGATTCATACCCAGACGTTTCACTTTGGTTTCACGCCCGACGTCTGTCCGAAAGTGACACGGTCATTCGTTCGCTTCGATTCTATCTGAGGAGTACGAACGGCTGCAGAGGTGGATTGACCAGATCGAGCCGTTGCGCCCGTGCAATGTGGAGTAACCGTCGTATCATTCCGAAGTGCGCCTGGTCCCCTCGACGGTCGAATCGCCCAGGCGCTTTCACATCCTGGGCCCCATCGCGTAGGATTCGCGCGTGCACAAAGATGCATTGATCCAGTGGCTTCGGGAAACATGCATGACCTATCGCCTGGAACCTCGGGCGATCTTCCGCAGTGCTCTTCACGAAGCCTGGCCGCTTGTTGCAGCGACAGAAGAAAGCTCGAAGAGGAGCTCGAGACTCGCGGTCACCTCTCGCCACTACCAAAAGAGCCGGCGGCGCTGGCCAACGTGATCGAGGTGGCAGTGGTCGACTACCTCATCAAGGCGGCTGCCGAGCGACAGGTTGCAATCGCCCGCCGCGGGACGGAGCGTGGATATCCCGACATCGAGATTGAAAGCGAGGGGGAGTTTCACGCAGTCGATGTCAAGGTTGCTCGCCGAGCAAGAAATGGGCTGGCAACGCAGAGCCGCATCACGCTTTATACGGGCAACACCTACTTCGCCTATCCCGATCTGTGCTGGCCGGGGATGTTTCGAGCGTACGGCGACTATGCCAGTCACCTCACTCTCATCCTCCTCTATACCTTCGATGAATCTCTTCGATCGCGGTTCAGGGATGTCGAGATTGTCGTCCAGGAAAGTTGGCGGATCGGTTCGAGGAAACGGTCATCAACGACACGGGAATACATCGGAGCCGTGCAGAACATCGAAGCACTCAGAAGCGGCGCAGGAGATTTCGCGACGGAGCAGGAGTTTTACAAGTACTGGCGCGGCTTCAAGTTCAAAGTCGGTGAGGCAGTGTCTAAGCAGCTCAAGAAGATCTTGCGGACGCGGAAAGCCGAGGATTAGTGCGTCGCGAGACTCTTCGAGCGATGAGCGCCGCGATTCCCATCGCGTCCTCCAAAACGTCGGATTCCCAGTATCGCAACACGGTCCATCCATCCTCGGTCAGCTCGCGAGTCTTCCTGAGATCTCGCTTCATGTTCGCTTCGATTTTCGCGACCCAGTAGACCGCGTTGTGACCGCGTAGAAGCTTTCCTTTGCGCACCTTCCAGTCCCGTCCGTGCCAGAAATCGCCGTCGCAGAAAACCACCATCCGTGCTCCAGGGAAAACGATGTCCGGCTTTCCAGGCAGCCTCGCATCATTCACGCGGAAGCGCAGCCCAAGGCGCCACAGCTGCGACCGAAGCGTTCGCTCCGCCGTCCCTCCTCGAGAGCGATTCCGCATCTTGGTCAGAGAAGCGGTCGCCGATGCTGGTTGCAGACCATCGAATCGGGGCGCATGCATCCATGCAGTCTACATCCTGTGGAATCGGTTTCAACAGCAGGCCGTTGTCTCTCACACATCCCTCATAGAATGAACTGTTTGGGCACGCGCCCATCGGAGTGATCCACTTCGCGATGTCCTTCGCCCAAAAACCGAGGTATCCTCGGCTCAAGCACGGGACGCACGCGCACTATGGGAAAGATACCTACCGTCATCAGCCTCTACTCCGGAGCCGGAGGCATCGACTACGGATTCGAAGCGGCCGGATTCCAAACGCGAGTGGCCCTCGACTTCGATCACGATTCCTGCGAAACGATTCGCCGAAATCGCGACTGGCCCGTCCTCGAGGGGGACATCTTCGCCATTCCAACCGCGGACATTCTCCGAACGGCGCGATTGGACGCCGGCGAGGCCGACATCCTGATCGGCGGTCCTCCCTGCCAGCCCTTCTCGAAAGCAGGCTACTGGGCGCGAGGCGAATCGGGACGGCTGAGGGACCCCCGCGCGGCGACGCTCGATGGGTATCTGCGAGTCCTGGAGGATACACTTCCGAAGTCGTTCCTTCTCGAGAACGTCCATGGAATCGCCTACTCGGCGAAGAATGAGGGACTCCGTCTGCTTCTTCGAGAGATCGAAAAGATCAATGAGAGGAACGGCACGGCCTACAAACCGGTCGGTGCTGTACTGAATGCCGCTGGATTCGGCGTTCCGCAGATCAGGGAACGCTTCTTCCTGATCGCTTCGCGCGATGGCAAACCGTTCGCCTTTCCCTCACCGTCGTATTGCGCATCCGATGGCGAGCAGACTCTGATCAGGCTTCCAACGTACCGGACGGCATGGGATGCGATCGGAGATCTCCAGGAGTCATCCGGAGAGAGCCTCGATCTCACGGGTAAATGGGCAGACCTTCTACCTTCGATTCCCGAGGGGTGGAATTACCTGTGGCACACAGACCGTGGCGGCGGACTTCCGCTTTTCGGATGGCGGCGCCGATACTGGAGTTTTCTCCTGAAGCTCTCGAAATCACTGCCATCGTGGACGATTCAGGCGCAGCCGGGCCCGGCGATAGGCCCCTTTCACTGGAAGAACCGCCGCCTCAGTATGCGCGAGCTCTGCCGGCTGCAAACCTTTCCGGATGATGTTGTGATCTACGGCAGCCGCACATCCGTTCAGCGGCAGGTGGGCAACGCGGTCCCTTCCCTCCTCGCGGAGGTGCTCGCACGCGAGATCAGCAGTCAACTCCTTGGCCGGCGGACGACGCATGACCTTCGTCTCCTCACTCCCGACCTCTCCCCAGCCCCTCCAGCCGAGACACCGCAGCCGGTCGCGCGAAAGTATCACTTCCTCATCGCGCAGCATGATCCTCACCCAGGCAATGGGAGAGGCCCTGGAAGCCGGCGGGCAGCCAGCAGCGAGTAAGGCCTGCTGTGCGTATTCGGTCCGCCGCTCGACTCACCGCACGTGAGCGATGAAAGCATTCGCCTCGAGCCGGCACGTTCGCTCCAGCGCTCCGGACAGCGTGTAGATCCGAGGTCGAATACGAAAGGTGAAGAGGCGGTAGAGGCGATACTGATCTTCGAAATCGCTCGAGAACCCGACCTCGTTTCGCGTCACGAAGAATGGCGTCTCCTTCCCGAACGATGTCGTTTTCACCTCGATGAACCTCTCTCGACCAGTCGGCTCGAAGGAGAGAATGTCGTACCCGATTCCATCGCCCCGTTCCCGCGAGCTCCATTCGACTCGATCGGCGAGGTTCACCTCCCCTGCGCGAGTCAAACGATCTCTTTCCAGTTCGACTACGAATTCTTCACCGGCGGAGCCGAGCGAACGATTGTGTGCTTCACGCAGGAAGTAATCGACGTTGCGGGCTCTATAGAGCTCGGACGGCCGTTCAGAACGTTCGCGGAGATAAAGCCCTGGATCTTCGACCTCGGGTGGATCTTCCGGCTCGATGTGAAGAGGGGACGGCGGCAACGCCACGACGCTGTCCACACTTTGACGCGCAAGCTCGCGCAGCTCGTGCGCGGTTGCGAGGCGCTCTAGCACCAGTTCCGAGAGGAGTCGCTGATAATTGCCGAGAGGTTTGTATCCAACGATCCAGGGGAAGTGAATCTCATTCAAAATGGCGCTGATGTTCTGATGCTTCCGCTCTATCGATGGATCACTGCGGCCTTTCAGGAGAGGCTTGATGTTTCTCCGATGAGCCGCTTTGTTGTACAACTCACTCCTCAGCTCGAGCGCGAGCATCGAGAAGTAGTCAGCGACGATCGCCTCGACCTCTGCGATCGACCAGTGGTCGCTCATGGCATGACAGTTTAGCGTGTGTTCGCTGTGCAGGAGTCGCTGCCATTCTTCACCTCGAAGCTCCGATCGGAGTCCCTACTGCCGAACCGCACGCGGGCGTTGCGCGGACAGAGCAATCGCTTCGGCCTACGTGAGGATGTGCGTCGGCGGGGATCGGCGTTCGTGGACAGTTGCCGAACGAAGATCCTTCGCTCACAACCCGCCCACCGCCCTCGCTCAACATGACGGTTCTTCCCAGTCCCACCTCGGGCGGGCGCGGGACGCCCGCCCCCCCATGGAGAGGGCCACGATGGCAACCCGTCATTTTGCGCTGGCGATCGCCGACAACTCCTCGACCGAGCGCATCACGCCGCCGCGGACTACGTGACGCAGCTTGCGAAGATTGGCGATGTTCGCCGACGGATCGGCTGCGACGATCAGCAGATCCGCCACCTTCCCCTTCTCCACGGTGCCGATCTCGCTGCCGCGCCCCATGGCGAGTGCACCGCCGCGGGTCGATGCGACGAGCACCTCCATCGGCGTCAGTCCCGCCGCCTGCATCGCCTCCATTTCAGCGTACACCGAAGGGCCATGGAGCGTGAGCGGATTGCCGGCGTCCGTCCCCATCGCGACGACCACTCCCGCGCGGTGCAGGCGCAGCAGATTCGCAGCTCCGATCGCCCTCTCCTCGCTCAGCCGTTTCTCCAGCGACTCGATTCGCTTCGGAGCGATCGACGAGCCATCGAGCGAGGGCGTCTCGGCCAGCCGTGCCCGCGTCGCCGCATCGACGCAGCCGTTGGGATCATCGATCGCAGGAGTCTCTCCCGCCGCGATCGCGCGGAAAAGCCGGAGATAGCCGTCTCCCACCATCAGCGTCGGAGAGTAGACGACCTTGTTGCGCACCATCGCCTCGAGGAACGGCTGGTCGATCGCCGTGTCCCACACGCTGTGAACGAGCAGCGAGGCTCCCGCGTCGACCGCGATCTTCGCCTCTTCCAACTTCGTGGCGTGCACGATCAGCGGGAGTCCGAGACGTTTCGCCTCCTCCCCTGCGGCACGAACAGCGCCCGCCGCGGATGCTGCAGGGAGATCGCTGTTCGCGATGTACCAGACTTTCACTGCGTTCGTTCCGGCTGCATGCAGGTAGCGAACGCCGCTGCGCCCCGAGGCTTCGTCGGCCAGGTGAATGAACTGCCGCTCGGCGGGCAGATTGAGCCAATGATCGAGGGTGGAGAGGAGAGGTCCTGTAGCCGCGACATGCGGAGCGAGCCGGTCGTTGGCTGCCCGTTCGGGGAGCTCGAGGGTCGAGGGAAATCCGCCGACGTCGAACACGCCGGTCACGCCCGAGCATAGATACGAGCGGAAATATCGCGACGGATGTCGTTTCAACTCCGCCTGCACGTTCTCGTAGGGGTGACGATCCCTCGCGTCGAACGCATCCGGCCGGCCGTCGGCCCACGCCGTTTGTGAAAAGTGGACATGGGCGTCGATCAGTCCGGGCGTGATCCACATCCCTTTCACGTCGGTGACCGTCACTCCTTCCGGAAGCGGGCAATCCGAACGTGACCCCGCGCAGTCGATGCGCCCGTTGCGCATGACCACGACCGCGTCGCGCACCGGAGCCTTCCCGCTGCCGTCGACCAGTGTGGCGCCGGCGAGCGCGCGTGGCGGAGGAGGAGCGCCCGGCGTTTCGATCGCGCCGGTGAGGGCGATCCGCCAGCCGTCCGCGGTGTTCAGGAAGATGCGCTCGGAGATGCCAGCGCTCTCTTCGGCGCCGTAACGAACGCGGTAGCGGTACGTCCCGTAGACGACGCCGGGAGCGATCCGGACGAGCTGTAGATCCGTCCCCTCGAAGGTGTCGGGCCAGCGCTCCCCTGCGCTCCGGGCGAACTCTTCGAATCCGAGGGCGAGGCCTGTTGCTCCGCTCCTCACGAGATTGCCCGAGCGGAGATAGAGGGAGAGATAGTGAGCGCGGTCGCGATTTCTGATCGCGTCGAGATTGGCTTCGAAGAGCGTGCGAGCCGCGGCGATTTCCGCCGCTTCGCCGCTCTCCGGCGATTGTGCAGCGGACACCGTGACGAAGCTCAGAAGGAGAAGGGAGGCGAGCCCGCGCTGCATCGGTTGCATCGCGCCACGATAGCAGACCTCCGCACGTTTGGAGCGTGGCCTGAGATCGCCGACCGCCCAGACCTGTCTCTCGCATCAGGTGCCCCGGAAAACGCAGCCGCGCTCCTCGTAGGGACGAAGCATTTGCGCGAGGGACACAGCCGAGGGCTTGCTACGCCGCAACACAGCGCAATAGCTTCGTCCGGGTGCTTGCCATGAGCTACCCGAGCCCATTGTGGCCGAAGTTGGGATGTCGTGACCTCCCGCCCATGGTCACATCTGCGCGATCTGCTACAGACCGAACTTGTCGCGGATGCTGGGGATGATCATCGCAAGAACGCCTGACCCTCGCGTCGCATCCGCGACAAAGTTCGGCCACTTCCCGCCCGCCTCGGGTGGGTGGGTGACTCGCAATCAGTGACGCAAATGTCCCATCCTCGCAAGCACCCGGACGAAGCTATTGCGCTGCGTTGCATTCAATGCGAGCCTGCTGGCGCGGCCTCGCGCAAATGCCTCGTCCCTACGAGGAGCACGCCTCTGCGATCTCATGCCTCCTGCGGTGGTTGTGGCAAGAAGCAGGCCTTCATTCGCGCGGCTCCAGCTCACGGTCGAGCTTGTCGACCATGTCGATCCGGAACTTCGGCAGATCCACTGGCCTCGATCCGGACAGCTGGAACACCTCGATCGCAACGCCTTTCCCTTCTCGTGCCGGTACGATCGCAATTCGTTCCCATCTGGCCGGAAATCTCGCTACCGTCTCCGCGAGCAGACGATGATGATCGAGCTCCCGAGAGCCCGGCGCGTGATCGAGCACGAGATAGTGCACTGGAACCGATTCCAGATCGGCCATCAGCTCCTCGTGCCCGGCGTAGAGAGCCATTTCGGTCAGTCCAAGCCAGTCGGTGCGGGTCAACATCTTCGTCGCTCGAAGCACGAACGCCTCCGGCCGCCGCGTTTCACGCCACACCATCTCGGCGATGAACGCTCCCTCCGCGTCGCGCTGCGACGACACCAGAACGACCGAGCGGGGAGGCATCCGCTCCGACAGGAATCCGGCAACTTCCCCGAGCCCGAGCGGCTCCTTGCGGCGAATCTCGAACGCGGTCGCGAAAAAGAGCACTCCGGCGAGGGCGGCCACGCCGGCAGTTCGCACGGTCCCTCCCCCGAGCGCACGGATCAGCGAGTGGAGTCCGGCGGCGAAAAACATCAGCAGAGGGGCAAGTGCCGGGATGAGGAACCGAGGATCGATCGCCGCAGGCGTTCCAACGTGAAAGAGGAGCACGCTGAGGGGAAGTGCGGCGGCGCAGGACCAGAGGGGCTGCACTGTGGCTCTGAAGAACGGAAGAACGAAACGGGAAACCACTCCGACGGCGACGATCGGGATCACCACGACCCCGCCGGTGGCGACCAGATCGCTTCCGAGGATCCGCAGCGCGGCGGACGAGTAGTGCCAGCCTGGCGAGACGAGGCCGGGCAGCGCCATTCGAAGGGTCACCGAGTACCAGACGAGAGCGACCAACGCCACGACCTCGAGACTGATCCTGTAGCGGCAGTCGAGGAAGAGGACCGCTCTCCGCGACATCATCACGCCCAACAGCGCGAAGGGGAGAAGGGCGAGCCCGTTTCCTTTGGTCAGAACAGCGAGTGAGGCGAACAGAGCAAACCGGCCGGCGTGTCGGGCCTCCGGCTCCTCGATGAATCGAGCCATCTCGATCATCGCCGCGAGGGAGAAGAGCGCGACCAGACCGTCGGACATCACCATCGCCGTCTGCTCCTGGACCGTCGGGAGTGTCGAGAGAATCACCGCCGAAAGGAGCGCTACGACACTTCCGAACCGTGGAGCGAGAAGGCGAACCAGAAGGAAAGAGAGCGCCGAGGGGATGGCCGCTACCAGCAGGAGAGCGGAGGAGGGTGAGACGCCGAAGACGAACATCCATGCCGCCTGCAGGAGATAGAAGAACGGCGGCCAGTGGCCGATTGCGACCTTCGGATAGTGAACGTAGTAGGTCTCGGCGAAGTGGAGGGGCGAGGTCCTCAGATTTTCCGCGAGATAGTCGTGCACCATCACGGCGGTGACGAAGTGCGCCGATTCGTCGGGATACCCGCCGAGCTCTGTCCGATACGCTCCTGCGATCCATTGCAGGCCGAGATTGATCGTCAGCAGCAACGCGAGCACCGAAAGCGCAGCTCCCGATTGAATCCTGCTCATCGCGCGGCCGCATTGTATGCCCCGGAGAAGATCTCGCCACACCCTAGCGTGTGACCGCCGTCATCGCCAGCCGCCGTTCCGCGGGCTCATTCTTGCATGTGCAGTGACCTGGGACACGAAAGGAGAATCACCATGTTCGAAAGCCGCAAACGAGCAAAGATCAGACAGGCCGCGTGGGTAGCCGCGGCATTCGCCCTCGGGGCCATTGCCGGGGCTGCTGTCGCGCTCGCCTATGCACCGAAGAAGGGACGTGACCTTCGCCGACAGGTCATGAAGAATGTCGATTCCCTGACGGAGAAGGCGGTCGAACAAGCTACTCATCTGTCTGAGGGGATCCGTGAGCTGAAGGGCAAAATCAGAGCAGCGTGAGTTGAGCGGCGAGGCTCGCGGCTCGAAACGCTCCTCCGCCCTGGAGCGTTTCACTCGATCCGGACCAGGTCGAAGTATGCCTGCGCGCCCACCCACCCGCTTCTGACATAGGCCCTCGCTCTGAGCTTCAACGCCGGCCGAGCCCCCGGCCGAGCTCCGCTGCGAGCTTCACGGTGCTCGCCAGGTGATTGCCCACGCTCCCGCACACGGCGTTGCAGAGATCGAGCACCGACTCGTCGGCGATGAAGCAGTAGACGCTGTTGCCCGACTGTCTCCGCCCGACGATTCCCCCTTCCTGCAGGATCCGAAGATGTTTCGAGACGTTCGGCTGCGTCGAGCCCACCGCTGCAACCAGTTCGGTGACGTTTTTCTCTCCCTCCCGAAGGCTCAGGAGAATGCGTATCCGGACAGGCTCGCCGAGAATCCGGAAGCGTGCCGCAACCAGATCCACGGCCTCGGGGGACAGTCGGGGTCAGACCTTCTCTTTCCTCGGACGCTAAAGGGCCAGACCTTCTCTTTTCTCGGGAAAAGCGAAGGTGTGACCCCTTTCGGGGGGCGCTGAGGGTCGGACCTTCCCTTTTTCGGTCCCGTTTGACCCGCGGAACGCCGAGGTTCATAGTGTCCGCGTGGCAGCGAAGCTGCCTCGCGGTGCTAAACCGGAGGTCTTGCGTGAGAGTTCGCCTTCTGTCGGCGGTTCTTTTTCTTGTTCCGATGGTGATGAGCGCCCAGACCATCAGCCCGACCGGTATCAATGTGCGCGTCACGCGCGCTGGTGTGGCGGTCGCCAACGCGACCGTCTGTGTCGGCACTTCACTCGACCGGAACCTCTTCTTCCAGGCGGCGACCGACGCACAGGGGCGGGTCAATTTCCCGCAGGTTCCCCGGGAGCCGTTCGTCGTCACCGCACGGGCGGGAAGCGGCGGAGCGCAGCAGTCGTTCGCACCCGCCTCCCCCACGAGCCTTCCGCTGATGTCGGTGACGATCGCCGTCCCCGCGTCAGGCGGCCCATCCTGCCCAACGACTCCGGCAGGTCCGGCGCGCCGGCTCGGACCGACCAACTTCGTGCTACCTACGGCGCCGCCGGTGACTTCAGTCCAGCTCCAGAACAATCAGAAATGCTTCGGGGCGCTCGGCGCACAGTGCGGCCAGCCGCAGGGACTGCTGCCTCCAACGGCTCTCTGCGCGAACGGGAGCTGCCTGGTCAACGGCGGGAGCTGGGACCACGACGAGTGCTGCTTCCGGAACCCGCGCGGAATGGCGTGTCAGGCGGGACCGCTGGATGCCGTGACGGGGCATGACGGAAATTGCGTCGCCTCATGGAACAAGGCGCTGAGACTCGTTTCCAAAGGCCTCAACTGGAGACGCAACGCCGACTTCCAGCGCACGAACGGCACGGGCACGGTCGAGTTCAATCTCTACTGCGCACCGGCCAACACACTGCTGCCTCCTGCAGACGCAGCGAAGTGCTGCTCGCGACAGTCGCGAGCCCTCAACGCCACCGAGCAGGTCGCGGCCACGGTGGCGAGGGAAACGCTGGTCGCCTGCAGGTGATGTGAAAACAAAATGAACCTGCTGTCGTCATCCCGAGCGGATGGGCGGGCGGGAAGGCGAGGGATCTCCCCTCTGGTCCATAGCAGCCCAGTCGCAGGTGAGTCCGCGAAGACCGTCCCGATCATTCACACCGTAGCCCGTCACCGGGCCGAAGATCGGAATCTTCGGCCACAGATCCTGCTGACAGACCATCAATGCGCCGCAACCGCGCCGAGGCGGCGGTAGCGCTTCGTTCCCGGAAGGCAGCTCTTATGCGTGACGTGGTGGAGAAACTCGTCGCGGAACTTCTTCACCGACGAGATCACAGGCCCGATCGCGGCATCCCCGAGAGCGCAGAGCGACTTGCCTCCGATGTTGTCTGCCATATCGAGGAGCAGGTCGGCGTCCTGCTGACGCCCTTCGCCCCGCTCGATGCGATCGAGAATCGCCTCCATCCAATGCGTCCCCTCCCGGCACGGGGTGCACTGCCCGCACGACTCGTGAGCGAAGAACTTCGCCAGCCGCCAGACGGCGTCGACGATGCAAACGCTGTCGTTCATCACGATGATCGCCGCGGAGCCGAGCATCGATCCCGCCTTCATGACGGCGTCGAAGGTCAGAGGCAGATCGATCTCGTCGGGCGTCAGCATCGGAGCCGAAGCGCCTCCCGGGATCACCGCCTTCAGCGGACGATCGTCGGTGATCCCGCCGCAGTGTTCGTAGAGGAGCTCTTTCAGGTTGATCGTCATCGGGAACTCGTACACGCCCGGTTTCTTCACGTGACCGGAAACGCAGTAGAGCTTTGGCCCGGTGTTCTTCGGGATGCCGAAGCTCTTGAACCAATCGGCGCCACGGCCGATGATCAGCGGCACGCAGGCCAGGGTCTCGACGTTGTTGACGACGGTCGGTCCTCCGAACACGCCCACGATCGCCGGGAACGGCGGCTTGACGCGCGGCTGTCCCCTCTTTCCTTCGAGCGACTCGATCAGTCCGGTCTCCTCGCCGCAGATGTACGCCCCGGCACCGCGGTGAACGGTGATGTCGAGATCGAAGCCACTCCCGAGAATGTTCGTTCCGAGAAAACCCCGCTCGCGCGCCTCGGACATCGCTTTCTCGAGCACCGTCGCGCCGTAATGGAATTCGCCGCGGATGTAGATGTAAGCCATCGAGCAGGAGCCGATGGCGTATGCCGAGATGATCATTCCCTCGAGGAGAAGATGCGGATCCCGTTCGATGAGCAACCGATCCTTGAACGTGCCCGGCTCCGACTCGTCCGCATTGCACAGCAGATACGTCGGCTTCGGCGCGTTCTTCGGAACGAAGGACCACTTCATCCCGGTGGGAAACCCGGCGCCGCCGCGTCCGCGGAGCTCGGAGCTCTTCACTTCCTCAGTCACCGCGACAGGAGTCATCGAGAGCGCCTTCTTCAGCGCTTCATAGCCGCCGCCGTCGATATACGTATCGATCGACGTCGAGTCCGGCTTGTCGATGTTCGCCGTCAGTACTTTGATGGGGTCCATGAAGCTATTTCAGACCATCGACGAGCCGTTCGGTCGTCTCCATGGTCAGCCCTTCGTGATAGTCGTTGTTCACCTGGACGACGGGAGCCGTGTCGCAGGACCCGAGGCACTCGACCTCGACCAGGGTGAACCGGCCGTCGGCGGTCGTCTCTCCGGGAGCGATCCCGAGCTTCTCCTGCAGCCGGTCGTAGATGTCGTACGCGCCGCCGAGCATACAGCTCAGATTCGTGCAGACCTGGAGATGGTACTTCCCGACCGGCCTCTGGTTGTACATGTTGTAGAACGACACGACGCCGAAGACGGTCGCCGGCGAAAGCTCGAGAAGATCGGCGACATAGACGACGACTTCGGGCGAGATCCACCCCCATTCTTCCTGGGCGAGGTGAAGTGTCGGCAGCAACACAGCCATCCTCGTCGGATATCGCGGAAGCAGATCGTCGAAACGGCGCTTCGCCTCGAGTGAGAATTCCACCTTCTTTGCAGGATCGGGAAAACGATCGGGCGCGTAGGGATTTTCCGGCTGAAGCTCTGCCATCGTCACTTCCAGTCGAGGGTCCTCTTCTTCCAGACGTAGGCGTACCCGGCACCGAGGAGCAGGATGAAAACGGCCATCTCGCCGAAAAGAAACCAGCTCACCCCGCTCACGGTGATCGTCGCCTCGCGATAGATCACGGCCCAGGGGTAGAAGAAGGCTGCTTCGATGTCGAACAGGATGAAGAGCATCGCGATCTGATAGAAGCGCACGTTGAGGCGCTTTCGGGCGCCACCAACGAGCGGAACACCGCTCTCATAGGGTGAAAGCTTGGACGGATTCCTCTGGTGGCGACCCACGAACCAGGCGAGTGCGAGGAGCACCGTGCCGAGACCGGCCGCTATGACCAGGAGAATGAGAATAGGTACGAAGGACTCGGTCATGCTGTATGCGGCGATGCAAGAAGCCGGCAAATGCTACATGGCGTGAAGCGATTAATCAACCGCGTGGCAGGCTGCGCGCGTGGAATCTTCGGCGCCGGTGTCGCAGGTTACATCATCGCGGATGGAACAGAGGCAGGCGCGGGACGCCCGCTCTCCCCTGGGCAGCGCTTCAGGCCTGGAGGTACACCAGCGCGTCGTCGCGCGACTCGAAGATCTTGAATACGGTGTCGAGCTTGGTGATCTTCAGCAGCGCGAGGATGCGATGCGACGGTTTGACCAGCGCCATCTTCCTCTGCCGGTCTTCGAACTTCTGAAGATAGCCGATCAGCTCGCCCAGCCCGGTCGAATCCATGTAGTTGATCGACTCGAAGTTGATCATCACCGGACCGGTCTCGTCGTTGAGCACTTTCTCGAGATAGCTCGAGAACTCGCGCGCGCTCTCACCCAGTTTGATGACACCCTGGATGTCGAGCACCGTGACGTCGTTGACCCGATTCCTGATGATGTTCAACTCTGAAGCGCCCTCCGGGAGCGAGGCAGAGTGTATCCCAGCTTCCGGCCAGCGGCAACAGTCGCGCTCCGCCGTGGGAACCGGCGGCTCAGAGGAACTTTTCGAGTGACGAAATGAAGGTCTTCACGTCGATCGGCTTCGAAATGTAGCCGTCGCAGCCTGCATCGAGAAAGCGATCGCGATCCCCGCGCATGGCATGGGCGGTGAGGGCGAGGATTGGAATCGTTCTGGTCCGCTCGTCCACCTTCATCTCTCGCACGACAGTCAGCCCGTCCATTCCGGGAAGGTGAATGTCCATGAGGATCAGGTCGGGAGTTTCGTCCGAGGCGACGCGAAGGGCTTCCTCACCGCTCGTAGCCTTCAGAATCGCGAAGCCTCCCTCCTCGAGCAGATACTCGACGAGCTGCATGTTCATCTCGTTGTCTTCGACGACCAGAATTTTTCGCATCATGATCTCGCAGAAACGGACGGCCGGAGGGACGACCCTCGACCATTGTAGAAGATACGCGGTCGCTGGAGAAAAGCTAATTCGTCGACGGCGGCGTGAAATCGGGATGTTTGTACTCGATCTTCGCCTTTCCTGCCAGACCTTCGATGATCTCGCGGGCGCGCAGGCTCTCGCCGCGCTGCTCGAGAAACGGCTTGACCTCCTCGAACGTCTTCGCTTCCTTCTCCGTCACCTGAAAAATATGGTACGCGTAACGTGATTTCACCGGATCGCTGATCTGATTCACAGGAAGAGCGAAGAGCGCGCTGTCGATTTCCGGCGGCAGGCTGTCGTGAGACACCTCGCCGATCGAGCCTCCGGTCTGTGCGACACCAGGCTCATCCGATTCCTTTTTGGCCAACGATTCGAAATCGGCCCCGCCGCGCAGCCGCTCGACCAGACCTGCTGCGCGTGCCCTCGCCTGCTCCTCTCCCGGCGCCTGGCCCGCCCTGGCAGGAACGAGCCCACCCTGGTAGGCAATGACGATCTGGCGGGCCTTCAACGTCTCGAACTCCTTCTTGTTCCTCTCGTAGAGCTGCTCGAGAGTTTGACTCCCCTGCTGTTTGACCAGCCGCTCGAGGGCGGCGTTCGCCAGGATGTTGCCGCGCGCAATCGACAGCTGTGCGGCGATGGCAGGCTCCTTCTCGACGTCGAGCGCTTTCGCCTCACGCTCCAGAAGCTTCAGCCGGACCAGCTCCTCGATCATGCGAGCCCGACCCGCGGGCGTCGCCAGCGGAGCTCGCATCTGCTCGGGAATCGTCTGGACGGCGGCCTCGAACTCCGACATGCGGATCGGAATGCCGTCCACGGTCGCGATGACCGCATCCTCTTTCTTCTCCGACGTTCCAGCAGTCTGTCCGGCAACCGGCGGTGCGGTCTCCCCTTTTCGATTGGATACCGCCCACCAGATTGCACCGATCACCACGATCAATCCCACCACGACCGCGATCAGGCGCATCGGGCCGGGCTCCTGGTCCCGATCGTAATTGAACCCTGGTGCGTCACCAGCGCCAGCGCTCACTTCGACGACCGGCTCAGAGGCCTCGTCCGGCCGGGGCTCGGTCTGCGGGACCTGTTCGTTCTCATCATTCGGGCTCATCGTTTCGTTCACATTCATTCCTGACTCGTATTCACCGGCTGCAGTGTCGCTGGCGACACATGACGGCTCTGGAGCGCAACAGGGAAGCGGCGATGTTAATTCTGGGGCTGCGCCCTTCGCGGGCAGATCCATCGGGTTTTCGTAGGGGCGAAGCATTTGCGCGAGGGCCGTGCCGACAGGCTCGCAGTACCGGAGCGAAGCGCAATAGCTTCGCCCGGGTGCTTGCGAACCTGTGACATTCGCACCGGCGATTTCGCGCCGCCCTCCCACCCGGGGCGGGCGCGGGACGCCCGCTCTCCCTGGAGGCGTTGGTTAGCTGATGGCAAGCACCCGCACGAAGCTATTGCGCTTCGTTGCGGCTTCGCAAGCCTCCTGCTCTGTCCCTCGCGCAAATGCTTCGTTCCTACGAGGAACGTCAGGGTTTGCGGGCACGAGTGCAGCGTTGACCACACCCCTCTAAACGAGTATTCTCCGCACTTGTGAAATTTTTCACGCCCGGCTTCTTCAGACACCGGGCCGGACTCGACCCGAAGATCCCAGCCACAGACCCCGAGACCTTCTCGAATCCCGCTGCGGCGACCTGAGAAAGCTTCCAATGGGCAAAGTCACCATCGACGGCATCGAAGTCGAAGTCGAGGACGGAACGAACGTCATCGAAGCCGCGAAACTCGCCGACATCCACGTCCCGCACTTCTGCTATCACCCCAGTCTCACCGTCGTCGGGCAGTGCCGCATGTGCCTGGTCGAGATCGAGGGAATGCCGAAGCTGCAGGCCGGATGCTCGAGTCCCGTCAAGGACGGAATGAAGATTCACGTCTACAACGAGAAAGTCGACAAAGCACGGAAGGGACAGATGGAGTTCCTTCTGATCAACCATCCGCTCGACTGCCCCATCTGCGACAAGGCAGGCGAATGCCCTCTGCAGGATTACGCCTTCAACTACGGCACGGTCACATCGCGCTACGGCGAGATGAAGAGGACCTACCCCGGGATGGAGCGGACGCCGATCGGTCCGCACGTGCTTCAGAACATGAACCGCTGCATCCACTGCACGCGGTGCATCCGATTCTGCGACGAGATCAGCGGGACGAGTGAGCTCGCCTTCTTCCGGCGCGGCGCCTCGACCGAAGTAGGAGTCTTCCCCGGTACGCCGCTCGACAACTGGATGAGCGCCTGCGTGACCGACGTCTGCCCCACCGGCGCGCTCACCACGCGCGAGTTCCGCTTCGAGTCGCGCGTCTGGAATCTCGAGACCACCGAATCGATCTGCAACGGCTGCGACGTGGGCTGCAACATCTTCATCGGGCACCGCAGCGGAAAGATCTATCGTTACCGGCCACGCGTGAATCCGGCGGTCAATGATCACTGGCTCTGCGACTACGGTCGCTTCTCTCACGAGCGCTACGAGACCGATCGCGTCGTCGTTCCGAAGGTTCGGCGTGACGACTACCTCGGGGTGTCGACGTGGGGCGAGGCCTTCTCGGCGATTCGGGAGAAGATCGAAGCCGCTTCCGGAGGACAGATCGCAGCGATCGCCTCCTCCCAACTGACCAACGAAGAAGGCTACCTTCTCAAGCGGATCTTCATCGACCACCTCGGCTCACCGAACGTCGACGTGCTGGTCGATCCTATCGGTCCGATCCGGATGAAGTCGAAGACCGAGTGGCTGCTCGGGACGCAGTCCGGGCCGAACTACCGCGGGCTCCGCGACGTGGGGATCGCACCGAACGGCGGAAGAACCGCCGAGGATCTGATGACCAGGGGAGCTGAAGGCATCGACCTGCTCTACATCGCCGACGTCACATTCAGCGAGCGGGCGAAGCAGCCCGAGGTGGTGGAGAATCTCCGCAGGGCCGCGTTCCTCGTCGTCCATGCGTGGGAGAACCATCCGCTCGCGGAGGTCGCCGACGTCGTCCTTCCTTCGACGATCTTCGCCGAGAAGGAAGGAACGTGGACGAATCTGCAGGGAAGGGTCCAGCGCATTCACCAGGCGTATCCCCCTAAGGGTCAGGCGCTGACCGATCTGGAGATTCTCCGCAGACTGGCAATCGCGCTATCACCCGAGCTGGTGATGGCCGACGATGTCGATCAACTCTTTTTCGAGATGTGCGAGACGATCCCCGCATTCCAGACGCTCGAATGGAACGAGGCTGAAGGCTTCGGCGTGCTGCCGCCGGATGCGGCGCAGACACCTGGAAACGTATGAGCTTCGACGCAACGGACATCGCCCTCAGCCTGCTCAAGATCGCGATCGTTCTCGGTGCGCTTCTGAACGTCACTCCGATCATGGTCTGGGTCGAGCGGCGCGGCAGCGCGCTAATTCAGGACCGGCTGGGACCGAATCGCGTCGGACCATTCGGTCTCTTTCAGTCCATCGCCGATGCCCTCAAATTCATTCTGAAGGAAGACGTGATTCCCCTTCAGGCGCACAAGGTTCTCTACACTCTGGCGCCGATGTTCGGCCTCATTCCGGCAGTCACGACGATCGCGGTCGTTCCGTGGGGACGATCGTTCACGATTCCGGAGACGACGATCGCCGGGCGCACGCTATTCGAAGGTGGGCGCCTTTTCGAGCCGATCGTCGCCGACGTGAACGTCGGCATCCTTCTGATCTTCGCGCTCGCCTCGATGGGCGTCTACGGAATCGTCATGGCGGGCTGGTCGTCGAACAACAAGTACGCTCTCTTCGGATCGATCCGCGCCTCGGCTCAGATGATCTCCTACGAGCTTTCGCTGGCGATCAGCGCCGTCGCCACCCTCATGGCCGCCGGCTCGCTCCGCCTGACCGAAGTCGTGAGCCAGCAGACCGGCTACTTCATCCTGTTCGAAACGGTTCGCATCCCAGCGTGGAACGTCTTCCCGATGTTCCTCGGTTTCGTGATCTTCGCCGCCTCGGCGTTCGCCGAGACGAACCGCCTTCCCTTCGATTTGCCGGAAGCGGAGGCAGAGCTCGTCGCCGGCTATCACACCGAGTATTCATCGATGAAGTTCGCGATGTTCTTCATGGCCGAGTACATGGCCATGGCCACGATGTCCGCACTGATCGTCACTCTCTTTTTCGGCGGCTGGGACATTCCGTGGTATGACGAGCCGGCGACCTTTGGAGGTTTCCTTCTCTCGCTCGCTGCCTTCGTGGTGAAGGTCTCCATCGTTCTTTTCGTCTTCGTCTGGGTACGCTGGACTCTGCCGCGATTCAAGTACGATCAGCTGATGCGACTCGGATGGAAAGTATTCATTCCCCTGGCGATCGTCAACGTGGTGCTCGTGGCGATCCTGATCGCGTACAGGTGGGTGTAGCCGATGCTCGAGTGGATCGTTTTCTACTTCTTCGCCACGGTCGCGGTCGTCTTCGCGATCGTCGTGGTGACCCATCGGAACCCGGTGGTCAGCGCCATCTCGCTCGTCGCATCGCTCTTCGCGCTCGCCGTCCTCTATGTGCTCCTCGAAGCGCCTTTCATCGCTGCCCTCCAGGTGATCATCTACGCCGGGGCCATCATGGTGCTCTTCCTCTTCGTGATCATGCTTCTGAATCTCCAGCACAAGGAAGAGCCCACCACCCGACCCATTCAGCAGTTCCTCGGCTGGTCAGGCAGCGCCGCCTTCGTCATCACGCTCGTCTGGTCGATTCTCAAATGGGCCGCCTTTCCGTCGTTGCCTTCGACGCGCTTCATGAGCGATCCGCGAAGCATCGGATTCCGCCTCTTCGAAGCCTACATCTTCCCCTTCGAAGCGGTCTCGATCCTGCTTCTCGCTGCGATCGTGGGCGCGCTGGTCCTCTCGCAGCGATCCCGTCCGGAGAGCGGCCAGGGAGGCGCGCAGTGATCCCGACCCACTACTATCTCGTCCTGGGAGCCATCCTCTTCGGGATCGGAGTCTGCGGTGTTCTCACCCGCAGAAACGGAATCATCATCTTCATGTCGATCGAGCTGATGATCAACGCGGTGAATCTGACGTTCATCAGCTACGCCCGGCAGATGCACTCGCTGCACGGGCACATCTTCGTATTCTTCATCATGGCGATCGCGGCCGCAGAAGCAGCCGTGGGCCTGGCGATCTTCATCGCCTTGTTCAGAAACCGGGAAACCATCGACGTCGATGAAGCGACTGTGATGCGTTGGTGAACGGAACCGCCCGGAGCGGTTCGGAGTTCTTTGAGATCAGACAGTAACCGGCAGTGCGGTGCGGCATGGGGATCGCATCTCTCGACATACGAGAGGTGTGAAATCATGGAACGAAACGACGAACTGCAGCAGTGGGAAGTGAATGAAGATCGCGACCGCAACCGGAACGGAATCGACGACGAGATCGAGCCTCCCGTGCCCGACATCACGGCAGGCACCGAGCAGCTGAAACGCCGGCGTCGCGAGAGCCCGGGCGCCGACCCGGTCCTCACCGCAGGCGACATGGACGTCTCCCTGGAGATGGCCGAGTCGAGCGGCGAAGAGGCAGTGGGTGGAAGCGCGGCGACGCCGGAGCAGAACGTAGTCGACGAGATCGGCAAGGCGATGGGAGTCACCTATGCCGAGGACGAGGAATTGAAGGTTGGAGAAAAGGAGCGAAGCAGGGACAAGCACCGCTGGGAGCTCGATCCCGCTTCCTCCGATGACTACGAAGAGCGCGTACGAGGTCAATAGGCAGACGCGGGAGCGGAGCTCCTCGCGCCGGCTGAATTCGGAGACGTGAGGAGATCCGCAGTCGGGTGACCGAGGCCACCCGCTGCCCGCATCTGCATGCTCGACAAACTCGGTCTGATCCCGCTGATCCCGTTCGCCGGATTCGTTCTGAACGGTCTGTTCGGCTCGAGAGCCGGCAAGGCCTTCGTCACGACCGTCGCGCTCGCCGCCTCGCTGCTCGCCGCGATCACGTCCACAATTGCAGTCTTCCAGTATTCATCCATCTACCATGACGGCGAGCGGCATCTCGACATCGTCTACACCTGGTTCCTCTCGGGTGGCATCGGAACCGACATCGCGTTTCAGCTCGACCCGCTGTCGATCGTCATGGTGCTCGTGGTCACCTGGATCGGCTTCCTGATCCACCTCTACTCGGTCGGCTACATGGGCCACGAGGAGGGATATGCGCGCTACTTCGCCTATCTCAATCTCTTTCTCGCCGCGATGCTCATCCTCGTGCTGGGCAGCAGCTATCTTTTCATCTTCGTCGGATGGGAAGGCGTCGGGCTCTGCTCCTATCTGCTGATCGGCTTCTACTACGAGAAGGAAAGCGCCGCGGCCGCCGGAAAGAAGGCATTCATCGTCAACCGGATCGGCGACTTCGGATTTCTCGTCGCCATGTTCCTGATGATCGCTCATTTCGGATCGGTCGATTTCGCACGTGTCGCCCAGGTCGCCTCCGGCGGAGGGTTCGAGCCCTGGCTCATCACCGCGATCTGCCTGCTCCTCTTCCTCGGTGCCGTCGGCAAGTCGGCGCAGATTCCGCTCTTCGTCTGGCTTCCCGATGCGATGGCCGGTCCGACACCCGTTTCGGCTCTGATCCATGCGGCGACGATGGTGACCGCCGGCGTCTACCTGGTCGCCCGCTCGAACATTCTCTTCCGTCTCGCACCCGAAGCGCTGATGGTCGTCGCGCTGATCGGAGCCGTCACCGCTCTATTCGCTGCCACGATCGGAATCCGTCAGAACGACATCAAGAAGGTTCTCGCCTATTCGACCGTCTCGCAGCTCGGATTCATGTTCATCGGCGTCGGCGTCGGCGCCTTCACCGCCGGAATCTTCCACCTGGTCACCCATGCGTTCTTCAAGGCCTGCCTCTTCCTCGGATCGGGATCGGTGATCCATGCGATGAGCGGCGAGCAGGACATCCGGAAGATGGGTGGCCTGTGGAAGAAGATCCCGATCACTGCGTGGACGTTCCTGATCGCCACGATCGCCATCGCCGGATTCCCTCCCCTGTCGGGCTTTTTCTCCAAGGACGAGATTCTCGCCTCGGCGCTGGCCAATCCCTATTTCCCGGGTGCCGGAAAGTTCATCTACCTTCTCGGCACGGCCGCCGCGTTCTGCACCGCGTTCTACATGTTCCGCCTCTTCTACCTGACGTTCATGGGGATCTTCCGTGGAACGCACGAGCAGGAGCATCATCTGCACGAATCTCCCTGGACGATGACCCTGCCGCTCGTCGTGCTCGCAGCGCTGTCGGCGGTGGGGGGGGTTCTCGGCATTCCTCACGTGATCGGCCATTTCGTTGGACTGCACCATTACCTCGCCGAGTGGCTGCATCCCCTCTACCCGAGCGCCGCGGTGTACGAGATTCCGGCTGCGACGGAATGGATGGTGATGATCATCTCCACCCTCGTCGCCGTAGCCGGGTGGCTCCTCGCGCGAAGCGCGTACGCGAAACGAGGACTCGCGGCCGACGAGGCGTTCGGCAAGCGCCTGCCGGGAGTGGCGGAGACGCTGGAGAACAAGTACTGGGTCGACGAGACGTACGACGCCTTCGTCGTCGGACCGTTGCATCGGATCGCACGCTTCTTCTGGAAAGTCATCGACCTGATCATCGACGGAACGCTCGCCTTCGGCGCGTATGTGATCGCCGCATTCGGCGATCTGATGCGTTTCATTCAGACCGGGTACGTTCGCAACTATGCGCTGATGCTCTTTCTCGGAGTCCTGCTTCTGATCTGGGTCTACGTGTAGCGAGCGCAGGGGGCATCGAGGAAACGGAATGGACAATCTTCTCAGCACGATTCTTTGGCTGCCGCTCGTCGGAGCGGTCATCCTCGTCGCCGTTCCGCGCGGGCGTGACGAGGTGTTCAAGACCGGAGGCCTTCTCGTCTCTCTCGCCACCTTCCTCGTTTCCCTGGTGATGCTCGGGCGGTTCCGGGAGGGAGAGGCGGGATTCCAGCTCGTCGAGACGAGGCCATGGATCCCCTCGTGGGGAATCAACTATTCGCTCGGGGTCGACGGGATCTCGCTGTGGCTCGTCCTTCTGACCACGCTTCTGACTCCCGTCGTTCTACTCGCTTCCCGCACTTCGATCACGAAGTACGTCAAGGAGTATGTGATCGCGATGCTGGTGCTCGAGCTCGGGATGATCGGTACGTTTCTCGCTCTCGATCTTCTGGTCTTCTACATCTTCTTCGAGCTGATGCTGCTCCCGATGTATCTGATCATCGGCGTGTGGGGCGGAGCCAACCGGGTCTATGCCGCGATCAAGTTCTTTCTCTTCACCATCGCCGGCTCGCTGCTGATGCTCCTGGCGATCATCTATCTGGTGTTCCTCCAGTATCAGGAGACGGGCATTCCCAGCTTCGCGATCTCCGATCTCTACGCCATCTCGATTCCCTTCAACGTCCAGGCGATGCTGTTTTTTGCATTCGCTCTCGCCTTCGCCATCAAGGTACCGCTGTTCCCGCTGCATACCTGGCTCCCGGACGCGCACGTCGAGGCGCCGACCGGCGGCTCGATCATCCTCGCCGGCGTTCTTCTGAAGATCGGCACGTACGGCTTCATCCGATTCGTCCTTCCATTCTTTCCCGAAGCGACGGCTCGTTATGCTCCGTGGCTCGCGACACTCGCGGTGATCGGCATCATCTACGGAGCACTCGTGGCCTGGGTACAGGCCGATCTGAAGAAGCTCGTCGCCTACTCCTCCGTCTCGCATCTCGGATTCTGCGTTCTCGGAATCTTTGCGCTCGACCAGGCGGCGATGGAGGGATCGATCCTCCAGATGATCAACCACGGCCTGTCGACCGGCGCGCTCTTCCTTCTCGTCGGAGTCATCTACGAACGGCGGCACACGCGCCTCATGGAAGACTTCGGCGGCCTCGCGAAATCGATGCCTCTGTTCGCGACGATCTTCGTGATCGCGACGCTCTCGTCCGCGGGATTGCCCGGCCTCAACGGATTCGTCGGCGAATTTCTCATTCTCGCAGGCTCGTTCCGCTGGAGCCCCCTGTTCGCAACCATCGCCGCGACCGGCGTGATCCTCGCCGCTCTCTACCTTCTGCTGATGCTGCAGAAGGTGCTCTTCGGGCCAATCACCAGGGAAGAAAACCGCACGGTGCGCGACATGAGATGGCACGAGCTCGTCGCCGTTCTGCCGCTGGTGATTCTGATGTTCTGGATCGGATTCTTCCCCGGAACCTTTCTGCGGAAGATGACTCCGTCGGTCCAGCAGCTCCTGACGAGCGTGCAGGCGGGCCGCAGCGCACCCGGGACGCATCTCGTGGATGGCATCGATCCTCATGCACGGCGCGTCGCACATCTGGAGCCCGATCGTCTTCGTGACGCCCCAACGAAGGCCGAGACAGGCGGAGGCACGCGATGACGCTGAATCCGCTGCTGGAACCGGGCTGGCTCGGCGCGATCCTGCCGGAGATCCTCCTGGCCGGCTTCGGAATCGTTCTCATCCTGCTCGACGCCTTTCTCCCACGCCTGCGCGGCCTCTTCGCGCCGCTGACGGTCATCGTGCTCGTGGTGACGGGCATGAGCGAGCTGGTCGTGCCGGGAGGGTCGTATTTCGGCGGAACCTATCAGATCTCCGCGATCACCCGCCTGTTCGACTTCACGTTCCTCCTCGCCGCGCTTCTCGCCGTGATGTTCGCGCGCGACTATCTTCAGCGCGAGCGGCTGGAAGGGGGCGAGTTCTACGCGCTTCTGCTCTGGGGCACGATGGGAATGATGATGATGGCCAAGGGCCTCGATCTTCTGATCGTCGTTCTGGGGCTCGAGCTCCTCTCGATCTGCATCTTCGTTCTCGTCGGATATCACCGCCGTGCTCTGATCTCCAATGAAGCGAGCCTGAAATACTTCCTGATGGGGGCCTTCGCCACCGGCTTCATTCTCTACGGCATCGCCCTCTTCTACGGGGCCACCGGTTCGACCCACGTCGCCGATCTCGCCGCCTATGCGCAGCGCGAGGGAGCGCTGACGCCGATGCTCACCATCGCCTTCGTGATGCTCATCGGCGGGCTCGGATTCAAGCTGGCGCTCGCTCCGTTTCACGCCTGGGCTCCCGACGTCTATCAGGGGGCGCCCACTCCCGTCGCGGCATGGCTTTCGGTCGCACCGAAAGCGGCGACCCTGATCGCGCTGGCTCGACTGCTCGATGCGGTGGTCCCGCTGTCCGAGGCCGGCAACTGGACGGGAATCCTCGCCTTTCTCGCGATCGCTTCGATGGTCATCGGAAACTTCGTCGCCATAGCGCAGCGCGATCTCAAGCGGCTTCTCGCCTACTCCGGAATCGCGCACGTCGGTTACATGATGATCGCGCTGCTGACCATCCGGCCCGATTCGATCGCCGCCATCGCCATCTACGCGATCGTCTATGCCTTCATGAACATCGGCGCGTTCGGCGTCGTGTCGCTGCTGGCGAAGAATCAGAACGATCCGCAGACTCTCGACGATATCGCCGGACTCGGCTTCCGCCGGCCTTACTATGGCCTGGCGCTCGCCATCTGCATGTTCTCGCTCGCCGGACTGCCGCCGACCGCGGGCTTCATCGCCAAGTTCTACATCTTCAAGGTCGCCGTCGATTCAGGTCACGTCGGCATCGCCCTCATCGGCATTCTCACCAGCATCGTCTCCGTCTACTACTACCTGCGCGTCGTCTATTTCCTCTACATGAAGGATTCCGGTACGGCCCCTGCGATCCACGCCGGCCCCTTCGCAACCGGCGCGCTGGCGATCTCGATGGCCGGCATCATGGTGATCGGTTTGTTTCCCACTCCGCTGTTCGATACTGCGCTCGAGGCAGCGCTCTCGCTGCTCGGGCGCTGACCCTTTCTCATGGAAGCTTCCAGGCCCGCTGTTTCACGAGAACCGATATCCGAGCTGACGACGAGCCGGCTGTCGATCTACCTCCGCTGCCTCACCTATCTCGAGTCGCTGAATCAGAAAACCGTCTCGTCGGCGGAGCTCGCACGACGCTTCCATCTCAACTCCGCTCAGATCCGAAAGGACCTCGCTCAGTTCGGCGACTTCGGCATTCGCGGCGTGGGATACAACGTCACGCTTCTGAAAGAACATCTGATCCGCACGCTCGGAATCGACCGTGCCCGCAGAATGATCATCGTCGGCGCAGGAAATCTCGGGATGGCGCTGGCGGGGTACCGCGGTTTCAACAGCAGCGGGTTTCACATCGCCGCCCTCGTCGACAGCGACCCGAAAAAGACCGATCGCAGGACACGGAGTGGGATCCCGATCCTCTCTTTCGATCATCTCGGCGAGCTCGTCGCCCGCGAACGAGTCGAGATCGGGATCATCGCGGTGCCGGCTGAGGAGGCGCAGGCAGTCTGTGATTCGATGGTGGATGCCGGGATTTGCGCAGTGCTTAATTTCGCACCGGTGCAGATCAGGGGCCGCGCCGGCGTCAAAGTCAAGAGTGTGGACCTCAGGATCAACCTCGAATCGCTCTCTTTCTATCTGAAGAACGTCGAAGACGGGTGCACCCCAGCGAGCAGCGACGGCGATCTCACATGAAGTGCCCTCCGGCGGCCTCGGTCGCTTCGAGCTCGTCGAAGAGACGCTGAAATCGCTGCGTGATCTCACCGCGCCGGCCGTTGCCGACGGCCCGGTCGTCGATCTCGCACACCGGCATCACTCCCTGTGTCGTACTGGTGATGAACGCCTCATCGAGGCTGTAGAGCTCATCGTCACGGAGAGGGCGTTCGTCGACGCGGATCCTCTCCGAGAGGGCCAGCGTGATGACGCGATCGCGCACCGTTCCGGGCAGGATCCCGTGGTCGACCGGATGGGTGATCAACCGCTCCTGACTCACCGCAAAGAAGCTCGAGCTGGCCCCCTCCGTCACCACCCCGCGATCGATGAAGAGCGCCTCCTCGGCGCCGGCACGCTGCGCCCTCTTCTTGGCCAGCACGTTTCCCAGAAGATTCGTCGATTTCACGTCGCAGTACTTCCAACGAGTGTCCTCTGTCGTGATGATTCGGATCCCCGCGGCCTTCTTCGCAGCATCGGGAAACTGAAACCTCCGGCTGTAGGCGATCACCGTCGGCTGCAGACCGTCGGGATAGAAGTGGACGCGCTCGCATTCGCCGCGGGTGACCTGAACGTAGACGAACCCCACGTCGAACGACGTCCGCTGGAGAAGCTGCGACATCACCGCGTCGAATTCGTCCTGACTCCAGGGCGACGGAATGTCGATCTCGCGAAGCCCCTGCTCCATCCTCCGGTGATGATCGGCGCCGAAGATCAGGCGCCGGCGAAGGAACTTGATCGCCTCATAGACTCCGTCACCGAACTGGAGGCCGCGGTCCTCGATGCCGATGACTTTCTCGCCGGTCGTCGTGAATCGGCCGTTGATGTAGAGAGTGTCGGTCATCATGACGACGCCGTTGCCTTGACGGCGACGAGCGTTCGATCGTCCTCGACCATCTTCGACCATCGATCGAGTCGTTGAAAGACCGCCTGGACGATCTCCTGCGTCGATTTCTGCCTGTTCGCCCGGATCACACGCTCGAGCCGTTCCAGTCCGAACTCCATCCCCTTCGTGTCCCGCGCCTCGACGACTCCATCGGTGTAGAGACAGAGAATGTCTCCCGCCTCCATCCGAACATAGCCACGAGTATACGTGGCGTCCGGGGTCGGCCCGAGAACGGTGCCCCCGGAGCGCAGAAGCTCGATCCGATTCCGCTTGACGATGAATGGCGGATTGTGTCCGGCGTTCGAGTAGATGAGCACACCACCACTCTCGAGCTCGCCGTAAAAGAGAGAGACGAACTTCGTTGTGAGACGGCCGCGGTGAATGATCTGGTTCAGCTTCTCGAGAGTTCGGATGATTTTGAAATCGCGCCCCGTCCCCATCCGCAGTCCCACATAGATATCGCGCGCCATCAGCGCCGCCGGCAGCCCATGGCCGGAGGCATCGGCGATGGCGACGCCGAGAACGTTGTTGGAGATCGGTATGAAGTCATAGAAGTCACCGCTGACGACCTCGGCCGAGACGGAGCGTGCGTGCATCTCGTAGCCTTCGAACGGCGGAATTCGCTGCGGAAGGATCGACTGCTGAATTCTCTGCGCTTCGGCGATGATCGACTCGTAACGCTGTGCCCGGAGCTTCTGATTGATCGAGTAGCGGATCAGATTCAGCGAAAAGAGAATGTCGTCGCGACTGCTCTCGCGGCTGACGTTGAAGCTCAGAATGTGTCCTTCGTCGCCGACGGTGATCGCCGCGAAGCGGTTCGCTCCGAGCTTCTTCTCGAGCACGGGATCGAATCCCGGATCGCTCGGATCCATGACCACGATTCCGTTCTCGCGTACCAGCTCGATCGGCCGGTATTCGAGCGGTACCTGAATTCCGAGCGGCTCCTTGTTCGACTTACCGAACCGGGCAACCAGCTCGTACCCCTCGTCGCCGAGCTCGTACAGCCTTCCCCCGGTGATTCCGAGCTGATCGCGGAAGTTCCGCACGATCGTCTCGCTGATCCGCGTGATCGTCCCGCGCGGATCGCCCGGAATCTCGAGCGAGTCGATCGTCCTCTGGACCTGGGTCAGCAGCGTTTTGTAATCCATAGCCTTCTCGTTCCAGGAAATTGCGGTGACACTGGCCATTCCGTCATCCTGAACGAGGACGCGGGGAGAGGGTGTGAGTGAAGGATCTGCAATCGGCAACAGTCTGATAACGCAGATCCTTCGCTCACACCCGCCCGCCGCCCTCGCGCAGGATGACGAGAACGCCTGATTTTTCGGTGCTGTTGAACGATTCTCACTTCAAAGTCTCGCCGTCGAGCTCGTAAGGTGGTGCCAATCCCAGCAGATCGAGCACCGTGGGGTAGATGTCGGCGATGTAAGGCTCACGATCCGTCGCGAGCTTCCGGTTGTAGAAGAAGATCCCCTTGACCAGCTCCGGATCGAGCGAACAATGATCGCCGCTCCAGACGCGCTCGTTGATCTCGAACAGCTCTTTCTGAATGCCTCCGAGGGACGTCTGCCACGATACACGGTATCCGAGGTTGTTGGTCACGAACAGATCGGGGATCAGATTCGGATCGAACGAGCGATAGGCCTCCTCGCGCGTGAAGACGCGCGAGACGGGTCGCTCCCCTGTTTCGGGATCGACGATCGCTTCGAGTCGCTCCTTCAACTCCTGCTTGAGCCGATCGTATTCGGCGCCCGGCTCGACGATCCCCTGAGCCTCGCGTCCTTTCAGATTGATGTAGACATTGCCGAGCCCCATCGCATAGGCGCGCGTCCTCGACCAGTCGACGTTCTCCCAGAACTGCCCCTGATCGAAGAGTATCTCGAGCGTTCGCTCCTTCGCCTCGACTCCAGCGCGCAGCCCGAGATAGCCGTTCTGGACCAGCCAGGTGTTGTAGTTGATCGATTTGCGCCAGGTCGAAAAGCCATGATCGGACATCACGATCAGCGCAGCACCATGGCGATCCGCTTCCTGCATCGCTTCGCCCACGATCTGATCCATGATCTGGTACGACCTTAGAAGTCCATCGCTCCACTTCGCCGCCAGCTCCGCGTCGTAGGCCGGATGCTGCGGATCGACGAAACGCCAGAAGACGTGGCCCACCCGATCGGGAAACTCGAAGCACTGGATGAGCAGGTCGTCGCGGCTCGAGAGGAATCCGCGGAACATCGTTCTGAACTGATCGACGGTCCAGTTCATGTCGTCCCAGAACATCTGCTCGTTGGCGAAGCCCTCGGAGATCGCCCAGGTGTCGATCGCCCATCCCATCGTCTTGTAGAGTCCGTACTCCCGGGCGAGATCGCGCGCCCACCCCGAGGGAGTCGAGATCTTCAGCCCGGGCGGAAGGCGCCGTGGATCGAAATTGATCGGCGAGAGGTAGAGCTTGATCTCCGGGGTGAGCTCCATCAGATAGAAGCGACTCGTGCCGTGCACGCTGATCACGCGATTGAGCTCGAAATCGAACATCGTCCAGTCGCTCCATGATCCCGGCGTCAGTGAGAACCGTTGCCCGCCGACTTCGACCTGAAGAGCGCTGCGGTCCTCAGGCACGGTCAGCGTCATCGGGATCCGGATGTACGGCGGATACTTGAAGAGTTTGTTGGGCGGCCCGACGATCTCCGTTTGAATGACGCCGCGGTTGTCCTCCAGCTGCACGACCTCGATGGAAAACTCGTTCGACGAGCCGCCCGGGCGGAAGTCGAGCTCGGATGTGAAGTAGAACGGTTTGCCGATCCGCCCGGAGATATCGGGGACGCCGAGGCCTGAGAGCATGTGGCCGCCGCCGTCGAGATCCGTGGCGGGAAACGTCACCGGCACGTGGATCACCTGAGCCTTCAATCCCGCACGAGAGACGACGTCCCACATCGGAATCCCCTGCCTATGATTCACCACCCCGGGACGCGTGATCGGAATGTAGCGGGCGGTCCACCACCAGGCGAGCACGCCGGCGAGAATTGCAGGGACCATGGCGATGGCCAAAGCGGTTCGCGGCGTCCGTCGGATCAGGCGGAGAAGAAGGAAGAGTACACCGAACGAGAGAAGGAGCGCGATCGCAGAAGCCACGAGCTTGTTCCGTTCGCCGAACAGCAGCGGAACAGTCGTCTCCTCGAACGCGGCGAAGATGGGGAGGTAGGTTTTCGGATCGCGCTTGAGAAAGTCGAAGATCCCGGTGCGGCCCGGATCGATCCCCGTCGAGAAGGTCGACCACGAGACCGGTGTTTGCGCCGGAATCGTAGGCCGGAGCGGGCGGTATGTTCCTTTCTCCGCAAGTCGTGCCAGGTTGGGCAGTTTACCTTCGCGCATCCACTGCTCGGTATAGCGGGCGTCGACGCCGTCGAATCCGAGAACGATCACGCGAGGGCGCTCGCCCTGGGCGTGCAGAGGGAGCCTGCTCGCCACGGCCACGACTGCGCCGGCGAGGGCGAGGAGGATGAGCATCTGCTTGAAGAGAAGTGACTTGGACATCAGGAAGAATCTGCTCCGCGATTGGAGGGCTCCGGTTCGGACGTGCATCATACAACAGGCATCGCTCTTGTAGGTCAAGCCGCGATGACGAAGTCGCGCGAGGAGTCGCAATGAAGAATCGAACGCTGCAAAGGGACATTCCGCTGCTCGTATTGTCGCTTGTTCTGATCGCCTCGATCGCCGCCGCATGCGGTCGCCGCGAGGCCCCGGGAGGCACCGCTTCGGGGGATGCGCAGGCGCTGATCATCCCCTTCTCCAGCACACCGACGAATCTGGACGTTCGGATCGGCAACGACAACGCGTCGGGACGTATCTACGACCTGATCTACAGCGGCCTGGTCCGCTTGACGCCCGAAAGCGATTACGCCCCCGACGTCGCCGAGCGATGGGAAACGCCGGACGATCGAACGATCATCTTTCATCTGAACCGCAATGCGCGCTTTCACAATGGTCAGCCGGTGACCTCCGCGGACGTGAAGTTCACGTACGACTCCCTGATGGACGAGGCATTCGACTCGCCGAAAAAGGCCGGCTACGACGCGGTCGATCGGATCGAGGCGCCCGACCCCCACACGGTCGTCTTCCGGCTGAAAGAACCGAATGGCGGACTCTTCGCCAACCTCACTCTGGGGATCCTTCCCCGGGGAGCCGATCCCGAAGTCTACCGCAGCAAACCGATCGGCGCAGGACCCTATCGCGTCGTCGAGTTCCGCCCCGATGATCGTCTCGTCATGGAAGCATTCGACGACTGGCACCTCGGAAAACCGAAGGTCCGCCGCGTGATCGCGCGGATCATCCCCGATGCGACGACCCGCGTTCTGGAGCTGCGCAAGGGGAGCGTGAACTTCGAGATCAACGCAATTCCCAACGATTCCATCCCGCAGTTCGAACAGAGCAACGAGTTCAAGGTGGTCAGGGAGCCCGGCGCGATCTACCAGTATCTCGCATTCAATCTCCACGATCCCATCCTGCGCAACAGAACCGTCCGCCAGGCGATCGCCCATGCGATCGATCGCGAACGGATCGTGCGCGATCTGCAGCGCGGTTACGGGGTCGTCACCGAGACGATGCTGCCTGAGAGCCACTGGGCGCATGCCAGTGGATTGCCGAGCTACAGTCACGATCCGGAGCGGGCGAAGATGCTGCTCGACCAGGCAGGTCACCGGGATCCTGATGGTGACGGACCTCGCTCGCGATTCAAGCTCTCCTTCAAAACCTCGACCGATGCCGAAGCGAACCAACGCGCGCAGATGATCCAGCAGATGCTCAATCAGGTTGGAATCGAGGTCGAGATCAACTCCTCGGAGTTCGGGACGTTCTACGAAGAGATCCAGCAGGGTCGTTTTCAGCTGTTCTCTCTCTCGCGAGCGGGCGTGGTCGATCCCGATTTCTATCATGTGATCTTTCACTCGAGCAGCGTTCCGCCCGAGGGGCAGAATCGGGGCTACTACCGCAATCCGAGAGTCGACGAGCTGATCGTGCAGGGACGTTCGACGTTCGATCGCGAAAAGAGACGGGAGTCGTATGCCGAGCTTCAGAGAATCCTCGCCGAGGACCTTCCCTACATCTCACTCTACAACCAGATCAACGTAGCGGTCATGCGCTTCAACGTCGATGGGTTCCGGATGGACCCGTGGGGCTTTCTCCTCTCGGTGCCGCAGATCCGCATCGAGTAGAAACGCTCCACGATTCGGCTGATGTTGAAAGAGGCGCTTTCGCTGCCGCACAGGATTGCATCCTGAAAGGATGCCGTGACCACAGCCGGTCGTGAGCGCGAAGCGCCACCACCGGAACGTTTTACGAACAGACTGTTTCGATCAGAATTGCGCAGACCTGATATGGATCCATGTTCGCCGCCGGGCGCCGATCTTCGAAGTAGCCTCGGCCGAGCTTCGCCGTCGCCATCGGGATGCGGACGGAGGCTCCTCGATCGCTGATTCCGAAGCGAAATTCGTGAATCGGGGCGGTCTCGTGCAGACCCGTCAGACGCTCCTCGTTGTGCGCTCCATAGACCTTCATGTGGTCATCGTGCCTCGCTGCAAGCTTGCTCATCGCCTCTTCGATCGACTTCATCCCGCCATCCTCGCGCATCGCCTTCGTCGAGAAGTTCGTGTGCGCTCCGGCTCCATTCCAGTCGCCCTTGACCGGCTTCGGGTACAACGTGGCGCTCACGCCGAACTCCTCACCGATGCGATAGAGCAGCCAGCGCCCCAGCCACAACTGGTCAGCCATCTCCAGCGGAGAGAGCGGCCCGATCTGAAACTCCCACTGCGCCGGCATCACCTCGGCGTTGGTTCCTTCGAGCGACAGCCCGGCGCGCAGACAGGCATCGGCGTGCGCTTCGACGACTTCGCGGCCGAAGACCTCGTCACTGCCAACGCCGCAGTAGTACCCTCCCTGAGGTGCCGGAAAGCCCTTGTCCGGCCACCCGAGGGGTCGATTGCCTTCGAAGAACGTGTACTCCTGTTCGATTCCGAACCACGGATCGTGCTTGCTGAATTTCTCCGTCACCTCGCGAAGCGCTGCCCGCGTGTTGCTCCAGTGAACTGTGCCGTCGGGATTGAATACCTCGCACAGGACGAGAACGTCGTCCTCCCGATGGAGAGGATCGGGAACCAACTTGACCGGCTTCAAAAGAAGATCGCTGAAGTGCCCCGATGCCTGGGACGTGCTCGATCCGTCATAACCCCACTCGGGGAGGTCGCCGAGACTTCGGGCCGGACCGTCGATGATCTTCGTCTTCGATCGAAGCTTCGCTGTCGGCCTCTGGCCATCGATCCATATGTACTCCGCTGTAATCTTGCCCACGTGCGTTTCCTCCTGCAGGCGACTTTTTCTCGATTTCGGATTTGAGGGATGGGTGTCGGCTAACGATAGCAAAACGGTGCGACCGTGTCAGCAACCAACATACGAAGAATCTCCGGAACTGCGGCGTAGAATCGGATCGATGCCGGACGACCGATTCACCTCCATCCTTTCCTCGGCGGCGGCGTCCGCTCTCGCGGCTCACGGTGCCCGCCTCCGGATCGGCTTTCCTCTCTGGCTGCGTCTGGTCCTCTTCCGCGGGGTGATCGCCATCACGTTGGGCCGGCGCGTCTTCGTCGCCTCCAGCCTGCTTGGCGATCGCCTCCGGCTCGAAGCCACGATCCGGCACGAGCTCGTCCACGTCGAACAGGCTCGCCGCCTCGGCTTGTTTCGTTTTGGGTGGCAATACCTGCGCGAATACTGCTCCCTGCGCCGCAGAGGGCTGAGCTCGGCAGCCGCCTATGGTGCGATCGGCTTCGAAGTGGAGGCCCGCGAGGCGGAAGGGAGATTGTTTGAGAGCCCCGAGCCGCGCAACCTATAATACCCGAGTGGTTTCCGCCTTCAGACGCGACTGATCGCCATGCTTCAGGTGCACTCACTCGAGCTGCCGGAACTCGAGCGCTTTCTCGAGCGCCAGAAGGCAGCGCTCGGCCTGAGATCCGAAATCGGTCTCGACGTCCTTTTGCGCCAGATTCTGCTGAGGGCCTACGAGTTCGTCCCCTCGGAATCGGGCTCGATCCTGCTCGACGATCCATTCCTGAAAGTTCCGACGAAAGATCAGAATGATCTGGTTTTCATCGCCGCGTTCGGCCAGGCGAGCAGCGATCTGATCGGGAGGCGATTCTCGGCTTCTCACGGCATCGCCGGCCGCGTCTACCAGACAGGGCACCCTTACCTCTCGGCTGACGTTCATCAGGACGCCTACTTCTTCGCCGAGATCGACGAGAAGGTGGGACACCAGACCCAGTCCGTCGTCTGCGTTCCGATCTACATCGGAAAGAGCGTCTGTGGTGTTCTCGAGCTGGTGAATCGTGGCGACGGCAAACCGTTCACCGACCGCGACATGACCCTTCTCGAGATCTTCGCCGGCTACACCTCCTTCACCCTGCAGAACGCCCTCGATGCGAAGCGCGCTCAGGAGCTGGCAAAGCGTGACGATCTGACCGGCCTGTACAACGATCGCTGGTTTCACGTGCGGCTTCACGAGCTGGTCCTGGAAACGGCGGATAGTGGTCGTGAATTTGTTCTTCTCTTCATGGATCTGGACAATTTCAAGGCCGTCAACGATCGATACGGCCACCTGGCCGGCAGCCAGGTTCTCCGCGAAGTCGCATTTCTCCTCAAGCGGGTGATCACCGTTCCCGATTCCGTCGTTTCGCGTTACGGCGGTGACGAGTTCGTGATGATCCTGCCCGATACACCGCTGGTGGAAGGGTCCCGGATCGCCGAGCGAATCCGTGCTGCGGTCGAAGAGACCACGTTCCTTCAGCGCGAATACGGCTTCGGGCTGCCTGCCGTCCACCTGCGCGGCCTGATCTCGGCGTCGATCGGGATCGCTGCGTTCGTCCCGCGGAGTGGAGAGCGGAAGATCGAAGCGGAAAAGGAACAGTTGCTGAAGCGCGCCGATGGCGCGATGTACCAGGCGAAATCCGAAGGGAAGAACCGGATCGTCGTCAGCGATCGCGCCCCCGAAGAGCTCGGGATCGCATAGGGATCGCCTCGAAGATCGAAGTCGCTGCCGGTCCCGACCACTGGCAGCCGTGTTGCTCATCGCAGTGGCCATGAGAGCGTTCGAGAAGACCCCTCCCGAGGGGGAGGAAGTACTCAGAAAGCCGATCAGCCAGCTCGGGCTGAAGATCGAAGGCTCGCCCGTCGAAGAGTACATCCGGCGTCTCTATGCGGAGATCGAGGCGAAAGGGCTCAGCCATTTCCGTCCCGCGTTCTATCTGACCGACCAGTGGGGCTGCCCTTCGGAGGAGCCGGTCATCGGAGTGCCGTTCTACCTCACCGACCGCCGCCTGGGTGCCATCGAACAGGCGATCAACGACATCGAGGACGAGGGCGAGATCATGATGTACATGCGACACGAGGCGGGGCACGCATTCAATTACGCCTACGAGCTCTACAAAACGCTCGAATGGCACCGGCTCTTCGGGCCGTTCCGGCGGGCCTATCGCGACGAATACACCCCCATCCCCTTCTCCAAGCGCTTCGTTCGTCACATCGCCGGATGGTATGCCCAGAAGCACCCCGACGAGGACTTCGCGGAAACGTTCGCTGTCTGGCTGACGCCGCGCAGCAACTGGCGAAAGAAGTACGCCGGCTGGCCGGCTCTCACCAAGCTCCTCTATGTCGACCGCATCGCGAAGGAAGTCGCCGGGCGTGAACCCGTGCGCCCTCTCGGAGAGATCGATTTCACGGTCGAGGAGATGGAAGCGACAGTCGAGCAGTTCTACCGCGAAAATCAGCCCGACGAGACGGCGGCCATCAACGAGCTTCCCCTCGACACTGATCTCGCCGACATCTTCAACGTCGAAGGTCCCGACGCGAACAACTTCCGTCCTGCGGCGGAAGTGATCGCCCGGCATCGCAAGAGCATCGTGGACAAGGTCACCTACTGGACCGGCGTCCGGCGTTCTCTGGTCAAAGTGCTGATCGAAGCGATCGAGCAGCGCGCGACCGAACAGAGCCTGCAGGTCGAGCGCGGCAAGGAGGAGAGACAGTTGATCGAGCTGACCGCGTATGCAACGACGCTCGCGATGAACTATCTTACGAGAGGGAGGTTCGTGAATCCATGAGAGTGATGACCGAACGATGAAGATCACGATTCTCTACGACCGATGGGAAGGCACCGAAGACTACCCCGGTGCCGCAGCAGAAGAAGAGAACGGGCAACGAAAAACGCCGAGGCGTCCGCCGAAGCTGGACCGAGAGGAAATCTTCAATGCGCTCACCAAGCTCGGACACGAGGTCACCTATCACGAGCTCGACGGCCGCGAGCCGACCCTTCTCGCCCTCGCGCGAACGAAAGAGGATCTGATCTTCAATCTGGTCGAATCGTACGGCGGGGACGACACCAAGGACCTCAACGTCGCCGCCTTCCTCGATCTCCTCGGCAAGCGCTACACCGGCTCGGGACCACGTGCCCTCCATCTCGGCCAGGACAAGGTCGTCGCCAAGAAAGTCGTCCGCTTTCACGGCCTGCTCACCCCCTTCTTCGCCGTCTCCTATCGTGGAAAGCTCGATCACGCGCAGGACATTCAGTTCCCGCTCATCGTCAAACCGACCTCCGAGGACGGCTCGATCGGAATCGATCGCGGATCGGTCGTCACCAGCGTCAAGGAGCTGATGGAAAGAATTCACTACATCCACGACGAGTTCGACGCTCCAGCTCTCATCGAGGAGTACATCGACGGGCGGGAGATCTATGCCGCGGTGATCGGCAACGACAAACCGGAGGCGCTTCCGCTCGTCGAGCTCGATTTCTCCTTCCTTCCTGATGGGATGCCGAAAATCGCCGGCTACGACGTGAAGTTCGAGCGGAATACCGAAGCCTATCGAAAGACCCGTTCGGCGATCGCCAGCGGCATGCCCGAAGAGCTGATGACCACGATTCAGCAGGTTGCCGTCACCGCCTATCAGGCGCTCGAGCTTCGCGACTACGGCCGGATCGACATCCGCGTCACCGACGACGGCAAACCATACGTCATCGAAGCCAATCCGAATCCATGGCTCTCATCATCGGCGGAATTCTGCATGGCCGCACGCGACAGCGGCAGGAGCTACATCCAGACCATCAACGAGATCGTCGAGCTGGCGACGGCGCGCTACCGCTCCTGAAGGTAGAGGGCAGAAGGCAGAAGGCAGAGGGTAGAAGGCAGAGGGTAGACGGCAGAGGGTCTGCCATCTACCCTCTGCCATCTGCAATCTGCCTCTCCATCTGCCATCTGCCATCTGCTATCTGCGATTGTTTCTCCTCACGGCTTCAACTCGAACGCGCCGGGCGGGACCGAGGAAGATACGACGATGTCGCCGAGAAGAATGCGGCCGCTTTGAGTGACTCGGACGGTCGACAGGAGCAGCCCGCCGAACCGTTCGTACCGGTGAAAATGAACAGGGCTCGGTTCGTCGCCCGGCTTCGATCCCTGCAGCAGCATGTCCCACCGGTCGACCAGTCCCGTATCGCGATTGACCCACGGCCAGTACTGATCCTTCGGAGTGAGTCCGATGCCCTCGTCGAAAGTCAGTTTCACCACATCCCAGGTCCGGCCACATTCATCGGTTCGAGCTCCCGCCGGCTCGAGATGGGTTCCCGGATCGAGCATCTTCAGCGGCATGAGCAACCAGTACGTGTCATTGATGAACCGCCGGTAGCCGCGCTCCAGCCACGCCGCGGAATCCGCAGGGACCTCCCCGTCGACGAGCACGTTTCCCTGGCGCGTATTCACGTCGAGAACGATGACGAACTGGTGACCGTCGTTCGTTTTTCCGCTGACCTTGTAGCGACCCGTCTCCCGGTCCCAACTCTGCGGAAATGAAACGACGACCTTTCCGTCCCGCTCGACATTGAAGGTGAACGAAAGATAGCGCGCCGAATCCCATGCGGGGCCGGCCATCGTACCAATCGCCCGCGCGGCGACCTCCTTCGCCGGAGCGGCGTCCGACGCCGCGGCGGGACCCGAAGACCCGAGACAAAGAACGACCGCAGCGAACGCAAGGCTTCCTCGACTCATCTTCGACATCGATATCACCTCTGCGGCCGGCGGACGCTGTGCCGTCTGCTGCCGTCACCGCAACCGAAAGAGATGGTACCATCACGCCGCGGTACAGCCCAGGACATGGACAACGGCAGAATCGTCATCACCGGTGTTGGCGCTGTCAGCCCCAACGGGATCGGTCGGGAGAATTACTTCTCCGCCCTTGCGAACGGAAAGTCGGGAATCCGCCGCATTTCTCAATTCGATACGGCGGGGCTCACCTGCCGGATCGCCGGAGAGATCACCGAGTTCGACCCGAATGGATGGGTCGATTCGAAGAATCTGAAGCACGTCTCGCGGGTCGTCCCGATGGCCATCGCCGCCTGCGACGAAGCACTGCGCGATGCCCTGCTCGATCCTCGCGCACTCGATCTCGAAGAGCGGCGCGCCTTCGGCGTGCTCCTCGGGTCGGGCGGAGGCGCCGTCGAGTTCAGCGAGCGGATGTACGAGCTTTGGTACGCGGGTCGAGCAAAACAGGCCTCTGTCTATTCGATCCCCTCGGGCACGATCGGAACGATCGCCTCCGAGATCTCGATGGTGTGGGACCTTCACGGGTTTTCGCATCTGATCTCGACCGGATGCACGTCGTCGACCGACGCGATCGGCTACGCGTTTCGGAATCTGAAGCTCGGAGTCGCCGACTACATCCTCGCAGGAGGAGCCGATTCGACGATCACTGAAGGGGTGATGACCGGCTTCTGCATCATGAGGATCGTCTCGACTTCGTTCAACGACAGTCCTGAAGCGGCGTCGCGCCCGTTCGCCCGGGACCGCGACGGCTTCGTCCTCTCCGAGGGATCGTGGATGTTCGTGATGGAGAGGGAAGAGACTGCGAGACGGCGGGGTGCGCACATCTATGCCGAGATCGCCGGATACGGTTCGACGTGCGACGCACACCATCGCGTGCGCCTCGAGGAATCGGGAGAGGAGCCTGCTCGCGCGATGAAGCTCGCCATGCGGGAAGCGGGGATCGATCCGCAGCGCGTCGGCTACATCAACTATCACGGGACGTCGACCGATCTGAACGATCGAATCGAGACGAGGGCCGTGAAGCTCGCCTTCGGCGGGCATGCGCGATCACTCCCAGGATCGGCAACCAAATCGATGATCGGACATCCGCAGGGAGCATGCGGAGCTGCGGGTGTGGCTGCGACGCTGATGGCTTTCCGCGACGGCATCCTTCCACCGACGATCAATCTCGAGACCTTCGACCCCGAGTGCGATCTCGATTACGTGCCCGAGATCGGACGACGCGCTTCGGTCGACACCGCCGTCTGCAACACCATCGCCTTCGGCTCGAAGAACTCCGCGCTCGTGCTCAAGAGCATCGAGCCACGGTGAAGGAGGCGACGTGCCCTTGTTCGTTCCTCTCCGCGTCGACACCGAAGAGATGCTCGATGCGGTCGATGCTCCTCGGCGAGAAACGCTTCGCTCGCTGCGCGACCTCCGGAGATTCAACCGCTGGATGGGCGGAATCGCCGTCTACCGCCGGCTCCTCCGAGCTTTCGGCAACCCGCCACCCGAAACGATTCTCGACCTGGGCACGGGCACATCCGATCTGCTCGCCTCGCTTCGCGACGGACCAATCCGGCGTATTGGTCTGGACGTGAAGCTCGAGCATCTCCTCTATGGCCGGGAGCTGGGCGGAGCTGCGGTCGATCGCATCGTCGGTGATGCCCTGCACCTGCCGTTTCGGGACGGCTCCGTCGATCTGATCACCTCCGCGCACTTCTTTCATCACTTCACGCCGGAGCAGAACGTCAGTCTCCTCGATGAGTCGCTTCGCGTGTCGAAACGGGGAGTCGTAGTGAACGACACGAGACGCCACTTGGTTCCGCTGCTCGTCGTCCGCCTGCTGGGCATGCTGCGCCTGGTCGGTACGATCACCCGCTTCGATGCCCCGGCATCGGTTCTGCGCGGATTCACGACGCAGGAGGCGAGTGACATCGCGCGCAGGACCGTAGCCTCTCGCTCGAAAGTAATTCGCCTCTGGCCCTACCGCTTCGGACTGCTTCTGTGGAAGTGACCGCGGACCTTCGCGTCGATGTCGCCGTGATCGGTGCAGGACCTGCCGGCTCGACCCTGGCTGCTCTGCTCGCCTCGCGCGGTATCGCAGTCGCGGTCATCGACCGCGATGTCATTCCTCGCGACAAGCTCTGCGGCGAGTTCCTTTCGTGGGATGCCCTTCCGATCGTCGATCTGGTCGGTGCACTCCCGCAGCTCGACGTGCTCGGAGCGCCGCACATCACCCGATGTCGCGTCATCGCGGGATCGAGGCCTTTCGAATTCGAGTTTCCTGCGGCGGCGCGCGGAATCTCGCGTATGGCGCTCGACGATCTGCTCCTCGCGCGCGCCGAGGAGCTGGGCGCGCTGCGGTTGGACGGATGGAGCGCAGTACGAGTCGAGCACTCCCCGGACATCCAACGACTCGAGCTTCAGCGCGGTGATGCCGCCGCTCGCGTCGAGGCCGCCGTGCTCGTCGGTGCATGGGGGCGGTGGGGACGAATCGATCGCCAGCTCGGCCGCTCGTTCGTTTCTGACAGGGCGCGACGTTACTTCGGTTTCAAGCGCCATTACTATCCGCGCTCGAGCCGCGATGAGCAGGTCATCGATCTCCATTCCTTCGGCCGAGGCTATCTCGGCGTCTCCTCGGTGGAGGGAGGGCTGACGAACATCTGCGGGCTGGCTCACGCGAGCAGACTCGCCGGGATGAAGGGAGGGTGGGAGGCATTCGTCTCGCAGATCGGCCACGAACGGCAGCCGCTGGGAGCCCTCTTCGCTTCCCATACGCCGGCTCAGGATTCGTTTCTTTCGTCCGAACCTGTGATCTTTCGCGCTCGGGAGCCCTCGTGTGGAGGAATTCTGATGGTCGGCGATGCCGCCGGCCTGATCGATCCACTCACCGGGAGCGGCATGGCGATGGCAATGCAGTCGGCCCTGCTGGCCGCCCCCTTCGTTCTGGCACGTCTCGAGAACAGCACCCGGCAGAAACGGATCGATCGGGCCTACGCACGCGAGTACCGCCGGTTCTTTGCCGGACGCATCGGATGGAGCCGCAGGACGGCTTTTTTTCTCTCTCGCCCCCACCTTCTCGAGGCGGCCCTCCGAGCGATGAGCCGGCCCGCGATCGGCCGCTTCCTTCTCGATCGAACCCGTGCCTCGAGTGCCGATCTGGTCAGACTCCACGAGCGCTGGAGCTCTCCGGTACGAAACTTGTAGGGTGACGAGACGGGCAGGTCAGATGAACGAACCGCGAAAACTTCTCGTCGTCGATGACGACGTTCACATCCGCAGACTCCTGCGCCTTTTTCTGCGCAACAGCGGCTTCGAGGTTCATGAGGCAGGGACCGGCGAGGAAGCGATCAAGCTCGCGGAGAAGAACGACTACGACGTGATTCTGCTCGATCTGATCCTCCCCTATTACGGCGGCTTCCGCCTCTGTCAGAAGTTCCGCCGGCGACCCGACGGCAGCCGCGCTCACATCGTCATCATGACCGGCGACGACTCGGTGGAAACGCGGGCCACCGCCACCGAGTGCGGTGCCGACGACTTTCTCGCCAAGCCCTTCGACGCGGAGAGAGTGCGAGAGCTGGTCACCGCAGTCGCGACGCGCTGACGCTCAACGGAGCGTATCGATTCGCCCATGCCTCACCGATTCAGCATTCGGAATCTCGCTACGTCAATCTCGTGCTTCCGCCGTTCGTGACGGCGGCCTCGCGGTCGCACGGCTCTTTCCGAACATCTCACCGAAGAAATCGCCCCGATACCAGGCAGGGCGTCGTGCCTTGTTCGCCACGCCGTATCCGATCATGAAGTTGAGCTGTGCGAACTTCACTGCGGTCTCGTAGTCGATCTGCTGGTCGAGATCGTCCTTCGGTGTGTGATAGATCTCGCGAAACCATGCGCGCGTGACCTCGCTCGCATCCCTCGTCGGATCGCTGCTTCTCGTCGACCCGCTGATGAAGATCGAGGGAATGCCCTGCCTCACGAAGGAGTAGTGGTCACTCCGCACGAAGATGACCTCTTCGGGGCGCGGATCGGGTGTGACCTCGAGCCCGAGCTCGGCGGCGGCAACGGCCACGTCGCCCGAAAGGGTCGAATGCTCGATTCCCGTCGCGATGACATCGGAGATCGGATAGAGCATCAGAAAGCCGTCGAGGTTGATGTTCGCGGCGATCCGCTCGATCGGGATCGTCGGGTGATGGGCGAAATAGTCCGATCCGCGCAGCCCCCGCTCCTCGGCCGTGACGGCGAGAAAGAGGATCGATCGCGCAGGGGGCTCCGGAAGGGCAGTGAAAGCTCGTGCGATGGTCAACAACGCGGCGACGCCCCCCGCGTTGTCGAGTGCGCCGTTGTTGATCGAATCGCCGTCGACCGGCGGCGTGATGCCGATGTGATCGAGATGCGCCGAGTAGACGACGTGATCATCGCGGAGTTTTTCGTCCGATCCCTCGAGGAGCGCGAGAACGTTTCGGCTCGTCAACCGGGCGTGATCGCTCACGGTCGTCACCTCGATGCTCGTGGTCAGTGCCATCGACTGTGCGCCTCCATCCTTGCGGAAGCGCCGCAGGTCGGCGACGGTGAGTGGTGAGCCCTCCAGCAGTGCCGCGGCGCCTTTCTCGTTGACACTGACATGAGCACGCAGCTCCGGACGCGTGGACCTCGGAGAACCATCCTCGTCGATCCATCGCATCGCGCCGATCGCCGCCTGCCGGACCGATCGACTCCACGACCGCTCGGGATCTCCCTCGTCGTCTCTGACTCGCGCCGTGATCGTTCCGATGGCTCCCCGCGCCGCGGCCACTCCTTCCTTCGAGGCGCTCGAGCTGAAATGAGCCCGCTCGTCGATCGGTAGTGAAGGAGGTCCACCGGAAAGGAACATGACGACTCTTCCGTCGACATCGACTCCCTCATAGTCGTCATATCCGATCTCCGGCGCGCTGACACCGAATCCGACGAAAACGACCGGGGCTGCCACCTCCACCCGCTGCCGCTGGAAATCGGGCGTGAGAAGGTATTCCTGTCCGTAGGTGAGAGAGGACCTGTTCTCTCCCCTCCGCAGGCTCAGCGACGAGCGAGATTGATCGGTCGTGGCATGCAGGAGGGGAACCTGTTGAAAGAACGAGCCATCGGCTCCGGCGGGCCGCAGACCGAGCTTCTCGAGCTCTGCCGCGACATAGAGGGAAGCGAGATCGTAGCCTCGCGAGCCCGTCCCCCGTCCCTCGAGAAGATCGTCCGCCAGAAAGTGGAGGTGTGCCTTCATCGTGTGGGCGGCAATCCCGCGCAGCGCCGCCTGCACCGGCTGGGTCTTCAACGACGAGGGTTCGGCCAGAAGCGAGTGGACCAGGAGCGCCGCGGGAATAGCGACCACGACCAAAAGGATTGCGGAGAGGGAGCGGAGGCGAACCATCGAAGCGAAGTATACAGCGACCGGTTCCTTCCCTCATCCGCCAGGCCGATGCCGATCCTCCACTTTTCTTCTATACTTGCGCAGATTTCAGATTCACATGGAGACTGAATGAGACTGATGATCCATACCCTCGTATCGCTTCTCCTCGCGATCGTCCTCGCGGGTTGTCGCTCGGAGTCGACATCTCAGGTCGCGACCGAGCAGACTCCCCTCACGCCGCCGACCGCCACACAGCTTCCTCCCCCGCCTGTCATGCCCTCTGAACCGCTCGCAACTGCAACCGACACTGCCCGGCAACCGGCGACCACGACTGCTCAGGTCCCGCAGTCGCCGATCATCATCACTCAGAATCAGAAGCAGGCCGCGGCGCCTCTCGTGCCGATGGAGACGGCACTCGCAGAGATCCCGCGAATCGACCCCGACGAGCTCAAGCGGCATGTCGACCAGGGAAACGTGGTGATCATCGACGTGAGAGGACCTTCGTACTACACCAAGCACATCAGGGGAGCTCTGGACATCACCGAGACGCAGTTGCCGTTCCGGATGTCCGAACTTCCGCGTGACAAGAAAATCGTCACGTACTGTACGTGACCGGCCGAAGAATCGAGCGCCCGTGCGGCGCTGAAGCTCAAGCAGGCCGGATTCACCGATGTTGCGACCCTCCGCGGCGGAATGACCGCCTGGGAAAACCACGGCTACGAGATCGCGCGGGGGCAGTGAGCGGGTCCGGCGTCCAGCCACTCTGGGAGTGCCCGAAGATTCCGATCTTCGGCCTGGTGGCGGGCGACGGGGTGAGCGATCGGGACGCTCGGTCGGGGGTTGTGCGTCCTCGCCATCGCTGGCGCGCACCGACATCCGCGAACGACCGCGCTGATCAATCCACCCGGTCGCGCGCACCCTTGACCCCCGACTGCCGGGCGCATTCGGCGCAGCAGAAGAAGCGCCCTTCGGACTCGATGCCGTGTCCGATCACCTTGCAGCCGCAGTGCTCGCAGATCGGAGCCATCCGGTGGATCGCGCACTCGAAGCTGTCGAACGTATGCTGCTCGCCCGCGGCGATCACCTGAAACGCCTTGTCGTAGTCGTTGCCACAAACCTCACACCGTGCCATCGTCTCCTCCTCGTTTCTCCCCAGGGGCGGCTGCACATTCCCTGCCCCGTGAAACAAACGCCGCCGTTCGTTGTTCTCCGAACGGGACCCGGCGCTTCAGGGGGCAGCTCGAAACATTTTTCGATTTTGTAAACCATCGTTCCGATCTCCCGTACAACCACGCAGAATCGACAGTCAGCTCGTTGTTGCAGGAGGTTTGGTATGGAGGCTCACATGGTCAGCTTCTTCGACCGGCAGCGGTATGTCGTGCCGACACTCGTGGTGTTGGCTCTCATTGCTGCGATTTCGACAGGAATCTACCTGTCGACCAAAAAAAAGAAGCCCGAAGACAAGACGGCCTCGGCGGTCGCTACCGGGGCAGCCGGCGGCGCAGCGAAGAAGGGGAAGGACGCCGGCAAGGAGAAGGAGAAGACTCCCGTGCCGGTGAGCGTCCAGCCCGTCACCCTCGCAACGATCTCTTCCTACATCTCGTCGACCGCGAATCTGGTCGCCGAAAACGAGGTGAAGATCATCGCCGAGGCCGAGGGACGAGTCGCGCGGCTGATGGTCGAGGAAGGCGCCATGGTCTCGCAGGGACAGCCGGTCGCGGCGCTGGCTCGTGACGACGCCGAGATCGCCCTGACCAAGGCGAAAGTCCGCAATCAGAATGCCCAGCTCGCTCACAACCGAGCGAGCGACATGCTCGGCAAAGGGCTGCTGAGCCAGAGCGATCACGACAAGACGTTCCTGGAAAAGCGCGTCGCCGAACAGGAGCTCGCCGAGGCGCAGTGGCGACTCGGCAAGACTCTCATCCGTTCGCCGTTCGGCGGCAAGGTGACCGACCGGATGATCAGTCAGGGCCAGCACGTCCGAATCGGCGACCCGCTCTTCACGATCACTGATTTCGATCCGCTGATCGCCCGTATCTATCTGCCCGAGCGTGACGTCGTCGCATTGACGCAGGGGCGTGAGGTGCGGATCCGCCTGAAGGCGGACGAGGCGACGACCTTTGCCGGACGAATCCGGCAGATCAGTCCCGTGGTCGATACCGCCACCGGTACTGTGAAAGTGACCATCGAGGCGGTGAAGCCTCCGGCAGGGGTCCGGCCGGGAGCATTCGTCACCGTCGACGTCGTTCGTGAGACCAGGCCGAAAGCGCTGTTGCTCCCCCGTGAGGCGGTGATCCGCGAACTTCGTGACGCGCACGTATTCATCGTCAAGGGAGATGTCGCCGAGCGACGCGCCGTCTCGCTCGGAATCGAGGAAGGCGATTTCATCGAAGTGACCTCCGGCCTTCAGGCGGGCGATCAGGTGATCGTCGCCGGCCAGGGAGGACTCAAGGACGGCTCGCTCATCAAGGTACAGCCGAAGACGGTCGCAGCGATCCTCGAGTTCTGATTCGAGCCTGCGGGAGAAGAAACCATGAAGCTGATCGATTTCTCACTGCGCCGTCGCGTCACGGTCTCGATGTGCGCGGTCGCACTCGTGATGTTCGGCATCGTCTCGTTCCAGCGGCTGCCGATCAATCTTCTCCCCGATATCTCCTATCCCTCGCTCACGGTCGAGACGCGATTCCCCGGAGCCGCACCCGCCGAGGTCGAAACGCTCGTCACCCGCCCCGTCGAAGAGGTGGTCGGCATCGTCACCGGAGTCAAGCGGCTCACCTCGGTTTCCCGTCCCGGGCTGTCGCAGGTGACGCTCGAGTTCGACTGGGGCCGCGACATGGATTTCGCGGCCCTCGACGTCCGTCAGAAGCTCGATCTGCTGACCTTGCCTCGCGAGTCGGACAAGCCGGTGCTGCTGCGGTTCGACCCGGCAAACGATCCGGTCGTGCGGCTCTACGTCACCGGCACCGACAATCTCTATCAGCTCCGCTACGTCGCTGAAGAGGTTCTGAAAAAGGATCTCGAATCGACCGAAGGCGTCGCCGCGATCAAGGTCAACGGCGGCTTCGAGGACGAGATTCAGGTTCGTGTCGACGAAGGGAAGCTGTCGTTGATGGGGCTCGCCATCGGAGACGTCAATCAGAAGCTTCGCCGCGAGAACGTGAATCAGGCGGGAGGCAGCCTCTACGAGAAGGAGGCACGTTACCTGGTCCGTTCGAAGAACGAGTTCGTCGATCTCCAGGACATCATGGACACGGTGCTCGTCACCCGTGACGGGCGAAACGTCATGATGTCCGATGTGGCAGAGGTCATCCGCAGCCACAAGCAGCGCGAGGTCATCACACGCTTCGGCGGGAAGGAAGCCGCCGAGCTGGCGATCTACAAAGAGGGGGACGCGAACATCGTCTCCGTCGCGCGATCTCTCCAGCAACGGCTCGATCGCGTCAAAAAGGAGCTTCCCGAAGGCATCGAAGTCGTCACCGGCGTCGATCAGTCGCGATTCATTCGAGCTTCGGTCGACGAAGTCCTCAGCAATGCCCTCCTCGGCGGTGCAATCGCCATCATCGTTCTTCTCTTCTTCCTCAAACACGTGCGCAGCACCGTGATCGTCGGCATCTCCATCCCGATCTCCGTGGTTGCGACGTTCTTCCTCATGTACCAGACCGGCACGACGCTCAACATCATGTCGCTGGGAGGACTGGCACTCGGCGTGGGGATGCTCGTCGACAACGCCATCGTCGTTCTCGAATCGATCTTCAAGAAACGCGAAGCGGGAGCGGATTCGATCGAAGCGGCGAACACGGGGGCCTCCGAAGTCGGCATGGCCGTCGTCGCATCGACGCTCACGACGGTCGCCGTCTTCCTGCCTGTCGTATTTCTCGAAGGCATCGCTGCGCAGCTCTTCAAGGACCAGGCGCTGACCGTTTCGTTCTCCCTCATCGCCTCTCTCGCCGTCTCGCTCACGCTCATTCCGATGATGGCCGCGCTCGCCGGTCGCCGGTCCGAGTCGACGGACGAAGAGCCCGGAGCCGGCGAGGCCGGACGCATGCGGCGGTTCGGACGGGCGGTCTTCGTTTCGTTTCCCGCTGGCGTCGTGAGGCTCGTTCGATGGCTGCTCAGGCACGCCCTGCGCGGAGTGTCTTTCGCCGTCCGGCCTCTCTCCCGCGGATTCGACAAGGGGCTCTCGTCTCTGGCAGCACTTTATCCGCGCCTGCTCGACTGGAGCCTTCGTTCCCGCGCCATCGTCATCGGAGTCGTCGCCATCCTGTTCGCCGTTGCCCTTCTGACGGCGCCACGTCTCGGACTCGATCTCATCCCATCGTTCACCCAGGGGGAGTTTCACTTCCAGGTCGACTTCCCCGAAGGAACTCCGCTCGAGGCGACCGATCGATTCATCCAGAACGTGCAGAGCGTTCTCGAGGGCGAAGATCTCGTCGGAAGCTGGTCGACGATCGCCGGCAGCGCGGGTCTTTCACTCTCGAATACGGGAACGGAGGGAGAGAACAGCGCTCGGATCCAGGTGCAGATGAAACCGGGGTCATCGAGTGCCGACGAGGAGAAGGTGATCGGCGAGGTTCGCTCGCAACTGGAGTCGTTTGGAAGTGCACGATACAAGTTCGAGCGACCGACGTACTTCACCTTCCGGACACCGATCGAAGTCGAGGTCTACGGCGACAATCTGGAGGAGATTCGGGAGGTGTCGCGCTCGTTGAAAGCGGACATCGAGAAGATCGGCGGCCTGGTCGATGTCAAGTCGTCCGCCGATGCCGGAAATCCCGAGCTGCAGGTACGCTTCCGTCGAGAGCATCTCGCGCAGCTCGGCCTCGATCTCTCGCAGGTCGCCGAGACCGTTCGGAGCAAGGTTCAGGGAGAGGTTGCGACGCGCTTCACGCAGGGAGATCGGGAGATCGACATTCTCGTCCGATCGGTCGACGTGGGGACGGCGTCGGTGACCGACGTCAACGAAATGATCATCGGACAGATCGAAGGCCGGCCGATCTTTCTCGCCAGCGTGGCCGACGTTCTGCTCACCGAGGGTCCGAGCGAGGTCCGGCGCATCGGACAGAAGCGCGCTGTCGTGATCTCCGGAAACCTGTCGGGGCGGAACATGGCGTCCGTCGCCGCCGATGTGCGTGGGATCATCGCCGCGGCGAGCTATCCCGCGGGAGTCACAGCGACACTGAGCGGTCAGGAAGAAGAGATGCGGCGCTCGATCCGGTCGCTGCTCATGGCCATGGCCCTGGCGATCTTTCTGGTCTATCTGGTCATGGCGTCGCAGTTCGAGTCGTTCCTGCATCCCTTCGTCATCATCTTCACGCTTCCTCTCGGAGCGATCGGCGTGATCGGTGCGCTGGCGATCTCCGGACGTTCGATCAGCATCGTGGCGATGATCGGAATGGTGATGCTCGCCGGAATCGTCGTGAACAATGCGATCGTGCTCATCGACGCCGTCAATCAACTGCGTCGCAGCGGCGTGCCGCGGAACGAAGCGCTCCTGCGCGCCGGCTCGATGCGTCTCCGCCCGATTCTGATGACCTCCATGACGACGATTCTCGGACTCCTCCCGATGGCTCTCGGACTGGGAGAAGGAGCCGAGCTGCGCTCGCCGCTGGCCATCACCGTGATCGGCGGGCTGACCGTTGCGACCATGCTGACGCTGATCGTGATTCCGGTCGTCTATTCGCTGCTGGACCGCAAAAAATATCCGGCCGATCTCGAAGCGGCGAGTCGCGTCGAGCACCCCGAGGGCAGTACCGAACCATGGACCGCTCCTGCAATGCAGTCGGAACCGGGAACCGCCGGATGAGCGTTCCGGCGAGGAGTGACGCATCATGAACCTTCCGAAGCTCGCAGTGAATCGGCCGATCACCACGGTCATGCTCCTCGTCTGCGTGATGGTCGTCGGAGGGATCGCGCTTTCCCGGATGCCCCTCGCATTCCTACCGGAAGTCGATGCGCCCTTCATCGGCGTCGAGATCCCCTACCCCAACTCCAATCCCACTCAGATCGAAAAGGAGATCACCAAGCCGGTGGAGGAAGTGCTGTCGACTCTATCCGGCATCAAGAAACTGACGTCCACATCGACCGCAGACAGCGCGAGGGTCCAGCTGCGTTTCAACTGGGGGGAAGATCTCGACATCATCCGAATGCAGGTGAGCGAGAAGATGGATCAGATCCGCCCCTCGCTGCCCGACGGCATCGGGGAGATCTTCATCTTCTCGTTCAATACCAGCGACATTCCGGTGATCGAGGCGCGAATCGCCGCCGAGGGGGTCGATCTTTCGAAGAATTACGATTTGATCGAGGCGCGCGTCCTCAATCGCCTGCGACGGGTCCCGGGAGTCGCTCGCGTCGAACTGAACGGTGTCGCCCCCCCCGAGATCAGCATCGACCTGGTGCTCGACAAGATCAAGGAGCACAACGTCGACGTCGTAGCGCTGATCGGCAGGCTTCAGGGAGCATCGGGAAACATCGTGCTCGGCCAGGTCAACGATCAGGGAATGCGCTATGCCGTCCGAGCCGTCGGCGCCTTCGACTCGGTCGAATCGCTCGGGAATGTGGTCATCAACGAGCGCGGACTCAGGCTGACCGAAATCGCCGAGATTCGCTACGAAGAGCCGCCGATCGAGTTCGGACGTCACCTCGACGGCCGCTACGCCGTTGCCCTGAACGTCTACAAGGAATCGACGGCCAACACGGTCGAAGTCGTTCATGCGGCGATGAAAGTGATCAACGACGACATCGCCACCGATCCGCTGCTGCAGGGAATCAAGCTCTTCACCTGGGACGATCAGGCGGAGCAGATCACCAACGGAATCCGCGGCCTCACGACCTCGGGGCTCGTCGGAGGCTTCCTCGCCGTGCTCATCCTGTACTTCTATCTCCGGCGCTTCACGGCGACGCTGATCGTCTCCCTCTCGATTCCCTTCTCGATCATCGCCGCGTGTGGCGTCCTCTATTTTCTCGGCAAGACCCTCAACATACTCTCGATGATGGGTCTGATGCTCGGCGTCGGAATGCTCGTCGACAACGCCATCGTCGTTCTCGAATCGATCGATCGACGCCAGCGGGAGGAGCCCGACACCCGGAAGGCGGCGCTGAGCGGCGCGGCCGCGGTCGGCATGGCCGTCACCGCTTCGACCATCACGTCGCTGATCGTCTTTCTTCCGCTCATCATCGGCGGGACGACGGAGCTCACGATCTGGCTTCGTGAAGTCGGCATCGCCATCTCGCTCGCCCTGATCTGTTCCCTCCTCGCCTCTCTGACGATGATCCCGCTGATGTCGGCTCACTTCCTGCGCCATCGTGCTCCGAAACCGAACCGGCTGATGCGCGCGCTCGAAGAGCGATACGTCCGAATACTCGGGTGGACCATTCATCACAAAGTGAAGACGTTCATGATCATCCTCCTGGTGGGAGGATTGACGGCGCTTCCCTTCATGATGAAGTGGGTCGAGATGGCGCCGTTCGCGGCTCACAAGAACACGCGAATCCGTCTGGCTTACGATTTTTCCGGCTTTACTTACAAGTCGGAAGCCGAACAGGCGGTCATTCAGATCGAGAACTTTCTCAACGCCAACAAGGAGCGATTCCTCGTCGACGGCCTCTACAGCTTCTTCACCGAGAACCGCGCCGCGACCTGGATCACGCTCTCGAATCCCAATTTGTCGGATCGTCAGGTCAAAGAGCTTCGCCAGACCATCCGGAAGGATCTCCCGGGCATTCCCGGCGTGCGCGTCTTCTTCGACGAAGACTCCGAAGAGGGAGGCGACAGCACGCGTTTCGCAGTTCGATTCTTCGGACAGGACGCGACCGTGCTCCAGCAGCTCGCTACGGAAGCCGAACGACGGCTCGACACGATCCCCAGCATCGAAGACATCAATACCGGAATCGGTGCCGGAAGGCAGGAAATCCAGGTCGCCGTCGATCGCCCCAAGGCCCTCCGTCTGGGCCTGACGGCCGGAGACCTTTCCGAGGTTTTCTCCTTCACTCTCGGCGGAATGCGGCTGCAGCGATTCAATGCCGGCGATCACGAGGTGGAGACCTGGCTGGCACTTCGCATCGAGGACCGGACGAATCTGGACGATCTGAAGAAACTGCAGATTCGTACGCAATCGGGGAAGGACGTCCTTCTCGGCGACGTCGCCACGTTCAATCTCGTCCGCCGCGCCGAGGAGATCCGAAGGGAGAACCGCAAGGTTCGCGTCTCGGTGCGCGCGACCTACGAAGGGAAGGAGTGGCAGAAGACGCGCACGGAGATCGCCTCGCTCATGGACGCCTTCGACATGCCGCCCGGTTACTCCTGGTCGTGGGACGATCGTGTGCTCGAGCAGGACACGCAGGGCAAGGAGATGGGATTCAATCTTCTGCTAGCACTTCTGCTCGTCTACATCGTCATGGCCTCGCTCTTCGAATCGCTCGCGCAGCCCTTCGCGATTCTCTTCTCCATCCCCTTCGCCATTCCCGGGGCGATCTGGATGCTGACCATCACCAGGACGCCGTTCAATCTGATGGCTCAGATCGGTCTGCTCATCCTCATGGGAATCGTCGTCAACAACGGAATCGTGCTGCTCGACCACATGAACCAGCTCCGGCGATCGGGTCTGTCGCGTGAAGAATCGATCCTTCAGGCGGGCCGCGACCGTCTCCGCGCCATCCTGATGACCGCGTCGACGACGATCATCGGCCTTCTCCCGCTGGCCATCGGCGGCTCGGCCGTCGGCGGACTCTTCTACTTTCCACTCGCCAGAACGGTGATGGGAGGACTCGTTTCGTCCACCTTCCTGACGCTGCTCGTCCTCCCCTACGTCGATAGCCTCGTCGAGTCGGTTGCCGACTGGCTCCGCCGCCTCTGGCGAAAGTCCTCACGACCGAGAGTGGCCGCGGAAGTCGAGGCCTGAAACCTGCGTGCCTCCAGCAGCGTTTCAATCCCCGCACCCTGAAAGGGTGCATGGATCACAGCCGGTGGTGCGCGCGAAGCGCCACCACCGGAATGGTAGACATCACGCAGATCGATTCGCACCCCGGCAGGGGTGCAAGGACCTTTTCGGGACGCTGCACCCGAGCCCGTCCGACCCGAAACTGGCACCAACCCACGCTCGGATGACGTGCAGCACAGCCCGCGGTGGCCCTCGTCACATCGCAACCTCCCGATCTGACGCACAATGCACCCAGTCACAGGAAGGAGCCGGCAATGAAGAAAACCGCGACATGGATGATTGCAGTCATGGCGGCCGTGGCTCTCGCGAGCCCGGCGTATGCAAACGACAGCGCGGCCCTGTTCAAAGGAAAATGCGCCTCATGTCATGGTCAGGACGGCAGTGGAGACACGGCGGTCGGCAAGAAGATGGGGATCGCCGACCTTCGCTCACCCGCGGTGCAGAAAAAGTCCGACGGGGAGCTCGGAGATGACATCGCGAATGGAGGGAAACAAAAGAAGGCGTCGCATGCCTACAAGAACAAAGGTCTGACAGACGCTCAAATCAAGGGACTGGTCACCTTCATTCGCTCGATCGCAACCAAGTGACCCCCCACCGCATCCACTCCTCCTGACCAGGCCGGCCCTTCGGGGCCGGCCTTTTTCATTCCTCCCCCGGTTCTCTTCTGAGCCGCTTCTTGCGGGATCGCAGCTTCTTCTCCTCGAGCCGTTTCAACCGCGCCCTCCTCGAGGCCTTCGTCGGCTTGCGCGGAGTCTCCTCCCGAAGCGCCTCTCGAACGAGACCGGCGAACCGCTCCAGCGCCGCCTCGCGGTTGGCACTCTGGCTCCGCGATGCCTGCGAGGTGACCCGAAGCACGCCCGCCTTGCTGATCCGCGACGAGAGCCGCTGGCGGAGTCGCTGTTTCTGCTGCTCGTCCAGCGAGCGCGACGCATCGAGGTCGAATTCCAACGAGACACGCGTGCTGACCTTGTTGACGTTCTGCCCGCCAGGGCCGCCGCTTCTCGACGCCGTGAAACGGATCTCCGAGAGGGGAATCAACACATCCCCGGCGACGATGACGCTCTGCGGATCATCCGATGCCAGGACCAATCATTCCCTCCGTCGTACGCTTCGGTTCGCTGCAAGTGCCTCTCCACACGGCTCTCTCGATCCTCGATGGCACTGCACTGGCACGTCACCTCGCTTTTATCAGAGGAAGGAGAAGAAATGAACCGAAGAATCTTCGCGCCCGTCGCCCTGCTCGTCGCGCTGAGTGCATGTCGCAGCGAACCGCCTCAACCGTGGCTCACCGATCCGACGGAAACCGAGACAACGGCCACCACCGCCGCAGACACGACATCACCCGTAGCTGCGGAACGCTGGCTCGACGACTTCACGCTCGCGCGCGGAGTCAACGCCGAAGGGCGCGTTCCGCTCGGCGAAGGGACCGGCGACTTCCGGGCCGGCGATGAGATCTATCTCGCAATGGAAGTGCGCAACGCTCCCGCAGGCGCGACCGTGCGAGTAGCCTGGCTCGGAACCGATGGAAGCGCTCTGGGCGAAGACTCCCGTCAGCTGACTCCGGGAGAGCTCTATACGCATTTCCAGGCGCCAGGAACCGCGAGCTGGACTCCCGGCACGTACAAGGCCGAAGTCTACGCGAACGGCGAATGTGTCGCCGAAGAGGAATTCGAGATCGAGAAGTAGAATGCATGCTGCAGTGAGCCGCGAGATGCCGCATCAGGCTCGCTCGACCTCTCGGAAGGCGAACAGCTTCGTCCGGCCCCGGCGAACCGTGAGTCTGTGGCCGAAGTTTGTCCGCTTCGGCCAGACGCTGCAGGACCTCGTAACCTCTCGCGCGCCGAAGCGGACAACTTCGGTCCTGCCCGAATCGCGGGCGTCGAGCTGGACCGAGAGCACAAGCCCGCGAGATCGTCCCGCGACGCGGGTCGAAGCACGAGGCTCGTGGCGAATCGCGAGGCCGCGAAGGCGGCCGGCACAGCGGCCGGCTTGGATCGATCTCGCGATCGGTCACGGACCGAACTTGTCGCGGATGCTAGGTTTGACCATCGCAAGAACGCCGGACTCCCGCGGCCGCATCCGCGACAAAGTTCGGCCACTTCCCGCCCGCCCCCAAGTTCGGCCACTTCGGATCCGCTCACCGGATCACGCGCGCCACGGACAGTGACCACGTCGTACCCTGCTCGAACGTCTCGTCTTCGAATCCGTGCGACCATACCTCGGTATAGACTCCGGGGATGAGGACAAAGCCGAGGAGGGGAATCGCGAGGCGAGCCGCGACGCCGCTGTTCACGAAGCCCGTCCCCTCATCGTACTCTCCATTCCATCGCGCCCGCGTCTGATAGCGGCCGATGAGCTGCGGCATCAGCGTCGTTGTTCCGATTGCGATCGCCGGACCGAGTGACCAGTCGATGGTCACCGGACCGCGAAACCCTTCGCTGCTCTCGTAGAGAGGGAACCGTCCGCTGACCGAACCACCGAGCTCGCCCCAGGCAAGTCTGCGCGATGCCTGAACGAGCAGCTTCGGATCGACTGTCCCGCTGCCGAACTGAATGTGCTGATGCTCCCTTCCTTCCCGCCCGAGGCGTACCGGATCCTCTTCCGTCGCGCCGATCGGGAGTGTGACGCCGCCACCCGCCGCAAGCCGCCAGCGTGCGCCGTCCCAACGGGCCGGCTGCACGATGAAGAACAGCTCCGCGTCGGAAACGCCGGAGAGACGTTCCGAGCGGTGGTGGATGTCACCGTACGGCGGATCGAAGGTCCCGCCGTCGAGTGTCGTGTAGCGGACGTCGATGTCCTTGCGGTCGTATGGGACGCGCAGCGACAACTGCATCCCGTTACGCAGGCCGTAATCGACGAGCAGGCTGGTGTGAAACAGCTCGACCTGCACTTCGTGCCGGTGATCGGGAATCGCGATCGTTGCACACTCCGGAGCGACATCGGGACAGGAAGCGACATGCGACGAGTCGAACCGCCCGAAGGCACTCTCGATGCCGATTCGCCATTCGCCGGGCGCAACGATCTGTTGTCGGATCTCTCCACCGGAGAGATTGGGATTCGCTCAGGCGGGTCAGGCGAAGGCGGAGGGCACCAGGACGAAGAGAAAGAGGAAGGCGAATCCGCCGCGGCCCCATCGCGACGTCAATTTCCCGACTCGGCCTTCGCCACGAGCTTGACGATTTTCTCCCACGATCCTCCGGTGACCGCACCGACGAAGCGACCCTTCACGTCATAGACGCGTACGTAGGGAAGCGCTTCCAGTCGAAACTCGCGAGTGGCCTGGCGCGCCGCGTCGTTGTCCCATGTTCCGACATCGATGCGCCGGACCGCAAGGCCTGAATTCGAATCGAGCAGATGCTGCAGCCGGATATCGAGCAGGTGACACGGGCTGCACCAGTCGGCGTAGTAGTCGAGGATGGTCACCTTCCCGGGCACCAGAATCTTCCGGAGATCGATCCGGCTGCCGTCGGTGAACGCGACAATGTCGAGACGTGCGCGCACCTCTTCGGGAAGTGGTTGAAGGTCAGGCCGCTGCTCGCCTGCGAAAACGGCCTCGAACCCGATCCCATCGATCGCCTTCTTCAGCTTCGCCTTCTCGAACCCATCAACCAGCACGACTTTCGCTCGTCCCGCCTGCCAGTCGAGCTCCGCCTTCTCGACTCCCGCAATGCCGCGCAATGTCTCGAGAATCGGCTCGGAGCACTCTTCGCAGTCGATTCCGACGACCGTGAACTCGAAGACCTCCGCCGCGCTCGACGGAGTGAATGCGAGCATCACGAGCGCGATCACGAGCGCGGAGCGAGCCATCAGCCCGCGCAAACTCGAAACTTGATTCGTCCTCAACGCCATTCTTCCTCCCTGTCCTTGCGTCAACGCAAACGGCTCCGCCAGACATTCCGTTGTGACTGCGCAGACGGTCTGTGACCGATCGCGTGGACAGGCGATGCTTGCGACGATCGTTCCCCTCTCCCCATCAGCCAACCTTACCAGAGGCAGCGACGTGACCATGGGGAGAGGGGTCAGGGGTGAGCGGGCGAGCCCTTCGCCCGAGTCGCCGGACAATCTTTCAGCCTCAGGATGACGGCACATCAGCCCGCCGCCGGAGATCTGGTGTGCGGAGGTTGGTCACTGTGTGACGAGATGCGACAGGGGCGGGCGCGGGACGCCCGCTCTCCCCGGCTCATCGCAAGCACCCGGACGACCGGCCGTCATCCTGAGCGAGGTGGAGGGGCGGGCGTGAGCGAAGGATCTGCGATCGGCAACTGTGTAAGAACGCAGATCCTTCACTCACACCCTCTGCCCCCACCCTCGCTCAGGATGGCGGCACATCAGCCCGACGCCGCAGATCTGGTGTGCGGAGATTGGTCACTGTGTGACGAGATGCGACAGGGGCGGGCGCGGGACGCCCGCTCTCCCCGGGACCATCGCAAGCACGCCGGAGATTCCGTCAGCGCTTCTGCTATGCTCCACGGTCGAACTACGACGAACCACAAGCGAGGTCCGCAGCGTCCCCATGAAGAGAATCGCGATCATCCTTTCCCTCCTTCTTCTCACCGCCACGGCCGCCCTGGCAGTTCCGATTCCCTCGGCGACGACCACCAGCGCCGCTGCGCCGCCTCGCTCGCTCGACGCGGCCCAGATCCAGCTCGCGCTGAAGAAGCTCGGCGGCGTCGGCCGCGCTCTCTACGTCGCCGCACATCCCGATGACGAAAACACCGCCATGATCTCCTGGCTTACGAGCGAACGCCTCCTGCGCACCGGCTATCTGTCGATCACCCGCGGCGATGGAGGCCAGAACCTCATCGGAACCGAGAAGGGTGACCTGCTCGGAGTGATTCGAACGCACGAGCTGCTTGCGGCGCGCCGCATCGACGGAGGCGAGCAGTTCTTCACCCGCGCGCTCGACTTCGGCTATTCGAAGAGCGCCGGCGAAACGCTCGCCATCTGGGGGAAGGACGATGTGCTCGCCGACGTCGTGTGGGTCATCCGGCTCTTCCGCCCCGATGTCATCGTCAGCCGCTTCCCGTCGACCGGCGAGGGGGGCCACGGCCAGCACACCGCCTCGGCAATCCTCGCCGTCGAAGCCTTCGAGGCGGCCGGCGATCCGAAGCGCTATCCGGAACAGTTGCAGTACGTCGCACCCTGGAAGCCGGTCCGAATTCTCTGGAATCTCTTCCGCTTTCCCGGGGCACCGCCGCCCAAAGTTCCCGAGGGCGCCGCGATCGTGACGGTCGACCTCGGAACGTACAATCCCATCCTCGGAAAATCGTACAGCGAGATCGCAGGTGAGAGCCGCAGCATGCATAAGAGCCAGGGATTCGGAGCACCGGAACGTCGCGGATCGATTCCGAACGAGATGATCATGCTCGCGGGAACACCGCCGGCCGGCGACGATCTGTTCGGCGGCATCGATCTGTCGTGGAAACGACTGGCCGGTGGGGACGAGGTCGGCCGGCTGCTCGACGAAGCTCTGCGGCAATTCGATCCTGCGAATCCGGCCTCGGTGATCCCGCATCTCCTCCGTGCGCGCGCGGCGATGAACCGTCTCGTTCCGCGCGACGCATGGAGCAGCGATGTGCTGGTGGAAAAGCAAGCGGCGATCGACGATGTGATCCGCGCTGCCGCAGGACTCTGGATCGAATCGATCGCCACCGAGGCGTCCGCGACTGCAGGATCGGAGGTGAGGATCGCCGTGACGGCGATCAACCGCTCGGAGGTTCCGCTGCGCCTCGTGCGCGTTGCGGCCGCAGGCGTCGAAGTGAAGCCTGCCGCCGATCTGCAGCACAACCAGCCGAAGCGGGAGGAGCTGACGATCCGGCTCGCGGAGGCGGACTATACGCAGCCCTACTGGCTCCGAAGAGAGCCCGGCAAGGGACTGCATCGCGTCGACGATCCGACGATGATCGGTCAGCCGCAGAACCGGCCTGCCATCCCCGTCGTCGTGGAGATCGCCGCCGGCGATCAGGTTCTTACGTTCGAAGTGCCGACGCTCTATCGCTGGACCGATCGCGTCGCCGGGGAGCAGTACCGGCCGTTCGAGATCGTTCCGGAGGTCACGATCGATTTCGATCAGCGTGCGTTCCTGTTTCCCGACTCCGGTCCGAAGACCGTTCACCTCACGCTGCGGAGCGGGCGGACTAACGTCCGCGGAAGTCTGAATCTGCAGCCGCCGGCCGGCTGGCGCGTCGAGCCGTCGACGATACCGATCGCCCTGACGCGAAAAAACGAATTGCAGACGGTTCCGATCCGCATCACGCCTCCGTCCTCTCCTGCGTCCGGCACGCTGCGCGCCGAGTCGCGTACGGAGCGCGAAACGGTCTCGCGCAGCCTAGTGGTGATCGACTATCCGCACATCCCGCGACAGTCACTCTTCCCCGAGTCGGCGGCGAGACTCGTGCGAGCCGATGTGCGGCGGGCGGGTGAGAGGATCGGCTACATCATGGGGGCAGGCGACGAGGTTCCGGAGAGTCTCCGGCAGATCGGATTCGATGTCACTCTGCTCAGCGACGAGCAGATCCGAAGCGGCAATCTCGGGGAATTCGACGCGATCGTCGCCGGCGTGCGCGCCTACAACACACGCGACTCGCTGAAACAGAGTCACGAACGGCTGATGAAGTACGTCGAGGAGGGAGGCGTCGTCGTCGTACAGTACAACACCTTCGACAACACACTCGCTCCGCAGATCGGTCCGTACCCGCTGAAGCTCTCACGCGATCGCGTCAGCGTGGAGGAGGCCCCGGTGAGCTTCGTCGCATCCGACCATCCCATTCTGACTCGTCCCAACCGGATCGTACCGGCCGATTTCGACGGCTGGGTCCAGGAGCGAGGACTCTATTTCGCCGGCGAGTGGGATCCGCGATATCAGGCGGTGATCGCGAGTCGTGACCCGGGCGAGCCGGACAAACCGGGCGGACTCCTCGTCGCAAATCACGGAAAGGGAGTCTACATTTACACCGGCTACGCATTCTTCCGCCAGCTCCCCGCCGGTGTTCCGGGAGCATATCGTCTCTTCGCCAATCTCGTGTCGGGAGGAAGAGAGGCGCGGGCGCGATGAGCGAACGGCACGAGCTGCCGCCCCGCGAGGAGCCGCCTCCCTTCGGACGAAGCTGGAAACGGCTGTATTCGCTCGTTCTCGTGTTGCTCGCCGTCCAGATCATCATCTTCTACGTGTTCACGAAGGTGTTCGAGTGAGGGCGATCGACTGGGCGGTCCTGGCCGCGTCGCTGATCTTCATCGTGGTCTACGGGCTCTGGAAGGGGCGAAAACAGGGGCGAAACCTCGACGGCTTCATCCTCGCTGATCGCAACCTCCCCTGGTGGACCATCGCGTTGTCGATCATGGCGACGCAGGCGAGTGCCATCACCTTCCTCTCGACTCCCGGTCAGGCCTATGCCGACGGGATGCGCTTCATCCAGTTCTACCTCGGTCTCCCCATCGCCATGGTCATCCTCTCGGTGACCGCCGTACCGATCTATCACCGCCTCAAGGTGTACACGGCATACGAATACCTCGAAGGGCGATTCGATCTGAAGACGCGATCGCTTGCCGCGATGCTCTTTCTCACCCAGCGCGGGCTCGCCTGCGGTCTGACGATCTACGCTCCTGCGGTCATTCTCTCGGTGATTCTCGGGTGGAACCTCCACCTGACGAATCTGATCATCGGCGCGCTGGTGATCAGCTACACGGCGTCGGGAGGAACGCGCGCAGTCAACTACACGAACTTCCAGCAGATGCTGATCATCATGGGGGGGATGGTCGCCGCATTCGTGGTGATCATCAGGATGCTGCCGTCCGACATCTCGTTCGGCGAGGCGGCGTACGTAGCGGGAAAGATGGGCCGCCTCAACGCGATCGACTTCTCGTTCGACATCACAAACCGCTACAACTTCTGGTCGGGCCTGATCGGCGGCCTCTTCGTCGCGCTCGCCTATTTCGGTACCGATCAGTCGCAGGTCGGCCGGTATCTCGGCGGGAAATCGATCGCCCAGAGCCGCATCGGACTCCTCTTCAACGGACTGTTCAAGGTGCCCATGCAGTTCTTCATCCTCTTCATCGGCGCCATGGTGTTCGTCGTCTATCAGTTCGTCGCCCCTCCCCTCTTCTTCAACACCGTGGAGACGCGAAAGATCGCGGCGAGCCCGCTCGCCGGCGACTATGTCGCTCTCGAAGGGGAGTATCTCGCCGCCTGGAGCGACAAACGCGAGAGCGTCCGCGGGCTCGTCGACGCGAAACGCGCCGGCGACGCGCAGGCGATCGAATCTGCGGACCAGCGCGTGGAAGAGTCTCAACAGCGCGTGTCGGCTCTGCGAAACGAAGCAACCACATTGATGCGCGCCAACGACCCGAAGGCGGACACCAACGACACGAACTACGTGTTTCTCACATTCGTCCTCACCTATCTTCCCGCGGGCCTGGTCGGCCTGGTGCTGGCAGCGGTCGTGGCTGCGTCGATGTCTTCGACTTCGTCGGAGCTCAACGCGCTCGCATCGACCACCGTGGTCGACATCTATAAGAGGATGGTGCGGAAGGACGCCACCGAGCGGCACTACGTGGTGGTCTCGAAGCTGGCAACCGTGTTCTGGGGCGGTTTTGCGATCCTCTTCGCGGAATACGCCAATCGACTTGGCTCGCTCATCGAGGCGGTCAACATCCTCGGGTCGCTCTTCTACGGAACGATTCTCGGGATCTTTCTTCTCGCCTTCTACTTCAGGAACGTCGACGGATCCTCGACCTTCGTCGCTGCGTTGATTGCCGAGGCCATCGTCGTCTGGTGCTGGCTTCGGACGCCCATCTCGTGGCTCTGGTACAACGTCGTCGGCTGCCTCGCCGTCATCGCCATCGGCGTCGCGATCAGCGCGTTCAATGGGAGAGGGGGCGTCGTACGCGACTGAAAGCAGGCGGATTCTCGTAGGGGCGAAGCATTTGCGCGCAGGCCGGGGCAACAGGCTCGCATGACCGCAGCGCAGCGCAAAAGCTTCGCCCGGGTGCTTGGGAGACTGTGAGATTCGCGTCGGGCGCGCGCCGCCCTCCCGCCCGAGGCGGGCGCGGGACGCCCGCTCTCCCTGCAGCGCTCGGGTAGCGCATGGCAAGCACCCGGACGAAGCTATTGCGCTGCGTTGCGGCGTAGCAAGCCCCTGCTCTGTCCCTCGCGCAAATGCTTCGTCCCTACGAGGAGCGACGTTTGATCACCGCGGCGGTACTCTCGTCGGAACCGTCAGATACTTGGTCGCGAACTCCTCCGACTGAATCACGTCCTCGACGATCCTCCGTCGCGATGTGCCGCGCGCAAGACGGTCGAGCGTCCGGTCGAGCGCGCTGCGATCCGGACCCCGATCGAGCACGACGCGGTACAGCCGATCGAGAAATTCCCCGTCGCCTCGGCACTCCATGTGATCGACGATCGAATCACCCACCTGATAAATCGACATGATCCGCTGCGGGATGCGCCCCGCATCGTTCGGGTGCCAGCCGTTCCGGATCATCAGCGCGTGCAGCTCATGCAGCTTCCAGTCCGGCGGCTGAAGACTCCTCCCCTCTCTCCAGCGGAACCAGACGTCCTCGAGCCGCCGGCTCCGGCCGTCAGGCATGACGATCTCGACCTGAAGATCGGTGTCGCCGTCGATCTCGGGAGGAATCGTTTCGAATGTCCGGCGGAAGCCGGCGGCCGGAGTGCTCGCATACCAGGGAAAGAGAGCGTCCACATCTCCCCGCGGCACGAGCTCCGCCGGAACGACCAGCCTGCCGTTTGCAAAACGCAGGTTCACCGATGCGACACCCTCAGGCGACACCACCCAGCCGGAGACCTCGAGCGGCCCCCGCACGTCCTCCCACGGACGGGGCGAGTCGAGCATCCCGAAGGGCTCCTCGTTCCAGGTGAAGCCTCCGCCGGCGAGGAAGACCTCGGCGTTCTGGAGCGGCGTCCGGCCCGACGGGTCGGCGAGGTCCGGCGGCCTCCAGAGCAGCGCCTTCGGCTCGTTCTTCACCACGGCGAAGACGTAGTCGCCCGTCAGATCGTGATCGAATCTGCGGATGAATGCCAGACGGCCTCTAGCGATCTCCCGCTGCAGCCACGCTCTGACCGCCGCACGGTTCTTTGCGAGACGGTCGGCGTGGACCACGATCAGCGACACGCTGCGCGACTCGAGGCGCTCGATCACATCCGGACCGATCTCTTCCTCGTGCAGTTTCTCGATCAATTCCTCGTGGGCGCGCGGTGTGAAGCTCGCGACTCCATTGATCAAAGGCTTGCGATGCACCGTCGAGCGCCACAGATAGGTGTGCTCGCTCTCCCCCTCACTGATCGGAAGCTCGAGCAGAGCGCCTTCGATCGGTATCGTTGCCAACCACCTGTAGACCGGCGGCGGATCCGGAAGGGCGAGATACCAGCGGAGCGGAGCGGCGCGAAGCTCGAAGAGAAGAAGGAGCGGAAGGAGAATCGCGACAGATGTCCCGGCGACTCCCCATCTCTCGCCGAGCCTGCGCCTGGAGATCGCGGCCCCGGTCGCGACGAGGAGGGAAAGGCCCACGTAGGTGATCATCGACCAGCGGGCCGGAACGCGAATGCCGCGAAAGATCTCCAGGTGATCGAAGAGAAACGAGTGGAACCAGCCGTTGAGCCCCACCGATCCGAACAGACCGAAGGCGATCCACAGCATTGCCGCCCAGACGCCCGGCGGGAGGCGTGACTCCGTGACCAGCAGCCGCAGCGAGCGGCGCTCGCCGCCGAGAGCCATCGGAAAGCGGAACCACAGGCGGACGAGCACGAAGAGAATCGCGAGAATCGCCGGTGTCGAAACACTCTCTACGCGCAGAATCTTCGCCGTTCCGATCCGCCAGTCGATTCGCCCTGCGATGAGCGCCGCCACCGTGATCGCACTGCTCACGAGAATCAGAACATCGAGCGAACGCAGCGCTCCCCTCCGGACAAACGAAGGCCCGAGGAGCCGCAGCGCAAAGTGATCCGCGATGAAGTCGGACCGGCGGGCGAACAACAGCGTCACGACCGCCAGCGCGATCGCCACGACTCCGGGGAAGAGCCACCGCTCTCCCATCACCACGGCGGGATCGGTGAAGCGCCCGAGGAGCTTGTTGTGGTAGCTGGCGACGAGCCAGTCAGACCATTCCGCCGAGTAGCCGAGCGTTTCGCGATGGCTTCGAACCATTCCGTAGAGCTTCGAGACGTTGCGATAAGGCAGAAGAAACGGAAGAAGGAGAAGCGATGCGATCGCCGTCGACGAGCCGATCGGCAGCCAGTACTCCCGCGTGCGCAGACGACCGCGGATCGCCGCGAGAATGATCGCCGTGACGACGATCGCGAACGAACCGAAGACGAACCAGTGAAGATTCGTCAGTCCGTTCATCAGAAAGACGACGCCGAAGAGAGTGCCTCGCTTCCACCCGGGCCGCAGGTCGTACCAGAGAAGAGCCGCGAGCAGTAGCGGAAGCCACACCGACCATACGTGCTGGAGGTGCGTGATGTGCGTGAAGCGGAAGGGGACGAACGCGAAGAAGATACCCGCAGCAAGCCCGCCGAAAAGAGAGCCGCTGACGAGCCGCCCGAGAACGTACGCGCCGTAGCCGGAGAGCGCGAAACCGAGAATCATCAGGATGTTGTAAACGGTGAGCGGCTCGAGCCCCGCCGCGAAGAGTGGGAAACCGGCGAGCGCGATCCCCACCATGTGCTCGGTGAAGGCGAGAGCGTAGCGGGCCGGGTGGAACATCGGCGCATGAAAGAGCGAGAGGGGATCGTGAATCGCGGCCCGGTAGTCCCAATCGAGAATCCAGGCGACGAGATAGGGATCGCCCGGACCCGCAACCGCGGTCGTCAGATTCGGCGCGAGCGGCCAGGTCATCGCCACGGCGAGGACGACGAATGCGAGGATGAGCGAGAGCTCGCGCGGGACGCGAGGGACGAGAGACGAGGGGCGAGAGACGAGGGGCGAGGGGCGAGGCTCGAGACTCGAGGCTAGAGGCTGGAGGCTGGAGGCTGGAGGCGGGGAGTCAGAGGCTGGAGACTGGAGGCTGGAGGCTGGAGGCTCCGCGGCTGGCTCCCGCTTCTCGTCAGTCGCCTCTCGCTTCTCGTCGGTCACTCTCGTCCCTCGCCTCTCGTCTCTCCCCAGCCTCTAGCCTCTAGCCTCCAGCCTCTCCGAACCGTACCCCCCTCGCTCCCAGTTCACTCACCAGGTGCTCGTAGACGTCGGGCTGGCGTCCGAAAAACTCCGGAGGGCGTACGCCGGGATCGCGGTATGCGCCGCGGGCGAGCATTCGGGCCATGATGGCGCAGGGGAAGCCGGTCGTTCGCGCCATAGACGTCATTCCCGTGGCGCGATCGGTGCGGTCGAACAGCTCGTACGTGAAGCGTCTCGCCTCGCCGCCGGGCGCCGGCCCTTCGACGATCACGCGCAGCACGGTCAGCTCCTCCTCGTCGGGCTTGCGCAGCCAGGCGCGGAAGAGAAGGCGCTCCGTAAAATCACGCGGCACGACGGATGCTCCCTTCACATCGATCGGTTCGCCGGCGAAGAATCCCGTTTCGCGAAGCATTCGCATCCGGTCGGCATGACCGGGATAGCGGAGCGTTTTCTCGCGCATGTTGCGTGCGGAAACGGTCGAGAGAAGAGTTCGAAGGCCGTCGGTGTTGAAGGCCTCCAGAGTTCCGACTCCCGGAAAATCGAGCAGCTCGACCTCCGAGAGCGCTTCTCTGGTCACCAGACGCCGTTCTTCGATGATCCTCGCCGTGCGCGTGTATTCCTCGATCACGTCGGTCGCCGAGAAGACGATGCGGTATTCGTACGGCCAGACTCGCTCGACGGGAAGCCCTCCGACGTAGATGACCGCCGAGTCGATCTCCTCGAGCTGGGATGCGGCACGGCCGATGGCGAGATTCGAAAGTCCGGGGGAGACGCCGCAGTCGACGATCGCCGTCACCCCCTTATCCCGCGCGAGCCCTTCGAGCTGCATCACATCCTCTGGCGAGAACGAGATGTCGCAGATCGGTTTTCCTGCCTCGATCACCGTCTTCAGCATCTGAAACCCGAGCCGGCCGGGAACGGCACCGACGACGGCATCGGCCCCGGCGACGGCCTCCGCAATCTCCTGCGGTCGCGAGAGATCCGCTCGCCGAGGCGTGACACGCGGCAGCGAAGCCACGCGCTCGAGGTTCGCCTCCGACACATCGACGACCGTCAGCCGCAGATCCTCGTCCCGGGAGAGATCACGGGCGATCGCGCTGCCGACGAGCCCGGAGCCGAGAACGACGAGCTGTTTCATGGCGCGCTATGGTAGCAGAGGAGAGGCTGGGGGTTAGAGGCTGGAGGCTGGAGGCGAGAGGCTGGAGACGAGAGGCGAGAGGCGAGAGGATGGGAGATATAGATAGCAGATGGCAGATAGCAGATAGCAGATAGCACATGGGAGAGGGCACATGGGAGAGGGCGCAAATGGCTATGGGCCAAAGACATTGCGCATCGCCTCTGCTATCTGGCATCTGCTATTTGCTATCTGTCTCCCCTCGCCTCTCGCCTCTCGTCTCTCGCCTCTCGTCTCTCGGTCTCCAGCCCCAGCCTCTAGCCTCCAGCCCCCAGCCTCTCTCCACTACAATACCCCCACGCATGACACCGCCGAATGCCGAACGTCTCCGCCTCTCCGGCAGTCCGGAACAGCTCGCGGCATGGCGCAAGTGGGGCCCCTACGTCGCCGACCGGGCGTGGGGGACGGTGCGGGAGGATTACAGCGCCGGCGGAGACGCCTGGAACTACCTTCCGCACGATCTGGCTCGCTCGAAGGCCTTTCGCTGGGGGGAGGACGGCATCGCAGGATTCTGCGACCGCTATCAGATTCTCGTCTGGTCTCTCGCGCTATGGAACGAGCGCGATCCGATTCTGAAGGAGCGCTTCTTCGGTCTCACTCCGCACGAAGGGAATCATGGCGAGGACGTCAAGGAGTACTACTTCCATCTCGATGCCCTTCCGAGTCATGCCTGGCAGCGGATGCTCTACAAGTATCCGCAGCGCGAATATCCCTACCGCCTGCTGATCGACGCGAACCGTGACCGGCATGATCCAGGCGAGATCGAGCTTCTCGACACGGGGATCTTCGACGACGACCGCTACTTTGACATCGTGATCGAGATCGCCAAGGCGTCTCCCGATGACATGCACTTCCGCGTCACGGCGACCAATCGCGGGCCCGACGCCGCTCCGCTCCATCTTCTCCCTCAGCTCACATTCCGCAACGTCTGGTCATGGGGATCCGAGCCGCGCCCCTCTCCTCGAATCTCGACAAAGTCGCTCGAGTCGGGCGAAGTCGCACTTTTGGCCGACGATTCGATCGCACCGCCACTCCCGGGACTCCTCGCCGATACCCGGCTCGGGCCAATGCGCTTCGATTTTTCCGCCGGCGCCACGCTCCTCTTCACCGACAACGAAACGAATGGAGAGCGCGTATTCGGCCCGGGGGCGCACTCGAAGAGCCCGCACACGAAAGATGCGTTTCATCGCCGAGTCGTCGGCCGCGAGACGGCGGCCACGAGTCAGACTCCCTCCGGAACGAAAGCGGCGGCGTGGTGGCGGTTCGTCGTCGAGCCCGGAGAGTCGGTGACGGTCGCGATGCGCCTGGCATCGAACGACACCCATCGCTCTTCTTCCTCCTCGGAGGCGCTGGCGGACGGCGAGAGCGTTCTCGCGTTACGCCGGGTCGAGGCGGACACCTTCTACGACACGATTCACCCGCCGGAGGCTTCGGACGAAGAGAAGTCGGTTCAACGTCAGGCACTGGCCGGCATGCTGTGGAGCAAACAGATCTACCTGTTCGACGTCGATGCGTGGCTCGAAGGGGATCGCGCCGACTGGCCTCCCCCCGAATCGCGAAAGGAGGGACGCAATCAACACTGGCGTCACCTCAACTCCATGCGCATCCTGTCGATGCCCGACACCTGGGAGTATCCATGGTTCGCAGCGTGGGACCTCGCCTTCCACGCCGTACCCCTCGCACTGGTCGACGGGGAGCTGGCGAAGGAACAGCTCTGGCTCCTTCTCTTCGAACAGTTCCAGCATCCGAACGGACAGATTCCCGCATACGAATGGGAGTTCTCCGACCTGAATCCCCCCGTGCACGCCTGGGCCGTCTGGCGTGTCTACAACATGGATCGAATCCGCAGCGGCAGGGCCGACCGCCCGTTTCTCGAGCGCTGCTTCCACAAGCTGCTGTTGAACTTCACATGGTGGGTGAACAAGGTCGATCGGGCGGGACACAACGTCTTCGAAGGAGGCTTTCTCGGACTCGACAACATCACCGTCGTCGATCGAAGCAATCCTCTTCCCGGCGGCGCGAGCCTGGAGCAGAGCGACGGCACCGGATGGATGGGAATGTTCTCGCTGGTGATGATGCGAATCGCACTCGAGCTGGCCAGGGAGAACTTCGTCTACGAAGGTCTCGCCACCAAATTCTTCGAGCACTATGTCTACATCGGTGCGGCGATGAAGATGCCGCGCGATGGGCGAACGCTCTGGGACGAAGACGATGGCTTCTTCTACGATCTGCTGCGACTTCCCGACGGGAGCGCGACCTCGTTCCGCGTCCGCTCGCTGGTCGGGCTGATCCCTCTCTATGCGATCGAACGGCTCGAGGAACAGTGGATTCGCCCCTTCCCGATCTTCGCTGAAAACCTCCGATGGTTCCTCGAGAACCGGCGCGACATCGTCGAGCGTTGCGTGACGACCGTCGAGGACGAGCACGGCGTGACGCACGTTCTCGCGGTAGTCGACCATCAACAGCTCGAACGTCTGCTCGCGCGCGTGGTCGATCCGAACGAGTTTCTCTCGCCGCACGGCCTGCGAAGCCTCAGCAAGCATCATCGCCTCGAACCGTTCCGGTTCGACTCGGCAGAGGTCGCGTACGAGCCCGCGGAGGCGAGAGTGAAAATCAAGGGAGGCAACAGCAACTGGCGAGGACCGGTCTGGTTCCCGACGACGTTTCTGATGATCGAATCGCTCAGAAAGCTCGAGAAGGCTTTCGGAGGAAAGGTGCAGGTGATGTCGACCGATCCCGACACGGGGGAACGCGCGCTGCTGACGCTCACCGGGATCGCCGGGAATCTGGCGGATCGGATGATCGGCATCTTCGTGCGCGACGACGACGGCTACCGTCCTCTCTACGGTCCGCGCGGCACGCGCAAGAGCGAGCGCTTCGCCCACGATCCTCACTGGAAGAACCTTCTCCTCTTCCATGAATACTTCAACGGCGACTCGGGAGAAGGGCTCGGGGCGAACCACCAGACGGGGTGGACGGGCCTCGTCGCGAGCCTGATCGACGAATGGCGGCGGGGAGGGGGAGGGTAGGGGCTGGAGGCTAGAGGCTGGAAAAGACAAGAGACGAGGGGCGAGAGACGAGGGGCGAGGGACGAGACGAACGATAGTAGAGCAAATGGCAAATAGCAGATGCCAAATAGCAGATGCCAAACAGCAGATGGCAGATGCCAAATAGCAGATGGAGATGGCGGATGCTGCGTAGTGCTTTGTTCCTCAACCCCGCTTCTTATTCCGTGATCATGCTTCCGCAATGATCTGGTGATTCATCATCTGCCCCTGGCCTCTCACTCCTCGTCTCTCGTCTCTCGTCTCTCGTCCCCCAGCCTCTAGCCTCTCGTCTCCAGCCTCCAGCCTCTCCCTCCGAGCCTCCTCATGGCAGGCCCGATGCATGAATGGCGATCCATGAATACGACCACCACCACCACGACCCCCAGGTTCATCACCCTTCTCCTGCTCGCGTTCGTCATGGCGTGCCGGCAGGAACAGGAGCCGGAGGTGATCCAACCGCAGCGGCAGCCGGAAACGACCACGGCGGAGCAGGCGCCGTTGAATGCATCGACTGCCGAAGTCGAGACGCTCATCCCGCTCGAGCGCGCGCGGTTTCTCCAGCGCGTCAGAATCGGCAGAGGGCTCGGCGCATCGGGAGCGATCGAGCAGGAGTCCGCTGAGTTCGTCAGAGGTGAGCCGATCGTCGTCGAGGTCGTGGCGAAGGAAGTGCCGGAGGGACTCGCGGCGAGTGTCGTGATTCTCGACGAAACGGGAAAAGAGCTCTTGCGAATGCGAAAAGAGGTGCCCGCGGCATCGACACCTCTGCTGTTCGAGATTCGTGAGACGGCATCCTGGAACGCAGGAAATTACCAGGCGGAGATTTACCTTGGAGGGGACAAAGTCGAGGAAAGCACGCTCAGAATCGTGAGCGATTCCGCGAGAAGTCGATGAGCGATACGAAGACGAGAGACATCAGAGTCGAGGTCACCAGCGAGTATGTGGCGGAGCGCAGCTCCCCCGAGGATGCCTACTTCTTCTTCGCTTATCACGTGAGGATCTCGAACGAAGGGACGGAGCCGGTGCAACTGATCAGCCGCGAATGGGTCATCACCGATTCGAACGGTTCCGAAGAGCGCGTGACCGGCCCGGGTGTCGTCGGAGAACAACCGCTCCTTCCCCCGGGAGGAGCGTTCGAGTACACGAGCTTCTGTCCGCTCCGAACGTCGGTCGGATCGATGCACGGCGCTTATCAGATGGTCTCGGCGCGCGGTGAGCGCTTCGATGCGATCATCAGCCCCTTCTCGCTTGAAGTTCCACACACGGTGAATTGATTCGAGTCTCAGAAGCAAACCACCCCTCGGATTCCTCACTTCCGCCCACGCCAACATGAACCGCGGTGTCATTCCCAAAACCGGGGGCGGGCGCGGGACGCCCGCTCTCCCCTGCTGACAAACGCACATTCGCTCACAGCCTTCGACCGCCCGGGAATGCGGAAAGGCGCTTGAGCGTGCTCATCCGAGGCAGGTTGATGCTATTCTCCCCGGCGGTATTGCCGATCACCGACGAGGAGGAAGGCGATTTCATGAACGTTGAAGAAACCAGCAGATTCGTCGACAGCTTCTGGGAGAGCCACGTCCTGCCGGCGTTGAGCCGTTACATCGAGATTCCCAACCAGTCCCCTCTGTTCGATCCCGACTGGGAAGCGAACGGTCACATGCAGCGGGCGGTCGAGCTCGCGCGCGACTGGGTGCTCGCCCAGCAGATTCCCGGCAGCCGGCTGCAGATCGCGAACGAGCCGGGACGCACACCACTGCTCCTCCTCGAAGTCGATGGAACCGGCGACAAGAGCGTTCTGCTCTACGGTCATCTCGACAAGCAGCCCGCCATGGTCGGCTGGGAAGAGGGTCTCGGTCCCTGGACCCCCGTTCGTCGCGACGGGAAGCTCTACGGTCGCGGCGGAGCCGACGACGGCTATGCCGTGTTCGCGGCGGTCGCAGCGATCAAGGCAGTGAAGCTCGATGGAAGACCACACTCGCGATTCGTCGTGCTCATCGAGTGTTGCGAAGAGAGCGGGTCGTTCGACCTCCCCTACTACGTCGAAAAGTATGCTTCAGTCATCGGGACGCCCGGACTCGTCGTCTGCCTCGACTCCGGCTGTGGCGACTACGATCGACTCTGGACGACGACCTCGCTCCGCGGATCCATCGTCGGAAATCTCGTAGTCGAGGTCCTGACCGAAGGAGTCCATTCCGGCGACGCTAGCGGAATCGTCCCCTCGAGCTTCCGCATCATGCGCCAGCTTCTCGATCGGATCGAGGACTCGGGAACCGGAAACATCCTCCCGGAGTGGCTCTCCATCGAGATCCCGCCGGAAAAGCTCGAGGAGGCGCGGCGAACGGCTGCCGTCCTCGGCGACGACATCTGGAAGAAGTATCCCTTCGCCAGCGGAGTTGGACCCGTGTCGCAAGATCCGGTCGCACTGCTGCTGAACGGAACATGGCGGCCGACCCTCTCGATCACGGGTCAGGGAGGTCTTCCCGAGCTGCTTCAGTCCGGTAATGTCCTTCTGCCGAAGACGGCGCTCAAACTGTCGATCCGCCTCCCACCAACGCTCGACGCGACGGATCTTCACGCCCGGCTCAAAGAGCTCTTCGAGAGCGATCCACCTTACGGCGCCAGAGTCACCTTCGATTCGGAAAAGGGGGCAACGGGGTGGGAAGCCCCTCCCCTGGCCGAATGGCTCGAGAAGTCGGTCGAGCGGGCTTCGGAGAAGTTCTTCGGCAAATCCGCGGGCTCGATGGGCGAAGGGGGATCGATTCCGTTCATGGGCATGCTCGGGGCACGGTTTCCGGAGGCGCAGTTCTTCATCACCGGAGTCCTCGGGCCTCAGAGCAACGCCCACGGGCCGAACGAGTTTCTCCATATTCAGGCGGGCAAGAACGTCAGCTCCTGCGTCTCGCAGGTGCTGACGGATTTCGAAGCGCTGTAGCTTCTTCATCGCTTTCGATACCGCTCCCGAAACTCGGGCGAAGCGAGAAACGCTCGCACGATCACTTCGCGCGGCACGCCTGCCGCGAGCCGGTCGTAGTAGAGGGCGAGGCCGGATGCCTCGGGCTCCCTGCCGAGAAGGAGCAGATAGAGCCGGCGAAGGAGCTCGCCCGGGGGGAGCGGCGCATACGCCTCGATCGCCGGCGTCACCAACTCATCGATCGTGACCGAACCGCTGAGCAGTCGAGAGGCGGCGCGATCATCGAGACCGAGGCGCTCGAACAGCTCGGCGATCCTTCCCTCGTCCCACTGATCCGGTGGTACCGGGTCGGGCTCGCTCCATTTCCACCATCGAAACGGTGTGAAGGAAAGACGCGTCTTCCTTCCTTCGCCGTCGACGATCTCCACTTCGAGATCGGTGCGCGTTCGCACTCGTCGCGGCCGGTTCGGAATCACGACGTCGAATCCGGCCACGCCGCTCTCGCCGTACCATGGAATCTCGCTCAGAAGATCGCGACGCGGCCGAAGCGGGAGATCGATCCTCATCGAGCCGTTCTGCAGCAGAAGAGTGGCTCGTGAAATTCCGGAGGGTGATGCGACCCAACCGGTCACGCGGAGTCGTCCCCACACGCCGCTCTCCGGCCGCGGGAGCTCCACTCGGCCGAAGCTCGATGCGTGATAGGGAATCGCGGCCGTCTCCAGGAACGCTTTCGTCGTCTCGATTTCGGTTCTCCCACTTCCATCGCGCACCTCCGACTCCGCTTCACCAGCTTCCAGACGACGGGTCGCGAAAACATACACGCCGCCGATTCCATCATCGAAGGCTCTGAGAGCCTTCAACCGCCCCCGATCCATCTCTTCCCGCAGCCACCGGCGGATCTCGCTGCTGCGCGCTCCGAGTCGATCTGCGTGAACGACGATCATGGCGCAATCGATCCCTTCGAGCCGTTCGACGAATCGCGGATCGATCGGGCTGGCTGCGAACAGCAGGGCGAGCTCGCGATGCACCGGGGGATAGAATCCCGACGCTCCGTTGACCAGAGGCCTGTGGTGTCTCGTCGATGCCAGAACGTACGGAACCTCGCTCATCCCATCGAGCGATAGCGGGAGCTCCACGATGGCTCCGGGGGGAGCGGAGCGAGCGAGCCACTCGTAAACAGCGGCCCGTGCCGGGTCGCCGAGATGCCACGGAATCTGAACGGGCCGCAGGTCGAAGAGAACGACCACGACGATCGCGGCGGTGATCGCTGCCGAGACAGAACGTGATCGGTTGCGAAGAAGAGTCAGAGTACCGACTCCGACGAGAACCGCCAGGCCGGCGTAGGCGATCATCGCCCAGCGCACCGGGGCGCGGATGCTCTGGAACACCACGAGATAGTCGAAGAGAAACTGATGGAAGAATGTCCTCAAACCGAGCGATCCGATGATGCCGATGCCCAACCAGAGAATCGCCGCGAGCAGCTGCGGTGAGGTTCGGGACCCCGTCGCAAGATCGCGGAGTCCGAGTCCGCGACTCCCGCCGGCGGCATCGGGCAGTCGTATCCAGAGGCGAGCCATGATGAGTCCTGTCAGAAGCATGGCGGGCATGCTCGGCCTGACCTCGAGCTCCACCAGTGGCAGCTCGCCGCTGGCCCTCGCCCAGTAGCTCACGACGAAGAGCAGAACGATCGTCGCATCCATCGCTCGCAGCAGCGAGGGTCGGGGCACACTCGAGGCGCGAGGAAACGAAGCCGGCGGAAGATCTCCTTTCCGAATCAGCAGCAGACCCGAGGTCGCGAGCACGATCGCCGCAAGCCCCGGAAAGAGTGTCCGCTCGGGAACGCCCTCGGCACGGATCGGGAGGTGGCCATAGAGGGCGTTCGTCGCCGACGGAATGAACCAGTCACGGGGCTCCGCCGATCCACTCAGATTCTCCGGACGATCCCGCTTCATGTCGTATAGAGACGATGCCCGCGCGTACGGGAGAAGAAAGGGGATGAGAGCCAGCATCCCGATCAGCAGCGCACCGGCGAGGTGTGCAGCGAAGCGAAGCCGCCTGGCTCTCTCGAGAGTCATCATCAGAAAGAGTGCGGATGCTCCAAGCGCTACCGACCCGAGCAGAAGCCAGTGGACGTTCGTCAGTCCGTTGAAGAAAAAGGCGACTCCGAAGAACGCCGCGTTCTTTCGGGTCGGAAGCCGGTAGAGGCGCAAGAGTGCGTACAGGACGATCGGCAGCCACCCTCCCCAGATGATCTGAAGATGTGAGATGTGGTCGAACCGAAAGGGAACGAATGCGTAGACCAGCCCCGCGACGAGGGCCGCTGCCTTCGACCGCGTAATCTCGCGGGTGAGGACGAAGGCACCGTATCCGGAGAATGTGAAGCCGAGGAAAAACGCGATGTTGTAGAGGGTCAGCGGCGAGAGGGAAGCGAGACGAAACGGAATCAGCAGCAGCGCGATCCCGTAGAGGTTCTCGCTGAAGGCGAGCGTGTAACGCGCCGGGTGAAAGATGTTCGCGTGAAAGAGCTCGAGAGGCCGATTGAATGTCGCCCAGATTCCCCAGTCGAGGATCCAGGCGACCAGGTACGGGTCGCCCGGATCAGCGACGGCCCGCGAAAGATTGCGACCGAGCGGCCAGGTGAGCACGACCGTGAGAGCGAGATAAAAGAGAATGACGATCAGGTCGAACGCGCCATGCGTCCTGCCCCGTCGCGGGTGACCCGGGGAGCCCTCGTCGAGACGGCCATCCTCGGTGGACTCCACCGTCTCACCTCGCCCCGAGGTGTTCGGCCAGGAGTCCGTGGAAGTGATGGACTCCGTTCTCGCGCTTCACGGAATAGCGGCCCGCCGAGTAGGTGCTCGACTTCAGCCCCCTTTGGACCGCCTCGCAGATCGCGATGTCCTCGAGCTGGATCTCGTCACTGAACTCCACGGTCTGCTCGATCATCGCTTTCACTTCCGGAAGAGCGGGGTCGCGAAAATACCAGTCGAAGACGGTCAGCGTTCGATCGACGCCGAGCGGCAGGATGAGATTCGTCGAAAAGTTGTCGGGATAGACATTGAACATCAGATTCGGAAAGGCCCAGAAGAACTTCGCTTCGCTGTCGCCGTCCCCCTTCCTCAATCGCTCCGCTCGCCTGATCGGCGAGTGTTGAATCGAGACCTGGCCGAGCGTCTCGGTTCGGTAATTCTCGTAATCGAGCTCGCGGAAGAGGGCTGGATGAACGATCGGGATGTGGTATCCCTCGAGATAGTTGTCGACGTAGACCTTCCAGTTGCAGTCGAGCGTCCACTCCTTTCTCCTCGCGAAGCGATACTGCGACAAATCGTCTCCCGCCAGCAGAGTCTCGACGTCTTTCATCACCGCCGAGAGAGGAACCGCGGCGCGGTCGAGATTGACGAAGAGGAGTCCCTGCCACGTCTCGACACGAAACGACGGAAGGCGAACCTCTGTCTTCTCGAAGCATTCGACCCCTTCGAACTCAGGGGTAACCAGCAGGGAACCATCGATTCCGTACGTCCATCCGTGGTAGCCGCACTGCAGGACGGGACGCTTCCCTTCGCCCGAGGCGACCGGCCCTGCGCGATGCCTGCAGACGTTCGAAAGGGCGCGGATTTCGCCGTCTTTTCCGCGAATGACGATCAGCGGCTCATCCGCAACCGTGGTCGTGAAGTAACACCCTGCCTCGGGCACCTGCTCTTCACGCCCGACGAGCTGCCAGGTGCGTCCGAAGATCGATGCGGTTTCGCGCTCGAGAAGGGAGCGATCGAAGTACCAGCTCGAGGGAATGGTCGACGCGAAGGAGAGTCGTTCGTCGTGTTGGTGGCTCTGGGTCATCTCGGTTCTCCGTGGAGGGGTCTCGGTTGCCCGATTCTGTCACATAAACGGCGTGCGAGACGGTAGCATGCTATTGCCATGATCGATCGAGTGCTGGCGAACATCGTCGTCCTGACCCACTTCGGATTCGTCCTCTTCGTCGTCTTCGGCGGGCTGCTGCTCTTTCGCTGGAAGCGGCTCGTCTGGGCTCATCTTCCGGCTGCCGTCTGGGGTGCCCTGATCGAGATCTTCGGCTGGGTCTGCCCGCTGACTCCGCTCGAGATATGGCTGCGGACGCGAGCCGGGATCTCACGTTACGACGAGGGGTTTCTCGAGCACTATGTTTTCGCCCTTCTCTACCCTGAGGGTCTGACGCGCACGATGCAGTTCGCTCTCGCTGCCTTCGTGGTCGTCATCAATGTCCTGGTCTACTGGATGGCATTCCGCAGGCAAAACCATTCAAGCGCTTCTTCCTCCGCCCAGTAGCGACAGCGCCATGGCAACCATCCGGAGATGAATCCGACATGCCCGCCGTTGGCCGGCGTCACGAAACGGATACTCGGTGACGCCGCCTCGCGAGCTCGCCTGAGCACATCTCGGGGGAGGAACGGATCGTCGATCGCGTTCAGCGCCAGCGTGGGAACGGTAATCCGATCGAGAAACCGGATCGAGCTCGATCGTTCATAGTAATCGTCGGCTCCCTCGAATCCGTGAAGCGGTGCGGTCGCGGCGTCATCGAACTGGTGAAACGTTCTCCCTGCAGCAGCCTGCCGGAGATCGACGACTCCCGCGATCTCCGGGAATCGGCTGGCGATGTCGACCACTTTCGCTTTCAGCGTCCGAAGAAAGACATTCACGTACATCGGCCCGATGCCGCGCTCGAGGTGTCGGGCACTCGCCGCGAGATCGTAAGGAACGGAGATTGTGACCGCAGCCCGAACGATCGTCTCTTCCGGATGCTCACCCAGCCACTTGAGCAGAACGTTACCACCCACGGATGCGCCGAACGCGAAGATCAGAATCCCGGGCTCGCGAGAGACGAGGGCTCGCAACACGCAATCGAGGTCGGTGGTCTCACCCGAGTGATAGAGGCGCGGTCGCTGGTTCGGAAGCATCCGCCGAGGGACGAGAGGGTCACGGGCGCAAGATCGAAAGTTCAGAACCGTCGCGCGCCAGCCGCGCTGTGCGACGAGTCTGAGAATACCCTGGATGTACACCGACGAGGAACTTCCCTCCAGACCGTGAAGGAGGAGCACGATCGGCGACGCCGCCGGGCCGTCGAGATGATCGAGAACCAACTCGTCGCCGTCAGGCGTCTCGAGTCGCTCGCGGCGTAGAGCCATTGCGCGACGCGGGCGCGCCAGGCGCCCCCAGACGGTCTGCAGATGCGGACCGCGAAGAAACCATGCTGGGTGAAACGGCGTAGTGTGATCCAGTTGATCGCACCAACAACCAACTGTGATCATTTCTGCCGCGCAGCCAGGGGTCGTACGTCCTCGCACGATCGCCATGGCATCCTCACCTCGCTGGCGGACCTGGTCACATCTGCCGATCGTGCCTGTGGCGGCGAGGATGCCGCCACGATCGGGCGGGGACGCCCGCGACCCCCTCGAGGGACGCTGTCCTCGTTCCCTACCCCGCAGGCGGTTTCGCCGGCTTCGTCGGCGGCTGGTTCACCACCTCCGAGTACTCGAAAAGCGCGGTCGAAAGATATCGCTCTCCCGAATCGGCGAGCACGGCGACGACACGCTTTCCTCGTCCCAGCTCCTTTCCGAGCTCGAGAGCAGCCCAGGCGACTGCACCGGAGGAGATGCCGGCGAGGATCCCTTCGCGTTTTGCCAGATCACGCGCCGTCCCCACCGACTGCTCGAAGGTCACGTCCACGATTCGATCGACGACCTTTGGATCGTAGATCGACGGAATGAATCCCGGAGCAATTCCCTGAATGCGATGAAGACCGTGAGGTCCGCCTTTCAGCACCTGCGATTCCACCGGTTCGACCGCCACGATCAACACGTCCGGATTGATTCCCTTCAGGACCTCCCCTACTCCGGTGATCGTCCCTCCCGTACCGACTCCCGCGACGACGGCGTCGACCTCTCCGCCGGTGTCATGAATGATCTCGAGAGCGGTCGTCCTCTTGTGGATTTGAACGTTCGACGGATTGTCGAACTGTCGCGAGAGCCATGCCCCTTCCGTCCGGGCAACGACCAGCTCGGCCACGCGCTGCGATTCGGTGATTCCCATCGGCCCCGGAGTCAGAATGAGCTCGGATCCGAGGGCCTCGAGCAGCTTGCGCCGCTCGATCGACATCGTGTCCGGCATGACCAGCACGCAGCGATAGCCGCGCGAGGCAGCGATCAGCGCGAGGCCGATTCCGGTGTTTCCGCTCGTCGCCTCGACGATCGTTCCCCCGGCGCGCAACGCTCCGCTCCTCTCGGCGTCGTCGACCATCGAGAGAGCGATGCGCTCCTTCACGCAGGAGAGTGGATTGAAGGACTCGAGCTTGACTACGACGTCTGCACTTCCTTCCGCCGGGAGGCGGCGAAGCCGGACGAGCGGGGTGTTGCCGATCGTCTCACTGATCTCGTTGTAGATACGTCCGTGCATCGATACCTCCCTGAAACAGAAAACCCGGCCTCGGCCGGGTCGTACGCTACAGATCTCGGGCGATTCTAGAGTGCCCGGTTGCTGTCGACGACCCCGTGATGTCGAACGAATCGACACCGCGGCTCGACAAACGGCAGACAGGAACGAAGAAGGATCGCCATCGGTTTCTACGGTAGGAGTGCAGCGGAAGTTTGTCAATCCCTGTACGTCTCGCCGTACGTCTCGCCGTGCATCTCATCGGGAGCTGCGCATACCGGCTCTCGATCGCGCGGCGCTCGAGCTTCATCGTGACCGTCAGCTCCCCTGCCTCCGGAGTGAAGTCGCGATCGAGATTGCGAAAATCCTCGAGCTGTTCGAAAACGCGCGACGCGGAGAACTTCGGCCCGGTCCGAATGGTTGACAGACCCTTTTGCTGCCCTAACGTCAGGCATCGCGGTTGCGAGAGGGGCGGGCGCGGGACGCCCGCTCTCCGTGGGGAGAAACGTGATGGGGCTCACAGACCGAGCGGCGAAAGGAAGCTATTTTCCTATAACCTAAGATATATTCTTGCCTGTATCGATCGATAGATGTTCAACCATCATCCCCACGGAAGGAAAGAAGGAGACGAATCATGCGTTACTCCAGGTTGCTGTTGGGCTTAGCTGTTGTTCTTCTCGTCCCCGCCGCATACACACAGAGCCTCTCTGCACCGACGATTACCCAGTGCGACCTCACCGAGGGCGACTTCACGGTCTCGTGGGACGAGGTCAGCGGCGCGACGAAGTACGCCGTCGAGGTGGTCGCGGTCTATGACGTGGGCGGAGGCTGTCCGGGTGAGCCTGTCGTCTATGAAGACACGACACTCGACACGACGTACAGCGGAAGCGTGTCGGACTACAACATGGGCAGTGACCCGATCGGTCTGGTTTTCCGAGTGAAGGCGCTCGACCGTCCCGCGAAAGGATCGACGGGCCGCCAGAACAATCCGTTCAGCGAATGCACTCTGATCGTTGCACCAACATGCGAGTGAGATAGAAACATCAGGAGAGGCGAGAGACCGGCGTACGGTCTCTCGCCCCTCGTCTCTCGTCTCCCGCGTCGCATCCGCGACAAAGTTCGGCCACTCAATACGTCCGGCCTACCATCTGGATCACGACCCTCCGCGGAGTATCACGCCGTTCTCGAGCACCAGATCGTCCGCGGAATCGAACCTTCCGTCAGCTCCCGCCGAAGTCACGCGGAAACCGTGCGATCCGAGGGCCTCGTATCGCACCTCGCGCCCCCAGCCGTCCTTCAGGTCGTCTCCTCCGATGTCGAAGGCATCTTCCATGGCGCCGAGACCTCTCGGCATTCCTTCATCCTCTGCCGCATACGCCTGAAGTGCCGCGGAGAGCCGCCGCAGCAGGAGCTGCGTATGGGCGATCCGCTTCTGATTCTCTGCGGCATCTCGCTTCCGCTCACTCGGAAGGCGCTGATCGACCTCCACCGCCGGTTCCTCCGGCGCGCGGGAGAGGCTCTCCGGCATCGAATCGGTTTGAGGCGTGTCCGCTGGAGTCGGCGGAGCGGCCTGCACTTCCGGCGGCGGCTCGTACGGAGGATGTTCGACGGGCTGGAGGACGACGAGAGGGGGAAGATCTTCCTCATCCGACGAGGTGTCATCCGCCGGAACGGACGCTTCCGTCACGGCCGTCGTTTCCTGCGCAGTCGGAGCTCCTCGCTTCGAAGCGATGATCGCTCCGACGACGATCAGAGTGACTGCGATCACGCCGATCGCCAGCACATTCGGCTTCTTTCTCCCACCCGACGCCAGCTGTCCTCGCGGGATCGAGACGCGACTCGCGAGACTCTTCTGCCAATTGCCTGATTGCGCCAGTCGAAGGTCGCGAATCAGCTCGTCATAGGTCTGATACCGGTCGTTCGCGCTCTTCGCCATCATCTTCTCGATGATCTGGCAGACGATCTGGGGAACACGAGGGTTGCGCTCCTTGAGCGGAGGAGGCGCTTCGTTCACATGTTTCATCATGATGCCGACGGCGGTATCGGCAACGAAAGGAGCCTGTCCCGAGAAGAGGTGGTAGAACGACGTCCCGAGCGAGTAGATGTCGGCACGATGGTCGACCTTCTGTCCGAGGATCTGCTCAGGCGCCATGTAGTTCGGCGTTCCGATGATCATGTTGGTGCGCGTGAGGTTCCCCTCCTCGGCCATCCACCGCGCCAGACCGAAGTCGACGATCTTCAGTTTTCCCGATCGGTCGACCATCAGATTGTCCGGTTTGATGTCGCGGTGGACGATTCCCTTCCGGAAAGCCGCACTGAGAGCGGTCGCCGCATCGATCAGGTAGTTCAGGCAGCTCATTCCGGAGATGTGCCCCTCGGCGGCGAGCACCTGCGCGAGCGAGCGTCCGTCGACGAACTCCATGACGTAATACGCCCGATTGGCATAACGACCGGTGGAATAGACCTGAGCGATGTTCGGATGGGAGAGCGCGGATGCAGCGCGTGCCTCTCGCTCGAAGCGACTGACGAAATCAGGATTGGTCGCATAGGCCTCGGATAGGATCTTGAGGGCGACCTGTCGTTGGAGCTTCGTGTCGAGCGCCTTGTAGACCTCCCCCATCCCTCCCCTTCCCGCGAGGGCCGTCAGCGAGAACTCACCGATTGTGTGACCGACGAGAAGCGAAGCCTCCGGCGAAACATAGGGTGCGCCGAACGATGTCGTGGGGTCGACGCCGAACACGTCACCGTCTTCGTTTTCTCCTTGCCAGCCAGCCATCGAGTCCTCGCGATTCATCAGACAACAGAGGAACCGTGAAGTCAATCGAAGCGCGCACCTGCAACCCAGCGCGCCCCGAAAAGCCGTGCACCTCGATCACATCGTATAGTAGAGGGTGACTCAGCAAGACCGGAGGCCATGCAATGCGGACGCTTTCTTTCCTGATTCTCCTCGTCACTCTCCCTTTCGACATGGTTTCGGCGCAAACCGCAACCGGCGACGGAGTCGTGATCGATCGTGATGGCAATCCCCTCTACGCCACCTTCTCCATCTGCGCGATCGATCCGCTCAGCGGACAGTCGGGCGTTGCGGTCACGACCCGCGTGCCTTTCGTCGGCAGGGCCGTGCCGTGGGCGCGCGCCGGCGTCGGCGCCGTGGCGACACAGGCGTGGACGGTCGTCGAATACGGCAGGCGAGGTCTCGACCTCCTCGCGGAGGGGGTGGAGCCGAAGGAAGCGATGGACAGGCTGCTGGCCGACGATCAGGGTCGTGAGCGTCGCCAGCTGGGGATGATCGACATGCAGGGAAGGACCGCGAGCCACACCGGGACCGAGAACGGCGAGTGGGCCGGAAGTCGCCAGGGACGTCACTACACGATTCAGGGCAACATCCTCGTCGGCAGGGCGGTGATCGACGCGGTCGCGCGCCATTTCGAATCGACCGAAGGAACGACGATGCCGCTCGGGGAGAGACTGATCCTCGCTCTCGAAGCGGGACAGAAGGAAGGGGGTGACCGGCGCTGGGGATTTTTCCAGAGTGCCGCGATCCGCGTCGCCGATCCGAACGACCCGGGACGTGGAGGCGATCATCTGGCGCTCTCGATCGACGTCGGAGAGCACGACGACCCTGTCGGCGAGATGAAGAGGATCTACTACCGAACGGCTCGGCGCCTCGGTTACCGATCATTCTCGGACGTGAGCGGCTCCGATGTGATCGAGCTCAAGCGGATGCTTCACGCCCTTGACTATTGGCGGAAGGATCTCTCCGAGTTTCCCGATCCACCGCGCTTCAAAGCCGATCCCTCGCTGCTTCGCACCGACCCGAAACGGTTCTCCGCCCTGATCGAGGAGCACGAGAAGAGAGCGAGCGTGTACAACGATGCCTATGCATCGTTCGATGCGCCGGCGATCGAAGCGGTCGATGCGTTCCGAAAAGCGCATTCGCTCGACTACACCGGCAACCCGAGGGGCCTCGTCGACGCTCGCTTCGTGGAGAAGCTGCGAGAGGCGTACTACGCCAACTCGCGATGATTCGTCGGAGTCTCGTAGGGGCGTCAAGGGCTGCGCCGCAGTGCCGGCGATTCCTGTGGGGGTCACCCGCGCAGCAGGTTCCTGAGAATGAAGAGGGCGTTCGCCGGGCGTTCCGCCAGACGGCGCATCAGGTAGGGGTACCACTCGGACCCGAACGGGATGTAGACACGCATCCGCCATCCGGCTCGCACGAGCCGCTGCTGCAGATCGCGCCGGATTCCATAGAGCATCTGGAACTCGAACGACTCGGGTGAGATCGCCTCGGATCGGGCGAAAGCGATCGTCGCATCGATCATCTTCGGATCGTGCGTCGCGATCCCATGATAGACACCGCTCTTGAGCATGATCTTCATCAGCCGGACGAAGCTTTCATCGACCTCCGGCTTCTCGACGAAGGCGAGCTCCGGCGGCTCCTTGTACGCCCCCTTGCAGAGGCGGATGCGTATTCGTTCGGCGCAAAGCTCCTCGACGTCGCGCTCGCTCCTGCGCAGATACGACTGGATCACGGCACCGATCCGCCCCTCGTTCCCCTCCATGCCATGAATCTCGCGCACGAGGTCGAGCGTTCGCTGCGTATAGGGGGAGCCCTCCATGTCGACGCGCACGAAGTTACCGGCACGAGAGGCATGCTGAACGAGATCGTGGGTGATTCGCCTGGCGAGCGTCTCGTCGACGTCGAGACCCATGTGGGTGAGCTTCAGGCTGACATTCGCATCCAGCTTCCTCGCTTCGATCTCGTCGAGAAGCTGGTGATACAGCCTTGCGCTCTCTTCGGCCTCGGCGGGATTCGTCACGTTCTCTCCGAGATTGTCGACGCTGACCGACATGCCGAGGTCATTGACGGCACGAGTCGCCGCGAGAGCCTCCTCCACCGTCATTCCCGCCACGAAGCGTCGTGAAAGACGGCGTCCGATCGACGATCGCTCGGCGACCGAGCGGAGACTCTTGCTTTCGGACAGACCGATGAACAGGGCGCGCAGCACGCTGGTTTGATTTTCCTCTTCGGAGGGTCGACTCGCGGCTGCTTTTTACCACAACGCCGGGGTGACGAGATAGAGAGACGAGAGGCGAGAGACGAGAGGCGAGAGACTTCAGATCCTTTGCTCACGCCCACCCATCCACCTCGCTCATGGAAGGATGACGGGAGAATAGGGTGGTGGGGATGACTCGATGGGTGTTCCGCGCCTCTCGTCTCTCGTCCCTCGTCTCTCGTCGCCTCGCTCAACCGGCGTCGCTTCCCCTTCGCAGGTAGAAGGTCAGACCTCGTCTCTCAGCCGCGGGAGCGAAGCCGAATCGCCCCAGGGACGACTCGATCTCGCTCGAGGCGCGCGGAGGCATTCCCTCGACGCTGAACAACAGAATTCCATCGCTTCCGTCGAGAAGACGTTCCGGCTCGAAGGGTCTGCACTCGTCGAACCAGCAGCGCCAGCTCGTCCTCTCCTCGTTGCTCGCAAAGACGTAGCAGGGACTGGGAATGTAGATGAGGTCCTCGTCGAGAATGGTCGGGACTTCGACCGGCGGGCGCATCGCCGCGGGCAGTTTCAGCCAGAGAGTCAACCAGCGGGAGAGGAACCCGCGACGCCGGTTGTAGTTCGGTCCGAGACCAACGGAACGATTGACGCTGCGAACGCGATCGGAATCGATATGCCAGACGAATCGAAACGTCTCGCCGCCCACCGCTCCGGAGCGGGCATAGAAATCGGGATGCGTCCGCTCCTGAGCTCCTGCGATCGTCGCTGACATCGAAACCTCCCTGCGACGTAAATGCCGTCTTCATGCCATCGCGTGCCGATGTCACGCCGCCGGCAACGAGCATTCCCCAGGTCGCGACGAATCGTCTCGCGCCGGCCGTCACTCGATTCGACGCGCGAGAGCCTGAGAGGTCACGTCACTGTCTTTGCGACACGGTCGTTTCCGCGGCAACATCCGAATTCGCCACCGCGGGCGCCCGCTCGAGAACTTCGGCTCGGACGATTCGAACCCGAACCAACGGTGTCTTCCCGTCCTGAAGCGGCACACGCTCCATCTCTTCGATCGCCGCGAGTCCCGATTCGAGGACTCCGAAGAGCGTGTACTTGCCGTCGAGATGAGGTGCGTCCCCCAGAACGATGTAGAACGATGTCTCGGCGCTGTCGGGATCGTCGTCCTCGCGAGCCATGGCCAGAGCCCCTCTGTGATGCCTGACCGCCGGGCTGCTCTCGAGCGCGAGCTTCCGAATCAATGAACGCTGCTCGGCGGAGAGCGGCCTGTCACGAGCCTCGGCTCGCTGCACCTGCGCCACGAATCCAGGCTCGATCCGCGTGAACAGCAGATCGTCGTAGATTCCCGCGCGTACGAGGGCGCTGAACTGTTCGACCGTTCTCGGAGCGATCGTCTGCAGCAGGCGGAACGTCATCTCACCGGTCACCGTCGTCAGAACGAGCCGCGGGGCATCATCCTTCTCGCGCTGAATTCGCGCACGCTCCGCAGCGACGTCTTCGGGGTGTCTGAACTCCATGTCCAGAGGAGAAAGGTACATGACCGCCATCGAGTCCTGCTCGTTCTTCGTCGTATTGTTGTAGACGCTGATCAGCTCGTATTGATGATCCTTGTAGAGAAAAATTCCTTCGCTGCTGGTGAAGGATTCCACATGCGTGAGGCCGATGCCGCGTCGAGGTCCCTTCGCCCGGCTCTTGAATACCGTCTCGCCCGTCGTCAGGTCGCGAAGCTCGAGCGACTCGGCGTAGGGATGGAGATGGACCGCGGCATAGTGCAGGGTCGTGTCGAACGGCAGGCCGAGAAACTTCGTCACGTTCGTGTGATTCACCTCACGGCCAGGCTTGACCACCCAGTGCCCGGTGAATATCCGGCCCATCGCGTCGCGGTACTCGCTACCTCCCATTGCGTTCGGCGCCTGAGTCCCGATCATGCAGCTCGTGCCGTGCTCTTCCCCGGCCGGCTCCTCGAGTGATCGGCCGAAGATTCCGTCCGGACCCTCCACCAGCGCCATCCCGAAGATCCCGGTGTTGAACAGCGGGCGGAGGGGCGTCTTCAGATCGCGATCGCGCACGAACTCGAATGTCACCTTGTGCCGCACCTTCAGATTCGGCTTCTCGATGTTGTGATTGAGCACCTGAGTCGTCATCAGCAGCGGCTCGTGCGACATGATCGGCATCCCGAATCCATCGGGATAGCGTGCCGACAACTGCCCCTGCGAGAGCGTCACGATGCGGGCGTTCGTCGACTTCGTCCAGCCGAAGATCTCGCGGTGGGCAGCCACATCGAGATCGAGATTCACATGGCACATCAGCTCCGGACGCTGCCGCTTGACCCCATCCTCGCCGACCATCACCGTGCTCACGCCGATCAGCCAGAGAAGCTCCGGCGTGTCGCCCTCGACGAGATAGACCGGTTCCGAGCTCTGCGGTCCTTCCATCGATTTGAACTTCCGGTCGATCGTGTAGACGGGCGAGAGAACGGTCTTGGTCTGGTATGCAACCTGCTCGGCGGCGAGCGGCAGCGCGAAGATCAGGAGTAGGAAGGCAACGCCGGCGGGTCGTTTCATTCGGGTTTTCCCGTTCTGTCTCGTAGATTCTCGCTCTTCATGGACGGAAGAACAAGGCGCACGGGACAGCGGATTTCATCGGGCCGAAGATTCCGATCTTCAGCCAGGCTGGACATCGGAATGTCCAGCCACTCCAGAGTGGCCGAAGATTCCGATCTTCGCTCTCGAAGGATTGAGATCCTCGGGGCGCGCAGTCGGATCGACCCGGGCCCGGGCGCGCTCCGGCGCCCGGCTTTTCGCCTCCCGTCAGAACAGCCCCTCGACGACATACAGATCCGAAAGGAATCGTCTGTAGCCGTAGACATACGTCTGTCCGTCGGGAGTGATGAAGACGGGAAAGATGTCCATTACGCCGGCGGGATCGGCGGGACGGATCTCATGCCACAGCGTGCGCTCCCCCGTCTCGATCTCGACACGGTCGATCGCAACCGCCGTCCGTCCCACGCCGCAGATGTAGAGGTATCGGCGGTCGGGGCTCCAGGCGAGCGGCTTGTCGCCCGGACTGCAGCCCTGCACAGGCCGCGACTCACCGCCGTCGACCGCATAGATCGTGATCTCCCGTTCCGGGCTTGCGACGGCGACGTGCTTCCCGTTTGGAGAGATCGCGGCCGGCCATCCCACACCCTCGGGGGTCACGGCGCGCGGGATACCGTCTCCTTCCAGCTCGAGCTCGAAGAGCTGCTGTCCGCAGCCTGCGAGAGTCGCCAGAATGAAAAGCGCCTTCCCGTCCGGACGCCAGTACCACCAGAGCCAGGACTCGAGTCCCTCGCAACGGATCGGCCGCGGCTGTCCCGTCCCCGTGGGGACGAGCTCGAGATGAGGAGGCGAGCCGGTGAGCGCGACGACCCACTTCGCGTCAGCCGACAGGGCGCGGCCGCGTCCCTCGATCAGCGAGATCGCGGGCGATCCGTCGGTGCGGCGGAGACAGAGCAGCTCCGTGGCGACGGAATGTCCCTGCTCTTCGAACAGAATGCTCGTTCCGTCCGCGCTCACGTCGCTCGGAAACGACCAGTCGAACCACGAGAGGTTCCGTTCGAGCGGCTCGCCGATCCTGCCGGCCATGATCTCGCGTCTGCCGTTCTCGTAGGAGAGCAGGACTCTGCCGTCTGCCGCGATGTCGTGAAGCGTCAGACGGCCAGGGCTGCCGAGAGCGATGCGCTTCTTCCCGCTCGCGGAGACCGCGTGCAGATCGCGTCCCGTCCGCTCGCTCTCGCCCGCGACCCAGACTTCGTCGCCTTTCGGTGACCAGGCGATCCCGCCCGTGCTTTTCCACGAATCCGTCGTCAGCAACCGGTTGCCCTGCAGGTCGACGACCACGAGGGCAGCACGATCATCGCCCCAGACCGGATGCTCGAGCATCGCGAGACGGTCTCCTTTCGGCGAGACGCGCACGTGGCTCAGCCACTTCGCACTCTGGAAGATGCGCGTGCCGATGGGGTACTCGACGGCGAACACGTCGCGCTCACTGCGAATGATCGCCAGGCCCTTCCCGTCGGGCGTCCAGTCCGCGTCCTGGATGTGCTCCGCGATCTCGCGCGGCGCTGTACCGGCGACCGAGACGCGAGCGAGCGTGCCGGAGGTCGCCCATCCCGCTCTGTAGCGCCGTCCGAGGGAGATGGCGATCTCGCCGCCGGACGAGATCGAAAGGACGTCGGCCTCCGGCAGGCGAAGCGACTGCGACTCCGGGCTCGCACGGCGGCACGAGAAGAGCTCGAGCGGTTTGTCCTCCCAAGCCGCACCATAGAGGATCGCTCCATCGGAGGCGAATCTCGCTGACATCACGAATCCGCGCCGGAACGTCAGTCTCTGATAGCGCGGCTGGGCCGCTGCACGCTCGGTGCGCGCTTTTGGTTTCCGGCGCGTCGTTCCCGCGGCCTTGTCCGAGCTGCCTGACAGCATCTCGATCGCGAAGGCGACGTCTCTTGCCGACTGAAACCGCTGTGCAGGATTCTTGTCGACCAGGCGGAGAATCACCCGTTCGATCGCCGGCGGAACGTTTCCATCCAGAAGGGGCCGAGGATCGTCGTGGAGAATCGCATTCATCGTCTCGACATTCGAGCCGCGGTGGAACGCCCGCTGCCCCCCGAAGATCTCGTAAAGGACGACACCGAACGAGAAGAGATCGGATCGATGATCCGTCGGCTCCCCACGAACCTGCTCGGGCGCCATGTATCCGACCGTTCCGAGCACCATTCCCGGCTCGGTGTCGCGATGGCGCGTAGGCGCATCCCCGAGATCGGACGCCTCCTCCGGCCGCAGAACCTTCGCCAGCCCGAAATCGAGCAACTTCACCCGGTCATCCCCGGTGACGAAAATGTTCTCCGGCTTGAGATCGCGATGAATGATTCCCTTCTCGTGAGCCGCCCCGAGTCCGTTCGCGATCTGAATCGCGAAGTCGATCGCCTTGCGGAGAGGGATCGGCGACCCCCCCTTGGGAACAGGCTCGGAGAGCAACGCGCGGAGCGTCGTCCCCTCGAGCAGCTCCGAGACGATGTAGGGGACGCCCTCCTCGCTGCCGAGCTCGAAGATCGTCAGAAGGTTCGGATGGCTGAGCATTCCCGCCGTTCGCGCTTCCTGCTCGAACCGCCGCATGCGCTCCGGATCCGCCGTTCGCAGCCCGGGCAGCAGCTTGATCGCGACGTCGCGACCAATCCTCGGGTCGTGCGCCCGATAGACCTCCCCCATTCCTCCCGCACCAATCGGCGCGACGATCTCGTACGGCCCGAACCGTGATCCTGCCGCAATCATGAGGGGAGAATACAGGAAATCGGCAGGCAGAAGCTTCGCGTTCGAGACGACCCTGGCGGGGCATACGTACCTTCGTCGCATTGATCGTTGGCGTGCGGAAGGATTTCGTTTGAAGCTGGTGTTTCTATCTCTGGACTCTCCGGAGGAAGCGATCGCACGGGTAGGGATGCGTGTGCGTCATAGAGGGCACAACGTCGATGCAGAGGTAGTCCGGCGGCGATTTGCCAGCGGTATCCGAAACTTTCTGGAGATCTATCGCCACCACGTCGATTACTGGCAGTGGTTCGACAACAGCGGCAGACCACCGCTCCTGATCGAAGAGGGTAGAAGTCGATGAACAAAGAACTTCGATCGTATCTGCCCAACGCGGACATGCAGGCGGCACCGCGCGCCCTGCTTCGAGCCGCCAACCGTGCTCGTGAGATCGCCCGCCAGAGCGGGACGCTTCTCGTGATCGTCCGAAACGGAGTCCTCATGGAGATCGATCCCGACAGCCCCGAGCTCGATGACGACAACCCGCCGCGAGCCGATACGGTCCACGATGGCGACTAATCGGTCCCTTCGATACGTGCGCTCAATCGCACGAGCCACCGCACGACGCGAACCGCCGCTCTCACACTCTCCGGCGCAGCGCGACATCGAGTCCCGCCGGGCTCATCGTGAAAGTGAACCGCTCGCTCACGTCGCGACTCGATCCGCGCCGCTCCACCTCGAATGACTTGTAGAGCGTCGCGAGAACCAGCTTCATCTCGAGCAACGCGAGGGCTCGTCCCGGACAGAGACGCGGCCCCGAGCCGAATGGCATATGGACCGACGGCTCGTGTGCGCCCGCCGGCGCCGAGAGCCACCGCTCCGGGCGGAACGCCAGTGGATCTTCGAAGTTCTCCGGGTCGCGCACCGCCGGACGCAGCAGAACCGACACTCCCGTTCCCGCCGGGAGCTTGACGTTCCCCAGCACCGTCTCGACATTCGTCTCGAGAATCAGCACCGGCGCGACGGGACGCAGCCGCATCGTCTCGTTGGCCACGGCGCCGGCGACGCCGAGCCGGTTCGCTGTTTCGAACGACTGCGGAACGGTGTGCTCGCCCAGGACCGCGTCGAGCTCACGGGTGAGAGCGGAAACGGCCGGAGGATTGTCACAGAGATGATGGACGGCCCATGCGAGAGTGTAGGCGGTCGTGTCCTCCCCGGCGAGAAGCATGGTCAGCAGATTTCCGAAGATCAGCTCGTCGGGGAACGGCCGTCCTTCGTCATCACGCGCCGCCACCATCGCCTCGAGAAAGTTCGCCGGGCGTCCCGCGTGCTCCGGCTCGGCGGCGCCTCGCGTGCGCGCGCGCGAAACCAGCTCGCTCATCCAGTCGCGCAGCTCGCCGAGCGCCTGGTCGAGCCGCCGATCGACCGGAAGGCGGAGCAGCCGCCATGTGGGAAAGAGTGCGAAGAGGCGGCGGTTGAATGCAGGGAAGATCTGCTCGAGCTTTCGCTGGATCACGTCGTCACCCTGCTCGAGGGTGTTGACGTCGTGCCCGAGGGTCAGGAGCGTGGTGACGTCGACGGTGAATCGCTTGAGCTCGTCGACGATGTCGACCGCTGCTCCGGCATCCGCCAGCCTCCCCCACCGATCGCGCAGCCTCCCGGCCACCAGGACGAGCGTCGGATAGAAATCCCGCAGATGCCGGTGCGACAGCGCCTCCATCGAAAGCCGTCTCTGTGGTCGCCACGCCGTTCCCTCGGCCGAAAAAACACCGGACACTCCCATTTCGTCGAACACCGGCTCGATCGAGGAGAGCCGCCGGTACGTCTCCGGCCGGCCGCGAAGAACCTTCTCGCAGAGCTCGGCGTCGGCTACGGCGACATACGTCTGCGGTCCCATGCGGTAGCGGTAGAGCGGACCGTGCTCGGCGACCCATCCCTCGAGGATTTCGTGAAGTCTGGAGATGTCGAGCTGAAAAAGATTTCCGATGAACGGCAGCCCCTTCGGTCCGGGCAAATCCTCGAGCGAGCGGAGCGCGTGCGGGCGATCTTCCGCGGAAGACTTCGCGGGCAAGGCGACGAAGATCCCGCCATCCTCCTCGAAGAGCGGATAGGAGGCGAGGCACTCAGGACCGCCGAGGCGTGTTCCGTCCTCCGTGTCGAAGCGCCAGCGGTGATTCCTGCAGACGAGCGTCATGCCATCGAGCTCGCCTTCACCGAGGAGCGCGCCTCGATGCGGGCATCGACCCTGGAACGCACGCAGCCCTGCAGGAGTGCGGACGACGACCAGATCGACTCCGTTGGCGGAGACCGAATGCGGACCTTCGCCGGACAGATCGGGGATGCGGACGCGTACCGGCGGAAGTAGTTCCGGATCTCCAGATCGTGCTACGGAGGACATGAGCCTCCATTTCTACCATGCGACGAGTGGACTTCACCACTGCCTGCACTCATTCCGTGCTGACCGCCATCCTGAGTACAGCTTCCCGGAAGTTCGTGATCGTAGGTACCGAGGAGGGTGCTGGCACTGCGTAGCGCGGGCCGGCTATCCCGAAGGGATGATCGGAATCCAGCCGCTCCTTCGTTTCCGGTGGTGTCGCTTCGCTCCACCACCGGCTGGAATCCTTGCATCCCTTCGGGATGACTCGCGCTGGCGGAGGATCGGCCCCGGGATGGCAACCCGCGTCACGGGCTGGACATCGGAATGTCCAGCCACTCTTGCAGTGGCCGACGCCGTCGACGGGGAATCCGCGCTAGAATTCCGTCAATGCCACCACAGAGCTGTCCCTCGTGCGGAAAGGATGCGGGTGAAGACTCGCGCTTCTGCTCGCATTGCGGTACCACCATCGCGACCATCGTCTTCGGGAACGACGAATCTCGCGAACAACCGGTCGAGCGCAACTCCCGCTCCTCTTCCGCGTCGACGCGATTCATCCCTGGAGAGCTGGTCGGCGACCGCTACCGTATCGTCGCATTGCTCGGCCGCGGCGGCATGGGCGAGGTCTATCGTGCGGACGATCTGAAGCTCGATCAGGCCGTGGCATTGAAGTTCCTCCCCGAGGGGGTGGAGCGCGATCCGCGACGCCTCAAACGCTTTTTGGCCGAGGTCCGTCTCGCCCGGCAGATCGGCCATCCGAACATCTGCCGTGTGTACGACATCGGGCAGGTCGGCGAGCAGCATTTCATTTCGATGGAGTTCATCGACGGAGAGGATCTCTCGTCGCTGCTTCGGAGAATCGGCCGCCTTCCGGCGGAGAAGGCGCTGGAGATCGCACGGCAGCTCTGCGGCGGACTCGCCGCGGCGCACGACAAAGGAATTCTGCACCGCGACCTGAAACCGGCGAACGTGATGCTCGACGAGCTCGGTGTGGCGCGAATCACCGACTTCGGGCTGGCGGCAGCCGCCGAGTCGATCCCGGGCCGCGCGGCGCAGGAGGGCACGCCTGCCTACATGGCGCCCGAGCAGATGGAAGGCGCCGAAGTCACGCGCCGCAGCGACATCTACGCGCTCGGGCTCGTCCTCTACGAGCTCTTCGCCGGTCAGAAGGCCTTCCAGGCATCATCCGTACTCGATCTGCTCCGGATGAAGCAGGAGACCTCGCCCGCGAGTCTCTCATCATCGATCGACGGAATCGATCCGCTCGTCGAGCGCGCGATTCTCTCCTGTCTCGATCCCGATCCGAAGCGCCGGCCATCGTCGGCACGCCAGGTGATGGCAATGCTCCCGGGGGGCGATCCGCTGGAGGCAGCTCTCGCTGCGGGGGAAACGCCGTCGCCGGAAGCAGTCGCCGCCTCGGCAAAGGAAGGCTCTCTCACGACGGGAGTTGCCGTTGCGGTCCTCCTGGGAATCATCGTTCTCGTCGCCGCCGCCCTGCTCCTGCACGACCGCACCAAACTCTACCGGCAGGTCGCTCTTCCGAACTCTCCCGAACAGCTGACCCTCCGCGCCCGGCAAGTGCTCACGAGTGGCGGGATCGAACCATATGCCGCAGGAAATGGCGCAGGACTGGAGTATGACGGGAGTGTCTTCCGGATGCTCTTTACCGGCGACGATCTGACCAGACTCCGCGACGATCTCGACTCCGGCCGCGTCACGCCTCTCCTTTTCTGGTACCGCTCGAGCCCCGCTCCGATCGTGCCCGAGGGCATGCAGATCCAGTCCGACAGGCCTCCACTCTCGCGACCGGGCGAGCTCGCAGTCCACCTCGATCCGGGCGGCAGACTGCGACGCGTCGTGGTCCTCCCCGGCACAGAACAACGCACGGCAGGCGCGAGGATCGATTGGGCGAGGCTCTTTTCGGAGGCTGGTCTCGACCCTTCCCGCTTCGAGCAGATTCCTCCGCGATGGACTCCTCCCTCGTATGCCGACGAGGTTTCCGCGTGGCGCGAGACTGGCGCCAACGCGGGGCTCGAGGTGACGGCGGCATCGCTCGGCGGGCGTCTGGTCTGGTTCGAAGTGTTGTCTTTAGGCGTCCCGCCACAGCATCTCGCTTTTGCGCCGCCCGGCGGGGGCGAGCGCCTCTTCTGGTGGCTGCTGGTATCCTTCTACCTGACCGTGGTCTTGGTCGCCCTCGTTCTGGCGGGACGCAATCTGCGCCTCGGGCGGGGAGACCGCGTTGCAGCGCTCCGACTCGCGATCTCCCTGGTCGCGGCGCGGACGCTCCGCTGGGTTTTCGGCGGCTCGCATGTACAGTCGGTCGACGAAGCCCTTGTCGCGATCGACAACATCGGATTCGCCCTCGTGATCGGGGTCGTCGCCTGGGCGGGCTACATCGCTCTCGAGCCGATCGTACGGCGGCAATGGCCGCATCGAATCATCTCCTGGACGAGATTGATTCATGGCGACTGGCGCGATCCGCTCGTCGGGCGTGACATCCTCTTCGGTGTCCTGCTTGGACTCCTCATGGCGAACATCGCGACGGTCCGCCAGCTCCTCGTGTTCGTCAGCCGCGGTCTCGATTTTGGAATCGGATTCGGCTTCCTCGGACCCTTTCACGGGATCGGCGGCCTCGTGGCCGAGCTGTGCTATACCTACCTCGCGTCGATGGTCATCGGCCTGAGTGCGATGATCTTCATCGTTCTGCTCTTTCTCGTTCTCCGCCGGCATCTTCTCGCCGCCCTCGCGTTCTGGGCTCTCTTTTCGGTCGTTCTCAGTCTGATCCTCGAAGTGACCCCGGTTCAGATCGCGCTCGGGATCGCCGCGGCAGGAGTCTTCACGATCGCCGCGGCCCGCTTCGGACTCCTGACGGTCGTCACGACGCATGCGGTCCTCTTTTTCGCCCATCACTATCCGACGCTTCCCTCGTTCGACGCCTGGTACCTTCCTTCTTCGCTGGCCGCGCTCGTCGCCATCCTGGCACTCGCCGTTTTCGGCTTCCTCACCTCCCGCGGTACGAGGTCACTGTTCGGAGAGTTTCGCCTCGTTCCGGATTAGTGTCGTGTCGACACTAGACCGCATTTCACACACTGGAAAAGCCGGGATGGCTCACGATCATCGACAGCGAGCGCTCGAGGAGTGCGCGATGCTCGGGGTGATTGAGCCAGGTCGAGCGGCCCGAAGGATGAGGAAGGACGACGAGGTCGAAGTCGATTCCACCGCGCGAGGCGCGATGAAGACGGCCGGCGAGCATGTCGAGCGACTGCTTTTCGATGAACTGTGACGCGGCCAGCGTCCCGACTGCGATGACGAGCGAAGGACGCAGAAGAGCCAGCTCTCGATCGAGATGCCGCGCGCAATTGCCGATCTCGTCCGCGTCAGGCAGTCGATCGCCCGTCCCGGCAGGATTTCGTCCCGGAAAACAGCGAACGACGGCGCAGATGTGGACCGCCCTGCGGAAGCTCTCCTCGGAAATCCCGAGAGCCGCGAACCAGGAGAAGAGTCGTCGCCCCGCAGTGTGCGCGAAGGGCCTTCCCCCTCTCTCCTCGTGTGGACCGGGCGCCTGGCCCACCAGCATCACGCGCGCTCCGGCGACCGCGCCGGTGATCGGTCGTCCAACCACGTTCGGGCAGAGGCGGCAGGCGAAGAGCCCGGCGAGATGACTCGCGAAGTTTCGTGCGTTTGCTTTCGCTGCAGACATGGTGTTCGTCCGATTCAATCACGCCGGATCGCCGATCGCGAGCATGCGAGCCTCGCTCGCCGGAGGGGAGCACGGAATCGGCCGGTGGTGAGCGCGGAGCGCCACCACGGTCGAGCGCGCGTTGACTCCGATCGTGCCGGTCCGTAAGATGCTGGTGATGAGGGGATTGGGCGCGCTCGTCGCGATTCTTCTGATGCCGGTGTCGCTGCTCGCCTGGACGGCGCCCGCCGAGCAGCGGATCGCTTCGAAGGCGGCGCAGCTCGCTCCTCACGATCTCCGATTTCTCATTCAGAAATACGACAGCGACTATCAACGCGGTCTCGCCGAGGCCGCCCGCTCGGAGGAATCGGAGGATCACTTCTTCTTCGTCGACCGCCGCAGGGGAGCGCTCCGCGAGCGGCTCCAGCGGGAAATCGACGGGGCGATCACGATGGTCCGCGGCCGTCACCCGATGAGCAGCTTCGTCGAGCGGCTCGGTGTGATCGCGCACCTGGTCGCCGACGCCAACAATCCGTTCCATGTCGCCGACTCCGATTCCCGCCTCGCCTGCTGCAAGGCGGACTTCGAGCGATACGTCGAGCGGAAGCTCTCACGCTTCCCGACCGTATTCTACGGACTGGAAGCCGATTTCAAGCTCGAGCGCCATCTCGAAGCGACCTTCAGCCGCTCCGCCCGCTTCTATCCGCTGCTCGCCGAGGAGTATTTTCGAAGTGGGACGCAACGAAGCTCGGCGGAATTCGATGATCGCTCCACCGCCTTCGGAATCGCCTCGGTCAGCTACTCGCGCGCCGTCACCGATCTGGTCAACGTCTACTATCACGTCTGGAAGACCGTTGGCGGCGACGTTCGCTCGGCAGCGCGAATGAAGAGCGGCAATCTGGTCGTCAACGAGACCGTCCTCCGCCGATCCGAGCCTCCCATCCTCGGGAGAAGCGACGAGCGTTGAACGATTCGGTGACGATTCGGCGAGCGATCCTCTCGGTCTCCGACAAGAGCGGGATCATCGAGCTCGGACGATTCCTGGCCGGGCGCGGCGTGGAAATTCTCTCGACGGGGGGAACAGCGAATCATCTGGCCGGTGCGGGTGTCGCGGTGATTCCAGTGTCCAGCTGGTCGGGTGCGCCGGAAATTCTCGGCGGACGGGTCAAGACTCTGACGCCGAGAGTGTTCGGCGCAATTCTGTTCGATCGCGACGACCCATCGCACGCCGGAGAATGCGACGCGCAGAACATTCCTCCGATCGACCTCGTCGTCGTCAATCTCTATCCATTCGAGGCGACGATCGCGCGGCCTGGAGTCGGCGTGGCGGAGGCGGTCGAGCAGATCGACATCGGCGGGCCTTCCATGTTGCGGGCCGCAGCCAAGAACTTCCGGCACGTCATCGCCCTTTCCAATCCATCCCTCTACGGTGAGCTGATGCGCCAGCTCGAGCAGGGAGAGGTGACCGAGGCCTTTCGGCGCGATTGCGCTCTCGAGGTGTTCCGCACGACTTCGGCCTACGATGCGAAGATCGCCGAATGGCTCGGCACCATCGGAGGCGAGGCTGCGGAGAGCGAGCGGACGCCCGAGGTCCTGCAGCTCGCCTTCAGAAAAAAGCAGGATCTGCGCTATGGCGAGAATCCACGGCAGCAGGCTGCGTTCTATGTCCGTTCCGACGGCGGCGGCGACACGCTTCGCCAGCTTCAGGGAAAAGACCTGTCGTACAACAATCTGCTCGACCTCGATGCCGCACTGCGTCTGGCGATGTCCTTCGACGATCCGGCATGTGCGGTCATCAAGCACACCAATCCGTGCGGCGTGGCGACCGCCGTTTCGCTCGACGAGGCGGTGCGCCTCGCTCTGGAGGCCGATCCACTCTCCGCATTCGGCGGAATCGTCGCGGTGAATCGGGAGATCTCCCCGGAAGCAGCGATGCGCATGGCAGCGATGTTTCTCGAGGTCGTGATCGCGCCGTCGTTTTCCGAGGAGGCGGTCGATGCGTTCCGGGCGAAGAAAAATCTTCGCCTCGTCAGCAGCCGCGACTTTGAAAACGCCTTCGAGCTGCGAACTGCGGCTGGAGGCATCCTTCTGCAGTCGCGCGATTCGATCTCGTCGATCGACACCTGGAAGAGGGCCTCGAAGCGAGTGCCGACGATGGACGAGATCCGATCGCTGGAGTTCGCATGGATCGTCTGCGCCCACGTCAAGTCGAACGCGATCGTGCTCGCCCGCTCGGCGCAGTCCGTCGGAATCGGAGCCGGTCAGATGAGCCGGATCGATGCAGCGAAGCTGGCAATCTCGAAGGCGACCGGGCCCACCGCCGGCACCGTTGCCGCTTCGGATGCCTTCTTTCCCTTCCGCGACGGTGTCGACGTCCTCGCAGGTGCGGGCGTCACGGCAATCGTCCAGCCTGGCGGCTCGGTGCGGGACGAAGAGGTCATTGCCGCTGCCGACGAGCACGGGATCAGCATGCTCTTCACCGGCGAGCGGCATTTCCGGCATTGACCCGGCAGCCGCCGTCTGAGAGAGTCGAAACTCCATGACATCAGCGTCAGCAGCAGCCTCGAAGATCCGGATCATCATCTCCGACGTCGACGGCGTCTGGACTGATGGCCGCATCATCTATCTCGGCGACACGCGCGAGATCAAGCAGTTCCATGTTCGTGATGGGCTCGCGGTGAAGCTGGCTCAAAGAGGCGGCATCGATGTCGCGGTCATCACCAGCAGAACCTCGAAAGCGCTCGAGCGCCGCTGCCGCGAGCTCGGCATCACGCACCTCGCTCAGGGAGCCGGAAGCAAGCTGGACGAGATGCAGCGGCTGCTGCGCAATCTGAACCTGCCGGCGGATCGAGCCTGTTACATCGGCGACGACCTTCCCGATCTCGCTCCAATCCGCGTCGCCGGCCTCTCGGCAGCCCCTTCGGATGCTGCGCCCGAAGTGCTCGCGGCGGTGACGTGGAAACTGGCAACGCCCGGGGGCGCCGGCACGATCCGCGAACTGGTCGAGCGTCTTCTGCGAGAACGTGGCGAATGGGACACTGTCGTGCAGGGATTCGACCGTGGGGCGTTCGAGACTCCAGCGACTTAAGAACGGGCTGATCTACGCAGCCCTGCGCGCCGGCAGCTCGGTCGGTGTGCGGATGTCCCTCTCTTCGGCCCGCTCGATCGGAAAACGGACGGGAGCCGTTGCTTGTGCACTGCTCCAGAAGGAACGGAGAAAAGCGCTGGAGTCGCTCTCGATAGCGTTTCCAGAGCTCGAACCGGAGGCGCGAGACCGCCTGGCGCGTTCCAGCTTCGCGCATCTCGGATGTTCCCTTCTCGAGATCGCATGGCTGCCGAATCTATCGCATGGCAACCTCGACGAAACGACCTCGTTCGAGGGGCTCGGGAATCTTCGGGACGCCGTCGCCATCGGTCGCGGCGTCGTCCTCTTCACCGGTCATTGCGGCAACTGGGAGTGGTTGGCGGCAGCGATCGGACTGTCGGGCCTCTCGATGAACGTGATCGCACGAGAGCTGTACGATCCCCGCCTGAACGACTTCATCGTCGCCTCACGCGGAAGGCATGACATCGCGACCATCGGCAGAGGGTCGTCTTCATCCGCGCGCGAGGTGCTTCGAACGCTCCGCGGAGGTGCAATCCTCGGTCTTATGATCGACCAGAACATTCGTGTGCAGCGCGTGATGGTTCCCTTCTTCGGCAGACCTGCGCCGACGCCGATCGGTCCGGCGAAGCTCGCCATCCGCGCGGGAGCGGTAGCGATCGCCGGATTCATCGAGCGGCGCGGCGATCGTCAGCACGTTCGATTCGAGCCTCCGATCGAAACGAGCCGGGCGACCGACGCGACGGAGCTGACGGCGCGGATGACCGCCGCGGTCGAACAGCAGATCAGGCGCGTGCCGGAGCAGTGGGTATGGATGCACCAGCGGTGGCGCGACCGAGGGTGAGAGTCAGGCGCGAGCGACCACGATCGCACACACCGAGGCCGCGTTCTCGTTCAACAGGGCGTAGGAGCAGGCGCGGAGCGTCTCGCCGGTGGTGCAGATGTCGTCCACCAGAAGGATTCGTTTGCCTTTGGCTTTCGGTGATCCGGCAAAGGCACGCCGTACGTTTCGCCGCCGCTCCTCGCGCGGAAGCGTCGATTGAGGGACACCGTCGAGCTGCTTGACCAGCATGCGCGGCTCGTAGGGAACGCCAACACGGCGGGCGAGATGTCGCGCCAGAAGGTCGGCCTGGTTGTATCCTCGATGGCGCAGCTTTCGCGAATGCATCGGGACGGCGGCGACGCAGTCGAGCCCGGGGGCATCGGGCTTGTGAAGCGAGGGAACGGCGGCGAGCAGTGTCGCCAGAGCGGAAGCGAGAAAATCGTGCCCCTCGAACTTGAGCGCGCGCAGCAACAGCTCGAGTCCACCGCGATACTCGCCCCACGCATCGGTCCACTCCATCGGCGGCGGGCTCTTCTGGCACTCGAGGCAGGTGAAGGAGAATCGCCGATCACCTCCATGCCAGATCGTCGCGCAGCCCGAGCAGCGGGGATCGGCGATCGGCGCCAGACCATTCCAGCAGCGGCGGCAGCAGGAGGCCACCCGACCGCCCCACGGCAGCTCCTCACCGCAAATGATGCAGGGGGAGGGCAGAACCAAACGCCCCGCCTCCCGTCCAAGCTTCGTGAGTGTCGAGATCAGGATGGAAGACACGAGCCCATTATCATCGAAAAGGAGAGTGAATGATGCAACCGCAGCGGGCTCACTTGTCTGGCTGTCCGCGATTTGCTTATAGTGCGCGCATGAAGAACCTCGCCCTCTGCTTTCTGCTGCTCTTCGCCGCCACACCGCTCTTTTCCCAGGCCTCGTCGGTCGGCTTTCTCGGCGGCGTGGCACAGCCGATCGATGACGGATTCGACTTTGACTTCGATGATTCGGTACGTGAGCTCTTCTTCGCCACCGAGCTTCAGCCTGAAACCTTCTTTCGAATCAAGCTCGGCAAGATCGACACGTCGAACGTCGACGAGCTCGGTGAAGGAACGATTGCCGCGAACGGCAAGGTCGAATATGTCCAGGCGCTCATCGCCTACCGTTTTTACGAGATCTTCGGATCGACGTCGGTGTTTGCCGGCCCCAGCTACTACCGTCAGCGATTCGGCGAGTTCGAAGAGACCGACTACGGCCTTTCGGCCGGCGTCACCGGGATGTTCCCGGTGACACGCCGCCTCGCAGTTCTCGGCGAGCTCTCCTACCACTGGGCGAACTTCGAAGAGCGACGCAGATTCCTCACCGCGACGGCGGGATTCCAGTTCGGGTTCTGACCATCCAGCCTCTTCCGACCCGGGGCATACTCCTTGCTTCGTTGACTGCATACTCTCCCACCGGCAGAGACGCTGTTTCTGTCTCGGGAGCGGTCACGAAGAAAGGAGAAAACCATGCCCCAGGAGACGCGAAAAAACGAGCCGTCCAGCAAAGGCACTGCCCCAGGTGAGACGGGCGGCAGTGTTCGCGAGGTCATGACCAGAAATCCGGAGTGCGTCACCGAAAATGATCCGATCCAACATGCGGCGAAGCTGATGCTCAGCTGCGACTGCGGATCGATTCCGGTCGTCGAGTCCGAGGACCGCAAACGGATCATCGGAATGGTCACCGATCGAGACATCGTCGTCCGGCTCGTCGCCAAGGGCTCCTCCCTCGGCGAGGCGAAGGTCAGCGACGCAATGACCAGAAAGGCCTACACGGCGCATGAGACGGATTCGCTCGACACGGTTCACAAGATCATGAGTGATCACCAGGTACGGCGCATTCCGATCGTCGATCAGAATGACGAGCTCGTCGGAATCGTCGCGCTCGCAGACGTTGCGACCCACAACACACGACGCGACGACTTCGAGGTGAAGGTGGCGCAGACGGTCGAAGAGATCAGCGAGCCGAACCGCAAGGAAGTGCGGTAGCAGCCCCGCCGGTGGTGTGCGCGAAGCGCCACCACCGGATTCGCGTCACCCAGGAATCGCCGCCCGGGGGAGAGCGGGCGTCCCGCGCCCGCCCCTGTCTCATCCGCTCCGCCCCAGGACGATCCCGCAACCGCAGCGCCAAGTCACCCCCGTCTGGAAAATCGCACCTCGTAGATTGCCCGCCCCTCACGAAGGTACTTCTCCTCGTAATTCGTGCGGGAAGCCCTATCCTCCCCCGGATCCGGATACGAAAGCTCGAAGTATTTCTCCAGTACAGCGACCGCTTCGTCGAAATACTCCCGATGATCGGTGACGTAGATTCCGATGCCCGCTGCAGTGAGGGCCCTGTCGAGCTCGACGGTCACCTCGTCGCGAATGATCCGGCGCTTTCGTTCCCGCGGACGTGGCCAGGGGTCAGGAAAGTAGATATGAATCGCGGAGAGCGAACGATCGGGAATCATCGCTGCCAGCACGGGATGCGCGTCGTAGTTCACGATCTTCACATTGGTCAGTCCCGAACGCTCGATCCGCCTGACGATCACGCGGTAGTAGTGGAGCGATTTCTCGATGCCGACGACGCCGAGACCCGGATTCTTCCGCGCGTGATCGAGCAGAAAACGACCCTTCCCCGAGCCGATCTCCAGCACGACCGGACGATCGTTGCCGAATAGTGTCCGGAAGTCGAGGCGCACCAGACCGCTCGTCCGAGGATCGATTCCCGGTCCCGCGGTCCATCTGCTCGATGGCGGCGCGTCGTTGGTAGAATCGCGTTCGTGCATTCTGCCAGGGCTATATACCATCGCCTCGTGCCCGAGACGATCCGCAATCCGATCGGCCTCGCCCGCCGCAACGTCGCAGATCTGCTGATCCGGCTCGGAGACTCGCGACCGATTCCCCCCCGCTCGCTCCTGGAGCAGATCCAGCTCACACCCTGGGCACACGAATATCTCGCTGTCGGGCGGCGATCGGCCCGTGCCATTCGGGAAGCCCTCTCCTCCGGAGGGCTTCATCCGGGCTCGCCTGCGTCGATCCTCGATTTCGGCTGCGGCTCGGGAAGGACGTTACGCCACCTCGGAGGCTCGGGGTGGACGCTGACCGGCTGCGACATCGACCAGGCAGCGATCGACTGGTGCAGCCGTGCGATTCCTTTTGCCCGCTTTCTCACATCTCCTTCCTCGCCTCCCTTCCCTTCTCCGGATGAATCGTTCGACGCGGTGTATGCCGTATCGGTCTTCACGCATTTCGACGAAGCCGAACAGCTCGTCTGGCGCGACGAGCTCCATCGCCTGCTCCGCCCGGGCGGTCTTGGCGTGATCTCGGTGATGGGGGCCGACGTGATGTCGTACTTCGGCCGAGCAACATCACGAAAACGCGAGCGCCTGCTGCAGGACGGCTTCCTCTTCATGCCGGGTGAAGAGGCGTTCAATTCGCGATCTGCCTTTCACACCCCCGCCGGAATCGTTCGACTATTCGGACCGCGATTCGCGCTCGCGCTCTATTCGGAACGAGGCCTGGATGGGTTCCAGGATCTGGTCCTTTTGCGGCGACGATGAGCCTGAATGCTAAGACTGCTGCTGGCCGCTCGGTACGGGTACGGGAAATCCGCTGGAGATCACGACTTTGTTCTTGCCGCTCTTCTTCGCGTCGTAGAGGGCGGCATCAGCACGGGCGATGATCTGGGTCTCGTCGAGACCGTCGAGAGGAAAGAGGGCGACGCCGATACTGACGGTGATCCGGAGCGCCTGCGAGAGTTGCGGGGTCTGGAACTCGCGGGCGGCCACGAGCAGTCGAAGTCTGTTGGCGACCTCTCTGGCTCGCTCGGGGGGCATTTCGGGAAAGATGATCGCGAACTCTTCGCCTCCGTAACGCGACACGATGTCGATCTCGCGCACATTCAGCATCAGCTCTTCGACGAGTCCCTTGAGGACCTCGTCGCCCACCGGATGTCCCCAGGTGTCGTTGACGTTCTTGAAGTTGTCGATGTCCATCATCGCCACGGCGAAGGAGTGGCCGGTCCGTTCATGCCGGTGCACCTCCTTGCGCAGCGCTTCCTGGAAATAGCGATGATTGAAGGCGGGCGTCAGGCTGTCGATGAACGTGAGGCGCTTGATCTCCTCGTACTGGCGGGCAGACTGCAGCGCCGTGATCGACTGGCTGGCGAAGATCTCCAGCGTCTGAATCTTTTCCAGCGTCGGGATTCTCCGATCGAGCGGCTCGCGCACCGACAGGTAGCCGATCAGCGTCTCGCCGCCCAGCAAAGGAACGATGAGCATGTCCAGAGAGTGCCATTCGTCCGAACGATGGCCGTCGTCGTGCTTGACCACGAGATCGTAATCGCCTTTTCGCAGACTGCTGTGCGGAATGAAGTAGGAATTCGATACGCGAAAGTCGTCGGTGAAGAACTCGGTGATCTCCGCCGCCGGCACGTGCTTGTGCCGAACCTCGTCCCAGATGTCCTCGAGACCAGCATGGGCCCTCCGCACGAATTCGCTGCGGCGCGAATCGAGCAGGGCGAAGACGACGACCTCGAAGCCGAGCGACTTGCGGATGGCCTGAGCGATTCTGCCCAGCATCGCATCGACATCGTATTGCCCGATCAATCCGTTGGAGACTTCGAGAATGGTCGACATCGTCTCGGCCTGCTTCTCGAGCTGTGCGGTCTTGCCTCGCATCAGCTCGCGCAGCAGCTGATCCTGGAGGGACAGCGCCGTCTGATTCACCAACAATGAAAAGAGATTCAGTGTCTCCGGCATCGTCACCGGATCCTCCGTCTCGTAGATCAGGACTCCGTAGATGACCTCGACGGTCTGAATCCCGAGAATGATCTGCGTACCGGGTCCATCGGAAAGCGGAAACGTCCGGTGAAGTCCTTCGAGAATCAGAGCCTTTTTCGGAGCCGCCTGGGCGAATCCCGACGAGTCGACCCATTTCACGATCGCCTGGTCGGTCGGAAGACATTCACCGAAACGATAGACGGCGAGCGGCGCCTCCGGCATCGTCTCCCACGTCACGGCGGCGCAGGCCTTCATCTTGGCCATGTCGCCCAGGAGCTTGATCAACCGCTTGATCGTCTCCTCGTTTCCCTCCGCGCTCAAAAGGTTCGCCGAGCTCTCGGTCAGCAGGGAAAGCTCGTGACGCCGACGGTCGAGCTGGCTCCCCTTCTCATCCGTCTCCGACTCGCGGCGCGTGATGTGAGCGACGATCAGGACGGGAAGGAAGGCGATCCCCAATCCCACGATCCCGTAGTGGGGATAGAGCAGAATCTCGGTGGCGACGACGGGACTGACGAGCAGCAGTACTCTCGTCTGTGCTCCGAGGACGTCCACGACACTCGTCTCTACTTCGTCGCGAGAGAGGTAGCGATCGACGGAGTCGAAAAACAGCGTGAGCACGATGAATCCGACGAGCAGAAGAACGTAGGCCGCCGCCTTCACCATGACGCCGGGATCGACGGGCATCGTGCTCTCGTAGAACAGAGCGAGGAAATAGAACGTGACAGTGAGCTGCGCGGCGTCGAAGAACGCACCGAGCGTCATTCGACCATGCCTGAATCCGTCGTAGAGTCGGTGCAGCAGACTTCCGAAGAGAATCGGAAGCGCGGCGAGCGCGGCGCTCTCGAACAGGATGATCGCGGGAAAGGCGATCACCGACTCGAATCCCAGAGAACCGCTGCGCAGGCAAACACGCAGGAATGCGGTCAGCAGTGCGAGCCCCGTCAGAAAGAGGAAAAGCTGCATCGACTCGGGCTGCAGCCGGCGCATCTCCACCAGGGCCAGGATCGCAGCCAGCAGGATCGTGCTCCCTCGAAACAGAAGGAGTGACAGGTTCCGTTGCATCACGTTGTCGAGGTCTCGCACCAATTCTACCGAAAACGCCTCGAAAGGGGGGGAGACGACCCGCCGGGCCCCGACCGGGACCACCGCAGGCGATATAATCCGCCGCCGTGATGCCGTGGGAGACCGTCATCGGACTCGAGGTTCACGCGCGACTGCAGACGCGCTCGAAGATGTTCTGCGGCTGTTCCACCACATTCGGCGCGCCGCCGAACTCTCATGTCTGTCCCGTCTGTCTGGGCTACCCGGGCGCACTCCCCGTTCTCAACAGGCAGGTGGTGGCGCTGGCGTTGCGCATGGCTCTGGCGACGGAATGCGTCATCCATCTCGAATCGCTCTTCGCCAGAAAGAATTACTTCTACCCCGACCTGCCGAAGGGATATCAGATCTCGCAGTTCGAGAAGCCCATCGCCACCGGGGGAGGAATCTCGATCCCCAACGCCGCGGGCGTGAAGTCCGTGACGATTCGCCGGATTCATCTGGAAGAGGACGCCGGAAAACTGCTGCACCAGCCCCCCGAGGGGAGTGAGGCTCCTCATGATGCGACTCTCATCGACCTCAATCGATCGGGCGTTCCACTCATCGAGATCGTCAGCGAGCCCGATCTCGAGTCGGCGGAAGAGGCGGTGAGCTACCTGACCCGTCTGCGTCAGCTCCTGATGTACACGGACGTCTGCGACGGCAACATGGAAGAGGGCTCCCTGCGCTGCGACGCCAACATATCGGTGAGGCGACGGGGAGAAACGCTCGGAACGCGATCCGAGGTGAAGAACCTCAACTCGTTTCGATTCCTCGGGCGGGCGATCGAATTCGAAGTGCAACGGCAGATCGCTCTTCTGGAGAATGGAGAAAGGATCGTGCAGGAGACCCGCCTCTTCGATCCGGCAATCGGAGAAACGCGAGCCATGAGGTCCAAAGAGGAGGCGCATGACTATCGCTATTTCCCCGAGCCCGATCTTCTTCCTCTGCGCATCACTTCCGATCTGGTCGAACAGGTCAGGTCGACGCTTCCGCTGCTTCCGCAGGAACGAGTCGCGCGGTACGAGCGCGAGTATTCGATCTCCCGCTCCGACGCGGAAGTTCTCGCCTCCAGCCGAAGACTCGCCGACTACTTCGAAGAGACAGCGAGCAGCTCAGGGCACCCTCGCACCGCCGCCAACTGGGTCAGAAACGAGATTCTGCGCGTAGCCAATGAACGGAAGATCGGAATCGAGGAGCTCGAGCTCCGACCGCCAATGCTGGCCGAGCTCATCCGCATGATCGAAGAAGGAGAGATCAGCGGGAAGGTAGCCAAGGAGGTGTTCGACGAGATCTCGCGGTCGGGTGGGAGCCCGCGATCGATCGTCGAGACGCGCGGCCTCGGTCAGATCAGTGACCCTTCGATCATTCGGGCGGCGGCAGAGCGCGTCATTGCGGCGAACGGCGAACAGGTCGCGCAGTATCGAGCCGGCAAGACGACGCTGTTCGGTTTCTTCGTTGGGCAGTTGATGAAGGAAACGCGGGGGAAGGCGAAGGCGGAAGTTGCGAACCAGCTTCTTCGCGAGCTGCTCGACCGGTAGGACGCAGCGGAGAGCGGGCTGTGGCCGAGCTCGACTCGACTTAGCTTCGGCCATACGCTCCATCTACATTGCCTATGAACTGGAAGCAGGGCGATGACGTCATCATCGCAGGCTCGGTGTCCGACGACGAGGCGAAGACGATCTATCCCGACGGATGGAAGGCGCCGCGGCCATATCTGCGGATCGTGCCGCAGCCGAAAGCGTGACGCGCGCGTCGCGAAGGATCTGCGATCGGCAACTGTCCAAGAACGCAGGTCCTTCACTCACGCCCTCCCATCCGCCCTCGCTCAGGATGACGGCAACGTTTGCGGGCGTCATTCCCTCTTGACCCGGCGCGCAGTGCCGCTTCCTGGCTCGGGATGACGCGCATCCGCGCTACATCTTCGGAATTGCGGCGAAGGGGGCCTCACCCTGACGATAACCCGCCGGCATCTCGAACCGGCTTGCCGGAATCGGCGCCGTTTCGATGTTGCTCACCGTCGTCGTCGTGACCGAGGTGGCAGCTTTTCCCCCCTGAGTCGTCGTCGTGGTGCTCACCTGCTTGAGAAGAAAGCCTTTGGTAGCGGCTCCCTGCGCGGCGATCAGCTTGTCGAGATCTTCGATGCCCGTGCGCAGCCCGCGGTGCTGCACGAAGGTCATCAGCTCTCCGGCGAGCTTGTCGGTCGTCCACGACTCCGACCTGGTCGAGATCTTCATCGCCCTCTTCATCCCCATGACGGTCATGTTCATGTCGTAGCTGGAATCGACCAGATATTTCTTCGTCGGATATCCTTCGATCGTTCCGCCGTCTCCTCCGTCAGCGACCTTCACATCGGGATTGGAGATGTCCATCTTGAAGAGACCACCCATGCCCTTCACGATGCCGCCGAGGGATGCGACCATCTCCTCGAGAGAGAACTCGTAATACGTCTTGTTCTTCGGGTCGAGAATGCGCATCGTCTTTCCGCCGTCGTCGGAAAGAACGATCGTTCCCTTCTGAAACACCATGCCATCACCACTTCGAAAATCGAGGCGAACCCGGCTCCCCTCGACGAACGCCGTTCCATCGAGAGCGCCTCCCTTGCCGTCGGTGACGCTCTTGAACTGGTAGGTGACGCCGGCTGAGAGTGCGGACGAGAAAGCAGCGAGAACGACGAACAACGCGATTCGTTTCATGGTCTGGGAGTCCTCCGAATGACCGGCGTGGGCCGCCGATCGGGAAAATGGGATTGAGCTTCAACGCAGCGAAGCTATACTAGCACCGTTTCTTCACGTTCCCGACGGCCGCCCGCGTCGCGACGGTCTCGAGATGTCGATCATCGCCATCCGTTCCTTCTCGTCGTACCAGCAGTGAAAGCGTTTGATGCCCGGAACGTCGATCTGGTAGAAACGAAAGAAGCTCGGAACATGGATCGAGGTCGATTTGTCGGACTGGCGGATCTTTGCTGCCCCCTCTTCCTTCCGGTCGATCGGCTTGATTCCGATCACCTTGCGCTTCCGATCGTAGAAGAGGTGCGCGTTTGTCTTGCCTCGGAGCCGAAGCATGTTGGCCACGGGAGACGGCAGACGGATCAGTCGCGACTGGACGATGGTCGCCGATGCGGGAACATGCTGAAAGTCGGGTTGCGGAATCCATTTCTCGAACGACATGCGCCATCTCCTCACCCAACACGAGGCCGACTCGATGATTTCGTAGAGTGATTAGATAAAATCTTCACTGTTTTTGTCAACATTAATCGCTACCGATTCGAGTCCGGAATCGACCGTTCCGAGGGCACGATATTCAATCATCGATATTATTTGGATATTCCGTCAACGCTGGAAGCACCCAAAAAAGTGCGCCGGTAATTTTCATCTAAGTGCCATGAAAAGTGTATGTTACGCTCGATTCAAAAAACTTATATCGGGTACTGAACCGCCGAGTCCGCCACAAAGGACCGATCCAACCCTCTTGCGTTACCTCGACTCGCCGAGGTAGCCTTGCGCTCAGGGACTTCCGCTGGTCGCCAAGTCACCATGCTCGCTAAAGTGACGAGTGCCGCGACCTTTGGAATCGACGCAGTTCGCATCATCATCGAAGTAGACGCCAGCGGCGGTCTGCCGGGCTTCACCATGGTCGGCCTTCCCGACGCGGCAGTTCGGGAAGCCTATGCGCGCGTCCGCGCTGCGATGGCCAACTGTGGTCTCCGCTATCCCGAGCGATACATCACGGTCAACCTCTCCCCCGCCGACGTGAAGAAAGAAGGATCGGGGTTCGATCTTCCGATCGCCATCGGAATCCTCCACGCCGCCGAATATCTTCACGAGCGCCAGCTCGAGGGGCGCGTCTTCGTCGGCGAGCTCTCGCTCGACGGAGGGCTCGCGCCCATCCGCGGCGCGCTCTCCATCTCCTCGGCATTCGCAAAGGACCGCGACACGCGGGAAGTCATCGTGCCGATGTGCAATGCGAACGAAGCGGCCGCGGTGCGATCCGTTCCGGTGATCGGCGTGCCGCACCTTCCCGCCCTCCTCGACCATCTTCGAGGCGAGTCGTGCATCGATCCCTGGATCTCGATCGAGGAGGGAGACAGCGCTGACGACGGCGCGGACTTTGCCGAGGTGCGCGGGCAGGCGCAGGCAAAGCGGGCGCTGGAGGTGGCCGCCGCGGGCGGACACAACGTGATGATGATCGGCCCGCCGGGATCGGGAAAGACGATGCTGGCCAAGCGCCTGCCGTCGATCCTCCCCCACCTGTCGCTCGACGAATCGATCGAAACGACGAAGATCCATTCCGTGGCAGGGCTTCTACCTCCCGGGAGCGGACTCGTCGCGCGCCGTCCCTTCCGGGCTCCGCACCACACCATTTCCTACGCCGGCCTGGTCGGAGGAGGGAGTGTTCCGAAACCTGGAGAAGTGAGTCTCGCGCATCACGGCGTTCTCTTTCTCGACGAGCTGTCGGAGTTCCGTCGCGACGTGCTCGAGGTGATGCGACAGCCGATGGAAGAAGGCTGCGTGACCATCGCGCGAGCCCTCCGCACTCTGACTTTTCCCTCGCGATTCACGCTCGCCGCCGCGCTGAATCCCTGCCCATGCGGCTACTTCAACGACGGCCGGCGGCAGTGCAGTTGCGGATCGCAGCAGATCGCTCGCTATCTGGCCAAGATCTCCGGACCGCTGCTCGATCGGATCGATCTGCAGGTCGAAGTTCCCGCCCTCGCCGCCGAGGAGATCGCCTCGACGACCGCGGGCGAGCGATCGGAGTCGATCAGGGAACGGGTGGAGCGGGCGCGCGAGATTCAGCGCGCACGGTTCCGGCGAGGGTCGATTCAGTGCAACGGCGAGATGACGACGCGCCATCTGCGGAAGCACTGCGAGCTGGACGCCACCTCGCGCGGTCTTCTCGAGGTCGCTCTCGACAAGCTGGGACTGTCGGCGCGCGCCTACGATCGAATTCTCAAAGTGGCCAGGACGATCGCCGACCTGGCCGGATCCGAATCGATCGAGAGCCCCTTCGTCTCGGAGGCGATCCAGTACCGCGCACTCGACAAGGCGTACTTCAGAACGTGACCAGGAGATTCCACGATGCCGGAAGAGCAGGACCTTCTCCACCCGATATAATCCCTTCATGCACGATCGCGCCATGATGGCCGCCCGCCTCCGCGCCGCGCTCGAGCTCCACGACGCAGGGGTCGCCCTGATGCGTCAGAACCTGGTGCGACGCCACCCGGAGGCGACACCCGAAGAGATCGAGCGCCTCCTTGGCCAGTGGCTGAGGACTCGTCCCGGCGCCGAGCACGGAGACGGCGAAGGAATCCCGCGGGCGATCGACGAAGAGGACACGACCCTTTGACCTCGCTCGAATCGACCCTCGGCCGCACAGCGAGAGATCTCGACTCGCTCTCCATCCGATGGGCGCTGATCGGCGGACTGGCCGTCTCGGTCCAGACAGAGCCGCGTTTCACGCGCGACATCGATCTCGCCATCGCTGCCTCTTCGGACGCCGACGCCGAACGGCTGATTCGCGATCTCCGATCGCGCGGATACCGGCTGACGGCGACTCTCGAGCAGGCCGCTCGCGACAGGCTCGCGACCGAGCGTCTCGAGAGGGACGCGACAGCGGGTCCGGTTCTCGATCTCTTGTTCGCGTCGTCCCGGATCGAAGAGGAAATCGTGCAGGACGCCTCGGTTCTCGAGGTTTTTTCCATGGTCGAGGCGCCGGTTGCGAGTCTCGGCGATCTGATCGCGCTCAAGCTCCTTTCACGCGATGACGCGGAACGACCTCAGGATGTGGCCGACCTGCGTGCTCTCGTTCGCTCAGCCGAGGAAGGCGACCTCGCCCGTGCGCGACGTTCGGCCCGGCTCATCACCTCGCGCGGCTTTCATCGCGGTCGCGATCTCCTCGCGGCACTGGACGACGCCGTGGAGCAGGGACGCCGATCTTCGGCCCGGTGACGGGCGACGCTGCGAGCGATCGGGACGCTCGTCGCGGACGGTAACCGCGTGATGGTCGGCTGCATCAGCGCGGAGGGAACAGGGGCGGGCGCGGGACGCCCGCTCTCCCCGGCTTTGGCCTCGTTTTTTCATGCGATTCGTCACGTGCACATCGTAATACGGCACCACAGCACGCCGGACGAGGCGAAGGTTCGGGTCGAGCATCTGCTCCATGAGCTGATGGAGCGCGACGGCGATCGCGTCGCGGCGCCCCAGCATCGGTGGGTCGGCGATGCGCTTCTCTTTTCGTTCCGCACGAAGGGGTTCGAGATCAAGGGGAAGCTCGAGGTCACCGAGCACGATCTGATTCTCGACGGCAAACTGCCCTTCCTCGCGCTACCGTTCGAGTCGAAGATCCGCAGCAGGATCGAGCAGGAGGCGGAGCGGATCTTCAGCTGAGGCGATCCGTCCTCGCGCCAGCCAGCGTGATCGCCGGACGATGGCCGGCGCCCTCAAACCCACGAGGCGACCTCGGCGCCGGAAACCTCGAGGAGCTCGCGCTGCTGGCGGTACTGCAGTTCGTACAGCCTCCTGTAGAGTCCATCGATGCTCATGAGCTCTTCGTGCGTACCGCGCTCGCGCACTTCGCCGTGATGAAACACGAGGATCGTATCCGCCGACCGGATCGTCGATAGCCGATGCGCGATGACGATCGACGTCCGACCCGCCATCAGCACTTCGGTTCCCTTCTGAATCAACGACTCGGTCTCCGTGTCGATCGACGAGGTCGCTTCGTCGAGAATCAGCACCGGGGGATCGAACGCGAGGGCGCGAGCGAACGAGAGGAGCTGTTTCTCTCCCACCGAGAATCCCGCGCCCCGCTCCTTTACCGGCGCCTCATAGCCTTCGGGGAGTCGCGCGATGAAGCGGTCGGCCTGAACGCGGGCGGCCGCATTGCGGACGCGCGCGGGAGGAATCGAGTCGTCACCGAGGGAGATGTTGTCGCCGACCGTCCCGGAAAAAAGGAAGAAGTCCTGCTGGACGATGGCGAAGAGACGACGGAGCGATTCGACCTCGAGCCTGCGGATGTCGATTCCGTTGATGAGGATCTCGCCGCGCTGGATGTCGTAGAAGCGAAGCAGCAGACTCGTGACGGTCGTCTTCCCCGCGCCGGTGTGCCCCACGATCGCGATCCGCTCTCCCTTTTCGACGCGGAACGAAACGTTCTTCAGCACCCACTCCTCGTCGTTGTAAGCGAACCAGACATCGCGAAACTCGATCGATTCGACCTGAGAGACCTGTTCCGCCTCCTCCGGCGTCCGAATGGAGACCGGCGTATCGATCAGCTTGAAGATCCTCTCGCTCGCCGCCATCGCCGCCTGCAGGATGTTGTACTTCTCCGACAGGTCGGAGATCGGCTCGTAGAATCGTTGCGCGTACTGGAAGAAGGCGACGAGCGCACCGAGGGAGAGCGTCCCCTGGATGACCTGCCCGCCACCGTACCAGACGATGAGCGCGATGCCGATCGACTGGATCAGCTCGATCGCCGGATAGAAGACGGCGTAGTAGAAGATCGAATCGATGTTCGCGTCGCGATGCTTCGCGTTCAGAACTTCGAACTTCGCCCCCTCCGCCTCCTGCCGGTTGAAGAGCTGCACGACCGACATCCCGGAGATGTGCTCCTGCAGGAACGCGTTGATCGCCGCGATGCGCGCCCGCACCTGCCGGTACGTCCTCCGTGCTCCTCGGCGGAACCAGACGGAGACGAGAATGATGAAGGGCGTGATGGAGAAGAGGACGAGCGCCAACTGCCAGTTCATCCAGAAGAGCACCGCGACGATGCCGAGCAACACGAACACGTCGCCGAAAATCGCGACGAAGCCGGCGGTGAACATCTCGTTGAGCGCGTCGACGTCGGTGGTCACGCGCGTGATCAGCCGCCCGACGGGATTCCGATCGAAGAATTTGATGTCGAGCTTCTGCAGATGTTCGAAGATCTGCTTGCGAAGGTCGTACATCACGTACTGCCCCATCAGGTTCATCAGAACCATCTGGGTGTAGAGGACGATGAATCCTCCGAGGAGCGTCAGGAGGTAGACGGCTGCGGCGATGTTGATTCCGGCGATCGGATCGGCCATCCATCCCGAGGCCTGCAGCCAGTCGCGGACGCCGCCGCTGATGCCCACGGGCTCGAGGTCGCCCGGTCGGACGAAGAGATCGATTCCGATGGCGATGATCGCAGGGCCGGCGAGCTCGAGGATCGACGAGAAGATGACCAGGACGACCGAGACGACCGTTCGCAGGCGGTACGGACGGAGATACGTCAGGAGGCGTCGCACCAGATGGGGGTCGAACGCCTTCGCACCTTCGTCCTCGTGCCGCTCGATCTCGCTCACGCGATCTCCTCGATCTCTTCTTCGAGCGCCTGTCGCCGGTAGAGATCGGCGTAGTAGCCGTCCAGACCGATCAGCTCCTCGTGCGTACCGCGCTCGACGATCGCTCCCTGATCGAGTACCACGATCTGGTCGGCGTCTTTCACCGACGAGGCGCGATGCGACACGATCAGCACCGTCCTCCCCCGCCGCACCGCTCTCAGCGAATCGAGAATCCGCTCCTCGGTCGCGGTATCGACCGCGCTCAGCGCGTCATCGAGCATGAGAATCACCGGATTGCGGATCAGGGCGCGCGCGATCGCAGTTCGCTGCTTCTGTCCCCCCGAGAGCGTGATCCCCCGCTCGCCGATCACCGTGGAGAAGCCGGAGGGAAAGCCGGTCACATCGTCGCGCAGCCCCGCGAGCTCGGCCATCGACTCGATCTCCTTTTCCGAAGAGCCGGCACGGCCGAAGCGGATGTTCTCTCCGATCGTGTCGGAGAAGAGGAATGTCTCCTGCGGAACGACGGCGATGATGTCGCGAAGCCGCGCGGTTGGAATCGCTTCGATGGCACAGCCGTCGAGGAAGACGCTCTGCTCGGGGGGCTCCCAGAGGCGCGCGAGGAGGGCGAGAAGCGTCGACTTGCCGCTTCCCGTCCGGCCGACGATTCCGACCGTCTGGCCGGGCTCGACGTTCAGGTCGATCTCGCGGAGCACGGGCGGCCCGCCGGGATATGCGAATGTCAGGCGGCGCAGCTCGAGGGCACCGCGGAACTCCTGGGGCTCGCAGAGCTGCTCGCCGGGCCGTTCGGGCGCGACGTCCCAGACCTCGACCAGACGCTTCATCGACGCCATTCCGCGCTGGAAGAGATTGATCACCCATCCGAGGGCGATGAGTGGCCAGATCATCCGGGCCAGATAGAACTGGAAGGCGACGAACTCGCCGATGCTCATCGTGCCGCCGAGAATGCGACGCCCGCCGACGAAGAAGACGACGACGAACATCACGCCGATCATCGCGTGCAGTGCCGGATAGAAGGTGGCGGTGAGCTTGATCAGGGAGCGATTGCGCTCGACGTACTCGCGATTCATTTTGCGGAACGTCTCGATCTCGTTTCGCTCCTGAGTGAACGCCCGCACCACGCGCACGCCGGCGAGATTCTCCTGAACGCGCGCGGAGATGTCTCCGAAATGGTCCTGAACCATGCGAAAGCGGTCGTGAATCCGCTCGCCGAAGTACTTCACGAGGCCGGCGACGATGGGAACTGCGATCAGCGAGATCAGCGCGAGGCCGGTCTCGATCCGCAGCATCATGACGAACGCTCCGAAGACGATCAGCAGCGACGAGAAGGAGTGCATGACCGCCGGGCCGATCAACATGCGAACCGAGGAGAGGTCGTTGGTGGCGCGCGACATCAGATCGCCGGTGCGCTGTTCGTTGTAGAAGGCGAGAGGCAGCGACTGGAGGTGCTCGTAGAGGTCGCCTCGCATGTCGTATTCGATCCGCCGCGAGGTGCCGATGATGATCCAGCGCTGGAGGTAGAGGAAGATCCCCTGCATCGCGGCCGCACCGACGAAGAGGAGCCCGTACCAGACGAGATCGCGGCGGGAGGAGCTGACCGCGAGCGCATCGACCGCGGTACCGACGATGAGGGGCTTGGTCAGCGAGAAGGCAGCGGACCCGACGACGCAGAGAGCGCCGAGAGCGAGCGACCATCGATGCCGGGCGAAGTAGTGGAGAAGGCGGCGGATCGGCGACATTGCAGCAGCAGTGAGAATGCGCGAAGCGCCGTGGTTTATGCCAGAGGTTGAGAGACGAGAGACGAGAGACGAGAGACTATCCCACACATGGCCGCGCTCGTGCGCGCAGCTGGGGGTCGTGCGTCCTCGCACGATCGCGACGGCGTCCTCGCCGTCGCTGGCAGGCTTGGTCACATCTGCCGACCTTGCCTGTGGCAGCGAGGACGCCGCCACGATCTGGCGGGGACGCACGACCCCCTCGGGGTCAGAGTCCGCACCGTTCCGTCTGGTCGCGCAGGCTGCCACAAGACGACACGCACGTTGAGCACGTTTTTTGCGACGCGCCGTCGCGCGGCCCGGGCGCCGATCCCGTGTATGCTGAAACGCGCCGACCACCGAAGGGAACGACGAAACTTGCGCCTCGAGAAGCTCAACCGGAAGGAAGAAGAGGAATGGCGTGAACGCTTCCGCGCCGAGAACTGGATTCTCGGTTCGCTCACTCTCGGCATCACCCTTCCGGAGTATGCGAAGGGAGAGACCCCGATCGAAGCGATGCACTTCGGCTACTATCTTCAGCCGCTGCACCTCTCCCTGCACGACCGGGAGGAGCTTCCGCGAAAGCTCCTCTGGGCGCTTGCGCACCGGCGCCCCCCTCTCGATTTCCTCGAGCTCGTCGGCGCCGGCATCCGAGTCCCGCATGCCTTCCCTCCCGGATTCACAGCGAACAGCGTGCTGCGCATCACGCTTCAGGAGCTTCAGCGCCTGCCGCTGACCTCGGAGTGACGTGCTGCTTACTTTGTGGGCGAAGTTTGTCGGCTTCGGCCAGGCGCAGACGCATGCTGTGACCTCTCGCGCGCCGAAGCAGACAACTTCGGCCCTGGCCCGAATCGCCGGCGACAAGCTGATGCGAGAGCGAAAGTCCATTCCTGCTCGTCACAGACCGAACTTGTCGCGGATGCAGTGTCAGACCATCGCAAGCCCCAACGTTCGCCGCGCGCACCCGCGACAAAGTTCGGCCACTTCCCTCCCCCCAACCCTTGTTCACTTCTCGAGATTCATCAGGCGCTCGACGAGCTCCTGGCGGCGGGCGACGTGGAACTGGTCGATGATTCCCTGCAGCTCCGACTCGGCAGTCGACGAAAGATCTTCGACGTAGGTCTTTTTCAGCGCTCCGCCGATGTAAATCTTCGTTTCGATGTGCCATTCGGGGCGGGTGAGAAACTCGGTCTGGATCGTCAGTTTTCTCGATCCGACGTCGAGCGCATCGAGCCTGCCCATGGGGAGGGTCTGCGGCGCTCTCGTCTCCGGCATCGCCCGTTCTCTCAGCGCGAGAAACTCTCGCGGCGCACGAACCTGCGGCACTTCGCCTCGGCTCGCGCCTCGATCTGACGTACGCGTTCGCGCGAGAGACTGAGAATCTCGCCGATGTCGCGGAGCGTGAGCTCCTCGTCCTGGAGAACGCCGAATCGCAGCTTGAGAACGGTCCGCTCTTCCACAGTGAGCAGCTCCAGCTCACGCTGCACCGCTCCCTGCTGTTTGAGATTTTCCAGATCAGGGATCCGGTCGTGATCGATGCTCGGCTTGATCCCTTCCTGAAGATCGCCCAGAGCGACCCAGTACGTCCACGACGCCTGCGGGTTCGGGTTGGTGAAGAGGATCAGGTGCGCCAGCTCGTTCCGCTCGACCGAGAGCGCAGAGCAAAGAATCTCGGTCGCGCGCTCGAGAATCTCCTCGATCTCCTCGACGGACCGGTTGAGAAACTCGGCGATCTCCGAGGTCTTCTTCGGAATGTTGTCGCTCACTCCGTGGCGTAGCGTCAGAACGAGGCGCTCCTTTGCGGCGAGACTCGCCATCTGCTGGAGCAGCTCCTGACGGCGCGACTGTTCCTCCATCTCCACTTCGGCCGATGGAATGGTGGTTTGCTCGATCAGCTCGGCGAGCTCGGTATGCGAGTCGCCGTCGAGCTCGGAGCTCAGCGAGTAGTTCTCGTGGTTCGCCTGCAGGAGCGTATCGATCTCGCGCACCGAAACTCCGAGCTCTGCCGCAAGCTCTTCCGATGTCGGGATGCGGTTCTGCTCCGACATCGCCGTGCCGATCGCCTTTTCCAGGCGATACATCAGATTCGCGCGTTTCGGCGGGAGACGAAAGGCGCCTCCCTGCTCGGAAAGCGCATGGAGAATCGCCTGGCGTATCCACCAGACGGCGTAGGTGATGAACTTGACGTTCTTGTCGGGATCGAATTTCCTTGCGGCGTGGATCAGGCCGATGTTTCCTTCGTTGATCAGATCGAGGAAGAGAACGTGTGCGTTGCGGAAGCGCTTTGCGTAGGACACGACGAACCGGAGATTCGCCTTGACCAGCTCCTCGAGCGCGTTGCGATCGTTCTGCTGAACGCGGCGGCCGAGCTCGCGCTCGCGCTCAGGCGTGAGCCGCGGGATACGCGCGATCTCCTGGAGGTATTGGTTTAGAAGGTCGTACGACTCGTCTCGATGGTCTTCGTGTCGCCGCATTCCGTGTCCGCCGGTGGCAAGTGGGTGATGCCATTCTACGTCGAACGATTGGCGAGACAAAGCCAAATCGGAATGACATTCAACGCCGCGTCTTCTGAACGTGCCGCGGTCCCACCTTCACCAGGGCATTCTCGCGATTGACGCCGATTCGTTTGTCGATCAGCGACCGGCGGATCAGATTCATCAGCTCGTCCACCTCCATCTCCATCTTCTCCATTTCCCTCTGGAGATTGAGAATCACCTCGACTCCGGCGAGATTCACCCCGAGGTCGCGCGTGAGCGTGAGAATCATCTCCAGCCGCTTGAGCTCCGGGGGGCCGTAGAGACGCGTGTTGCCGCCGGTGCGGCCCGGTTTGAGAAGTCCTTCCCGCTCGTAGAGGCGGAGCGTCTGCGGATGAATGTTGTATCGCGAAGAAACGATGGAGATCATCACCAGATCGTCTCGTCTGCGCCTCGCCATCTGTCGCTCCAGTCAGCGCGACGGCGGGAGAAGGGGTTCCTTCCTCCCGCCGTCGCGCATTCGATCGCTCATCGCTTCTCTTCGTCGACGACTTCCGCCTCGATGACGTCATCCTCCGAGGGCTGCCCTCCCGAGCCGGCGGCTCCTTCACCAGGCCCGCCTCCCGCAGCACCCGCAGCACCCGCTGTCTGCGAGTACATCGCCTCGGCGAGCTTGTGCGACGCCTTCTGCAGGTTCTCGGTGGCACGTTTCATCGCCTCGAGCTCTCCCTGCTCCATCGCCTTGCGCCCTTCGCTGATCGCCGTCTCGAGAGCGCTGACGTCGGCTCCGGAGATCTTCTCGCGGTTCTCGCTCAGCATCTTCTCGATCGAGTAGACCAGAGAGTCGAGACCATTCTTCACCTCGATCTCTTCACGCCGCTGCTTGTCCTCTTCGGCGTGAAGCTCCGCGTCGTGGACGAGCCGCTCGATGTCGTCCTTGTTCAGACCGGACGAGCTGGTGATCGTGATCTTCTGCTCCTTGCCCGTGCCGAGATCCTTCGCCGACACGTTCATGATTCCGTTGGCATCGATGTCGAAGGTCACCTCGACCTGCGGGACGCCGCGCGGTGCGGGTGGAATGCCCACCAGGTGAAATACGCCGAGGAGCTTGTTGTCGCGCGCCATCTCGCGCTCTCCCTGGAGCACCTTGATCTCGACCGAGGTCTGATTGTCGGCCGCGGTCGAGAAGACTTCCGACTTCCGCGTCGGAATCGTCGTGTTCCTCTCGATGAGCTTGGTCATCACACCGCCGAGCGTCTCGATTCCGAGCGAGAGCGGAGTGACGTCGAGAAGGAGAACGTCCTTGACGTCGCCGCCGAGAACGCCCCCCTGGATCGCAGCGCCGATGGCCACGACCTCGTCGGGGTTCACTCCCTTGTGCGGCTCTTTGCCGAAGTAGTCGGTCACCAGCTTCTGAACGAGAGGAATGCGCGTCGATCCGCCGACGAGAACCACTTCATCGATGTCCTTTGGTGACATTCCCGCGTCGGCGAGCGCTCTCTTCAGCGGTTCCATCGTACGGTTCGCCAGATCTCCGATGAGCTGCTCGAACTTCGCACGCGAGAGCGCCATGTTCAGATGCTTCGGCCCGGAGGCGTCGGCGGTGATGAACGGAAGATTGATGTCCGTCGACATGGTGGAAGAGAGCTCGATCTTCGCTTTCTCGGCTGCCTCTTTGAGCCGCTGCAGAGCCATCTTGTCCTTCGACAGATCGATTCCCTGATCCTTGCGGAACTCGTCGATGATCCAGTCGATCAACTTCTGATCGATGTTGTCGCCGCCGAGATGCGTGTCGCCGTTGGTCGCCTTGACCTCGACGACGCCCTCACCGACCTCGAGAATCGAGATGTCGAACGTACCGCCGCCGAAGTCGTAGACGGCGATCGTCTCATCCTTCTTTCTGTCGAGACCGTAGGCCAGCGCCGCGGCGGTCGGCTCGTTGACGAGCCGCTCGACCTTCAGACCGGCGATCTCGCCTGCATCCTTGGTCGCCTGGCGCTGCGAGTCGTTGAAATAGGCGGGAACCGTGATGACCGCGCGGTCGACCTTCTCCCCGAGATAATCCTCGGCTGCCTGCTTGAGCTTCTGCAGAATCATCGCCGAGATCTCGGGTGGCGAGTACTTCTTGCCGTCGATCTCGATTCGGACGTCGCCGTTCGGCGCTCGATCCACTTTGTAGGGGACCATCTTCATCTCTTCGCTGACTTCCTCGAACTTTCGCCCCATGAAGCGCTTGATCGAGAAGATGGTGTTCTCGGGATTGGTGATCGCCTGCCGTTTGGCCACCTGCCCGACGAGCCGTTCGCCGCTCTTGGTGAAGCCGACCACCGACGGAGTGATCCGGCTCCCCTCCGAATTGACGACGACTTTCGGTTCCGGCCCCTCCATGATCGCGACGACGGAATTGGTGGTACCGAGGTCGATCCCTATGATTTTGCTCATGTTACCGTCTCCTTGCAGGAATTTGAGTGTACTAGCATCAATGTTGCTGAGCTGTGAAACCTGAGTCTGTCGTTGTTAATTCCTGGCAATTCCCTACCACGTTGCACAGGGCGTTCCTGTTAAGAAGATCCCGTCATGAGCGAGGCGGGTAATGAAAGATCCCGTCATCCTCTGAATCGAGGCGAGCGTTCCTAGGTAAATGAAGCCCCGTCATTCTGAGCGAGCCGGAGGGGGTGGGCGTGAGTGAAGGATCTGCAAATCCTACACAGTTGCCGATCGCCTGCCCGCTCGTTCAGGATTCTTGGGGCAGCAAAACGATTCCTCACCCAACACCACCAACGATCCGAGCGTGCAGCTCGCGGGCGACGTGAAGTATCCAGCGAAAATAATCCTGCGGCTGAGCTGTTATCATCGCCGAGAGTTTTTCCGAGGAGGACGCAGAACTATGGATCAGTACCGCTCCGATGCATGGATCACCGCCGCGACCAGCGAGAGCCAGGAACGGGAACGGGCGTTCATCCGCTCGGTCTACGGCTGGATGTTCGGCGGGCTCGCCCTGACGTCCGTCGCCGCGTACTGGGTCGCCTCGTCGCAGGCGATGCAGGCTCTGATCTTCGGCACTCCGGGCGTGTCGATCGGCCTGATGCTCGCGACTCTGGGACTGGTGTTCTTCCTCTCGTTCCGGATCCAGAAGATGACCCCGGCGACCGCCGCCGGCTCGTTTTTCGTCTTCTCCGTCCTGATGGGACTCTCGCTCAGCAGCATCCTGTTCGTCTACACGGCCGCATCGATCGTGCAGGCGTTCGTCGTCGCCGCGGGGATGTTCGCCGCGATGAGCGTCTACGGCCTGGTGACGAAACGCGACCTCACCTCATGGGGATCGTTCTTCTTCATGGGACTGATCGGCATCCTTTTGATCGGGATCGTGAACATCTTCGTCCGCTCCAGCGCGCTCAGCTTCGTCTTCAGCGTGGTCGGCGTGTTCGTCTTCGTCGGACTCACGGCGTATGACACACAGAAGCTGAAACGCTATGCAGCGATCGCCGGCCCGCAGACGACGAACTATGCGGTCATCGGAGCGCTGGCGCTCTATCTCGATCTGATCAATCTCTTCCTGATGCTGCTCCGTCTGTTCGGCAGCCGTCGCTGACGCCTCGTGCGGGCGGGGGCTTTGGGGGGGTGGTGCGCCTGCTCGGGTCCAATGGTTCCACGTGCCAGTGAGTCCGCGAGGAGCGTCGCGATCGCTCACCCCGTCGCCCGTCACGAAGATCGGAATCTTCGGCCACACTCCTGCGCTCGTCCAGAACGGCACCGTGCTGAAATTCCCGCTTCACAACCCGCCTTTGCAGAGGAAAGTTCGCTCGGGGATCCGGTTCATCTCTAACCTGCGGCCTCATCCGATCGTCTATCTGTGCGGTGAACGATGAGATGCGGGAGAGCGCGACTGCGATTCTGAGCTACGGACACTTCGTGACCGACGCGAGCCACGTTTCGATGCGATCCTCCGCCGCGCAGAGCGACGATGCGCGGATGGCGGAGGCGTGCGCGCGGGGTGACTCGGCGGCTTTCGAAGAGATCTACCGTCGTCATGGAGAGCGGATGAAGAGCGTCGCTTTCAACCATCTCGGCACCACTGCCGACGCTGAGGATGCGGTTCAGGAAGCGTTTCTGAAGATTCACCGAGGCGCATCGAGCTGGAATGGCGAAGCGAGCTTCAGCACCTGGATCTATCGCATTCTGATCAATACCTGCTACGACATGCTCAGAAAACGGAAGCGCCGGCCGGATGAGGCGCCGATCGAACTGTTGCCGGAGGAGGGGAACGCCTCCCGTCCGGTCGATACCTCGATGCGTCTGACGCTGCGGAAGCTGCTGGGCAGACTTCCGGAGCAGCGACGCTCGGTCTTTCTGCTGTTCGAGGTCGAAGGACTGAGTCATGCCGAGATCGGGGCGATTCTCGGGATCCGTGAAGGCCATTCCAAATGGCTGCTCTTCACCGCCAAACAGGAGCTTCAGAAGCTATGGCGGATGTCGACCAGAGAGGTGACACCATGACCACAGATTGTGAACGGGCACAGCAGTCTCTGCTCGACGGCGCACCGGCGAGCGATCCGGCCGTCCGCGAGCACATCGCTGTCTGCTCGCGTTGCGACGCGGTGATTCGAACTTTCGACGAGATCTCGGCGACGGCGCGAGAGCTGCGAGGAACGTGGGAGAGCCCCGAGCTGTGGCAGCGGATCGAGAGCTCGATCCGGACGGAGGTCGCCGGGACGAGGGCGGCAACGGGAAGACTCCGGCGCTGGCACGATCCGAGAGTCTGGCAGATCGCTGCAGCATTCGTCCTGGTGATCGGGATCGGGGCCGTCGCCATGCGTGTGGCAACCACCTCACCCGACGGAGAAGAGTATGACCGGTGGCTGCTTCGGGAATCGGCTCTTCAGGAAGTCGAGAAGAGTGAGAAGGCGTACATGCAATCGATCGACCGCCTTTCCTCACTCGTCGAGCCCGCCATGGATGATGCATCGACCCCGCTGGCCATCGCCTACCGCGAAAAACTGATGCTCCTCGACTCGGCGATCGCCGAATGTCAGGCAGCCATCGACGCGAACAGACAAAACGCGCATCTGCGCCACCAGCTTCTGGCAGTGTACCGGGAGAAGAACCGGACGCTCCAGGACCTGGTCAGGGAGGAAGCCAATGATCAGCAGATCACCGCGGAGAGTGACTCCGCCGTATCACAGCACTAGAGCCTTGGGCGCGGCGATCGTCGCGGGCCTGCTCCTGTTCGGTGCCGCCGTCGACGCGCGAGCGGACGACGAAGTCGTACGGAAATTTCAACGAACACTGAATCTGACGAAAGGCGGTGTGTCGATCGATCACCGGATGGGAAGTGTCGTCATCCGCACACACCGGAAACCTCAGGTCGTGGTCAACGCCGTGATCAAGACATCGGCGGCGGGGAAGGAGGCGGCCGAGCGGCTCGCCGAGCAGATCGCGATCGTGGCCGAGGAAAAACCCTCCGGCGTCGTGATCAGAACTGAGATTCCGAACCTGAAGACTCGTCATGGGAAGCTCTCGTTCTCGGTCGACTACGACATCGTGATGCCGGAGAGCGCGCCGCTCACCCTTCGCAACCGCTTCGGCAACGTCAGCGTCAGCGATCTGAAAGCCACGGCCGACATCGTCAACTCTCATGGGCGTGTCGAAGTTCGCAACGGACGCGGATCTCAGCGGATCGAGAATTCGTTCGGCTCGATCGATGTCGCGCAGATCCATGGCGATACGACGATCCAGGACAACAACGGTGCGATCTCGGTCAAAGGAGTCAACGGCAGCCTCGCCGTCACCAATCGATTCGGCTCGGTCAAGGTGAGCGACGTGAGCCGTGCTGTCACCATCACCAACGCGAACGGCAGCATCGACGCGAGCGATGTCGGCAATGCCATGATCAAGAGCTCGTTCGGATCGGTCAGCGCCTCGCGCATTCGCGGCGGCCTTCAGGTCACCAACACGAACGGGCGCGTCGACGTGCGCGATGTCAACGGCAACGCGACGCTTCGCACCTCGTTCGGTTCGATCAACTTCTCGACGATCCAGGGAAACGTCGAGTGCAAATCGACCAATTCACGGATTCTCGGCAAAGACGTCAACGGAAACGCGACGATCGAGAATACCTTCGGTACCGTCGAGGTTCGCGGCGTCAACGGATCCTCGCGCATTTCTAATCAGAACGGCAGCACCAGCGCCAGCGGTATCGGCGGCAATCTCACCATCGATTCCAGGTTCGGCCTGGTGAAGGCCGACAGGATCGGCGGATCGATCGAGGTCGAGAATGCCAATGGCGGCGTCAATGCCTCGTCGGTGGGAGGAGAAGCGAAGATCCGGACCAGCTTCGCTCCGGTGTTCCTCAACGGTGTCGGACGCTCCGTCGAGGTTCAGAACCAGAACGGTTCGATCGCCGTCAGCGGCCTGTCCGCCGCCGCCGGCAAGAGCTGCAACGCGATCTCGCTGAAGACCTCCTTCGGCGCCCTCCGAGTCGCCGTCCCGCAGAATGGTGCCTATCAGGTCAGCGCGAGAACCTCCTTCGGCCGGATCGTGACCGACCTCCCACTCACGGTGACCGAAAGCGGTGAAGGTTCGCTCAGCGGAACGATCGGAGCCGGCAACTGCAATCTGATCCTCGCCAACCAGAATGGGAACATCCAGATCGAGCGGAGCGAGTGAGGGAAGGCAGAAGGCAGAAAGCAGAAAGCAGAAAGCAGAAAGCAGAAAGCAGAAAGAACAATAGCAGATAGCAGATAAGAGACACGCACTTCGTCGCCTCTCCACGCATCTGCCACCTCCCCTTCACCATCTGCCATCTCCTCTCTGCCCTCTGCGATCTCCCCTCTGCCATCTGCTATTTGGCCTCTGCTATTTGCCATCTGCCATCTGCTTTGTTCTTCTGCTTTCTGCTCTCACGCGCAGCGCTATACTCTCCCCCCGGAGGCAGCGTTGCGAGCACGCACTCTCACCATTCTTCTCATCACTGCTGCAGTCGCCGGAGCGGCTGGGGGAGTCGGCGGCTACACCTTCGTCTACGCGCGCGGCGCATCGTATCTGACCAACGACCCGTCAGCCTGCGCCAACTGTCACATCATGAGCGATCACTATGCCGCGTGGGTCAAGTCGAGCCATCGCACGGCAGCCGTCTGCAACGACTGCCACACTCCGCCGGGGCTCGTTCCGAAGTACATGACCAAGGCGTCGAACGGCTTCTGGCACTCTCTCGGCTTCACGACCGGCCGCTTTCCCGATCCGCTCCGCATCAAGCCTGTCAACCTGGAGGTGACCGAAAAGGCCTGCAGAGCGTGCCATCAGGAGATCGTGAGACAGATCGACTCGAGACCCGGCCATCGGCCGGCGGACCGCCTCTCCTGCATCAAGTGTCACTCGGAAGTGGGACACATGGAATGACGAGAAGGCTAAGAGGAGGTGACCCATGACCGAGACACCCGAACGACCCGGCCGGCAAGTGAAGAGGCGCAGAACCATCCTGATCGCCGGATCCATCGCAGTGGCGGCAACTCTTTTCACATTCGGCCTCGCCGCTCTCCTGGTGAACATCTTCGAGCGAAAGCAGGAAGCGAGAAACCCCTTCTACCGTGTCGTCGATCTCGACGACGACACCACGGACCCGTCCGTGTGGGGTCAGAACTTTCCGCTCCAGTACGATCTCTACCGGCGTACCGTCGATCAGGTTCGGACGCGATATGGCGGGAGCGAAGCGGTTCCACGAACGCCCGACGAAGTCGATCCACGATCGGTCGTTGCCCAGTCGCGCCTCGAGGAAGATCCGCGCCTGAAGACGATGTGGGCGGGCTACGCCTTCGCCACGGATTTCCGCGAAGAGCGCGGCCACGCCTACATGCTCGAGGATCAGATCTTCACCGGGCGCCAGCGCGTCGTGCAACAGCCGGGCACCTGTCTGCATTGTCACGCATCGGTTTATGTCCCCTACAAGCAGGCGGGTGACGGCGACCTGATCAAAGGTTTCGAGCGCGTCAACCAGATGCCGTTCGCCGAGGCTGTGAAACTTGTGAAGCACCCCGTTTCGTGCATCGACTGCCACCACCCCGAGACGATGCAGCTCCGCATCACCCGCCCTGGGTTCATGGAAGGGATCCGCTCGCTGAAGGCGAGTGAAGGCGTCAGCGACTACGACGTCAACACGATGGCGACGCGCCAGGAGATGCGGTCGTTCGTTTGCGGCCAATGCCACGTCGAGTATTACTTCAAGGGGCCGGAGAAGCGCCTCACCTATCCCTGGTCGAAGGGAATCAGGAGCGATCAGATTCTCGACTACTATCAGGAAACGGGCTTCCGCGACTGGGTGCACGCCGAGACGGGAGCAGAAGTTCTCAAGGCGCAGCATCCGGAGTTCGAGATGTGGAGCCAGGGCATCCATGCCCGCTCCGGCGTGGCCTGCTCCGATTGCCACATGCCGTACGTCCGTGTCGGGGCGATGAAAATCAGCGATCATCACGTCCGAAGTCCCGTTCTCAATCTCAGCAATGCCTGCCAGACCTGCCATCGCTGGCCGGAATCGGAACTGAAGGCTCGCGTGGAGACGATTCAGGATCGAACGTATCAGATGCGCAACCTGGCGCTGGATGCGCTTGTCGATCTGATCGCCGACATCAAGTCGGCGCGCGAATCAGGTGCCTCGGACGAACAGTTGCGGCTGGCCCGCGATCACCAGCGAAAGGCGCAGTTTTTCGTCGACTTCATCGAAGCCGAGAACTCGATGGGCTTTCATGCACCGCAGGAGGCAGCGAGGACCCTGACTCTCTCGATCGACAACTCCCGCCGCGGCCAGGTCGCGATTCGAGAGATTCGGTGACGCAACAGGCCGTCTCGCTGAGAAAGGTTCTCCTTCCTGCCGAGCACGGGAGCTGGGGCTTCGTCCTCGAGCCGCTCCTCCTCGGTTTGCTCGTCGCTCCGTCGCGCGCCGGCCTGGCGATCGCCCTCGGAGTGCTCGCGCTCTTTCTCGCTCGCCAGCCGCTGAAGCTCGCCGCGGCCGACCGTCTCCGCCGAACCTTCCATCCGAGGACCGCCCTATCACTACGGTGGGGATCGCTGCTCGGCCTGACGGCGGCCGCACTCTTCTGTGTCGCGGCAATCACCACGAGGCCCTACTTTCTGATTCCGCTCGTCGCTGCCGCGCCGATCATCCTCGTCCAGTTCCTCCACGACATCCGCAGAGAAGGACGCGCCCTGGTTGCCGAGGTGGCAGGAGCTACGGCCGCAGGGGCGGCTGCCAGCGCGATCGCGATCGCTGGAGCCGCTGCGCCTTCGATCGCAGCCGCCCTCTGGGCGCTCCTCGCACTGCGCGCGATCCCGTCGATCCTCTATGTCCGCACGCGCCTCAGGCTCGAGCGAGGCCAGGCCCCCTCACTCATCACTCCCGTGGCCGCTCATCTGCTGGCGATCATGATCGCGACCACGCTTTGGAGAGTAGGCGTCGCCCCTCCCCTCGCGATCGCCGCGTTCGTGATTCTGTTCTTGCGCTGCGCGATCGGACTATCGCCAATTCGCAGGCGCGCTCCGGCAAAACAGATCGGAATCGCCGAGCTGGTCTACGGCGCGGTGATGATCCTGCTCACCGGCATCGGCTACCGGCTGTAGGGATCTGCGAAAACAGCTTGCCTTTCCGCCGCTTCCGTCAGTACTCTCGGCGGCATGAAAGAAGGGCTCAGCCGGCAGGCATACGAACCGATCCCCGAGGGTGGACGCTACGATCCCTACGTCGGTCCCGAACAGAGTCTTCCCGAGTTCACGATCAAGGCCGTACTCGCCGGGGCGATCTTCGGCGTTCTCTTCGGCGCTGCGAATGCCTATCTCGGACTCCGTGCCGGTCTGACGATCTCCACATCGATTCCGGTCGCTGTGATGACTGTGGCCGCTTTCAAGATTCTTCAGAAGAGCGGAATCCAAACGAGTATCCTCGAAGCGAACATCTCGCAGACCGTCGGCTCGGCCTCGAGCTCGGTGGCCAGCGGCGTCATCTTCACCATCCCCGCCCTCTTTCTCTGGGGACTCGATCCGACCCTGCTGCAGATGACCCTTCTCGCGATCTGCGGCGGCATCCTCGGAGTCCTCTTCATGATCCCCCTCCGACGGTTCCTGATGGCCCGCGAGCACGGCAACCTCCCCTACCCTGAAGGAACCGCATGCGCCGAAGTGCTCGTGGCGAGCGAGGTGGGAGGAAGCCGGGCGAGAAACGTCTTCTACGGGCTCGGTGCGGGCGCGCTCTTCAAGACGCTCGCAGGGTGGCTGCACATTTTCCCCGATCGAATCGAGACGGCCGTCCCCTTCCTCCGCAAGGGTCAGGTTGGAGCGGAGATGTCGTCCGCGCTGTTCGGTGTCGGCTACATCCTCGGGCCGCGCGTCGCTTCGGTGATGGTCGGCGGCGGGCTTCTCTCGTCGCTGGTCATCATTCCATCGATCGCCTGGTGGGGTGAAGGGCGACTCGTTCCGCTCTACCCCGAAACGGCGTTGACGATCGCCGAGATGAGTGCGAGCCAGATCTGGTCGCGCTATGTCCGCTACATCGGAGCGGGCGCGGTTGCCGCGGCAGGGATCATCACACTCATCAAGAGCATTCCGACGATGATCGAGAGCTTCCGTCTCGGCACCCGCCAGTTGAAACAGAGCCTCGGATCGGTCACGGCGGTCACCCCGAGAACCGATCTCGATCTTCCCCTCAAGGCCATTGGAATCGGCGCGCTCGCGGTCGTCCTCGTATTGTCGATCTTTCCTCAGGCGTTCGGTGCTCTGCAGGACTTTCCCCATCGCCTCGTCGCTACGATCCTCGTCGTCATCTGCGCCTTCTTCTTCGTGACCGTTTCCGCACGCATCGTCGGACTCGTCGGGGTGACCTCGAACCCGACGAGCGGCATGACCATCGCCTCGCTCCTGCTCACCTCGACGGTCTTCCTCTTTCTCGGCTGGACGGACGACATCGGCAAGATGGGCGCTCTGACGGTGGGAACCGTCGTCGCCATCGCCGCTTCGATCGCGGGAGACACCTCGCAGGATCTCAAGACCGGCTTCCTGCTCGGCGCGACGCCGCGCAAACAGCAGACCGGGGAGCTGATCGGTGTTTTGACCTCGGCGGCTTTCGTCTGCATGGCCGTCCTGCTCCTCGATCAGGCATACGGCTTCGGAACGAAGGATCTGCCCGCGCCACAGGCGACGCTGATGAAGCTCGTCATCGAGGGCGTGCTCGAGCAATCGCTTCCGTGGGTGCTCGTCGGACTCGGCGTCTTCATCGCCGTGGGAGCCTATCTTCTGAAGCTGCCGGCTCTCGCATTCGCCGTCGGCGTCTACCTCCCCGTATCGACGATGGTCCCCGTTTTTCTCGGCGGACTGCTCCGCTGGTTCGTGGAGAAGCGGGCAAAGAGCAAAGAGGATGCGATGGAGGGACGCGAGCGGGGAATCCTCTTCGGATCGGGCCTGGTCGGCGGCGAGGGACTGCTCGGCGTCGCGATCGCCGCGATGGCATTCCGCCTCGGGCGGCCACCCGCAGGCCTCGGATTCGCGTGGGCGGGTGCAGCCGCACAGTTCGTGGCACTCGCCGCATTCGGTGCACTGGCGTTCGCCTTCTGGCGGATCGCGACCCACAAAGACTCGTAGGCCCAGAGTGTCGGGCCCCACCTGGGTGTAGAGCCTCATGTGCGGGTCGGGCCTCTGGCCCGATCGAGGCGGCGTCCCGCCGCCCCGCGCGCGCACGACCAATGTGACCAGGCCGGCACGACAAGCCCTTCGATGGCGACTTTCCAACCGCCCACGGCATCCTGGAAGGATGCCTGGACCACAGCCGGTGGTGAGCGCGAAGCGCCACCACCGGAACGTCGCGCGGAGTCGCGAATTGAGCCGCAGCCCGGCAGGGCTGCCAGGAACGGGCCGCGCGATGTCACATTCGTCGGGCACCCCTGCCGGTGTGCCCCCGTTTTGTCGGACCTCGCAAACCGGTGGTCCATGGATCTTTCAGTCCTCGCCATCCCTGACAGGCTCAGTCACATCGTCCCGACTCGCGCAGCGTGGGCGTCGTGCGTGCTCGCGCGCTCGCGATGGCGTGCTCGCCATCAGGCGCGCCGCCGTGGTTGAATCATTACGGCGCCATCGCTCGGTCTCATTTCTGCATCGGCACAGAGGGTGCCGCGAAAAACGAAGGGACGTGACTGATGTTCGGTCGAGGAATCACACTGTTCAAGCTGTTCGGGTTCGCAGTACGAATCGATCTGAGCTGGCTGATCATCGCCGCGCTGATCACCTGGTCGCTCGCCGTCGGCGTTTTCCCTCAGATGTATCCCGATCTCGCCGTACGCACGTATTGGATCATGGGAATCGCCGGGGCGCTCGCGCTCTTCCTTTCCATCATCATCCACGAGTTCTCGCACGCGCTCGTCGCGCGGCGGTACGGCCTGCAGATGAAGGGGATCACCCTGTTCATCTTCGGAGGCGTGGCGGAGATGACCGAGGAGCCTCCGAGCCCGAAAGTGGAGCTGCTGATGGCGATTGCCGGGCCGATCGCGAGCGTATTCCTCGCAGCGTTCTTCTTCGTACTCGGCCTCCTCGGCGGGGCGGCGGGGTGGCGTCAGGAGGCGATCGGAGTCTTCTCGTATCTCGCCCTGGTAAACATCGTCCTGGTGATCTTCAACCTGGTGCCTGCCTTCCCTCTCGATGGAGGAAGGGTTCTTCGATCTCTTCTCTGGATGTGGAAAGGCAACATCCGATGGGCCACGAGGATCGCATCACAATCGGGCTCTGTCTTCGGAATGGGGTTGATGATCCTCGGAATCGTCAGCGTTTTCTCCGGGAACCTCGTGGGAGGCCTGTGGTGGTTTTTGATCGGGATGTTCCTTCGCAATGCAGCGGTGATGTCGTACCAACAGATACTCGTCCGCCAGCTCCTCGAGGGCGAGCCGGTGAGCCGCTTCATGATCACCGAGCCGGTCACCGTCCCGCGGCACATCTCGGTTCGCGACCTCGTCGAGGACTACGTCTACAAGTATCACCACAAGATGTATCCCGTCGTCGATGAGGAGCGTCTCGTCGGCTGCGTCACCACCAAGCAGATCAAGGAGCTGCCGCGAGACGAGTGGGACCGGCAGACGGTCGGAACGCTTGCCGCGCAATGTTCCGAGGCGAATACGATCCCTCCCGACGCCGACGCGATGAAGGCTCTCGCAAAGATGAGCTCGACGAAAACCTCGCGGTTGATGGTGGTGGATCGAGGCAAGCTCGTCGGAATTCTCAGCCTGAAGGATCTGATGAACCTCCTCTCGGTCAAACTGGAACTGGAGGGGGAAGGGAGGGCCGCGGATGTGTAGCACGGACTGTGTCGAAACTCTTCGGCCCGGGCGCGGAAACGCAGGGGCGCACAGCGTACCTCTGCTCCTCGTAGCGAGGAGAGCGGGCGTCCCGCGCCCGCCCCTGTCCACGAGCGACGAGGCAACCCACTCCGCCACCAGAATGTCACAGCCTCGCAAGCACCCGGGCGAAGCGATTGCGCTTCGCTCCAGTCACGCGAGCCTGTCGCCGAGGAACCACCTTCCCTTCCGGCTTCGCACGGCGGAGCTCCGACAGCACGTTCGTGTCCAGCAGCCAGCCGGTCACAGCTCGACACCACGAACGCGCGCACGTGTGCGCAAGCGGTCGATGCTGACCTCGCGAAGCGGTGAATCCTGCATCATTTTCACCAGCGCTCGACCCGTTGGCTGGCCCTTCACTCGCCGGTACTCCTCGACCGACACGACGACGACCTCTTCACGGCCGTGCACTGTAATCCGTTGCGGCCCTTCGGTCTTTGCCCTTCGAACGACCTCGCTGAACCGAGCGCATCCTGAAGGGCCCATTGTCCCGTTCGTGACGTGGCGCGCTTACGCGTACCCCGAATTCTGGTCATACTGACCAGTATACGACTCGCATCTGGCTTGGTCAGATCTGCCCGACTCGCCTGCGGCGGCGAGGAACGCCTGACCCCCTGTCTGAGTGGCCGAAGATTCCGATCTTCGGCCCGGTGACGGGCGACGGATGTGAGCGATGGGCAGCGATCCTCGCCGGCGTCCCGGGCTGGACATCGGAATGTCCAGCCACGGCCGGTCTGGTCAGGTCTGCCGCACTTTGCCTGCGGCGGCGAGAACGCCTGACCCCCTCAGGATGACGGTCGTTCAGCTCGTCGCCTGGATCTCCGGCTCCGGCGGTCCGACGTTCACTGCGCGCCAGGCGATCGCCCCGAGAACGATCGCGCCTCCAACCACTGCGAAGCTCGCAGGCCTCTCGCCGAGGAAAAGGAATACCCAGATCGGATTGGCCACCGGCTCGAGCATTGCGGTCAGCGACGCCTGCGTCGCAGTGACATGACGGAGACCGCGAACGAAGAGAACATAGGCGAGCGCGATCTGAAAAACTCCGAGGAATACGAGCACCGCGGCCGACCGCGGGGTCACGTGAAGATCGCGGATGATGAAGGGAAAGATGGCAACCGTCGCCAGGACATTGCCCCAGGTGACCGCCGTTTCCGCGCGACCACCGCTCTCTTTGCGAAGTGCGATCACCAGCAGCGCGAAAAAGATGCTCGAGAGGACTGCCATCAGGTTGCCCGCGAGCATTCCGCCGCCGAGCTGCCCGACGAAAAGGAGCGTCATCCCGCAGAGCGACACGCCGATCGCGACCGCATCGCGGCCTCGCATCGGCTCCTTCAGCAGAACAGGCGCGAGCAGCAGCACCCAGACGACGCCGCTGTACTGAAGAAAGATTGCATTCGCTGCCGACGTCCATTTCGTCGCGACGACGAAGGTCGTCAGGCAGGCTGCGTAGCTCACGATGGCCGTGACGAACATCGGAGTGATCCGCGGACGTGGCGGGCGGACGATTGCGAAGAGGGCGATCGCCGCGATCGCCGATCGGAAGAAGGCGACCTTCAGCGGCCCGTCGTCGATCGCTTTGATCCCGACTCCCGCGCTCGACCACAGAAGGGCAGCGCCGAGGACGAGGAGGATTCCGCGTCTCTGGTCGTTCATCGGCCGGCGATCGTCACCCGATGGGCTCTCCCTGCGGCATCGGGAGTGGCGTCGTCCGCTTTCTCGGTTCTTCGGGACGCGTCAGGAACCGCTCGATGTCGTCGCGGATCGCGTTGCGGTGTGCCTGGTCGGCCGGCGCTCCGCCGCTTTGCCTCTGCGCTCGCGAAGCAATCCCGCGCAAGCCATCGGCGGCGATGGCACGGACGTCGGGCGAAGCATCGGGATCGGCGGCGAGGTTCATCAACCGGGCGACGAGAAGGCTCTGGACCGCTCGGACGATCGCCGCACCGTAGGCATCGCTCGCCCGCACGTCCCAGCTGCGACGCGTGAGTTTGTCGATGACTTCGGTGAAGCCGGGATTCGCCTGATCGCGCGCATGAAACTGAACGAGGCGTGCGGCACGCTTCGGATCGAGCAGTGTGTTGATCGAGATCTCCGCGGCGACGGTTGCGGCAGCAATCGGATCGAACACCGGATCCGTCCGGCGTGGAAAGAGCTCCAGCGGAGGACCCTCGTATCCATAGGCTGGCGGAGGAAGGAGGGCGAGGATTCTCTCCGGAAGCCGGAGCTCGTCGATCAGCAAGGTATCGAGAACGGCCTCGAGCGCCGCACGTTGCTCCGCCGGCGACGCAATCCGTGTCACCTCCGGCGGCACCGCACCTGTCTTCTCTCGAACGCTGTAGCTGAAGTGCATGCCGCCGACGTATTTCGCCGCCGCCTGCAACTGATACCGGTGATGGAGATAGAGCGGCAGCAGCGTCGCCTCGAGCCGCACGAGGGGCTCGCCGGCGGCGATGTTGCCGAGCCCGAACTGCCGGAGCCCGATGCGGCGCACCTCCATCTCGTGACGAAGCATTGCCACCGGATCCGGACCGTTGTCCCAGAGGCTGGCGAGGGGATGGGCCGCCGAGGTCGGCCTGGCGTGGCTGTCGCCGATGAAGAGCATTCCCCGTTCGATGCCGCGCCTCACGATCGACTGAAGCGCTCCTTCCTCGTCCACACCGGAAGGAAATTGCGAATAGGCATACTCGATGGCGAAGCGATCGAACGCTCCGACGCCACTGCTGTATGCGTTGGTCAGATCGAGCCGGCCTTCTCGGATCTCGACCAGCGGCGCCGGGTAGTCCATCACCGACGCACGCCCGTACGTGCTCGCCGCGAAGTTGTGCGTGAGCCCGATCGTATGACCGACCTCGTGGGCCGAAAGCTGGCGGAGCCGTGCGAGAGCCATGGCCGCGCCGTTGACCGACGGATCGAGCGAGGCGAGCCACGAGTAGTCGGACTCGCCCGCCCCGTCGCCGAACATCGGGATCATTCCTGCGGCGAGCAGAAAGTCGTGGCGAACACGAAGCGATCCGAGTGAAACATTTCCTTTCAGAATCTCTCCCGTTCTCGGATCGACGACCGAGGCCCCGTACGACCAGCCGCGCGTGGAGCGATGCACCCAGGTGATCATGTTGTATCGAAGATCCATAGGATCGGCTTCGGCCGGGAGCATCCGCACCTGGAAGGCGTTCCGGAATCCGATCGCCTCGAACGCCTCGCTCCACCATGCGCCGCCGTCGAGAAGCGCGCTGCGGACGGGCTCGGGAGTTCCCGGATCGAGGTAATAGACGATCGGTGAGACCGCATCCGAGACCGCAGCCGCAGGATCTTTTTTCTGAAGGCGGTGGCGGATGATCCATCGCTTCTCGATCGGCTCGGTCAGCGGCGAGGCGAAGTCGTGGAACGCGATCCCGATCATTCCCACGCGCGGATCGAAGCGTCTCGGCTCGTATCCCGCCGCAGGAAGCTCGACCAGCGAGTGATGCAGCCGAAGCGTGATCGATTTCGGGTGGGGAACGACCGAACGAACCAGCGGACCCGGCACATCACCGGACACGAAGGTGACAATCGCCTCGACCTCGGTGTTCTTCGGAAATCCCTTCGTTCTCGCCAGATCGATCGCGCTCCGCGATTCGTCGAGTGCGAAGCTTCCCTGACCGCTGGCCCGGAGACGATCGATGGCTTCGTGGGCGTCGCGCAGAAAAAATCCCGTCGCATCGACGAGAACACGGCCGCCCTCTTCGGCCTCGACCTTGAATCCCCAGAGAACCGATTGCGCGAACGATTCCTCGACCGCCTTCGCCTCGGCGGGATCCACGGTGATCGCACGAAAATCATAGTTCGGCTGGATCATCAGCACTTTCGGTCCAATGCGTCGAAAGGTAACGATCCGCGTCTCTCCGAGCTGGTTTCGATCGAGACCGACCGGATTCGAGCCGAGCCCGGCGGGGAGCGAAGTCTGGTAGAGAAGCTCCGTATCGAATCGGGCGATATCCATCAGGAGCTTTCCGCCGGCCGCATCCCAATAGAGCGGGATGAAGCCTTCGATGCGCTGCAGTCCGGCGGTCTTCGCCGAGATCGCCGGCGGAACGGTCTTTTCGGTCGTCGCCTGCCAGGCTGATGCCGGGGGCGCGATCGTCATGGTGAGGATCGCTGCAATCATGCTGAATCGTCGGATCATCTCCACCTCGTGTTTCGGCGTTTCGTCTCGCGAATCATACTGCGTTGGTGCCAGGGCTCGACTCGAACTTCCGGGACGTAGAATGACAGGGGGAAACCAGGCAAAGGAGAGATCTATGAGGCGTCTTGCCATCCTGGCCGTCATGGTCCTGAGCGCATCAGCCGCACTCGCGCAACCTCCGCACCATGAGTGGCGCACGATCGAGACGGTCCACTTCCGAGTGCATCACCCCATCGAGTACGAAGCGTGGGCTCGTCACGCCGCGACTCGGCTCGAGTCGGTGCGCTCCCGCGTGATCATCGAGGTGGGGTTCGAAGCGAAGGAGAAGGTCGACGTGCTGGTGATGGACCCTGTGGGGCTCGCCAACGGAGCCGCCTTCCCCTTCCTCGGCTGGCCGCGCATGGTTCTCTTCACGAATCCTCCTCCCCCCGAGAGCTCCATCGGCAGCAATCGCGACTGGATCGAGATGCTGACGGTCCACGAGGAGGCGCATCTCATCCACATCCTTCGTCCGTCTCGAAATCCATTGCGCCGTGCTCTTTCGTCGATGCTGCCGCTCGGTCCGATCGCCTTCACCCCGCGCTGGGTCACGGAGGGATATGCCACGGTGATCGAGGGGGATCTGACCGGCTCCGGAAGACCTCACGGCGATTTCCGCGCGGCCGTTCTCCGGCGGTGGGCTCAGCTCGGACGGCTCCCCTCGTATTCGCAGCTCCACTCGGACCGCAGAAGCTGGATGGGGATGTCGATGGCGTACCTCGGTGGATCGGCCTATCTCGAGTGGCTTCGCGATCAGGGCGGCTCAGACAGTCTTCGCCACCTCTGGCGGCGGGCCACGGCTCGAACGGGCCGCTCGTTCACCGATGCATTCGAGGGGGTGTATGGAGACTCTCCGGGCCATCTCTACGGCCGCTTCAGCGCCGAGCTGACTCAAAAGGCGATGGAGGTCGAAGAGGCCGTCAACCCTTCGCTCCGCGAAGGGGAGCTCTGGCAGGACCTGACGCGGACCACGGACTCTCCGGACGTCTCTCCCGATGGGAAGCAGATCGTGACCGTTCTCCGCTCGTTGACTCGGCCAGCTCGCATGGTGATCTGGTCGACCGAGCCGGACGAGGAGGCCGAGCGCCAGTGGCAGGAAAAGGTCCGGACGACACTGGAGAAGGATCCGGAAGACGTGGCCCCGGTGCGAACGAAGCCCCTTCCTCGCAAGCCGCTGCATGAATGGAGCGGACGAAGCGGCGCGGAGCCGGTGTCGCCGCGCTGGATGCCGGACGGAAAGAGCGTTCTCTTCGTCCGTTTCGATCCCGACTCCGAAGGAGTCTTTCGTTCCGATGTCCACCTCTGGCTTCCGCAGGAAGGTCGATCGCGGCGCCTGACAGGGCGTGAAGACGTTCGTGACGCCGATCCGTCACCCGATGGGAAGAGCGCAGTCGCCGTGCGCAACCGTCATGGATTTTCACAACTCGTGCGTGTCGACCTCGAGACGGGGGAAGTAGACGAGCTCACGCCTGCGGCGATCGAGCCCGTTCACAGTTCGCCGCGCTGGAGTCCCGACGGCTCGCGCATCGCATGGGTGAGCCAGCGCGAAGGCGCCTGGCGGCTGATGGTCAGAGATCTCTCATCGGGCGAGGAGCGCGAGCTGGAGTCGATGCAGGAGACGATCGTCGCCCAGCCGGAGTGGAGCGGCGACGGAAGATCGATCTATGCGGTCGTCGGACAGCGAGGGTTCATCGAGATTCACCGCTACGACGCGAACGAGGGAAATCGGGTACAGATCACCCGAAGCCATGGTGCTTCGCTCGCCCCCGCTTCGACGCCCGATGACTCGGCGCTCTTTTTTCTTTCGCTCGACGTCGACGGTCTCGACATCCGGCGTCTCGATCTCACGCGCCCGCTCGACCCGCTTCCTCCAATCCGCATCGATGCACGACTTTCCCCCGCGGTCCCTCCACCCACTCCCCCTCGAGCACCACCGTTCGACGTCGTGGATGCTGGCCCGAGCCGGCCGTACGGCGCCGGGAGGCAGGAGTCACTCACGCTGTTCGGAGGCAACTACACTCCTTCGAATCGCAACATGGAGATCGGATTGAGGCTCGGTGACGTGGTGGGCCGGCTCGATACGATCTTCGTCGGAGCGCTCGGCGACGACGGGAGCGAGCGTGGCGCCGCCGTTGCGACGAGCTGGCGAGGATGGCCGGTCGAGGTGCGTGGCCATCTGTTCAGGTCCGATCACGACGCCACGCGGCAACCGAAGCGCGGCGCGGAGGATGCTCTCGTCGATCTCGAGCGCACCGGAGGGGAGATTGCCGCCGGCTGGAACCGGTACGCGCGCGGCCTCGTCGTTCGACTCGATGGTGGACTCCTCTTTCAGAGGATCGAGCCGGGTGAAGGCGCATCGTTCGATCAGCGAATCCTATTCACTGGCGGGAGGTATCGCTGGTCATCGACGCTCGGAGCCCTCCGGTTCGAGCAGGCGACTTCGATCCGCGTCGAGGCGGGATCGACCGAGGACGACGACTGGAGGAGGGGGAACATTTCATTGACGGCCGGAGTCGGTACGCGCTCGAACCGTCTGCGCTACACGCTCGACAGAACGACGACACGCAGCGCCGAGCACGCAATCGATGACCTCTCCCTCGGCGGCACGAACAGCAGCATCGTTCCGTTCTCGGCCATCTCGAATCGGATCATCGCTCCCGCTCTTCCGATCGGGACGCGCAGCGGCGACGAGTATCGCGGCGATCATCTCGTGATCACCACGGCAGCGTTTCCCCTCGATCTGTTCTATAGCCGGCACGATCTCTGGACTCGGAACGAGCCGCGCGCGGAGACACTCGATCTCGCCGGAGTGGAGGCGCGCGTCGCGATCGAGCCATTTCCCATCGCCCGCATTCCAGCGGTCGAGCTGCGCTTCGGAGCCGCCAGAATCCTCGACGACCCGTTCAAAGGCGACGAGGTTTTCTGGTTGAACATGGTCTGGAGACCATGAGGCGCCCACAGCTGTCATCGCTGGTCCAATGCAGGGGAGAGCGGGCGTCCCGCGCCCGCCCCTGTTCCATCCGCGATGATGCAACCGACCATCACGCGGTTACCCGTCCGCGACGAGCGTCCCGATCGCCCGCACCGTCCTCCGTCACCGGGCCGACGATCGGAATCTTCGGCCACTTTCCTTCGCAGCATGTCAGGATGACCGCGCGCCTCGCTTCCCATCAACCCACTCGCGCACGCGCGCATCGAGAGTCGAGAGTGGAATCGCGCCGCCTCCGAGAACGAGGTCGTGGAACTCGCGAACGTCGAAGCGATCGCCGAGCGCCGTCGTTGCATAGGCCCTCAGCTCTTTGATCTTCAGCTCGCCAAGCTTGTAGGCGAGCGCCTGCGCGGGAGTGACGATGTACCGATCGATCTCGACGATGATGTCGTGCTCGCTCTTCCCGGCATTGCTCCGGAAGTAGTCGATCGCCCGATCTCGGCTCCATCCTTTCGAATGAATTCCGGTGTCGACCACCAGACGAACCGCACGCCACATCTCGTAGGTCAACTGGCCGAACTTCGAATACGGGTCCTGATACATCCCCAGCTCCGGCCCGAGCGATTCGGCATAAAGACCCCAACCTTCGACGAAGGCGGTGAATCCGCCGAAGCGCCGGAATTCGGGAAGCTCCGGCAGCTCCTGCGCGAGAGAGATCTGGAGATGATGGCCCGGAACGGCCTCGTGAAGCGTCAGCGCTTCCATCTCCCACTTCGGACGTGACTTCAGATCGTAAGTGTTCGCGTAGAAAATCCCCGGCCGTCCACCCGCAGCGGAGCCGGCGCTGTAGTACGCCGTGGTCTGCGTCTTTTCAGAGTGCGCTGGGATGGGAAGAACCCCATACGGCTGGCGCGGCAGCGTCCCGAAGAGGCGTACGAGCCCCGGGTCGATCCGTTTCGCAATATCGCGATAGGCCGCGAGCAGCGCTTCCTTCTCGGTGAAAAAGAACCGCGGATCGGTGCGCAGAAAGACGAAAAATTCGTCGAGCGATCCGCGAAAGCCCGTCTCCCCCTTCACCGTTTCCATCGCGGCGCGGATTCTCGCCACCTCCTCGAGGCCGAGCCGATGGATCTCGTCCGGCGAGCGGTCGGTCGTCGTCATCTGCCGCACGCGGTAGGCGTACCATGCCGCTCCCTCCGGCAGCGCCGACATTCCGATCGTCTGTCGCGTGCGCGGGTAGTACTCGCTCAGATAGAAATCGAGAAGCCTCCGGTACGCTGGAACCACCTCGGCCCGGATCACGGCTGCGGTCTCGCGGCGAAGGCGATCTGCGTCCTCGGCGGAGATCGAAGGAGGGAGGTCGTCGAACAGCGTCGTGAAGATCGGAGTGCGCATCGGATCATCAGAGATGTGGTTGCGAATCAGCTCCTCGACGTCGCGCATCGTGACCCGCGGCGGAGTGACGCCGCTCTCGGCACCTTTGCGAAGGAGGACGATCGTCTGATCGACCAGGCGCGGCACACCCCGAAGCCGTTGGATGAAATCGTCGTAGTTCTTCGCCCTGAACTTCGGAATCGACTGCGCGAGCGAAACCATCTGGCTGTAAACGCCGCCACGCTGCGAGATCTGAAAGACTTCGGAAGGAAACGCCTCCCCTTCGACGTCCTCCACGGTGGCCCGCCGGAAGAGGTCGTAGTTCAACCGGTCGTGCTCGCCGAGGCGGCTGCGGTCGATCGCGTCCAGACGCCGGACCAGATCTCTCGCGTGCTCCTTGCGTCGCGCGATCGCCTCGAGAGACAGGTCGGTGAGGCGATCGTCGTATCGCGTGTCGCCGACATAGGTGGCGAGTGCCGGAAACTCACGCAACACCCACTGCCATTCATCGTCGAGCAACTGCTTGAAATGCACGGCGTGGTCCTGCTGCGCTCCGGGCCGTTCCTGCGGAACGGTCGCCGGTGCAGTCACCGGAGCACAGCCTCCCACCACGAGCGTCAGCGTGAGTCCGATGCTTGCGACGATCTCGAATCGCGTCATGACAAATTCTCCAATTCCGCTTTCATTCAGGTGCGAGAGTGGAATCGTTGCATTCTCCGGGGCTCTCCACAAGGAGAACATCACAATTTTTTGGGAAACGTTACCCACTCGCCGGGAAACCTCGGAACGCGATAGGCGGCAAGACGGTGATAGCATTCACTCAGCGGTCATGGAGAAGACAAGCGCACGCATTCTCGTGGTCGACGACGACGAGTCGATCCTCCTGCTGATGCGGAACATCCTGCGGGAGTTTCAATTCGAGCCGCTCACCGCGCGTTCCGGAGAAGAGGCGATCTCGCTCGCGCGCCAGAGCCAGCCCCATCTGGTTCTCCTCGACATGCGCATGCCCGGAATGGACGGCCATGATGTGATCGGCGCACTGCGGGCTGAGCCGGAGCTGACGGGAGTCCCGATTCTGATCTTGAGCGGCGAGCGCCTCACCCAGGAGCAGATCGCCTCCTGCGGCGCCGCAGGGGCGATTCAGAAGCCGTTCGATCTCACCGAGCTGCTCGAAGAGATTCGACGGCACGCTGTGCAGGCCTGATTCCAGCGTCGCATCCGCGACAAAGTTCGGCCACTCTATGTGGCCGAAGTTTGTCCGCTTCGGCCAGACGCGCACGGACAAACTCGCCTCTCGCACGCCGAAGCGGACAACTTCGGTCCTGACCCGAATCGCCGGCGACGAACCGGGCCGCGAGGGCAAGGCCGAGAGATCGTCCTGCAACGACCGAACTTGTCGCGGATGCTGTGTCAGGTCATCCCAAGTCCCAAGGTGCTCCGCGCCGCATCCGCGACAAAGTTCGGCCACTAGACGCTCTCCCGTGACACGCGGACGCCCCTTTGTTAGAGTCTCGACTTCGGAGGGATCTCATGATTCACGGCAATCTCCATACGTTGCGCGACATGCTCGCTGCCGCGGGCGTCAATCCGGATGGATCGCTGCGGAAAGGCTCCGAGGGCGCGAGAGAAACGGCGATCGACGATCTGATCTACACTGCGGTGTTCAGCGGCGATGCGGCGACGCGCAACGAAGCGCGCGATGTGATCCACCAACTGGCCCGCGCCATGGGGATCATCCCGTCGACGATCCTTCCCCTCTACGAGGCGATCGGGCGGGGCGAGGCGGGAGGCTTCACCGTCCCCGCGGTCAACATCCGCGCTCTGACCTACGACAGCTCTCGCGCTCTTTTCCGCGCCGCCATCCAGCATGACGTCGGCGCCTTCATCCTGGAGATCGCCCGCTCCGAGATCGGCTATACGGAGCAGCGCCCCGCCGAATACGCCGCCGCCGTTCTTGCGGCAGCCATCAAGGAAGGCTTCCGCGGCCCCGTCTTCATTCAGGGCGATCATTTCCAGGCGAGCGCCAAACGATGGTTGAAGCAGGCGGAGCGCGAGAAGGAGAAGTCCGCGATCGAATCGCTCATCGACGAGGCGATCGCCGCGGAGTTCTACAACATCGACATCGACACCTCGACGCTGGTCGACCTCGATCAGCCGACCGTCGACGAACAGCAGCGGCCGAACTACGAGAGCTGCGCCCACTTCACCCGCTACATCCGGCAGCGCCAGCCGGACGGCATCGAGATCTCCATCGGCGGCGAGATCGGAGAAGTCGGCAAGCACAACACCACCCCCGAGGAGTTCCGCGCCTACGTCGAAGGATACCTGCGACTGCTCGATGCCGGCATGAAGGGGATCAGCAAAGTGTCGATTCAGACGGGAACGTCGCACGGCGGAGTTCCGATGCCCGACGGCTCGATCGCGCAGGCGAAGATCGATTTCGGCTCACTGCGAACGATCTCGGACATCGCTCGCCGCGAGTATGGTATGGCGGGCGCGGTACAGCATGGCGCATCGACGCTCCCCGAGGAGGTCTTCGATCAGTTTCCGAAATCGGGAACCGCGGAGATTCACCTCGCCACCGGCTTTCAGAACATGGTCTACGACCATCCGAGCTTTCCCGCCGCCCTGCGCGAGGAGGTCGCCGCATGGTGCCGCCAGAATGCCGCAGACGAGCGGAAAGAGGGGGAGACCGACGAGCAGTTCCTCTACAAGACGAGGAAGAAGGCGCTCGGACCGTTCAAGAAGACGATGTGGGATTTCCCTCCCGCCGTGAAAGAGCCGATCCTGCGCGATCTCGAGGCGAAGTTCGCCTTGCTGTTCGACAAGCTCGCTGTTCGCGGCACTCGAGACCTCGTCGAGCGCTACTTCCCGCTGGATGAGAAGCTCGCACGGCCCTTCCTCCGGCGCGATGCTCCAAAGGAGCTCTCGGAGATTCCCGAGGGGGAGGGAGAGTAGGGCGGGGTGGCCGCTTTGGGGCGCCGCCCGGGGGTCGGGCGTCCTCGAGGGGGTCGGGCGTCCTCGCCGCCGCAGGCGAAATGCGGCAGATCTGCCCTGTGGCCGAAGATTCCGATCTTCGGCCCGGTGAGGGACGACGGACCTGACCGATAGGCAGCGATCGTCGTCCGCGTCACGGGCTGGACATCGGAACGGAATGTCCAGCCACTCCGGAATCTTCGGCCCATGCTTCTGCCACCTCGCGTAGAATCCTTCGCGATGGCCACCCGTCACGACCGCAAAGTCTCGATCCTCGATGTCATGGGACCCGTCATGGTCGGTCCCTCGAGCTCGCACACCGCCGGCACCGCTCGTCTCGGGCGCGTCGCACACGAGCTTCTCGGTGAAGACGTCATCGAGGTCCATTTCCACCTCCACCCTCCCCTCGCCGCCACCTACCGCGGTCACGGCTCCGATTTCGCTCTCGTCGGAGGAGCCATCGGTATGAACGTCGACGATCCGCGCATCCCCGAATCGATCAGAATCGCCGAACAGGCGGGCGTCACCATCGAATTTTCCGAGGAGGACCTGGGCGACGTTCACCCCAATACCGTCCGGATCGTGGCGAAGGGGCGAACGCGTGAGGTCGAGATCGTCGGCTCCTCGATCGGAGGCGGGGCAATCGCCGTGACCAGCATGAACGGATTCCCTGCGCGCTTTCGCGGCGACTCCCCCACCCTTCTCCTCTTCTACAAGGACCGTCCCGGAATGATCCACCGCGTCACCGAGATTATCGCAGGGGAGGGAATCAACATCGCGTCGCTCGAGTGTTCGCGACGAAGCAGAGGGAAAGAGGCATTCATGCAGATCGACCTCGACTCTCCCCTCTCGGACGAAGCGCTCGCCCGCATCGGACGACTCGACGACGTGAGCGAGGCAAAATCCCTCGATCGCATTCCGTGAGCGCGCTCCCGGACCATTCGGCGCGACGGGCGCGTCGAAGCCACAATCCCGACGAGAGGCCCTGATGATCGAATCATTCCGCCAGCTCGAAGAGGTCGCCCGCGAGCGCGACCTCGCAGACGTTTTTCTCCAGTCCGACTCGGAGGAGTACGGCTTCCCTCCCGATCAGATCGTCGGCTCGCTCGCCAAACGCCGCGAGGTGATGTGGGAATGTGTGCGCCGCGGCGTCGGTGGCGGTACATCGATGGGAAAACTCGTCGGCGACGAAGCGAAGAACCTGTTCGAGGCGCAGGCCGAAGGGAAGATCTTCCTCGACCAGCTGACGACGAAAGCGATGATCTACTCCCTCTCGGTGATGGGCGAAAACTCGCGCATGGGAGTCATCGTCGCCGCCCCGACAGCGGGCGCCGGCGGTGTGGTGCCGGGAATGCTTCTCGCCCTCGAGGAAGAGAGAAACATTCCCCAGGAGACGACAGTCCGTGGACTCGTCGTCGCGGGCGGCGTCGGATCGATCATCGCTCTGTCGGCGAGCATCTCCGGCGCGGCGGGAGGTTGCCAGAACGAGGTCGGCGTCGCCTCCTCGATGGGTGCGGCCGCAGCGTGCTACATGATGGGTGGATCTCCCCATCAGTGCATCAATGCCGCGGCGCTCGCCCTCAAGAACACGCTCGGTCTCGTCTGCGATCCGGTCGGCGGCCTGGTCGAAGTCCCCTGCGTGAAGCGCAATGCATTCTTCGCCGTGCATGGACTGACCGGCGCGCAGCTCGCGCTGGCAGGCATCGACTCGGTGATTCCGATGGACGAGATCGTCGAGGCGATGGTGAGGATCGGGCGTGCGCTGCCGCGCGGCCTCAGGGAGACCGCCGAGGGTGGGCTCGCGGTGACCGCCACCGGCTGCGCGATCGGCGCGCGACTCAAAGAGGAAGCGGATGAGAAGAACGCGTTGAAAGCGGCCGAGCGCGAGCGCATCGCACAGGAGCGGAAGTCGACCGTCGGTTGAATCGCTGACAAAAGCCGCCGATGTGCACTATCATCCCCGGCCATGCTTTCGAGAGAGTATCTCCGCGAATCGACCGATGACTACCGCCGGGCGCTGACGAACCGGGGGATGTCGGTCGAGCTCGAGCGCTTCCTCGAGCTCGACGCCCGGCGGCGCACGATCATCACCGGGGTCGAGCAGCTCAAGAACCGGCGCAACGTCGCCTCGCAGGAGATCGCCCGGCTGAAGAAGGAAAAGCAGGACGCCTCCGAACAGATCGCGGCGATGCGCCTGGTGGGAGACGAGATCTCGAGGCTCGACGCGGAGCTCGCCGAGGTCGAGCAGAACCTTCGTGAGATCGAGCTGCTCTTCCCGAACGTCCCGCACGCTTCGGTTCCCGTCGGTCCCGACGAGAGCGCCAACCGCGTCGAGCGCATCTGGGGAGCCGCCCCGCAATTCGATTTCGAACCGAAGCCGCATTGGGAAGTCGGCGAGGCTCTCGGCATTCTCGATTTCGAGCGCGCCTCGAAGATCACCGGGGCCCGCTTCGTGGTCCTGTACGGCAACGGTGCCCGACTCGAGCGCGCGCTCGTCTCGCTGATGCTCGACACGCACACCCGGAGTCACGGATACACGGAAGTCCTTCCCCCCTTCATCGTGAACTCCGACTCGCTGCGCGGCACGGGGCAGCTTCCGAAGTTCGAGGAGGATCTGTTCAAGCTCGCAGGAGAGCGCGACTTCTATCTCATCCCGACAGCCGAGGTCCCGGTGACCAACCTCCATCGCGACGAGATACTCGATGCAGGCGAGCTGACCAGGTCGTACTGCGCCTACACTCCCTGCTTTCGCAGCGAAGCGGGATCGCACGGCAAGGACACGCGGGGGTTGATCCGGCAACATCAGTTCGACAAAGTCGAGCTCGTCAAGTTCGCGCTTCCGGACAGCTCCTGGGACGAGCTCGAGCGTCTGACGAGCGACGCGGCCCGCATTCTCGAGCTCCTCGGGCTGCACCACAGAATCGTCACGCTCTCGACCGGCGACATGGGATTCGGCTCCGCGAAAACGTACGATCTCGAGGTTTGGCTGCCCGGGCAGAATACCTTTCGCGAGATCTCCTCTTGTACGAACTTCACCGAGTTTCAGGCGCGGCGGGCCAATATCCGGTATCGCGGCGAGAACAGGAAGACCGCGTTCGTTCACACCCTCAATGGCTCCGGCCTCGCCGTCGGACGAACGCTCGTCGCGATTCTGGAGAACTACCAGCAGGCCGACGGCACGGTGGTCATTCCGGAAGCGCTGCGCCCCTACATGGGCGTTGAGACATTGACCCCGGAACGGTGACGCCCATTCGACTCGACCATCAAACATTCGGAGCGAAAACGAACGTGAAACCCCTCATTGGAATCGGAGCCGATGTCACGGAGGCCGCGCCGGGCACTCGCGAGCGCGCCTTCGCCTACATGACCTACGTCGACGCGATCCGCAAGGCGGACGCGATCCCGCTGATCATTCCTCCACAGTCGGACAACATCGACGAGCTGCTCACACATCTCGACGGCGTTCTTCTGCCGGGCGGCAACGACTGTGATCCCTCTCTCTACGGAGCGGTTGCACACCCTTCGGTCGAGCCGATGGATCATCGCCGCCAGCAGAACGACTACACCCTGGCACGCCTGGCGCGCGAACGCAGGATTCCGGCGCTCGGTGTCTGCCTCGGGCTGCAGATGATGAACATCGCCGCGGGTGGGACGCTGATTCAGGACATCGACTCGACCCTCACCACCCGAATCCGTCACGCCAGCGCCCCCGAGGGGCGATCCCGCCACGACATCGCCCTCCGCGCCGGTACCAGGCTCGCCGAGGTCGTCGGAGGAACCAATGTCAACGTCAATTCGTCTCACCACCAGTCGGTCGAAAAGACCGGCGAGGGACTGACGATCACTGCAGAAGCACCCGATGGCGTCGTCGAGGGACTCGAAGATCCGGCTCATCCTTTCTACCTCGGGGTGCAATGGCACCCGGAGGACATGACGGATGAAGAGTCGGCAAGCCGCCTCTTCCGCGCCTTCATCGAGGCGGCACGCGAGCACGCGTACCGGCGTAACGGTGCGGCCGGGCTGCGATCGGGCGCCGTTTCGGAATAGCTTCTCCTGAGAGGTCGTTAGCCCGAACCGGAGGCCTCTATTTGAAGCGCGGACTACTCGTTCTCCTCGTATTGCTGCTCTCGCCCGGACTCTTCGCAGCGACCTGGTACAAGACGCTCGCCGAGGCTCAGGCGGTGGCGAAGCAGAAAAACCAGCTCATCTTCGTCGACCTCTTCGCCAACTGGTGCGGCTGGTGTCACCGGATGGAGAGGGAAGTCTTCCCCTCCGAGAAGTTTCAGAATGCGACGAAAGAGATGGTGCTCCTCAGGCTGGATACGGAGGACCGTGGCGAGGGGACTCGCTTCTCGCTTCAGTACGGGATCCGCTCGCTGCCGACGTTTCTGCTGCTGGACAAGGATCTGATGATCGCCGGTGTCATCACAGGCTATGCGCCCGCCGATCCCTTCAGCGCCCGCGTCATCGAGACCGTGGGAAAGTACGAGGACTTTCGCCAGCGTCTGAAGGAAGAACCGAAGAACCTGACCAACTATCCGTATCGTCTCGAGCTCGCTCGTGATCTCATCTCCCGCCGCGCCTGGAACGAGGGGGAGAAGCGACTGAAGGGGCTGATCGATGATGCGAAGACTCCGGCCGACGTCCGTGCGCTCGCGCGGTACAACCTGGCGATCAGCCTGTTGAATCAGAAGCAATACGATGCGTCGGCGACCACGCTCAAGAAGCTGCTGTCCGAAGCCTCCGCGGGAGAGATGGCGGAGAAGGGAGCCTTCCTTCTGGGGCAGGTCTATCTCGAACAGGGACGTTATCCGGAATCGCTGGCCGAGCTCAAACGCTTCAAGGACCGCTATCCTCAATCGTCGCTGATCGAGAACGTGAACGTCATGATTCCTCAGCTCGAGAAGGTCCTCGCGCGCCCGTGAAGAGCAGCGTGAAAAGCATCGTGATGAGACTCGCGCAACTTGCCATCGCATTCGGACTCTGTCTGTCCGCCTCGCACGCTTCGGCTCAGCTCGACATCGGCGGGCTGCCGCGCGCGGAGAAGAACCTGGTGCGTCTGACGCTCGAGGTCGATCCGCTTCGAGAGGGCGAACTGCGAGGAGTCGTCGTCGCCGAGATCGCCGGCGGGTGGCACATCAACTCCTGGAAGCCGATCGAGAAATTCTTCATCCCGACCGTCCTCACGCTCGAAGGAAACGGCATCGAAACGACGACGATCGACTACCCGGCGCACCTTGAGAAGAAGTTCGACTTCGCGGGCGGAAACCTCGCGGTCTATGAAGGAACCATCCGCATTCCATTCGCCGGGCGGGCGGACCCGGAAAGCTCCACGCTGACGGCGAAGCTTCGCTACCAGGCGTGCAACGACAACATCTGTCTGCCTCCAACAAGCGTCGTGGCGACGGCGATGATCGGCGGGGCGGGTGGCGGCGGCGCCGCCGCTGTGGGCGACTCGGGAAAGAGTCCTTCGACGAGTCGCGACGACACAGCCACGCAAGCGACCGAGCGGATCGATGACATGCCACCCGTCGCGAGCGAGAGCGATTTCACCCTCCTTTCCAATGCGCCACCGCCGGCATCGTCCCAGGTCGCAACTCCCGGAGGCGCAGCGGCAGCAGCCTCGCTGTTCAATGTCGGAAGCACCTTCGCCGCACACGGCCTTCTTCTGACTCTCGCCATCGTCTTCATCGCCGGCCTGGCGCTCAACCTCACTCCCTGCGTCTATCCCCTGATTCCGATCACCCTCGCATTCTTCTCGGCGCAGAGCGGTGAGCGGCGGATGCAGCGTGTCGCGCTTTCGAGCACCTACGTTCTCGGGCTGGCGCTGACCTACTCGGCGCTCGGAGTCTTCTCCGCTCTCTCGGGTCGGATGTTCGGAGCATGGCTGCAGTCTCCGGCGGTCCTGATCGGATTCGCGGTGTTGATGATCGTTCTCGCCGCCTCGATGTTCGGACTCTACGAGATTCGCGTTCCGCACGTCCTCGCCGACCGTGCCGGGGCCCGGGGAGGCTATGCGGGAGCGCTCTCGATGGGTCTGCTCGTCGGAATCGTGGCCGCTCCATGCGTCGGCCCCGTCGTCATCTCGCTCGTCGCTCTCGTCAGCCAGCTCGGCAGTCCGCTCGTCGGTTTTCTCCTCTTCTTCTTTCTCGCACTCGGGCTCGGAGTCCCCTATCTGATCCTCGGGATTTTTTCGTCAGGACTGTCGGCGATCCCGCGCTCGGGCGCGTGGATGGATCAGGTCAAGCGCGCGATGGGATTCGTCCTCGTGGCGATGGCGTTCTATTTCGTTCGCCCGATCACCGGCGACACGATCTATGCGCGCGGTGTCGCGGCGAGCCTGATTCTCGGAGCGCTCTTCCTCTTCTTCGCCGGCCGAAAGAGTGTGGCCGGGCGCGGCGTGCGCATCGGCGCGGCACTCGTGCTGCTCGTGGCCGGAACTCTCTTCGCGATTCCGAGCCGCCAGGCATCGGATTCGAGCGAGTGGAAAAAGTACGACGAAGCACTCCTGACGAGTGCCAGATCCGGAGGGCAGCCGGTGGTGATCGACTTCTATGCCGACTGGTGCCTTCCCTGCAAGGAGCTCGATGCGAAGACGTTCTCGCATCCGCTGGTGACCGAGGAATCGCGACGGTTCGTGAAGCTGAAGGCGGACCTGACCGTTGCCGGTGATCCGCGAACCGAGGCGCTCTCACAGCAGTACGGAATCATCGGAGTGCCGACGATCGTGTTTCTCGATTCGAACGGTCACGAGCTCGAGCATCTTCGCCTCACCGGATTCGAGAACGCCCGGAAGTTCCTGGCGCGTTTGAAAAACGTGCAGTAGGCCGAGGTACAATCCCGCCATGCCGAACCAGGCGCTCGAAGAGTCCGGCACGCCATCGTCCCGGCAGCACGACGAGTGGATCGCTGAGTTCGAGGCTGCCGCGAGGCGGCCGCTTCAGCAACGCATGAGGTATGCCTTCATCCGGACGTACAAACCGGTGCTCGACGACGAGCCGTTTCGCGCGTTCGAAACGATGGCCGAGTACCGTGTCTGGTGCGAGGAGAACCTGCCGTCGTGGCTCGGCTACGGGCGATCGTGAGAGATGGCTGACGCCTTCGACTACCGTCAGGCAGAAGAGATTCGTGATGCGTTCGAACGCCGCGGCGTGCGGTACCTGTTCATCGGCAAATCGGGCGCGATCCTCCTCGGATTTCCCGATACGACTCAGGATGCCGATCTCTTCGTGGAGAGGTCACCGCAGAACTGCGAAGCGCTCGTTTCTGCCCTTCGCGATTTAGACTTTGCCCTTTCGGACGAGCAGGAGCGCGAAATTCTGCGAGGGAAAGATTTCATCCAGCTCAAGAATGGCCCCTTTGATCTCGATCTCGTGTTCGCTCCCGACGGGATCGAGCACTTCGATGACGCGTGGCGGCGACGGATCGACGTGGAGGGCTTTCCCGTGTGTCATCCCGACGACATCGTCGCGAGCAAAGCCGCCGCAAACCGCGTGAAAGATCGCGAGTCTCTTCCACGGCTCCGTGCTTTTCGCGATTATTGGAAGAGCCGGCGCTGAATGACTCTCTACCACTCGGAAGCATTGGACCTGAGGGGAGATCCCTCGCCTCCCCGCCCGACCACCCGCTTCCAATGACAAACCAGTATTCATGCGGGTTTTCTGGTCGTCGGGCAGCGGTTCCTCGCCCACCGCCCCGCTCGGAATGACCGGGTTTGTCATGACTCTCAGCCGCAGCGCGCGCGCTGTGAAAAGGCTCGGGATGACAGCGTGGCCGAAGACTCCGATCTTCGGCCTGGTGGACGAGCGACGGGATGAGCGATCGGGACGCTCGGCTGGGGGTCGGGCGTCCTCGTGCGGACTCACCTGCCGCATTCGACCGACCGTCCCGTCTGAACGAGGGCCGGGGGGAGGGTGTGAGTGAAGGATCTGCGATCGGCAACTGTGTAAGAACGCAGATCCTTCGCTCACGCCCACCCATCCGCCTCGCTCAGGATGACGCTCACTCGGAAGAGATCCCTCGCCTCCCCACCCACCCACCGCTCGGGATGACAGCTACCCGCCGAAGCGATACGCGAAGTTCACGAAGAAACGGTTCGAATCGATCTGAAACCCGAAGCGGTCGGTCTCGATGTGCTCGAATTCGACGCCGGGCGTGACGTGCCAGCGACTCGTTCCGATGGCGATCGGGACGCCGGTCTCGATCCGGTAGCCGGTCGTGTCGGAGGAGACACCGAGGCCCTCGAATTCGAAATCGGCCGAGCCGATATAGGCGCGCGCCGAGCCGTACCACCCTGCGGGAGTCATCGACTGGGTATGCGCGTTGACGCCGACGACGATCGCCTGATGATCGAAGTCGAGATCGGAGAAGAACTGGTTGCCGAAGAAGCTGAAGCCGCCGATGCTCAGTGTCTCCATCCGAAACCCCGCCTCGAAGTCGATGAACGGAAGAGGAGCGTAGCCCGCTGTCGCTTCGAATCGATCGCGAGAGTACTCGGCCAGATCGATCGGGATCAGTCCCGCCGACAATCCTCCTTCGAAGTCGTGGTCGAATTGTCCCCGGAGGACGAAGACTCCGGCGCGATACTCGCCGATGATTCCCACCGAGCTCTCTCGCCCCGTCTCGATGGTGACGATTCCGATGTCGAGATCGGTCGCATAGTTCGAGAAACGGCCGCCGAGCGTAAATGTCTGGGCGGTCAGCGCGCCGGCCGTGAAGGCGCAGACCGCAAAGATCAGCAGAATTCTCTTCATGATGCCTTACCCTCGCCGCTCGCATTTGCACAGGGGCTGCCAGTTCACATCTGTCTCGCCGAATACACTCGGCGGCGCACCTGTTATCATCGTTTAATGACCGATCGCGACCTCTCGCTCGACTCCTTCTTTCAGGCGCTGGCCGACCGCACGCGCCTTCGCCTCCTCCACCTGATGCGCGGAGGCGAAGTCTGCGTCTGCTTCTTCGTCGAGGTTCTGGGCGAGCCGCAGCCGAAGATCTCGCGTCACCTCGGGCATCTCAGGAAGGCCGGCCTCGTCACCGCACGGCGCGACGGGAAGTGGATCCACTACGGTCTCGCGCCGATCGACGATCCGTATCGTCACCTGCTCGAGGCCGCTCTCGACGCGGCTGCCGATGTTCGGGAAATGCAGCGAGATCGGATGGTGCTCGAGAGAGCCTGCTGTGCGACACGCCTTCCCGTCTCACTTCGCAACGCACCTCGCCCGACGCTGGTCTTCGGCACGACGAACTGATCCGCGCTCACCAGTTCGCCTCGAAAATTCTCGAACTTTCTTCGATTTTCTGTATTATCTGGGAAAGTGGGGCGATGATTTGCATAGTTGCCTGAGTGGAGGGTCGAGGAGGGCCCTATCTACTCATGATCGGGGAAAAACTGAGAGCTGCGCGGCGTGCGCAGGGTTTGTCGCTGAACGACATCGCAGGCAAGGCAGCGATCAGCACGGCCACGCTTTCGCGCATCGAGACGAGCAAGCAGGCGCTCGACCTCGCATTGTTCCTGAGGCTCGCCGCCATTCTCGAGCTGAATGCCGGCCAGCTGATTCAGGGCGAGAACGAGGTCGTTCTCAAGAGCGGCCTGGTTCAGGCCATCAGCAGTCTGCAGTTCGACGAGCGGATGGAGCTCTGGCAGCAGCTCACCGAGGCCGCGAGGAGGCGCAAGGCGGTCGGGCCGCGACGCGAAACACGAAAGCTCGCGATGCAGATCGAAGAGCTCCTCGCCCAACTCGACTTTCTCCGCGAGGAGATCGAGTCGGTCAGACGCCGGATCGTCATCCGCCGGTAGATCTGCTGGCATCCCGAGCGGGCGGGCGGGAAGGCGAGGGATCTTCCCTCAGGTCCAATGCAGGGGAGAGCGGGCGTCCCGCGCCCGCCTCTGTCCCATCCGCGACGATGCAACCGACCATCACGCGGTTACTGTCCGCGACGAGCGTCCCGACTCGCTGACACCGTCGCCCGTCACCGGACCGAAGATCGGAATCTTCGGCCACAGCTACTTCTCATCCGCCCGCCGCTCCTTCCGTGCCTTCGCCAGCGCCTTGAAGTCGATGATCGACACCACCGCTCCGTCGATCTTGTTCTGCATCGTGCGATAGGGGCGGATCTTCATCGTCACCTCCCGCCCTTCACGATCCTTCACTTCCACTTCCATCGGAGTGAGACTCTCGATCACCTCGGTCACCAGATCGGTCAGCCCGTCGATCTGAAGCCGCGTCTTCAGGTCTGTCACTAACCGCCCGATGTCTGAGGGAATCAGAGTGAACAACTTCTGCGCTGTCGGGTTGAATCGCCGGATTCGAAAGTCGCTGCTCAGAATCAACAGCGGGATGTCGATCGAGGCGAGAAGATTGTGCAGGTCGTCATTGAGCTCGGACAGATCCTGATTGCGCTTCTCCAGCTCCTCGTTGAGCGTCGTCAGCTCCTCGTTCGTCGACTGCAGCTCTTCCTTCGCCGTCTCCAGTTCCTCGTTGGTCGACTGCAGCTCCTCGTTGGCCGATTGGATCTCCTCACTTGCCGAGCGAAGCTCTTCGTTCTTCGTCTCGTGCTCCTCGATGATTGCCTGCAGGTACTCGCGCGTCGCAGCCAGCTCCTTTCCCAGACGTCTGGCCTCCCCCTGATCGACCGCCCCCTTTCTCGTCGCTTTCGTCTTGCCGGCGATCTTCTCCTGCGGGGCCTTCTCGAAAACGATGAGAAAATGACTTTCTCCTCGAGCCACTTTGAAGGGAATCACGTCGAGATTGACGAGCGTCTTTCGCGCCGCTCCCATCGGAACGTGCGCCCGCCGTACCGGCTTGCCGGTTCGGCGCGCGGTCGAGACTGCATTCCGGATTTCGGAGAACAGTCCACCGCGCACCATCCTCATCAGATCGAAGCTCGCCGGCCCTTCAGGTGGCTCGAGGAAAAGCGAGGTGCGACCGTGAAACCGGAGGATCTTGAAATCGTCGTCGATGACCACACCAGCCGGAACGTAGCGGGCGAATGCAGCACGCTCGGCATCCTTCACCACCGAAGGTGCATGATTCGCCTCTGCGACTGCCGTCTCCGGCCGGAAAGCCTCGGCCCGATGCGACCCGAGGTCGAGAGGAGGCGAGACGGATCCTTCGACTTTCCCGTACAACCTGTGTTTTCCGTCCACCACGCGAAACAGGTCGGGAAATCGTCCCACGCTCTCCGCCGATCCCAGGAGGAGATAGCCCGCCGGCTTGAGGGCGTAGTGAAAAATGGCCATCGCCTTGCGCTGCAGCTCGGGCCCGAGGTAAATGAGCACGTTGCGGCAACTGACGAGATCGAGGCGGGAGAAGGGAGTATCCTTCGCCAGATTCTGACGCGCGAAGACGCAGGCGTCGCGTAGCATCTTGCTGACGCGGTATTGTCCATCGAGCTTGCCGAAGAACCGCTGCAGCCTCTCCGGCGTCACCTCGGTCTCGACGCTTTCGGGATAGACGCCCGAGCGCGCTCGCTCGATGGCCGCTTCGCTGACGTCCGTGCCGAAGATCTGCACCTGAACGTCGAGCTCGAGCTCGCTCACCAGCTCGAGCAGGATGATTGCAATCGAGTATGCCTCCTCGCCCGTCGCGCAGCCGGGAACCCAGACGCGAATCTGTGAGCGCCTCTCGAGCGAGGAGAGCATGGGACGAAAGAGCCGTTCCCCGAGAAAGTCGAACACCTCCGGATCGCGAAAGAAGCCGGTCACGCGGATCAGCAGATCCTCATAGAGCTGCCCGAGCTCGTCCTCGTTCTTCTCCAGATGCGTCGCGTAGTGTGCGAGATCCCGAGTGCGGGCCAGCGCCATCCGGCGAACGATTCGCCGGTGAATCGTGCCCGCCTTGTAGTGCGTGAAATCGACCCCATGTGCTCTCGACAGCATCGACAGGATGCGTCTCATCGCGCGACCGTCCTCCGCCTCTTCGGCTTCCGCGGAGGTGAGATACGGATGGCGGGCGATCTCGCGAAGCTCCACTGCGATCTCGCTCGGCGCGAGAACGAAGTCGATCGCTCCGGTGGCCACCGCATTGCCCGGCATGTTCGGGTGCTTCGCCGATTCGTCCTGAGCGAAGGTGAAGCCTCCCTCGGCTTTGATGGCGAGCGCTCCGGCGGAACCGTCGGACCCCCCTCCGGAGAGGATCACACCGATGGCGTTGCTCCTTCGATCGACGGAGAGAGCGCGGAAGAAATGATCGACCGCCATCACCGGACTCTTCTGATTTCCTGTCGCGACCCGCAGGCGTCCGCGATTCAGCGTCATCAATGCATTCGGTGGAATGACGTAGACATGATCCGGCTCGACCTTCATCCCGCTCTTCGCTTCGATGACCGGAATGGCCGACACCCGTTGCAGCAGCTCCGTCAGCATGCTCGGATGATGCGGATCGAGGTGCTGGATGACGACGTAGGCCAGCCCGCTGCCGGCTTTCACATTGCGGAGCAGATCGGAGATTGCTTCCAGACCACCCGCTGACGCTCCGATCCCGACGACGGGAACGACGCCGGCTGCCCCTGGCTCCGTCTTCTTCGCCATCGGAGCGCGTTTCGGTGTACCGCTCCCCTTCGCCGCCGTGCGACGCGCGGGCCTTTGCGAGTCTTTTCGTTGAGCCAGTGCAGGCCCCCCTTTGCTTGAAAACGGAATTAAGTTTACCGCTGTCGCACCGATTTCTCACGCGCCGCCGGGGACTGGGCTCCATTGGACCTGCGGGGAGATCCCTCGCCTCCCCACCCGACCACCTGCTCGGGATGACAGCACGGGAATATCGGGGTCGGAATACGATCACGCCCTCGATCCTTCACATTGGCAGAATCGGTTTGGTGTCCTGACCCTATGAGAATGAAGAACACGTCTGTGCTGCTGACGTCGATCCTCGTCCTGCTTCTCGGGACGGCAGGGCTGTTCGATCGCGCCGGCGAGCCTGCAACCCCGGTGATGCGCACCGCGCAACCACCTTCTGATTCGGCTCCGCCGCCGCAGCCCGATCCGCCGGCTCCCACGAACGCGGACCACCCGCTTCTCACGCCAGCGGCCTCCGGTCTTTCGCAGGAACTGCTGGCAACGGCTCCATCGGCGGAACAGGAGATCTCGCTCGCCGAGGAGATGAATCGCTGGCCGACTCGCGACGCACGCGAGCTGGTCTCCGTCATCTCGTCGGCAGTGGGTGAAGTCGGCGGAGAGTTCCCCGTGACCTATCTTCTCGCCATTGCGTTCGCCGAGACGAGCGGCAAAGTGCTCGCCGTCTCCCCCGCAGGAGCCGCGGGACTCGCTCAGGCAACGCCCGCCGCCTACCTGAGCGAAAGATTCGAGGGAAGGGTCTACATCACCAACGAGTATCTCGTCGGCACGCGGGCGTACATCATGAAGAAGCCGCTCGGCGATGCGATGAGCATCGCCGCTCTGCTCATCAAGTCGAACGACGCGCCGGCGCGGGCTCGCGCAAAGGAGCTCCTCGCATCGGCCCAGGAGCTTCGAACCGAGGGAATCGAGGAGCTCGAGGTGCTGGAGCCGCATGCTCCCGCCATCTTCATGGAGCGCGTGAGAGCCGCCGACGCATACAACGTCAAGACACTCGGGGAGCTCGAGCGGTTGCTCGATCGCCGCGCGAGCACCGCGGAGATCCGGAGGTTCCGAGATCGAGTGGAGAAGGAGTACCGGTCGCTCATGCGCGTGCAGCAGATCTCCTGGAAACGCTACGCCGACGATCTGGCGGCCGCACGCGACCGTCTTCTTCGAGCCGAGTACGGCATGGATCCGGTGAAGGTCATCCAGACCCGCGCCTACGAGGCGGGGGAAGTCCTCGGCGAGCGTCTCGACGCACGCTTCTCGCCGACACAGATGGCGAAGTTCCTCACTGCGCATCTGTCGACCAAGCGGCGCGAAGCGCTGGCCCTCGGCGTCGCCGATCACGAGCTCGAGGAGTGGACCGCGGCTCTCTACAACGGCGGCGGCCACAACGTGAAGCGGATGCGGGCGGGACTGATCGGCGCGCTGCGCGAGACACAGAACTACATGCGCAAGGTGCCGGCCTCGAAGCAGCGGCTCGACCGTCTGCTGGCGCCATCCTGAGCGAGGCGGCCGGGTGGGCGTGAGCGAAGGATCTGCGTTCTCACACAGTTGCCAATCGCAGGTCCTTCACTCACACCCTCCCCCCATCAGCGACGTCCCGCCCCACCCCCCGCTCCACCTTTCTTCCCCGCCGGCCCCTTTCGGCCCGTCGCACCCTTGCGCGACACGCGTGCATAAAACGGCGTGTGCGTTCGACTCCCCTCCTCGCGTCGTTCGATTGTTTCCCGCCTGAGAGTGCGATCGCCCTTGCCACGCGTCACGCTCGCACCGCGCGCCGCTGTTCGCCTCGGTTCCGCCATCTCGCTGGCCGAAGCGGAGCGGACATCGAAGCTTCTGCCGCGGAACCTCGCCGAGCGCAGCGCCGTCACCACCTTCTCGCGGTAGCGCTCGGGAATCGTAACGAGCGTGATGGTCTCCCGAATGTCGATCGGACCAATGTCGCTGCCGGGGATGTCCGCTTCGTTGGCGATCGATCCGACGACGTCGGCAGGGCGGATTCCCCCCTCCCGGCCGATTGCGATCATGAGCTGCGCCTTCGGCTCTGCCGGTCGCTTGCGCTCCACGACGGGTCGCTTCTTTCGCTCCTCGCCGATCACCCTCGCCGCGGGCTCGTGCTCGCCGGCGGGCTCGCGAGCAACCTTGTCGCGGCGGTCCGGCTCCTCGCGCGACGGAGCCTGAATCCCAGCGAGCCGCACGGCCGCCGCGGCGATCTCGGCCAGATCGTGCTCTCCCTCATCGACCAGCTCCTCTACGAGCTGAAGATGAAGATCGAGGTTGCCCTCGCGGATCGCCGAGCGGATGTTCTCCTTCAGCACTGCGACGCGACGCGCGGCGAGATCCGCCTGCGTCGGCATCTTCATCGGCGCCATCGACGTTCCGGTGAAGCGCTCGATGTCGCGCATCATGCGCCCCTCGCGCGGGGTCACCAGCAGGGTCGCGACACCGCGCCTCCCTGCGCGCCCCGTACGACCGATCCGGTGAACGTAGGCCTCGACGTCGTTGGGGATGTCGTAGTTGATCACGTGCGAGATCTGTTCGACGTCGAGTCCGCGCGCCGCGACATCGGTGGCGACGACGATCTCCACCTGCCCCTTCCTCAGTCGCCGGATCACCGCCTCGCGCATCACCTGCGTCATGTCGCCGTGCATGGCCACGGCTGCGAATCCGCGCGCCTCGAGCTTCTCGGCGAGATCGGCTGCCCCGAGCTTCGTGCGCCTGAAGATCAGGACCGCCTCGTTCGGCTCGAGCTCGAGGATCTGTGTGAGAACCGAGAGTTTCTGGTGCTCCGAGACGTTGAGAAATCGCTGCTCGATGGCAGGTGCGGCAACGCTCCGATGCTCGATCTTCACCCGCTCCGGATCGTGAAGATGCGTCTTCGCGATTCGCATCACCTCCGGCGGCATGGTCGCCGAAAAGAGGGCGATCTGACGGCGCTCGGGCGCTGAAGCGAGGATCCGCTCGACGTCTTCGAGGAAGCCCATGCGCAGCATCTCGTCGGCTTCGTCGAGAACGACCATGCGAATCGCACCGAGATCGAGGGAGCGGCGCTCGAGATGGTCGATCACGCGCCCCGGAGTTCCGACCACGATCTGCACGCCTCTCTGCAGGTGACGGAGCTGCAGCCCGATCGGCGCACCTCCGTAGATCGGCTGCACGCTCACATGTCCCATTCCCCCGCCATAGGAGTGAATCGCCTCGGCGACCTGCATCGCGAGCTCCCGCGTGGGGGTGAGCACGATCGCCTGAGTCGATTTGCTCTTCGGATCGATCGCCTGCAGGATCGGAAGAGCGAAGGCCGCCGTCTTCCCCGTGCCGGTCTGGGCCTGACCTATGACGTCCCTCCCCGCCAGAAGCAGAGGAATCGTCCGCGCCTGAATCGGCGTCGGCACCTCGTAGCCGAGCTTTCCGAGCGTCTCCACGAGCTCGGAGCGAAGCCCGAGCCCGTCGAACGCTCCCGTCGTCGATGTCACTCGCCGGATCATTGCAAGACAACCGCCGGGCCGCGCGTCGCAGAGGGACTCGTGATCTCCTGTCGCGAACTGAGGACTGACCCGTGCAATCGGGCTCGTGTGTATCTGATCCAGACCTCTGCCGGGCCGATGGTCAGCGCCCAGCCGCCCCAGAGCGCCAGGAGAAAAAGACCCTCCGAGCCGAGCCCGTAGGGAGCGAGAGCAACGTCGAGGAGACCACCGGCCACTCGGGTCGTCGAGATCCCGATCATGACGGCGAAGGCCCGGATCATCCATTCACGATGCCGGAGAATGTCTCCCCGGCGGACGGCGAGGATCGCCCGGGTCACAGCCGTCAGGAAGAGAGCGGAAACGACGGCGATGAGGATCGCTTCTCCCGCCCCCGCGTACGGCATGAGCAATCCGAAGAACAGACCCGGAACGACCGTGGCGAGCCCCAACACGATCAGAATGCGACCTGACCACCGATGAAACCGAATGAAACGCCTTCGCACGCGCAACGAGAACTGAAGCGGTGCAAAGAGGAGGAAGACGCCTCCGGGAACGATGTGCAGCAGAGTGATGAGCCGATGTTCCGCAAAGCGGCTGTCGAAGCGGTGCAGTTCGCTCGCGCGATCGATCCCGGGAGGATCGCTGCGGTCCAACGTCGCCAGCAGGCGCTGGCGAGCAGGTTCGGCCCGCGTCACATAGTCGTCGGGAAAAATACCGCGGAAGATCGCTCCTGCCAGCCCGACCAGCGTCAGAAACACCACACCGAGCCAGACGCCGAGAATCAGCAGACGGGACATCGGCCTGGGGGAGGTGATCATATGCCGCGCATCATACAAGAGAGGCTCGGCTCACTTCGACGCCGTCGGGGAGAGCGGGCGTCACAGGGGCGGGCGCGGGACGCCCGCTCTCCCTTCAGGCCATGCCTGTCGCGGAGGGCAGCGGGCTCTCCATGGTCGCCGAGCCTCGTGAAGAGAGTTGAGGCAGATCACGAGCAGATCGTCGTGCGTCCGGCGAAGGTGCAGCTCGTCGCGGTCGATCATCCGGTCGACCCCGACGGCCGAGTGCAGTCTCTTCGCGGCAACGTATCCCGAGCGGACGATCGCTCTGATCATGATCGGAAGCTATGCGAAACGGATCCGCTCGGACGACTATCCGTGATGAGGCCCACTGGGATGCATTGGACCAGCGTGGAGATCCCTCGCCTCCCCGCCCACCCGCCCCGCTCGGGATGACAGCCATTCACTCTTCACCCTTCACTCTTCACTCTTCACTCTTCACTCTTCACCCTTCACCCTTCACCCTTCACCCTTCACTCTTCACCCTTCACTCTTCACTCTTCACTCTTCCCCCTTCACTCTTCGCTACACTACCCCCGTGCTCTTCCCCGCCTTCATCGCGAAATGGTCCGGCTCCCAGGCCGCCGAGCGCGCCAACAAGGACGCCTTCCTCATCGACCTCTGCCGCACCCTCGGAGTCGAAGAGCCGCACCCCGCCGTGGATCCCGGCGAGGACACCTACGTCTTCGAGTACCCCGTCCGTCTCGCGAAAGAATCCGGCGGCCACACCGTCGGCTTCGTCGATCTCTACAAGAGAAAGCACTTCCTCCTCGAAGCCAAGCAGGGCTCCGAACAGGGATCGACCCGCCTCGGCACCGCGCGCCGCAACACCCCCGCATGGAACATCGCCATGCGCGTCGCCTACGGTCAGGCCCTCGGATACGCCCGCACCCTCGACGAGCCGCCACCGTTCCTCATCGTCACCGACCTCGGCTACTGCTTCGACCTCTACGCTTCGTTCGACGGAAGCGGCGACTACCGCCCGTATCCCCGCGCCACCGACTCTCGCTTTTATCTGTCGAATCTCGAGAAGCACGCCGACCTCTTTCGCACGATCTTCACCGACCCGCACGCGCTCGACCCGTCGAAGCACGCCGCGCGCGTCACCCGCGACATCGCGACGCACATTGCGAATCTCGCGAAGGCGCTCGAGCAGACCGGCCAGGAGCCGGAGCTCGTCGCGAAGTTCCTGATGCGCTGCCTCTTCACGATGTTCGCCGAGGACGTCGAGCTGCTCCCCGATGCGGCGTTCACGAAGGGGCTCGAGCGGTGGATGGAGAACCCGGAGGTCTTCGCCTCCGAGCTCGAGCATCTCTGGAAGACGATGAACGACGGCGGCACGCTCTTCGGCGTCGGCCGGATCTGGAAGTTCAACGGCGGTCTCTTCGCCGACCGCACCGCGCTGCCGCTGACGAAGCACCAGATCACGATCCTTCTCGAGGCGGCGCGGGCCGACTGGTCCGAGGTCGAGCCGGCGATCTTCGGAACGTTGCTGGAGCGAGCGCTCGATCCGAAAGAGCGCCACCGCCTCGGGGCGCACTACACCCCGCGCGCGTACGTCGAGCGCCTCGTCGGCCCGACGATCGAGGAGCCGCTCCGCGAGGAGTGGGATCTCGTCCAGGCCGAGGCGCGCCGGACGATCGAGAAGGGGAAGACGGACGACGACCGGAAGGCGATGGTCGAGGCGCGCAAGCCGGTCTACGCCTTCTTCGACAAACTGTGCAGCCTGCGCGTGCTCGA
>DATKDP010000105.1:0-3751 GCA_035546335.1 Thermoanaerobaculia bacterium | reverse complement strand
TGTCCCGCCCACTCCGCGGAAGGCCCGGACGGGCGAGTTCACGCCTCCGGGGATGACTGCCTGCGCGCGCTGGAAGAATGCGTCGGATTGTTTACCCATGCCGCGCGCATTGTAACTACCTCTTCAAGGTGAGCGATGTCGGGTCGGCGGCCGCCGGGTCGGCGGCGCTCCACCCTAGTAGGCGTTCTCGTGCTTCAGGCCGTGCACGAGCGTCATGAACAGGATCTTGAGACCTCGCCGGTCTGTCGGTGCGCCGAACGAGAAGCCCTTCGTGGCCGCTTTCTCCACCGTAAGTCCTGATTCCTCAACGCGTCGTAGCATGCGGCACCGAAGATGCCTCCATTCCGGATTGATGAATGCGAGGTCTCTCCGGCTGCTGGTGATCGCGTTCGCAACTCTGGCAACGCCCCTCCGTGCGCACGCAAGCTGGGTTCGTGTTTACAACACCTCCGGGCTGCCGGCGATCGAACGAATGGCAGCACTGCCGGATGGTGGAGTCGTCGCGGCAGGGGGCAGAGTGGTTTTCGTGGTCGACTCGCGAGGCGCCGTCCGTCACAGCCGGACGTTCAACTACCCGTCACCTCCGACGTTCCTCGCAACAGGACCGAAGGGACAGATCTTCGTCGGTCATGTTGCTTCGGCTCGCAATCCCGAAGAGGGCCGGTCGCAAATCTTCGTCACCCTTCTCGACAGCACGCTGGAGCCGCAGTGGACGATGTCCTACATAGGGACCGCGACTGACGACTATTCGATTCGTTCCTCCGCGGGAACGGACGACGGTGGCCTGGTCATTGCCGGCGCGAGACGGCAGGCCGGCATGGTGATCCGTTTCAACGCAAACGGAAGCGTGCGCTGGTCGCGCATTCTGAACATCTCGGGAATCGAGAAGTTCCACTCGGTTGCCGCAACGAAGGACGGAGGGTTCATCTGTTCCGGCTATAACGGCGCCGGTGCCTGGCTCGTCAAGTTCGATGCTGCCGGAGGTGTGACCTGGCAGAAGACGTTCTCCGGACGGAATTACTTCAATGCAGCCGTCGAGTCTCCGAATGGCGACCTGATCATCGCCGGTTCCAAGGGACATCCCAGCGCGTCGGCTGCACGCACGATCGTCGTCCGGACGGATGCCGGCGGCAACGTGCGGTGGCAAAAGGAGAGTCAATCCACGTACACGCAGGCGAATGCGATCGCCGCGTTGCGCGACGGTGGTGTCATCGTCGCGGCAGACGCTCCAGGATATGAGCAGGGATCGCATCTCATGCGCCTGGGCACGGACGGCGCGATCGTGTGGAGCCGGCTCTTCCGCTCTCCGCCGCTCGGCATTTCGGGCGCCGACCCCGACGATGTGGTCGTGAGCGGTGATCTGGCCTTTTTCGCGCCGCACCTCAGCGACCCGTTGAAGCCTTTTTCGGCGAGCATCATCTACGCGCTCGATCTGCGAACCGGTACCGTCGACTGTCCGTCGTTCGAGAATTGGGAAGAGACACTGTCGGAGTTCAAGGCCCCGATCGAGTCGATGACCACCGCCTTCGCCAACGCGGAGTTGACATCGGTTCCTTACGAGATGAACTGGGCCGGAACGGACGTCACGGCAACCGATTACGTGTGCCGCACGGTTCCGAGGCATGGCATCGTTCCCGGCCAGGTTCCGGCGACTTCATCGTTTCTGGGACAGGTGGAGGCGGACGCGCGCCAGCGCGAATACTCGGATCTGTTTCTGAAAAAGGAATGGGCACGGCTCGATCAGATCTCGAACACCGCTCGCGAAGAGCGATCGTTCTCGGATCCGATGCGCTCGAGTCTCGTCGAAGTGTACAGGGCCATCGAAACCGTCGAGATCGACGACGCGATGAAGACGGGAATGCTTCGCACATGGCTGAGGGAACGGCCGGAGTCGATCGCGGCGCGCGTCGCGCTCGCGGCGGCTCTGTATTCCGCAGCGTGGCGTCGCGCCGGAGGACGGACCGGCGCGGTCACGGGACCGGGCGATGAACAGTATCAACAGCTCATGGAGGAAGCGCGAGGAACGCTCGTTCGCGGAGGTGACGCGCTCGACGCCGATCCGTTCGCGTGGGCAATGCGCATCAGGGTCGCGCGCGAGCTCGCCGGCGGGGATGTGCGTGAGATGGCCGAACGCGCCGCGACGGTTCACAGCGATCCGTTCATCTTCTTCGCCGCCACCGCATACCTCCATCCGAGCTGGGGCAGCTCGCCCGCGGAGTACCGGCTGTTCGCCGAGCAGGCCGCCGAGTGGACGAAACAGCGATCGGGTGATGCCATCTACGGGTGGCTCGCGTATCAGGCGCTGTTCAACCGCGGCTCCGTGAAGTATGAGGACTACCGCTTCGACTGGCGGCGCATCCAGCAGAGCTTCCGCGACATGATCAGCCTGAAGCCGCTGTGGCTGCCATCGTGGCATCGCTTCGCGCTTCTCGCCCAGCGCTTTGAGGACCGTCCGCTGGCACGCGACCTCTTCGCTCGTCCGGAGCTCGCGTGGTACGAGGGCGCGGATCAGGTGTGGCGTACACGCAGCGCCTACGATGCCGTGCGGGAATGGGCCACACGAAATCCCATCGAGACGTTCATGGAGCCGCGGCCGGGACAGGCGACGACGCCCGCTCCGCCGCCCGCTGCACCTGCGCCGGTTCCCTCCACACAACTGAAGCCACCTCCGGCGACGGCCGGAACATTTCAGGAGAATCCCTTCATCGCCGCCGCACCTGCGCAGTGGCCGCAGATCGTGATGCAGAACGAGTTGCAGGCCGGGGGCACGGTCTACCGCGACGTCACTTCATTCCTCGTCCACACGGCTGATGGAGTCGTTGCAGTCAGCGCGGTGCCGTCGCGGCCAGACCGAAGAGACAGTGAAAACATCGTCGCAGAGATCAAGCGGCGACTCGCATCCTGGACGATGTGGTCACCGGCTCAACCGCAGAAAAAGCTGCAGGTCACAGCATTCGAGCCAAATCCGGCCGCCAACCATCACCACGGCGTGGAGTTGACGCTCGCGCCGTTTTCGGGCGATCTGCCTGTGTATCCGCTCAAGCCGTTTCCTGCCGGCCGCACGCCGAAGCAACACGAGCGCGTGTATGTCGTCGGCTGCCGCTGGACCGGCACGGTGTGCGAACAGATCGTCATTCCGGGTCGCGCCGGCCATGGATTGACCGGCTCAGTGCGCACGTGGGAAATCGCCCTCACCGAAACATACGATCCGGCGACACTTCGCGGCGCGGCGGTTCTCGACGAGGACGGGTATGTCATCGCAGTCGCCACGGGAACATCGTCGGGCTGGTCTGCGGAGTTTCCCACGATGCTGCGCGGGAACGACATCCGCGCCGTAATCGGCGAGTCTGACCCCAAAATCCAGCTTTAGTAGGCGTTCTCGTGCTTCAGGCCGTGCACGAGCGTCATGAACAGGATCTTCAGATCCAGCATCAGCGACCAGTTCTCGATGTAGTACAGGTCGTGCTCGATGCGCATCCGGATGGATGTGTTCCCGCGCCAGCCGTGCACCTGCGCCCACCCCGTCATCCCCGCCCGCACCTTGTGGCGAAGCATGTAATGCGGATACTCGGAGCGGAACTGTTCGACGAACTGGGGGCGCTCCGGCCGTGGTCCCACCACGCTCATCTCGCCTTTGATCACATTGAGAAGCTGCGGCAGCTCGTCGAGCGACCACGCCCGGATGAGGCGCCCGATCTTCGTGCGGCGCGGATCATCGCGGTCCGCCCACACCGCGCCGGTGTCCAGCTCC
>DATKDP010000104.1:0-5004 GCA_035546335.1 Thermoanaerobaculia bacterium | reverse complement strand
TCTTCCCCCTACGCTGTCGCGACGAGCTGCCGCAGCACGTACGGGAGGATTCCGCCGTGGTGGTAGTAATCGACTTCGATCGGCGTATCGATCCGGACGGTCAGCGGCACCTCGTCGATCCGATCGCCGCGCTGGATGCGCAGAGTCGCTGTGTCCCGCGGATGCAGCCCGCTGCCGGAAAGAACGAGATCGAACGTCTCGGTTCCATCGAGGCCGAGCGATCCGGCGTTGGTTCCTTCCTCGAACTGAAGTGGCAGCACGCCCATCCCGACGAGGTTGCTGCGATGAATGCGCTCGAAGCTCTGCGCCACGACGGCGCGCACACCGAGGAGCCGCGTCCCCTTCGCCGCCCAATCGCGAGACGAACCGGTACCGTACTCGTGTCCGGCAAAGACGACCAGCGGAATCCCCTCCTGCTGGTATCGCATCGCTGCATCGAAAATGCTCATCCGCTCGCCGTCGGGCTGATGGACGGTGACTCCCCCCTCGACTCCCGGAACCATCAGGTTGCGAATGCGGACGTTGGCGAACGTGCCGCGTGTCATGACGCGATCGTTTCCCCTTCGTGAACCGTAGCTGTTGAAATCCTCGACGGCGACACCGCGCTCGATCAGATACTCACCGGCGGGGGAGGCCGGCTTGATCGCACCCGCCGGGCTGATGTGGTCCGTGGTCACCGAGTCGCCGAAGATCGCCAGAGCGCGCGCTCGCCGAATTTCGCGGAAGCCGCCGGCCTCCAGCGGAAGCTCGTCGAAGAAGGGAGGCTCCTGGATGTAGGTCGAGCTCGCGTCCCAGTCATAGAGCGTTCCGCTGGAGCCGGGAATCTCTTCCCATAACGGGTTTTGCGCTGCGAAGTCGCGATACAGCGTGCGGAAACTCTCCGGATCCAGCGATGATTCGATCACCTCGTTGATCTCTGCAGATGACGGCCAGATGTCGCGGAGATGAACCGCCTCTCCTCCGGAGCCGAAGCCGATCGGCTCATTGGTCATATCGATGTCGATCCTTCCAGCGAGCGCGAAAGCGACCACCAGCGGAGGACTCATCAGATAGTTGGCCCTGATGCTCTGATGGATGCGCGCTTCGAAGTTTCGATTTCCGCTGAGCACACTCACCGCGACCAGATCATTGCTGGTGATCGCTCCTTCGATTCGCGGGTCGAGCGGACCCGAGTTGCCGATGCAGGTCGTGCAGCCGTAACCGACGAGATTGAATCCGAGCTCGTCGAGATAGCGATTCAGCCCGCTGCGACGGAAGTAGTCGGTCACCACGCGCGAGCCGGGAGCGAGTGATGTCTTCACCAGCGGACCGACGCGCAACCCTTTCTCCCTCGCCTTCTTCGCCAGCAGACCGGCAGCCATCATCACCGCGGGATTGGACGTATTGGTGCACGATGTGATCGCGGCGATCAGCACGTCACCGTGGCCAAGCTCGGCAACGGCCTGTGGGAATTCGTCTTCCGTCTCGTCGGTCACCCGGTCGGGCGTCGGACGATTGTTGATCATCTCCCTTTCGGAGAGTGCACTCGTATCGTTCGGCGTCGCATAGTCTTCGTTCTCCTGCGGGATCGTGTCGGAATCCTGTTCGCCGCCACCGGTCAGCGGCGGTCTCGGCTCACCGGGAGCCACGCCGACCAGCGCCTTCAACGACCGGACGAGCTCCTCCTCGCTCTTACCGTAACCACCGTCGCTCACCGGTCGCCGCAACAGCTCGAGAAACGAGCCCTTCAGATCATCGAGTGAAACGCGGTCCTGCGGACGTCGCGGGCCCGATACGCTGGGAACGATGCTCGCCAGATCGAGATCCAGAGTCGTGGTGTAATCGATCTCCCCCGCACGCGGCATGCCGAACATCCCCTGAGCCTCGTAGTAGGTCCGGACCAGATCGACCTGCTCCTCGCTCCTGCCGGTGAATCGAAGGTAACTGCATGACGTCTCGTCGACTGGGAAGAAGCCCATGGTCGCCCCATACTCGGGGGACATGTTTGCGATCGTGGCCCGGTCGGCCACCGAAAGCGAGGCGGCGCCGTCTCCGAAATATTCGACGAATTTCCCCACTACCTTCGCCTCGCGCAGCATCTGAGTGACGCGGAGCACGAGATCGGTCGCGGTGACCCCCTCGCGCAGACTCCCCTTCAGGTGGACTCCGACGACGTCGGGCGTGAGGAAGTAGACCGGCTGCCCCAGCATCCCTGCCTCGGCTTCGATTCCACCGACGCCCCAGCCGACGATTCCAAGGCCATTGATCATCGTCGTGTGCGAGTCGGTGCCGACCAGCGAATCGGGATAGAAGACGCCTTCGCTCTCCATCACGCCGCGGGCGAGGTACTCGAGATTCACCTGGTGAACGATTCCGATTCCGGGAGGAATCACTTTGAAGCCATTGAACCCCTGCGTTCCCCACTTGAGAAACTCGTAGCGCTGCCGGTTTCTCCGGAATTCGATCTCCATGTTCATGGCCAGTGCATCGGGAACCCGCGTGTAATCGACCTGAACTGAATGATCGATCACCAGATCGACCGGCACCAGCGGTTCGATCAGTCCCGGATCCTTGCCGAGCCTGGCCACCGCCGATCGCATCGCCGCGAGATCGACCAGGAGCGGCACGCCGGTGAAGTCCTGGAGCAGAATGCGCGCTACCGTGAACGGGATCTCGTCGACACGTTCCCCCGAAGGCTGCCAGTTGGCGAGCGTTCGGACGTTCTGTTCCGTGATCTTCCGCCCGTCGACGTTTCTCAGAACCGACTCGAGAACGACACGGATCGAAACCGGAAGGCGCGAGATCGTGGCGATCCCTTCCTTCTCCAGGCGAGGCAGCGAATAGAACATCCCGCTTCGACCGGATCGTGTTTCGAGCTTCTCGAGAGTGTTGAAGGTGTTGTGCATGACCGTCCCCGATCGAGGCGTCGCTTGTCACGCCTCGACTCCGTCGCCTGGTGATGAGATCGTATGAAGAGCGGAGCAAGCACGCCCTGAGAGTCGCTGTGGCGAACCGTGCCGCAGCCGGCGACCATGCAAATACGCCATGGCCCGCCTTGCGCAGTCTATCAGCTTCCGAAAGGTGAATGTCGAGAGGGGGTCAGGGCTGCAAAGCGAGCTCCTCGCTGCCGCCGGCCAGGATCCGCACGCGCTCGATCCCTTCGATGGCCAGCAGGGTTTTCTCCACGGACGCGCGGATCCCCGTCGCGCGGCACGAACCGCCGACGTTCTGAAGTCGCTCGTTGAAATCGACCGTGACGACGCCGTCGCGCAGATTCACCGATCGCACCGCGCTTCCTTCGGGAAAAGGATTCGAAACCCCACTCCTTCTCTCCATTTCCGTCGGTCCGTCGATGAGCGCTTCGAGGGCGAGACGCGCGATCGAACGGCTCGCCGGAAGCCTCCGGGACAGGCTGAACACGATGCTGCAATCGGACGGCGAGCGCTGCGGATTCGGAAAAAAGAGCCTGAGCTGCGACGCCGGAATCTCGATGGAAGCATCGACGACTGCGCGCGAGCGGACAGCACCGTCCTTCGCCGAGTGCTCGATTCCTTCGACTCTGACTCTTCGGCCCGGGTCGCGGGTGAGATAGATCTCCCTTTCCCACGGATTGAAGTCGCCCAGCTCACCCTGGGCCGTGGTCACCTCTTCGGCCAGCAGCGCTCCGCCTTCGTCGTAGAGATGGAGAACGACGTTGTTCTCGAACGTTCGCGCCGTTCCACGAACGACGAAAGGATTGGTGCGAATCGACCCACCCTCCTCCGGCTCGGCGATCGTGATGTTGCCCTGATCAGCTTCGCGATCCGATCTCGAATCCGCTCCTTGCGGAGTGGAAGGCCGGCTCGACGGATCGGCTGGCGCCGAATTCTTCGAAGAGTCAGCGGCCTCTCCTCCGCGCCGATCGGCGGGAGGGGACGAGCATGCCGCGGTGAGCAGTAGGAGGAGTAATGCCGGAAGTAGCGCTCTCATGCGGCCACTACGATGCAAGGAAGCGTCCAGCAGAACCCTCTGGAAGGAGACGGACGGATGCTGCTACACTGCGATTGATCCATCCGGACGACAAAAACCGATCTCGAGGAGAAGTCGATGAACCTGATCACCAATCTTCAGCAGAAAATCTCCGAGCGCCATCTCCTGGATCATTCGTTCTACCAGCGCTGGAGCGAGGGAAGCCTCTCCCTGGAAGAACTGCGAAACTACGCCCGCGAGTACTTTCATTACTCGCTCGCGTTTCCGACGTTCCTCAGCGCGATCCACGCGAACTGCGACGACCTGACGATCCGGCAGGCCATCCTCGAAAATCTGATCGAGGAGGAGCGAGGAGCGGACAATCACCCCGAGCTCTGGCTTCGCTTCTGCGACTCCCTGGGGATGGATCGCGATGAGATCCTGATGTCCGTTCCCTCGGAGAAAACGCGAGAGCTGATCGATACGATGCGCACTCTCACCAGAGATGGTGAAGTCCACGAGGGTCTCGGCGCTCTCTATGCGTACGAGTCTCAGGTCCCCTCGGTCGCAAAGACGAAGATCGAGGGGCTCGAGCGCTTTTATTCGATCCGCGATCCGAAGGCGATCAGCTTCTTCACCGTCCATCTCGCCGCCGACGTCATTCACGCCAGGACCTCCGAGGACCTTCTCGACCAGATCTGCGACGACGCGCAGAAACGAGACGAAGCGACCGATGCGGTGGAAGTGACCCTGCAGGCGCTCTATACGTTCCTCGACGGCGTCAACGTCGGCGCCTCGGAAATGGTGCACTGAGCCCGGAACCGTCATCCTGAGCTCGAAAACGGCGCTGTGCGCCGCTGAAAAGGGAATGACACCGCGAACCTTGCCGTCATCCTGAGCGAGGCGGTTGGGTGGGCGTGAGCGAAGGATCTGCGATCGGCAACTGTCTAAGAACGCAGATCCTTCACTCACACCCGCACCCCGCCCTCGTTCAGGATGACGGGGAAAGCCTTCCGCCGGTATCCCTTCGATCGCGTATCTCTGCCGCCTCTCCTACCGCCCGGCGCGCCATTTCTG
>DATKDP010000103.1:0-6660 GCA_035546335.1 Thermoanaerobaculia bacterium | reverse complement strand
CCCTGAAAACCCCAGGGCTGCTCCCCTGAGTCCGGGCTAATTTGGACAGCACTGATCTGCTATCTGCCATCTGCTATTCCCCCACCTCGATCCCCTCGTCGCTCTCCAGATACCACAACACCCCCCTGCACTTTCCTCCCCCCGTCATCGAGGAGATGGCGCGGCAGTACGCTCGCACCTGCTCGTCATCTTCCGCTCCTCGCACGGCGTCCCTTCGCCCGCTCTTGTAGTCGACGACGAGCCAGCTCCCGTCCTCGCGCAAGAGCCGGTCGATTCGCCCTTCGACCAGACGGCCGCCCTCGTCCGCATAGTGAATCACCAGCTCTCTCCCCACCGTCTCGGCTCTGCGAAGCCGCTCGAGAAGCGACGACGATCGAAGGCTTTCCACGCGGCGCGAGGCGCGCTCGAGATCTCTCGGCGACGCTCCCACCTCCCCTGCCAGCGTCTCGAGAAGCGCCGCGGGATCGGATTCGCCGTCCCACACTTCCAGAAGCCGGTGAAGCAGCGTGCCCGACAGGCGGTTGCGCGCCGCCGCTCGCAGCTTCTTCGCCTCTCCTACCCCGAGGCGAGGGGGCGGCTCGGTCGTTCGGGCTGGCAGCCCGGGAGGGATCGGTTCGGCGGCGAGCCTCTCAAACGCCGCATGAACGAAGCGCGGCGCGCCTGCTTCATCGCGAGCCTCCGGATCGATCTGCGCGAAGAGCGCGCGAACGATCGTCCCTCCGGCCTTCAGTTCGACCACGGTCTCGCGCTCCTCAGCCGGCCAGAACGCTTCGAATCCACGCGGGTCGAGTCCGAAGATCGAAGTGATCGCCTTCCAGAAGCCGGTGTTGTGCTGCCGGCCGCTCTCGCAGGCGAAGACCACATCCGACTTCGCTCGCGTCACGGCGACGTAGAAGAGCCGATGCATCTCCGCTTCGAGCCTGTCGGAGCAGATGTCGTCGAGACACTTGGTGTCGCTCGAGAATCGGAAGCTGGCCGCCAGCGGCTTCAGGCGTCCGGTCAGGACGAGGCTGCGCGGCTCTTCGATCGCGAACAGGCGAAGTTGATCGTTTCTCACGCGTGCGGAAAGATCGGGGATGATGACGGTCTCGAACTCGAGACCCTTGGCCGCGTGTACCGTCATGATTTTCACCGCATCCGTCTTCTCGTCGATCCAGCTCGCATCCGCTTCGTCGGCCTCTTCGCGCCGTCTCGCCAGCTCCATGACGAAGTCGGCGACCGACCCACCGCTGTTCAGGTCGAATTCGCCGGCGATGTCGCGCAATCGCTCGAGGTGCAGCAGCGACTGACCTCCGCCGGGCGTCACTTCGTACCACGCCTCGATGTCGCAGTCGTCGATGATGCGGCCGATCAGCTCAGCCACGCCGAAATGGCGTGACTCCTCCGCGTAGTCGCCGATGCGCTGAAGGAATGCTCCGAACGTCGATCCTTCTCGCTCCGTTTCCGGCAGGAGGTAGTAGCGCACGATCTCGTCGTCGGGGATCGCGAAGTATGGCGAGCGCGCGGCTCCGATGAGGGCCGGACGGTCGGAAGGGGCGGCGACGGCCGCGAGAACCGAGAGGAGATCGACCGAGGGGCGACGGTCGAGAAAGAGACGGGTGGGAGGAAGCGCATAGGGGATGCCGCGCCGCTCGAGGGCATCGAGATAGTCTTCGACACGCGTCATTCTCCGAAAGAGAATCGCGAAGCGGCCGTACGAGCTCGCGTCGGCCGCGCGTCTCGTCTCGATCCACTCGGCGATCGCCCGCCCCTGCTGGAGATGCGTCGTCTCCTCTCCCCCTCCGGCCTGCCCGTCCTCGCTCCCCCGCTCCCTGATGAATGTAATGCGAGCGGCGGGTGAGCGGCCGTCGGACGATCTCGCCGGGATCAGAGGGGGCCGATAAAGAGGGCGGGCGACATTCGGGGACGACGGAGTCGAAAAGAGCATCGCGAACATCGCATTGATGTCGTGAACGAGGGAAGGATCGCTCCTGTACTGCCGGTCGAGGCTCTCCTTTTGCGCCCCCTCCGCGAGGAAGGTCTGAACAGTCTGCTCGTACGTTTCCGGATCGGCGCGGCGAAAGGAATAGATCGCCTGTTTCGGATCGCCGACGAGAACCGTCTTCCCCCCAACCAGCCGTCCGCCGTCGTCTCTCGCCAGCCGGTCGATGATTCGCGCCTGGACTCGATCGGTGTCCTGAAACTCGTCGACGAAGATGTAATCGAACTTCTTTCTCAGCTCGCTGACGACTCGATCGTTCTCGACGAGAACCAGGGCTCTGAGGAGCAGGTCGTCATAATCGACCACACCGTGCTCGAGCTTCTCCTGGTCGAGCCGCGCTATGAACCGAACGGCCATGGCCCTCAGCGCAACGGCGGCCCGATGACCGGCGAGCTGATCGTGGACCGTGCTTCGATTCTCACCGCTCCCCTCGCCGCCGAGGAACTTGAGAGCCTCGCGCAGTGCGCCGACCCTGCTGCGGTGAACCCTGGCGAGCGGCTCGGCGATCGGAGCGAGGTAGTCGATCCACTCCTCGAGAGTCGCATCAGGAGGAACGCGGCGCGAGCGGAGATAGCCAGCGATCTCGTGCGCGAATGGCTCTTTGAGGTTGGCGATCGTATCCGACGGCAGTGCGCGGATCGCGCTGATCGCTTCACGAATCGCCGGAGCGGCCTCGGAAATGTGGCCGAGCGAATACGAATCGTCGGCCAGCAGATCCCGCTTCGAAAGCAGCGCGAGGATCGACGCGCGGATCCGGTCGACTCCGCGGAGGTGCTGCAGCACGATCTCCCACTGGTCGATGACCGCGCGAGGTGCGCCGGCCTTCGTCTCTTCCCGCAGCCACGCGCTCCAGACGCGATCCTGAAATCGAGCGAGCTCCGATCCCTGAATGATGGAGAAGCTCGGATTCACGCCCGCCTCGACGGGGAACTGCCTGATCAGCATCTGGCAGAACGAGTGAATCGTCTGCGAGCGGAAGCGATCCAGCTGCCGAAGATGGCTCTCGCATGCTTCGCGCATCGGGCCGATGCGGTCGGACGGGATCTCGAAGATCGGCACGCCGGCATCGGATGGCCATCGCGGGCGCCCCCGCTCCAGTCCGGAATGAAGATCGGTGAGTGCGTGGCGTATCCGGTCGGCGATCTCCGCCGCCGCCTTTTCCGTGAAGGTCAAAAGAGCGATTCGTTCCGGACGCAGCATCGGACTCTCGAGGAGAATCGAGAGAATCTCCCGAACGATCCGCGTCGTCTTTCCCGTCCCGGCCCCCGCCTCGATGACGAGATTCCGCCGTTCCCCCACCTCCGGCTCGCGGCGTATCTCCGGAAGAGGAAACGGCAAGAGCTGCTGCTGCGGCTTCATGCGTCCACTCCCGCCGCCTCGACGACGCGCTCGGCGAGGAGATCGCGAACCGTGCGAAACGATGCGATCGCGCGGATCTCTCTCGGCTCGTGTCGCGTTCTGCACGAGGCTCTCATCGGACAGAAGCGGCACGCTCCCTCCTGATCGGGAAAGGCCGGAAACGCACCACCGACCACCGATCGCACGAACAGCTCGAGGTTCTCGAAGAGAACCTTCCGGACCTCGGAGAGGACGAAGGAAAAGGTATCGATCTTCGAACCGGGAGTGCGGATCGGCTTGATCGTGGCCGAGACCATATCGTCCGTCGTTCCGAAGATCCGCTGCGCGGCGATTGCGTAGAGGGCGAGCTGCAGCCGGTGGCCCTCTTCGATCCTCCGGGCGAGAGAGCGGTGTTGCTCTCCGCTCGACTTGTAGTCGACGATCCGCAGCCGGCTGCCGTCGAAGTCGATCCGATCGATGATTCCGTGAAAGGCGATCGCGGCGCTCTCGAGGTCGAGGGAGATCCGTTCCGGGTGCTGCGGCTCTCCCCGGCGATTCGTGCCGAAACTGTATTCGAAGTGGAGGGGGGAATAGCCAGTCGTCGCCAGCTCGAGAAGATCGTGGGCCAGAAACCGTTCGAGATCACGATGCGTCATCTTCCGCTCGAGGCTGCGGATCGTCTCGTTGAACGGCGGCCGGTCGCGATCGAACCGATCGAACTCCTCGTCGACGATCTCGCGCAGCCGCTGGGACTCGCTCGGGGTCAAGCGAAAGCGCGCCTGCGCGATCGCGGCGAGCGGCCTCTCGTGATCCGCTCCCCGGTGAAAGCGCTCGAGGATGATGTGATCGAGGCTCCCTTTATCGCGCGGATTGATCTGCGGCTCGTGCTCCGGATCGTCGAGCTCGTCGGCGCGCAACAGTCTGCGAAAGAGAAACTTCTGCGGACACTCCCCATAGTCCTCGAGATGCGTCGCTGAGATCGCCGCCATCCGTTCGATGATCGCCGTGCGCAGCCCCTCGTCCACTGCGATGTAGCCGTCATAGCTCGACCGGCTTCCACTCGCCGCCGAGAGACGAATCGAGCGCAGCAGCGACGGCGAGATGTCCTCTCTCTCCGGCTTCAATCGAAGACGGACGCGACGCGCCTCCTGTGCGCTCACCGAATCGGCGCGCGCCGGCGGTCCAAGCCAGAGCGAAAAATCACGGTAGATCAGACTGCGACGCTCTGGATCGCTCTCGCCTCGCCACATCAGATCCTGTAGAAGATGCGAGGGTCTCACGGTGCGCCCCGACCCATCGCGCGACGCGAAGGAGAAGCTCACCCGCTCTCGCGCCGCGTCGCGAACGATGGAGAAGAGAAGACGCTCCTCGTCCCGGCCGTCGCCGATCGGCGGAAGTCCGACCGCTCGCCGCTCGCCATCCGAGAGCAGCGGATCTTCGTTCCGCCTCTGCGGAAAGCGGTCGTGCTGCATGCCCATGGCGAAGAGATGAGCGAAGCTCCTGCCCCGCAAGCTCATCACGTCGCCGAGCCAGACGCCCGGCTCGGAGCTCGCGATGCGCAGCGGCTCGGCAGACCGAATCAGATCGGCCACGAGCGACGAGGAAACCTTCCGGCGGCTCCTGCCGCTCCGACGCAGCAGTCCGGCGATCTCGTCGATGCGCGCCGCCGCGCGCAGATCGTCTTCGGTCTCGATGCCGAACGACTCCTCGAGGATCCGCTCGAGGATCGCCGCCCATTCGTCACCGTTGCGCCGCCCTCCCAGTTCCAGCCCGATCGGCTCGATCGACTCGACGGCGATGAGGTAGCGCTCGATGGTGTCGACGAGATTCGGCTCCCGGACCGCGACGCCCGGGAGGGCCTTCCGAAGCGTTGCAGAGTCGCCTCCGGCGATCGAGCAACGGCGCGTCGCGTAGTCGAAATGATCGATCTCGCGCCGGTTGCGCGCAGCTCCGCGAAACCCATCGCGGAGCAGAGCGATGATCCTGCTGCGCGGATACCCCGACTCATCGATCGTGAAGAGCGTGAGAAGCGCGCGCCCGAACCGATGGCCGGCGAGCGGCGTGTCCGCCGGCGCATCGAGGGGAACTGCATACTCTCGGGCAAACCGCCGCACGAGGAGAGACTCTGCGGGATCGATCGTCCGCGGCACGATGCCGATCTCTCCGGGAAGAACACCGCGGTCGAGCAGGCTGCGGATGGAGCGGAAGATTTCGCGAATCTCTTCTTCGACCCCGGACCACGAACGGATCGAAGTCGAGAACCGCTCGTCGCGAGGGACTGCAACTGATGCGACCTCGCCTGCGATCGATCGCGCCCAGGCGGCGAACGGCGCAGCGAACTCCCAACCCTCTGCAGGGCGATCCGATTCGAGGGGGATCGGAAAGTGAATCTCCTCGACGAGGTTGCGAGATCCGAGCACCTCGAGAAAGCGCTGCTGCATTCCCGTCGTGTCATAGAAACCGAAGACGATCTGCCGAGCCACGGCGCACCCTTCGCCGATTCGCAGGACGGCCTTCTCCAGAAGGTCGGCCGGGTCGATCGACCCCATCGACCGCAGGATCTCTTCGCAGCGTCGCCACGAATCGATCATCGCCTCGCCCCGCCGGCGATCGCGAAGACGATCGAGCTTCGAGGCGATGTCGCTCACGATCAGCCCGCTGTCGCGAACGTCGCGCCAGGAGCGCTCGAGCATCGAGGCGATGCCGAAGACGCCTGCGAGCGACGGAGCGACCGCGAGGCTCATCGCGACATGTCTCTCCGCATCGCCTGCCACCCGGGGATGGTGCCCGGCGGCGTTCAGAAGGCGGCGAGCCAGCGTCTCGGGGGTCTGCAGAATGATTCCGCTGAAGCCACCCTGGCGATGGGTCAGGATCGCACGGGAGAGAGCGGAAGCCGCTCCACGGGAGGGGAGAAGAACCTCGACCGGTGAGCGCAGCCATGTTTCGAGATCGCCCGCCGCGAGCTGCGCGGCGAGGCGCCGCCCGAGCGCGTCGCTGATCGCCGCGTAGGAACCGTGAAACAGCGGGGGGTTGGCCACCGGGAGCGATTATATTCGCGAGGTGGCAGAGGGCGGAGAGAAGATCAGATAGCAGATAGCAGATGGCAGAGGGAAGATGGAAGAGGGAAGATGAAAGGGGGAAGATCGCAGAGGGCGGACAGAGTGCCCTACCTCTGCCCTTCTGCCTTCTGCCTTCTGCCTTCTGCCATCTGCCATCTGCTATCTGCTATCAGGCCTGTCCAAATTAGGGTCACGAAGAAAGTCGCCGGGGCTCCCGTAAACTGTATGTGTGCGACACAAAACAGGAAGGGAGACACCCGACGATGCGACCATTCTGCAGCG
>DATKDP010000102.1:0-46294 GCA_035546335.1 Thermoanaerobaculia bacterium | reverse complement strand
ACCTGAAACCTGGATTGGCCGTGATGGGGGAACCCGGGGAAACTCAGGCTCTTGCCTTTTGTTTCTGGTTTCTCTTTACTCCTTTCAGGTTTCAGGTTTCAGGTTTCAGGTTTCAGGTTTCAGGTTTCAGGTTTCAGGTTTCAGGTTTCAGGTTTCAGGTTTGAGGTTGCTCCGCCCTCCGTCTAAAACAAGGTATCCGCGCGGCATCCTGATGACGGGGTGTCGAGATCAGTGACATGTACCACCCGGGAGGTCTGATGAAGTACTACAAGGGCATTCAGTTCATTCCGATGAAGGGCAATGCTTCGATGTATTACGAAACGAGCGACGAGGGCGCCGTCGTCCGCTTCATGACGGTCATTCCCGGAAGCGGAGAGATCGAGCGGATGCCGAGCCCGCCGATGAAGCGTCTCTTTCGGCCGGAGCTTCTCGAAGAGGTGAGCGCGGAGGAGTTCGACAGCCACTGGGAGGGATAAGGCAGAGGGCAGAGGGCAGAGGGCAGAGAGGCAGAGGGCCGAGGGCAGAGGGCCGAGGGCAAAAGGCAGAGGGCAAAAGGCAAACCTGAAACCTGAAACCTGAAACCTGAATACTCGATTGGCGGTGATGGGAGCCCGGGATTCGACAAGCTCAGGCTCTTGCCTTTTGTTTCTGGTTCCTCTTTACTCCTTTCAGGTTTCAGGTTTCAGGTTTTCCGTCCTCTGCCTTCTGCCTTCTGCCTTCTGCCCTTCCTCACTGGAACATACTCAGCTGTCCGCGGCGCTTGGTCTCGAAAAAGTCGCGCATGTCGTCCGCGGCGCGTTTGGCGACGAGCTCGCGCGGCGACTCCACGTACCAGTCGGCCGGGAAGTAGCGGGTGTAGCGCGGCTGCGTGAATCGCTTGCAGAGAAGAACGATCACGCCGATGTCCGTTTCGCTGCGAATCACGCGCCCCGCCGACTGCACGACGCGCGTCATGCCGGGAATCAGATAGGCATACTCGAACCCCGCTCCATAGTGCTCCTCGTAGTACTGCTTGAGCAGCTCCTGCTCGAAGGTGACCATCGGGAGCGCAGGCCCGACAACGAAGACTCCCGACAGCATCTCCCCCTGGTAGTCGATCCCCTCGGCGTACATTCCTCCCGAGACGGCGAGCACGAGGTTTCCGCGTCCGCCCGCCCGCAGCCGCTCGAGGATGCTCTGCCGCTCGTAATCGGTCATGTCGCTCCGCTGCACCAGAACATTGCAGCCGGTCGGCGGCATGAGCGCGACGACTTCCCCGAGGAATGCGTAGCTGGGGAAGAGCGCGAGGAAGTTCCCTGCGGTCGACGATGCGAGCTCGGCGATCCTCTCGGCGATCCGCCCGTAGTGTGCGCCGCGCGCTTTGTAGGTCGTGTCGACGTCGGCGATCACCGCGACGCGGCGGTTCTCCCGGGGAAAAGGGGAGGGGAGTGAGAGCTCTGCGACGCGGTCGCGAGGAAAGCCGAGCGTCGTACGATAGAACTCGAACGGCTCGAGCGTCGCGGAGATGGCGATCGTGGCGTGGGTCGAATCGATGATCTCTCCGAGAAAGCGCGACGGGTCTTTGCAGAAGATCTTCAGCTTCAGACCGCGCTCGCCCGATTCGATGATCGGCGCCAGCTCCTCACCGCCGTCGGCGACGAGGTTCGTGAACTTCACCAGCTTGAAGTAGAAGTCGATGACCGGGTCCTTCTCGTCGGCGATCCGCTGCTCGATCTTCCAGGTGATGTAGCGGAGGATGATCCGTTCCCATTCGGCGCGCTGCCTGAGAAAAAAGCGGCCGTTGAGATCGCACAGCGCCTGCTTTCGCACCTGCGGCCGTGCAGTGCCGGTCAACGAGAGAGTGGCCTGCGCTCCCCATGCCGGCGGCCAGATTGCGTCGCCGATCTGCATCTCGCCGGCGACGTATTCTTCTTCGCTCGAGAGAACCTCGGCGATCCCGCGGATGTGATTCCTCAGCTCTTCGAGCTGCTCGTCCCATCCATCGAGATCGCAGGAGCGCGAGAGGAGATGGAGCCTGACGTTCTCGAGCATCGCTTCGTCGATCTCCGGCGAGTAATAGCCCCGGCCGCGGTCGAGCAGGTTGTGTGCCTCGTCGATGATCAGGACGCAGTCGCTGTAGTCGCTCTCCTGCTGGAAAGCCTTGAGGCCGACATACGGATCGAAGACGTAGTTGTAGTCGCAGATGATGACGTCGGCCTGATCGATCAGCTCGAGGGAGACTTCGAAGGGACACACTTCTTCCGACTTCGCCATCTCGAAGGTGACGTCGGGATCGAAGTAGCTGTGATCGGTTACGATGCGCGAGACAAGGCCGGTGCGGTCCATCTTCTCCCCGTAATTCGCTGCGTAGGGACAGAAGTTCTCGTGGCAGATCATCTCGGTGTGGGCACACATCTTCTGCTTCGCCCGCACGCGCAGAACGCGGAACGATCCGTCGTTCATCATCCGGAGCGCCGTGACCGCATTCTCCTGCTGCAGCGTCTTCGAGGTGAGATAGAAGAGCTTCTTTCCGAGCCGGAGCGATTCGCGCAGCGCGGGATAGATGGCGGCGATCGTCTTGCCGACGCCCGTGGGAGCGGAGACCAGCAGCGTTTCGTTCTGGCGGACGGCGCGAGCGACCGCTTCCATCATGTCGTTCTGGTACGGCCGCATTTCGGAGTAGGGGAAGGGCAGCCCATCGGCGAACGCGCGCTTGGCCGCCTGCAGTGCGGCCCTGCTCTCGATTCCTTCGATGAGCCCGGCGACCGAGGCTTTGAAGGCGGAACGGACGTCGCCGAGCTCGAGGGGAGCTTCGAGAAGGCGTGTGTCGCCGGTGATGATGTCGATCAGGACGAGCTGCGGCCTGAGCTCGAAGCCGTCGTACTCGGGGCGATTCGAAAGGAACCAGCTGTAGAGCATCAGTTGGTAGAGATGCCGCTGAAGCTTGTCCGATCTCATCAGGGCGGAGAGCTCGAGGTCGAAGTGGAGGGACTTGACCTCTTCGATCACGATCGTCTTCGCCTCTTTGTCGACCGAGAGGCCGTCGATGCGGCCGGAGACGGTGGCCTCCCATCCGGCGATCGAAGCGGTGTGGGTCACCCACGCCTCCGAGCGGTAGTTGCGATCTTCCCCCGCCCGCTCGTCGGCCCGCCTGGTGTGGATGTCCTGTCCGATCCACATGCGGCGGAAGCCGTCGCCCCGCTCGACTCCGATCCTGCGGTAGCCCGATTCGTAGATCAGGTCGTTGACGGAGCAGGCCAGCCGCTTCGCCTCGTAGTCGATTCGCATGCCGATTCATGGTAATCGATTTCGGAGCGATGGGCGTGCAGATCGGAATGTCCATGTGGCCGAGGATTCCGATCTTAGGCCCGGTTTGTGGCCGGCTGCCGTGGCTGACGGTGGCACTCAGCGCGGGCGTCCGGGCCTGGATTCCGGAATGCCCAGCCAGACACGTTCACCCGTCACATGCCGGAGGTGATCGTCGCGACATACGCGGCCTTCCGGAAGAGTCCAGAATCGTCGTCAGGGTACTCGCGTGCCGTCAAAACATCAGGAGGCCATCTTGAAAAGAGCGACTCTACTTCTCGAGGGGAAGGAATATGAACTGCCGGTCGTCACCGGCACGGAGAACGAGACAGCGATCGACATCACGAAACTGCGGGCGGAGACGGGAGCGATCACGTTCGACAGCGGCTACGGAAACACAGGATCCTGCGCCAGCGCGATCACGTTCATCGACGGCGAGAAGGGAATACTCCGCTATCGAGGCTACCCCATCGAGGAGCTCGCGGCGCATGCCTCGTTCGTCGAGGTCTGTTACCTGCTTATCTACGGGAGCCTGCCGGCGCGAGCCGATCTGGACCTGTTCGAAGGGGACCTCACCCGTCACAGCCTGATCCACGAAGACATGAAGAAGTTCTTCGAAGGGTTCCCCAAGGCGGCACATCCGATGGCGATTCTCTCGGCGATGATCGCTTCGCTGGCGGCCTATTATCCGGAGACCAGCCTCGATGACCGCGACCTCAACATCGTCCGCCTGCTGTCGAAGGCGAAGACCATCGCCGCGTTCTCCTACAAGAAATCGATCGGCCAGCCTTTCATTTATCCGCGGAACGACTTCAGCTACACCGAGAACTTCCTCCAGATGATGTTCGCGGTGCCGGCCGAGCCCTACGTGATGCTCCCGGTGCTCGACAGAGCGCTCAACCTGCTGCTGATTCTCCACGCCGACCACGAGCAGAACTGCAGCACTTCGACCGTTCGGATGGTCGGCAGCAGCCAGGCGAACCTATTCGCCACCATCTCCTCCGGAATCTGCGCGCTCTGGGGACCTCTTCACGGCGGCGCCAACCAGGAGGTCATCGAGATGCTGCAGAGGATCCGCTCCGAAGGCGGCAACTACCGGAAGTTCGTCGACATGGCCAAGGACGCGAAGTCGGGATTCAAGCTGATGGGCTTCGGGCATCGTGTCTACAAGAACTTCGATCCGCGCGCGCGAATCCTCAAGGCGGCCGCCGACGAAGTGCTCCATGAGCTCGGCGTCAGCGATCCTCTGCTCGACATCGCCAGGAGCCTCGAAGAGATCGCCCTTCGGGATTCCTACTTCATCGAACGGAAGCTCTATCCCAACGTCGACTTCTACAGCGGCATCCTCTACCGCGCGATGGGGATCCCGACGGAGATGTTCACGGTGATGTTCGCTCTGGGACGGCTCCCGGGCTGGATTGCTCAGTGGAAGGAAATGACGGAGGATTCGACGACCCGGATCGCCCGACCGCGCCAGGTCTATACCGGCGCGCCGAAGCGAGCCTGGATTCCGATCGAGGATCGCGAGCTCGTCCCGGTCACGGTGTGATCCGAACAATGCTCTCGCCAGGATGACGGTGGGTGCGCGACGATGGTCGCCATTCTGCTATCGTGACGCTCGGCTTGACGCTCGCCCTCATTTCGCTCGCTGTTGCCATGGATGCCACCGCGGTCTGCGCTGGGATGGCGCTGCGCGGAATTCGCCCAGCCGTGCTGGCGAAGCTCGCTCTGGTCTTCGGGGCATTCCAGCTCGTCATGGCGGCTGCCGGAGGTTACGGAGGAGTCGGGCTCACCCGTTACATCGGAGCCTGGGATCACTGGGTCGCCTTCCTCCTCCTCGGGTTCGTCGGCGGAAGAATGATCCATGAGGCGCTCGAGGATGATCATGACGAGCAGCCTCCCGATCTGTCGCTGATGACGGTCCTGCTTCTCGGGGTCGCCACGTCGATCGATTCTCTGGCGGTCGGGGTTACACTCCCAACACTCGACCTCCCCATTCTCCTTTCGGCGCTGGTGATCGGAGCGACGACGTTCCTGTTCTCGTTGGCCGGCGCGCACTTCGCGCTGCAGATGGGCCGGCGGTTCGGACCGCGCCTCGAGATCGCCGGAGGGTTGGTTCTGATCGCAATCGGGATCAAGTCGGTGGCCGATCATTACATGTGAGAGGGCGCTCTCGGGGGTAGGGCCTTTTGGGGGTCGGGTCAGATCTGACCCAGGCCCGCCTGCACCATCGATTGGTGCATTTGCGCTTTGGCGCGCGCGCACTACAATCGTAGTGGATCCACCGGAGGCCACCATGGCGAAGAATTTCGAGATCACCTGCCCCTGCTGCGAGGCGACGATCGTCGTCGATCGGATCAGCGGCGATGTTTTGCTTCACCGCCCGCGGGTGACCACGGGCGCGGGGAACGATCTCGAGGCGATGGTCTCCCAGCTGGAGACGAAGAGGACGGAGGCTGCGAAACGCTTCGAACGGGAACTGGAGAGCCAGAAGGATCGTGCCAGGCTGCTCGACGAAAAATTCAAGGAAGCGATGGCACGGGTCGACAAATCGGACAAGCCGCCGGTGAATCCGTTCGACCTGGACTGACGCGCTCGAGTCGCCTAGAAGACGACGGCCAGCTTCGTTCCCTCTTCCTTGTAGATCGTGTCGACGAAGCGGATGGTGTTCGTCTTGAGCGACATGAAGATCGACGAGGTGCGGATGCCGCCGCCGAAGAAGCGGACACCGCGCAGAAGGTCGCCGTCGGTCACGCCGGTGGCAACGAAAATGATGTCGTTGCCTGACGCCAGCTCCGCCGTGTCGTAGAGCTTCTCGGAGTCCTCGAAGCCCATCTGTCGCAGCCGTTCTTCCTGCCACTTCTCGAGCGGCCGAAGCCTTCCCTGAATTCTGCCGTTCATACAGCGCATGGCCGCCGCGGTCAGGACACCCTCCGGCGCGCCCCCGATTCCCATCGCTCCATGGACTCCCGTGCCACGGACTGCTGCGGCGATTCCGCCCGAGAGATCGCCATCGCTGATCAGCTTGATGCGCGCGCCCGCCTCGCGGATCTGCGAGATCAGATCGTGATGGCGCTCGCGATCGAGGACGATGATCGTCAGCTCGTCGACGCTCCGTCCGAAAGCCTCGGCCATCTGTTTGAGATTTTCTTCGACCGAGCTCTCGAGACTCACGAACTCGCCGGCCGACGGACCGACGACCAGCTTTTCCATGTAGATGTCGGGAGCATTGAGCAGGCCGCCCTTTTCCGATGCAGCGAGCACGGCAATGGCGTTCGGCGCACCGACGGCGCAGAGGTTCGTTCCTTCGAGCGGATCGACCGCGATGTCGACTTCCGGGTCACTGTTCTGCTGACGGCCCAACTGCTCGCCGACGAAGAGCATCGGCGCCTTGTCGCGCTCCCCCTCGCCGATGACGATCGTGCCGCGCATTCGGAGTCTGCCGAGCTCTTCGCGCATGGATTCGACGGCGACCTGGTCCGAATATTTGCGCTTGCCATAGCCCATGGTCCGGGCCGCGGCGATTGCCGCTTTCTCGGTTACGCGAAGAAATCCGATCTCGAGGCTTGATTCCATCGTCTTCGTTCGACCGGCTAACGCCGCGCCGCCTCCTGTTCCGCCTTCACACGCAACTGCTTCTCGGTCTCCGCCGACATCGGCGGGTTGTACGAGGCGATTCCAGTGACCGCTTCGCCGATGATCAGGTTGTGGATGTCGTGGGTTCCCTCGTAGGTCTTCACCGACTCGAGGTTCATCATGTGACGGATCACCGGATATTCATCCGAGACGCCGTTGGCACCGAGCATGTCGCGGGCGGTGCGGGCACATTCGAGGGCGATGTTGACGTTGTTCATCTTTCCCATGGAGATGTGCTTGGGCTGGATCCGCCCCTGATCCTTCAGCCGACCCATCTGGAGCGCGAGAAGCTGGCCCTTGGTGATCTCGGTGATCATCCAGGCGAGCTTGTTCTGCACGAGCTGGTGCGAGGCGATCGGCTGCCCGCCGAACTGGATCCGCTGTTTCGTATAGCCGAGCGCCGTGTTGTAGACGGCCATCGCCGCTCCGAGAGCGCCCCAGGCGATGCCGTAGCGCGCCTGGGAGAGGCAGCTCAGCGGATGTTTGAGCGAGCTGGTGTCGGGAAGGACGTTCTCTTCCGGAATCCTGCAGTCTTCGAAGAAGAGCTGCGAGGTGACCGAGGCGCGAAGGGAGAATTTGCCCATGTGATACGCCGTGGTGTAGCCCGGCGTCCCCTTATCGACGAGAAAGCCGCGAATCTGATCGCCGGTGCGCGCCCAGACGACGGAGACGTCGGCGATCGAGCCGTTGGTGATCCACGATTTTGCACCGTTGAGAACCCACGAGCTCCCGTCTTTCCGGGCGTTCGTTCGCATGGCGCCGGGATTGGATCCGAAGTCGGGCTCGGTGAGACCGAACGCTCCGATGGCCTCTCCCCTCGCCAGACGCGGGATCCAATAGTCCTTCTGCTCCTGCGAACCGTAGGCATAGATCGGGAACATCACCAGGCTCGATTGCACGGAGACGAAGGAGCGGAGGCCGGAATCGCCCCGCTCGAGCTCCTGCATGATCAGCCCGTAGGCGACGTTGTTGAGACCGGGAAGTCCGTACTCGTCGATAGTCGAGCCGAACAGGCCCATTTCCGCCATCTTCGGAACGAGATGAGCGGGAAACTTCTCGTGCCGGTTGGCGTCCTCGATGATCGGAAGAATCTCTTCATCGACGAAGTCGCGAACGGTCTGCCGCACCATCAGCTCGTCTTCAGAGAAGAGCGAATCGATTTCCATGTAGTCGACGCCGGGGAAGTTGGCCACGTGCTGCTCCTTCTGAAGCGGCCTGAAGAATGGCAGGCCGGTCACTTTCGCGGTGATGATATCAGCGCCGGCTGTCGGGTAGCCAGTGTTGTGCAGAGCGATCCACCGGTATGCTTGCCGAAGATGACGACCCCACGCTCCAGCGACCCCGCCCGGACCCCTCCTCCGGTGATCCGCCTGCTCCTCCTTGGAATCGCCCTGGCGTGCGCATCGGTCCTCTTCTTCGCTCAGCCGGAGCGATGGACCGATCTGTCCAGGGGGATCGAGGCTGCTCGGTCGCTGCAGGGACACTGGTGGGCGCCGGTTGCGTACCTCGCACTCTACGCGCTCTTCTCGCTGCTGCTTCTCCCTCCGATTCTCCTCTCCATTGCCGGCGCGCTGATCTGGGGATGGGTCGGCGGCGGATTGATGGAGCTCCTCGCCGCGACGGTCGGCTCGGTGGCGCCCTATGCGATCGCCCGCCTCTCGGCCGGATCGTGGTTGGCCGGGCTGATCGAGCGGCGGTCGCCGGCGATCGGAGCGAAGCTGCGTGAAGAAGGGTTCATGGCATTGCTGCTTCTTCGCCTCGTTCCCGTGGTTCCCTACGTGATTCTCAACTACGCTGCTGGGATTGCGTCGATCCGGCCGCGCCACTATCTGCCGGCGACGGTGCTGGGTATGATCCCATCGATCTTCGTCTTCACCTATTTCGTCGACGCGATTGCGGCAGGCATCATCAGCGTCGAGCATGCATTCGGGCGGATCCTCGTCGCCGGCGGTCTCGTCGCCATCTTCGCTGTCGCGACTCGCATTGTGGTGCGTCGAGTGCGGCGATGAGTCGACGCAGCCCGATGGAGACGGGCGTTGGCAGTGCGTGGCGGCCGCCTTCAGGATAGCTTCTGAGCTCGTACCGTCACGCGCTATACTTCGAGCTGGTGTTCACGGCAGCCGAACTTCACATGGGCGAAACGATCCCCCTACATCGCGTGCAGGAGGTCATATTCTCCTTTTGTGCGGATCGCCCCGACGTTACGGTCTTCGGGGCGCAGGCGGTCAACCTCTACACCCGAGTGCCGCGCATGAGCGAGGATGTCGATCTCCTCGCAAGCGACCCTGCGGCTGCGGCCGAGGCGCTTGCCGGCAGGCTTGGTGAGGAGCTCCACGTCGCGACACGAGTTCGGGAGATTCGCGCCGGCGTCGCCTATCGTGTCTTCCAGGTTCGCAAGGAAGGGGATCGACATCTCGCCGATGTCCGGCTCCGGATGCCGCTCGGCGAGACCACGGTGCGAGACGGCATTCGCTATGTTTCCCTGGTCGACCTCGTTGCCATGAAAGTGCTCGCACTTTCAGCGCGAGGAAGCGCTCCAAAGGGCGCCACCGATCTCGCGGACCTGCGCCGTCTGCTCCTCTCCCATCCCGAGATTCGCTCCTCCGAGGCGGGCGTGACGGACACCATCCGACGTTTCGGTGGGTCCGTGCATGCCGTCGAAGCGTGGGCCGAACTGCTCGCCGCCCCCCTCGTGTCGGACGAGGATGCCGACGAGGGGTACTGATGGGTTGCTGACCCTGGGAGAAGTCATTCACTGCCGTGCCGCCGCCGCCCTCACCTTGTCGGCGCTCTGCAACTGGCGGCGGATGGATCCGAGGATCCGCTGCTCCGTCCCGATGGCGAGGTCGATGAGCTGCTGGCGATCGCCGTATCCGCGAAAGGCGACGACGAATCGATCGATGCGAAAGGCGGCGGTACGGCCGAAGGTTCTGTCTTCCGCGGTGAAATTGTCCTCTCCGAGATTGGTCACCTGATCGAGCAGACGACCGTTGGTCACGAAGAAGGAGCGGAGCTCGTCGAGGATCCTGGTCGCCGTCGCTTTGTTCGGTGCAGGGATGACGATTCCGTCGATGCGTTGCCCTCCGAGGTCGAACTCGGCGGCGAATGCGCCTTTGAGCACCGGATGGCCGAGACCCGCCTCTGCTTCGAAGCGCTCGCTGTGGGGCACTCTCCATTCGTCGGGAAGGAAGCTGAACACCGCCGGCCTGGAAGGAGCCGCCGGCATCTGGGTGACCACCGATCCTGCGAGAGCCTTCATCGCGTCGATGGTTCCCTCCGAGCCTCCCCCGATGATGCGCACATAGAAGGGTCCGCGCCAGATATGAATCGAACGTGGACCGAGGAAGGCTTCGTTGGAAATGTCGAGAATCTCCACCACGGCTTTTCTGCGGCTCGAATACGCGCCGAACGCCTTGACGAAATCGGGAAACCGGAAGATTTGGACGGTTGCGAATCCCTCGGCGCCGGCGCGTGCATAATGACCGACCGTCACGTCGATCACCTCATAGAGAAGAAAATAGCGTGCCTCGGCATCGAGGTAGCTGCGGAGATGCTCGGCCGGATAGACGAGGGGGTCGTTTTCCAGGCGCCAGCCTGGAGCCTGCCCCAGGCGGGGGAGAAACTGCATGCTCGGTGAGTCGATCGCCGTGACGCTGACCGCGGGCTCCTCGTTTCGATCGGAGGCAGGGGGGCGGGGCTGCATTCGATTGCAGCCGTTCAGCAGCGTCGCGACGAGCAGAATCAGGCCGGCGAAGGCTCTCAGCCGCCTCACGCCAGCGATTCGAGAAACCGGACCATCAGACGGACGCCGATGCCGGTCGCACCTCTCCGTTCGCGCGCTGTCTCGCTCTCCGTCCACGCCGTTCCGGCGATGTCGATGTGCGCCCATGAGGGGCAATCGACGAACTCCCCGAGGAAGACTGCGGCGGTGACCGCTCCCGCCCAGCGCCCGCCGGAATTCTTCACGTCCGCCCACTCGCTGCGGATCTGCTCCTTGTACTCTTCCCATTCGGGCATTCTCCAAAGGCGTTCTCCGACCTTCTCTCCCGACTCAATCAACTTCCGAGCCAGATCCGAATCGTTCGAAAAGAGGCCCGATGCTTCGTTGCCGAGGGCGACGACGCAGGCGCCCGTCAGGGTAGCGAAGTCGATGATGTGGTCGGGTCGCAACGTCGATGCGTAATGAAGAGCGTCGGAGAGAATCATTCTCCCTTCGGCATCGGTGTTGACGATCTCCACCGTCTTTCCCGACATGGTCTTGACGATGTCTCCGGGCTTGTAGGCCGTACCGCTCGGCAGGTTCTCCGTCGCCGCGAAGATCCCGATGACGTGCACCGGCAGTTCAAGTCGCCCCACGGTCTGCATCGTTCCGATCACGGCGGCGGCGCCGCACATGTCGAACTTCATCTCCTCCATCCGCTCCGACGGCTTGATCGAGATTCCTCCGGAGTCGAAGGTGATTCCCTTGCCGACGATGCAAACGGTCCGCTTCGCCTTGCGCGGTGCGTGCTCGAGGATGACGAACCGGGGCTCCTGCGCCGAGCCTCGATTCACGGCGAGCAGCCCCCCCATCTTCATCTTCTCGATCTGTTTCTTGTCGAAAACCTTGCAGGTGAGCCCCGTCTGCCGAGCCACCTCGACGGCGCGTTCCGCCAGTCTTGTGGGAGTGACTTCATTGCCCGGACCATTTCCGAGGTCGCGTACCGTTCTGACCCCCTCAGCGATGGCAGTCGCTTCGGTTGCAATGCGCTTCGCGTCTTTCGAGGAGACCGATGAAGGGGGGATGTAGACGCACTTGATGTCGAGAGCCGGCTCGAGGTCACGAACGGTCAGATGAGCCTCGTAGCGGTAATCGGCGTGGATGAGGAAGTCGGTGAAGAGTCGCGTCGTCGTGAGAGGATCGTTGTCCGGCAGCGTATAGGGGAAGGCGACGGCGATCGAGGTGCTGCGGTTTCGCCTCGAGATCTTTCCAATTCCGTGAGCAGCCGCCTTCGCCACGCGCACGGTGAGCTGGCTCTCCTTGCCGAGACCGATGAGCGCAATCTTCTTCGGACCTCGTGTGGCGAGGATCGTGATTCCCTCGTCCATGCGCCCTTCGAATCCCGATCGTTCGATGGCCCCGCGAATCTCCCCTCGCAGATCATCGGGGAGAGGAATGCGATCGAGGGGACGATCTTTCTCTGCGAGAAGGATGAACAGCGTGTCGATTCTTGCGAACTTCGGGTCCGGCTGTATCTGAACGTCCAAAAGAAACCCTCCTGATCGAACGGGATCTCGGGCAGGCCCCTCGCCGATCAGCATCATCGAGGCTCGCTTGGGGAGATTGCCCGAGAAGTGCAGGCCAGCAGTTTCAATCTGCTGGCCAACTGCGGTGCTGCCGGGGCGAGATTGTAGCAAATCCGGAGAGGGCGGCCTGAGGTTCCTTCGTCCGCCCGGTTGCAAGACGATGCTGCAACGACGCGGAGGCGCATCCCCCGACGCTCGCCGCGAGTCGCCGAATGCGTGACCGAGAAGAACCAGAGATCGAGAGGTTCGCGGAGACGCGTAGAATATTGGCCAATCTTGTGCACGGGGGCGTTGAAGCATGGCACACAGAATCCTTGTGATCGACGACGAGATCGCAATCCGCGAGGCCATCAGGATGACCCTCGAGTACGAAGGCTACCGGGTGGAGGAAGCGCGCTCGGGTCAGGAGGGCATCGACAAGGCGATGCGCCACGATTACGACGCCATTCTGCTCGACATCAAGATGCCCGTGCTCGACGGCATCGAAGTCCTGGAGAACCTGAAATCACAGCGGGTATCGAGCCCGGTGGTCATGGTCTCGGGCCACGGAGACGTCCAGACCGCGGTGGAGTGCACCAAGAGGGGCGCCTTCGATTTTCTGGAGAAGCCTTTGAATCGCGACCGGCTTCTGCTCGCGGTGAGGAACGCGACGCGCCAGCGACATCTGGAGGAAGAGAATCTCGAATATCGCGAGCGGGTCGGCAGGCAGTATCAGATCATCGGCGAATCGGCGGCCACGAGCGATCTGCGCTCGCAGATCGAGCGTGCGGCTCCGACAAAGGCGACGGTTCTGATTCAGGGGGAGTCGGGCACCGGCAAGGAGCTGGTTGCCAGGGAGATCCACCGGCGCTCGTCGCGCGCTTCGATGCCCTTCATTCAGGTCAACTGTGCCGCGATCCCCGAGGAGCTGATCGAATCGGAGCTGTTCGGCCATGAGAAGGGATCGTTCACCGGCGCCGTCCGGAAGCAGACCGGCAAGTTCGTCGCGGCGGATGGGGGAACCATCTTCCTCGACGAGATCGGCGACATGTCGCTGCGAACCCAGGCCAAAGTTCTTCGCGTGCTCCAGGAAGGGGAAGTCGAGCCCGTGGGATCGGCGACCGTGGTCACCGTTGACGTGCGGGTCATCGCGGCGACGAACAAGGATCTGCCCGACGAGATTCGCGGCGGCAGGTTTCGAGAGGATCTCTACTACCGCTTGAACGTGATTCCGATCCGGACGCCACCGCTTCGAGAGCGGCAGGACGACATCCCGCTTCTGGCCGACCACTTCGCCCGACTCTTTTCCGAGGAGCACAACTACCGGCCGAAACAGTTCACGGAGTCCGCCAGAAAGGTGCTTCGCGAAGCGGCCTGGCGTGGCAATGTGCGGGAGCTGCGGAACATGATCGAGCGGCTGGTGATCATGGTCTCCTCCGATACGATCGATGTCACCGACCTGCCGCCGGAGTTTTTCCGGGTGCCGGAGGAGATCATCAGTTCGGCGAGAAAGCTCTCGACTCTCCAGGAGTTCAAGGACGAAGCGGAGAAGGCATTCATTCTCGGAAAACTTCGGGAGCATGGATGGAACGTCTCGAAGACGGCGGAAGCGATCGACACGCCCCGCTCGAACCTCTACAAGAAGATCGAGCAGTACAACATCAAGCGTGAGTCCGGAGGCGTCGTGGTCAGCGAGGAGGAGTGACGCAGGATGGAGCGCGGGGTGACCCATGAGCGAGCGGCGATCGGAGTCTTCGACAGCGGCGTGGGAGGGTTGACGGTCTTTCGAGAGATTGCGCGCGCGCTGCCCTTCGAGTCGCTCGTCTATCTGGGCGACTCGGCGCGCGTTCCCTATGGGACGAAGTCGCCGGAGACGGTGCTCCGCTATGCGACCGAGGCAGCAGCACATCTTCTCCATCGGGGCGTCAAGATGCTCGTGGTCGCCTGCAATACGGCGACGGCGGCGGCCGTGCCCGAGCTCTCCAGGAGTCTCTCCATTCCGGTGATCGGAGTCATCGAGCCGGGAGCGAAGGCGGCGGTGGCGGCGACTGCCGGACGGGTTGGAGTGATCGCCACGGAAGCAACTGTGCGGTCGCAGGCCTACACACGCGCGATCCGGAGAATCGATCCCACCATCGAGGTCATCGAGAGCGCCTGTCCGCTCTTCGTTCCTCTCGCGGAGGAAGGGTGGGCGAACACCCACGTCGCTCTCGAAGTGGCGGAGATCTACCTCGCGCCGCTCCGTGATGCCGGCATCGACACCCTGGTGCTCGGCTGCACCCACTATCCGATTCTTCGCGCGACCATCGAGAAGGTGATCGGCCAGGGCATCACCATCGTCGACTCGGCGGAGACGACGGCGAGAAGCGTCGCCCTCGAGCTCGACGCGAAGGGTCTCCGGAGCGACGGCGCGGGAGCGCCGCGCCGCGAGTTTCTCGTCACTGATGCCGCCGAGCGGTTTCACAGCATCGCCTCCGCGTTTCTCGAGAATCCGGTCGATCACCTGGAGCTGGTGAGGCTGGAGGCTGGAGGCTAGAGGCTGGAGGCTGGAGGCTGGAGACGAGAGACGAGAGGCGAGAGACGAGAGGCGAGAGACGAGACGTCTCATTCTCGCTGTCATCCCGAGCGGGTGGTGGGCGGGAAGGCGAGGGATCTCCCCGCAGGTCCAATGTCACCGAAGTGCGAAGTCGTTGTCATCAGGATCACGGGCCGTCTCCTTGAAGAATGAGGGCCGGGTCTTTCCGTCGTCACGTTCTCGCGAGAATGCGGGCGAAGCTATTGCGCTGCCGGCATTCGCACAAGCCCTTTCGCGCATTTCGCGCGCAAATGCCTCGCCCCTACAAGCCTCGAGCCCCGAGCCCCGAGCCCCGAGCCTCGAGCCCCGAGTCCCGCGCGCCCGAACCTCACTCGTGCCGCAGGGCATCGACGGGCTGCAGGCGTGCGGCGCGCAGCGATGGGACGACCGTCGCGAGGAAGCAGACGGTGATCGAGAATCCGGCGATCACCGCGAGGTCTCCTGGATCGATCACGAAGGGAATCGACGAAATGAAATAGACCTGCGCGATCTCGGGGCCGAACGAGATCAGTTCGAAGCGGGTCAGTATCCATGAGGTCAGACTTCCCAGAAGCAGACCCGACGCCGTTCCGGCGATTCCGACCATCGTCCCGTACCACAGAAAAATGCGGCGGATGAGCTGTTTCTCGCCTCCCATCGCAACCAGAATTCCGATCTCTCTGCGCTTCTCGTGGACGGTCATGATCAGCGTCGACACGATGTTGAAGGTCGATACGAAAACGATCAGACCGATCACGATGAAGAGAACGAGCTGCTGGATTCGAAGGAGGGAAAAGAGCTGGCGGTTCATCTGGCGCCAGTCCGTCACGGCGTAGCGGTCACCGACCGCGCGTCGTACCGCGGCCGCCGCCTGGTCGAGATCGGCGCCCGTCTCGAGCTTCACTTCCACGAGATTCGCCAGCTCGCCGGCACCGAGGAGCTCGCGAACGTCCTGGAGGTCCATGAAGATCCATCGCGCATCGAACTCGTAGAATCCGGTGTCATACACGTTGGTCACCGCGAAGCTGCCACTCTGTGGAAGCGCACTTTCTCCATCGATTCGCGGAACGGTCACGGAGATCGGGGAACCTCGCTCGAGACCCATCCTGCTGGCGAGATACTTTCCGACCGCCACGCCGGGTGATCCGTCGCCTGCTTTGAACCCGGAGGTCGGGCCGACGAGCTTCCGCAGCATTGGAGAGGTCTTCGCCCTGGAGGGATCGATTCCCTTGAGCATCACCTGCTCGCCCGTGGTGTGCGCTTCGGAAGCGACGAGGGAGGGCTGAAACAGGACGGGCGACGCCTCCTGAATGGCGGGCATCGCCTCAAGGTCCCGGATCACCGATTCGATGTCGGCGATTCCCTGGTCGGGGGCGTAGATGAAGAGCTCGGCGTTTCCTCCCAGCAGTTTGTGCTGAAGATCCTCGCGATATCCGGTCATCAGCGCCATGGAAATGACCAGCGCCATCACGCCGATGACCAGGCCGAGAATCGACGCGAGGCCGACCGCAGAGATCAGGCGATCGGCGGGGCGCCGGAGATAGCGCCATGCCACGTCGCGAGCGAGGCTCAAGAGACCGATCGTCCGCGGAACTGGTCGATCATCGCAAGAAACTCGTCGAAGAGATAGAACGAGTCATGCGGGCCGGGAGCCGCCTCGGGGTGATACTGCACGGCGAGGATCGGATGATTCCGGTGGCGAAATCCTTCGAGCGTGCCGTCGTTCAGATTGATGTGCGTGAGCTCGACTTCCGATTCGTTCAGCGAGTCGGGATCGACCGAGAAGCCGTGATTCTGTGACGTGATCTCCACGCGACCGCTCTGAAGATCCTTGACGGGATGGTTCCCGCCGCGATGCCCGAACTTGAGCTTGTAGGTCCGTCCTCCGAGTGCGAGGCCCAGAAGCTGATGTCCGAGACAGATCCCGAAGATCGGAAGCCTGCCGATCAGTTTTCGGATGCTCGCCTGGGCATAGACGACGGGCTCCGGATCACCGGGTCCGTTGGAGAGAACCACCGCGTCGAATCCCCCCTCGAGAATGTCGTTCGGGTGCGTCGTCGCCGGATAGACGACGACTTCGCATCCCCGCCCGGTCAGGTGCCGGAGGATGTCTCGCTTGACACCGAAGTCGTACACCGCGATGCGCACGTGTGCTTCTCCCTCGGCATGGAGCAGGTGGGGACGAAGCGCCGTCACCTTCTGCACGAGATCGAGCCCGGTCATCGACGGTGCTTCCCGAATCGTCGCGACCGCATCGCCGGTGGCAATGCCGCTCGTCGTCAACATTCCTCTCATCGCCCCTTCGGAGCGGATCTTGCGCGTGAGGGCTCGCGTGTCGACTCCCGTGATTCCCGGAATCGCATGAAGGGTGAAGTAGTCGGAGAGCGACATCTGCGATCTCGCGTGCGTCGGATGTTCGAAAAGCTCGCGAACGACCAGCCCTGCGACCTGAGGGGCGTCACTCTGGTCGACTCGCCGGTCGATGCCGTAGTTGCCGATGTGCGGATACGTCATGGTGACGATCTGGAAGCGATACGACGGATCGGTTGCAATCTCCTGATAGCCGGTGAGCGATGTGTTGAAGACCACCTCGCCGATGGCGTCGTCGGACGCCCCGAACGAATGTCCTTCGAACAGAACTCCGTCTTCGAGGATGAGCCGGGCAGGGAGCATCGAGGGCATTATAAGCGAGTCGTACGGCGCGGCCGGAAACCGGAAACCGGAAACTAGAAACTAGAAACTAGAAGCCGGGCGCGGGCTCGGGTGGCTCACTCGGTTGGACGCCGGGATTTTGATCAATTTGGTCAGTATCTGTGCGATGCGGTCGAGAAGGACCTGAACCGAGATACTCAACTCCGACCAGGTTCAGTCCCGAAGCAGGCAACCGGCGCCTTTCCCGAGCCCGAGCCCGGACCCGAGCCCGCGCCCGGCCTTTGACTCTCAAATTTCAAACATTTTTGGGTAGTTTCTAGTTTCTGGTTTCTGGTTTCTCATCCGCGACCAGGTTCGGCCACATCTAGCCTCGCGCGGGGTCGCAGATCGAGCGGATCTTCGGATGTCTCGGCCCCTCGCGGCTCTGCAGGCTGCGGAGCGTCGCCGACGCCGATTCGTCGAAGCAGGGCGACGGAGCGGGGAACCGCTCGCTCGCTTTTCCTGAGAACCCACTCGGCGGCCCTGTGGTTCGGAAAAAACATCACGGCGGCCAGCAGCAGGAAGAGCCAGCCGGGCAAAATGGGGAGCACCAGCCCCGCCAGTCCGACGAAGAAAAAAACCACGCCGAGAAGCATCCGGGCGATGATGGTCATTGGAACCCCTGATCCCGGTGCTCGCCGAACGTCTTTTTCAATGTCGTCACGATCTCTCCCACGGTTGCATTAGTTCGCACCGCCTCGATGATGAATGGTAGCAAGTTACGGTCCGACTTTGCGGCCGCGTCGAGCGCCGCGAGTGCTTCCGAGGACTGCCTCTTCAGGACCGGATCTTCCTCACGCCTCTGCCGGAACGCGCGCAGCCTCTCGATCTGGTCCCGCTCGATCGATTCGTCGACGGTTAGGATCGGCAGCAGAGTCCGCTCTTGCTCACGAAACGCGTTGACACCGACGATTACTTCCGCCCCTTCTTCGATACGCTTCTGAGCCTGATACGCAGCTTCGGCGATCTGGTTCTGCATGAATCCCGATTCAATCGCCGCCAGGGCCCCTCCCCGCCGGTCGATCTGCTCGATCAACTCCCGCGCTCGCTGCTCGATCTCCAGGGTCAGCACCTCGATCGCCCACGACCCGGCGAGTGGATCGGCCGTCGCGGCGATCCCCGTTTCGGCAGCCAGAATCTGTTGTGTTCGCAACGCGATGCTCGCCGACTCCTCGGTCGGAAGAGCAAGCGCCTCGTCGCGCGAGTTCGTGTGAAGTGACTGGCAGCCGCCGAGCACGGCAGCCATCGCCTGGTAAGCGACGCGAACGACATTGTTCTCGGGCTGCTGTGCGGTGAGGGTCGATCCTGCGGTTTGCGCGTGAAAACGGAGTGCGAGGGCTCGAGGATCGCGCGGCTGGAACCGTTCGCTCACCAGGGAGGCCCACAGCTTCCGGGCGGCTCGGAACTTGGCGATTTCTTCGAGGAAATCATTGTGAGCGTTGAAGAAAAATGAAATGCGGGGAGCGAAGGTGTCGATGTCGAGACCGCGCTCGACGGCGCTGCGGACGTATTCGAGCCCGTTCGCCAGGGTGAAGGCAACCTCCTGCACCGCGGTCGAGCCTGCTTCGCGGATGTGATAGCCGGAGACCGAGATCGTGTTCCACCTCGGTACCTCGCGCGCGCAGAACTCGAAGATGTCGGTGACGATTCGCAGAGACGGCTTCGGCGGGAAAATGTAGGTCCCGCGAGCAGCGTACTCTTTGAGAATGTCGTTCTGGATCGTTCCGCTCAGGCGGTCCCACGCGATTCCGCGACGCTCGGCCACGACGAGCAGAAGCGAGAAAAGAATCGCCGCAGGAGCGTTGATCGTCATCGAGATCGAGACCGAATCGAGCGGGATCGCGTCGAACAGGATCTCCATGTCCTCGATGGAATCGATCGCGACTCCCACCTTGCCGACTTCACCTCCAGCCAGCCGGTCGTCCGAGTCGAGGCCGATCTGGGTGGGAAGATCGAAGGCGACCGAGAGCCCGGTCGTTCCTCGATCGAGCAGATAGCGATAACGGCGGTTCGACTCCGCCGCCGTCGAAAAGCCGGCATACTGGCGCATTGTCCAGAGCCGTCCCCTGTACATGGTCGGCTGCACGCCCCGGGTGAACGGGCGTTCTCCGGGACGTCCCAGATCGCGCTCGGCGTCGAACTCCCTCGTGGAGAGATCCTCCGGCCCGAAAGCCGCAGGAAGCTCGATGCCGGAAGTCGTCGTCGTACGGAGTGGAATGTCCTGCCTCGTTCCCATCGCCGCCATTTTAGTTCACGAAGGGCAGGCCCGTAATGCCTGGAGCCCGCATCGTCTGCACGGCAGGAAATCGGGAAGAAATGCCGATCGGGCCAGCGTATCCTCCGGCGGCTGTTATAATTCGACGCTTTCCTTTGCGTGCATGAGCCTCGGTGGAAATCTCAATACGATGACCCCGGCAGACCTGCTCCAGTGGCTGAGTCTGGGGCAGAAGACGGGCACACTCGTCCTTTCGGGCCGAGGAGTCGAGAAGCGTATCTTTTTTCGGAGAGGGAGGATTCTCTCTTCCGCGTCGACCGACCCTCGCGAATACCTCGGTCAGTTTCTGGTCAGCCATGGCTACATCACCGAGGAAGAGCTGAAGAAAGCGATGGAGGTGCAGGCGCAATCGAAGATTCTCCTGGGGAAGATCCTGGTGATGATCGACGCCATCAGCGAGGACGATCTGGTGCGGCTGATGCGGTTGAAAGCGGAGGAAGAGATCTACGACATCTTTCTCTGGGGGGAGGGGGATTTTCATTTCGTCGACGACGAGCTTCCGACGATGCAACTGATTCCGCTGCAGATCGACGTCACCGGAATCATCCTCGAGGGGACGAGGCGGCTGGACGAGTGGCGAAGGATGCGGCAGGTCGTCGGGGAGATCTCGGCGATCCCGTCGATCGTGCATCCGGTCGACGAGTCGCAGCTCTCCGAGGTGCAATTGTCCGTCGTTCAGGCGGTCAATGGGAGAAGGACGATCGAAGAGATCATGCTGGAGAGCCGATCGTCGCATTTCACGGTGGCCGAGGCGCTTTATTCGTTCATCCGCTCGGGTGCGATTCATCTCGAAGCGGGCGAGCCATCGGCCGCAATGCCTCAGCCGACGCCACCGACCGGCGTTCGGACGCTTCAGGAGGATGAGAGCGAGGACGAAGTCGCCGCGATGGTGGCCAGAGCCCAGGCGAAGCTGCAAATCAATGAATATGAAAAGGCTCTGCGTCTGCTGAAGGCAGCACAGAATCTCGATCCCAACAGCGCCATCGTAAAGAACGCCATGAAGGGTGCGGAGACGGTGATCGCTTCCGAGGTCAAGAAGGCCGGGATTCTCGAGTCGAAGGTGCCCAAGATCTGCAAATCGTTCGAAGAGATCACCTCGATGAACTTCACTCCGAACGAAGGCTTCATCCTGTCGCGCATCAACGGAGTGTGGGACTTCGGCTCGATCATGAAGATCAGTCCGATGCGCGAGATCGATGCACTCCTGATCTTCCACAAACTCTACAAAGACGAGATCATCACGTTCTGAGTCCGCCACCACGAAGGGGTGCCTGGAACACAGCCGCGGTGGTGAGCGCGGAGCGCCACCACGGGTTACTCCGTCGTCTCCATCAGATAGAGATCCGACAGAATCCGCAGAGAGTTGTAGGCGTACGCACTGGCATCGGGAGTGATGAAGATCGGTGCGACTCGATAGACTCCTGCGGCGTCGCCCGGGGAGAACTCTCTCCAGTTCTCGCGCGTGCCCGTCGCGAGATGGATTCGCGAGACGTGGGCCGAAGGAAGCTGCGGGCGGTAGACGTAGAGGTATCCGTCGACCGTCCACTGAATCGGAATCTCTTCCGGCTCCGCCGCGGGCACGGCGATCGGCGCTCCGTCGGCGAGCGGATAGAGCGTCAGACGCCTCTCGGCGGACATTCCGGCGACGAAGCGCCCGTCTGGAGAGAGGGCGAAAGGGCGAAACGGATCGCTCCAGATTCCCTCGGGGGTGATCGCTCGAATCGACCCCGTCTCGAGGTCGAGCAGCTGGAGAGCATAGCTCTGGCCCTTCTCGGCGCCGCCGATCACAACGGTCTTCCCGTCCGGAAGGAAAACCGCACCGAGGGCGAATGCCGCCTTCGAGGGAACGTGTCGAGGCTCACCCGCCCTGGTGGGAAGGAGAAGCAAAGCCCCCTTCGGAGAGTGAGACAGCACCCATTTCCCGTCGGGCGAGAGGGCATCGCCGTAGCCATCGCCGAGTCGTACGGGGACGGAGGCATCGGTCTGCTGCAGATAGATCGACTGGTTGTCACCGCCCCCTTCGCGCGTTTCGTTGAAGAGGAGAAGCTGGCCGTCGCGAGACAAATCGCCCGCAATCGACCAGTCGAGCCAGGAGAGGTCGCGCTCGACAGGCTGCGGCGGCTGAACCGGCTCGGGCGCAGCCGCATCCGCCGGCTCGGGCGTCGATTCGGTTGTCGGCGGATCCACCTCGAGCTCGGGGATCTCGGGAACCCGTCCATGGATCAGATTCGCGCGCCATGTGTTGTGCGTGATCAGCACCCGGCCGTTTTTCGAGATGTCGCGGAGCTTCATCGCTCCGGTCAGTCGCGAGACCAGCCGAACATCGCCTCCCAGCGATGCGGCGAAGAGGGCCGGAGGGGCCGACGTATCGGTTCCTGTGAACCAGATTTCCTTCCCATCAGGCGACCATGCGAGCCCTGACGCGCCGCGGTTCCAGCCTCGCGCCACGGTGCTGACGGTTCCGTTCTCGACGATCGAGATGTCATGAGCGCCGGCCTGCGGCTCGATGAAGGCGATGCGTTTGCCGTCGGGTGATACGCGAAGGTCGCGGATGTAGTGAACCGTTTCGTAGAGCACCGTTCCGGCCGGACTCTCGAGCCGATAGCCTTCTCCCGCCCGCCGGATCAACGCCAGATTGCTCCCATCCGGCAGCCAGTCGGCGTCGAGCACCTCGCGCTGGATCTCCCGCGGTGTTCCACCCATCATCGACAGGCGTGCGAGGGTGCCGAGCCCATTGCTGCGATCGCGATCGAGAATCACGGCGAGCTCGTCCTGCTTCGAGATCGACACGATATCGGCGTTCGCAAGATCGAGAGGCCGTGCCTCCGGCCGCTGGCGGCGCGTGAGGAAAAGCTGCCGCGGCTGCCCTTCCCACGACGCGCTGTAGACGATCGTGTCACCGTCGGGACCGAAGCGCGCGCCATAGACTTCGCCGCGCTGGAACGTCATCCGCCGGAATTGATGCGCACCTCCGCTTCCGGGGCGTGAGACGAGAAACTGTCCGGCCGCAAAGCCGAGCGCGAGCAGAGCGACGCCCCCCAGGATTGCGAGGAGGATCTGTGTGCTCCTTCGGGTCTTCGGCTTCGGCAGAGGCCTCGGTCGCTGCGTCGGAAATGGCCGCGGCGACGGGATCGCCTCGGCGGAACCGGCGGGCGAGGGCGCCGCTTCCGCGCGAGACACGGGTGGCCTCGCCGATCCGGCGCCGGGGCTGGTCATCAGATTCGTCGCCGATCGCTCGGCGGATCCTGCGGCGGGCTGGCTGCTTCGATTCTGGCCAGGCAGTGAGCGCGAGGCGGTGCGAGATGCCGGAAGGGGAGGGAGACATTCGAGATGAAAGGCGAGGTCACGTGCCGACTGAAACCGCTGGTCACGGTTCTTCTCGAGACAGCGGCGGACGATCCGATCGAGTGCGGCGGGGATCTCCGGGTTGATGTCGGTCAGATCCGGCGGATCCTCCTTCAGGATCGCGCTCATCGTCTCGATCGAGGAGTCGCGGTGGAAGGGACGGCCACCGCCGAAGACTTCGAATAGGATCGCCCCGAAGGAGAAGATGTCGGAGCGATGATCCACCGCTTCGCCCCGCACCTGCTCCGGTGACATGTAGCCGACCGTTCCCATCACCATTCCCGGTTCGGTGGCTGCCATCTCGAAACGGGGGCCTTCACTCGCCAGTGCGGGATTCAGCTTGGCCAGGCCGAAGTCGAGGATTTTGACGCGGCCTTCTTTCGTGATGAAGATGTTCTCCGGCTTGAGGTCGCGGTGCGTGATCCCTTTCTCGTGCGCCGCGGCGAGGCCGTGGGCGATCTGCAGTGCATAGTCGATCGCCTTGCGCGCCGGGAGCTCGCCGGCCAGCAGCCGGTCCCGTAGCGTTTCTCCCTCGAGAAGCTCGCAGACGATGTAGGGAAGCCCCTCCGAGGTGCCGACGTCGTAGATCGACAGCAGATTCGGATGATTCAGCATCCCCGCTGCGCGCGCTTCCTGCTCGAAGCGAAGAAGGAACTCGCGATTCTGCGAGATGGAAGAGGGGAGAACCTTGACGGCTACATCGCGACCGAGCCTCGTGTCGCGAGCACGGTAGACTTCTCCCATACCTCCCGCGCCGATGGACGCGATGATCTTGTAGGGACCGAAACTCCTGCCTGTCTCGACGGTCATCTTGGGAGCTGGGACCGAATTGTACAACGGCTGAGAAGCGCTGCACGACGAACGTGCCGTGCCGTCAGCCAATGGTCATGCAGTCGTCATTCAACCGTCACCGCCGCATTGCTGCGCAGCAGGATGACGGCGTGACCAGTCATTCGAAGCGAGGATGGGTGGGCGCGAGCAAAGGCTGTGCGTTCCTGGACATTGCCGACTACAGATCCTCACCCCGCCCTGTCACCGCCGGATCTGTCCCAGCGCTCTCCGGGCCGCAGCCAGAAGTGCGTCCGGCCCCACCGGCGCTCCAGTCGCCTGTCGCATCCAGAGGTCGGGAGTCACGTTCCCGATCTTCGATACGCGCTCGAGCTCGGCCGCCACGTTCCCGCTCCTGGCCATCTGCTCTTCGATCTGGAATGCGATCATCTGTCCGAGCGGGTAGTCGGGGAGATAGAGCTGCTGGCCGATCATGTGCGAATAGATCCCCAGGAGCACCACGTCCTTTTTTCTGAATACCGGCGCATAGTAGCGATTCCAGATGTCCTTCGAGATCCGGAGCGTGGCCTCGCGCAACTGCGCAGGAGTCGCCCCGGGATTCTCGTACATCCAGTGCCAGACGCCCATGTCCACCAGTCCGACTCCGGCGATCTCGAAGGTCTGCCAGAACGCGGCGAGCGCCTTGAGCGCTTCGCTCTCCGCATCGGGCCTGGTCAGCCCGAGAACCTCGAGGTCTCGTCCCTGAAAGACGAATGCGAGCGCCTCGGTGAACGCGGTATTTGGGACTCCTTCCAGAAACCAGTGATCGATGTCGTTGAGCGAGAAGGTCTGCTCCACGTTGTGTCCCAGCTCGTGAATCGCGATGTTGTAGCCTTTGTAGTCCATTCCGGTCGCACCGATTCGCGTCCGCAGGTGTGCCCTGTCTTCCCTCCGCTGGGCTCCCCACGCATGCCCCGATCCGCGCGCCGGATCGACGACGATGTTGCCTGCCAGATACGCCGCCTTCTCCGGCGTGAAGCCGAGCTTCACGAGGATGTTCGGAAGGTCCTTCTGGAATGCCTCCGCGGTCGGATACTTCTCGCGGACGATCGCGTCGAGCTCCGCCTCGGTGTATCTGCCGCGCGGCCGGAATCCGTTGTACCAGACATCGAACGGCTCCAGCCTCCTCCCGAGACGCTTCTCGATCAGCGCAGCCACCTGGGGAACGAGAGGTGAGGTCAATACCCGATCGAACATCGCCCGCACGCGCGCCTCGGGAATCTCGCGCGCCTCGTTGAATTTCCTCTCGATCAGCGTCGGAGCCGTGGGGGAATAGGAGTCGACCTTCCGCTCGGCGAGAAAGTTGTCGAGCAGGCGCGCGTACCGCGTGTCGGGCTCGGGTGCATTGCTGATCTGCCGCCCCGGCTCTGCGGCAACATCGGAGTCGGAGACTGCTGCGGGCGTGACGACATTCGAATATGGATTCCAGTCGACGGCCGGATTGTCGACGACGATCTCCGGAATCGTCTGCGTGACGATTCGCTCCATCACCTGCTGGATCATCCGCTGCTTCGGAAGGCCGGTGGTCTCACTGTATTGAGCCCGGATCTCGTCGCGCAGATTCCAATGCGACAGCAGGCGCAGCTTCGGCGGAAAAAGACGCTCCCCTTTGTCGGTCAGCAGGTGGTGCATCCAGATGTTGTATTCGGCGATGTATTTGTCGGCGTCGGCGTTCGCTCTCGCCACCGCGACATTCACATCCGCCGGCACGCGGCGGGAAAACCGCTGTGCGAGCCGCGCCTCGGCCCACGTGTGCCGCGACCAGGCGTCGCCGCCCGCCAGCCTCTCGTCGAGCGTCGTCAGCGGAAAATTCAGGAGAACGGCGAACGCCAGCTTGTTCTGGAACAGATCATCGATCGTGTGAGCCGATGGATCATAGGCTGCGAGAATGTCGTCGACCGGGAGGATCGGCCCGCGATCGAGATCGACCTGCTCACGGAATGCGCGCACGATCTCCAGCATGTGCCCACCGAGCTGCTCGAAGTTGTATTGGAGGCGGTTGAAGATCTCGTCGAGCGATCTCTGATCGCGCGCGAAGTGTGTCCGGACGAATTGCTCGAATGTCGCGGCGTCTCCATCTTCGGGTCGCCACAACTTTCCGGCCTGTTTCATCCCCCGTTCGAGCCGGGGCTGAATCGCCTCGCCATGAGCGGCGACCAGCTCGGTGTCGAGGCGGTGCATCGCCTCGTGCAATGGACCTTCGGGATATGCGCCCGTGGTCGCTGGAGTCTGCGCCGTGAGCAGAGCGGACATGAGGGTGATCGTAATCGTCGTGGCGAAAATCGTGGGGGCGGCGGTTCGAGCCATCGATTCCTCCGAAGTGGTTTGCGTTGGGGCCAGGGCCGGGTGATTCTAGCGCATGGCTGGTGCCCGCTGTCATCCCGAGACTTTTTGACAGCGCGCGCTGCGGCTGAGAGTAATGACAACCCTCGTCATCCTGAGCGAGGCGGTTGGGTGGGCGTGAGCGAAGGATCTGCGATCGGCAACTGTCTAAGAACGCAGATCCTTCACTCACGCCCGCACACCGCCCTCGTTCAGGATGACGGCACGGCCAGTGTCATTGGAGGTGGGTTATATCGTCAACGTTCGTGTGCCATCTTCCGGTGGCGTCACTTCGCGCTCACCACCGGTTGTACTGATCTACCAGCCGCACGTCTGTCCCCGGTTTTGCTCGTCGAGCCACACCTTCAGAGGTGCGAAGTAGTTGACCAGCGAGGTCGCATCCATCCGGCGCGTTCCGGTGAGGGCTTCGAGCGCTTCGGGCCACGGCCGGCTTCGACCCATCGAGAGCATCCGATCGAGGCGTGCTCCCGCCTCTTCGTTGCCGTAGATCGAGCATCGATTCAGCGGTCCCTCGTATCCCGCGATTCTGCAGAGGGCCTCGTGAAACTGAAACTGGAGAATTCGTGCGAGGAAATAGCGAGTGTAGGGAACATTCGCCGGGATGTGATATTTCGCGCCGGGATCGAAGTCGGACTCGCTTCGCGCTACGGGAGCACGGACACCCTGGTAGCGCTCGCGCAGCTCCCACCAGGCGGCATTGTAGTTCGCCGGAGTCACTTCGCCGGAGAAGACCTTCCAGCGCCACTGATCGATGAGCAGGCCGAATGGAAGGAATGCGACCTTGTCGAGCGCCTCGCGAAGCAGCAGCCCGAGGTCTTTCGATGTGGGCGGCTCCTTGTCGAGGAGGCCGACCTTGACGAGGTAGCTGGGCGTGACCGACAGGGCGATCGCATCGCCGACCGCTTCGTGGAATCCGTCGTTCGCACTGTCCTTGAAAAGAAACGGCTGTTCCTTGTAGGCGCGCTGATAGAAGTTGTGGCCCAGCTCGTGATGGACCGTCTGAAAGTCCTCGGCTGTGATGTCGATGCACATCTTGATGCGGAGATCGTCCTGATTGTCGAGGTCCCACGCACTCGCATGACAGACGACCTCGCGATCCTCCGGCTTGGTGAAGAGGGACCGCTCCCAGAACGTCGCCGGCAGCGGATCGAAGCCGAGGGAAGTGAAGAAGCGTTCGCCGTAGCGGACCATTTCGACGGCATCGACCTTCTTTTTCTTGAGCAATGCGGTCAGGTCGTAGCCCGGGTCGGAGCCTTTTGGGGCGACCAGATCATAGACATTGGCCCACTCCTGCGCCCAGATGTTGCCGAGAAGGTGAGCCGGAATCGGTCGTCCCGGAGGAACGATCGTCTCTCCGTAGACCTTCGTCAGATTCCAGCGGACGAAGCAGTGCAGGGAGTCGTAGAGAGGCTTGACCTGCCCCCAGAGACGGTCGACTTCCGCGGTGAACTCGTCGGGCGGCATGTCGTAGTTGGAACGCCACATCGCTCCGGCATTGTCGTAGCCGAGCTCGCGGGCGCCCTCGTTGGTCAGCTCGACGAAGCGCCGGTACTCCTCGCGCATCGGAGGGGAGATCGTTCGCCATCCGCGCCACGCGTCGAGCAGCTCGCCCGGATTGCGGATGGTCGCCATGATACGGGTGATCTCCGATACGTCGAGGCACTTTCCCTTCGCGTCGCAGTATTTTCCTGATCCATAGCGCGCTTCGAGGCCCGACGCCAGCCGCGTCAGCTCGCGGGTCTTCTCCGGGTCGCTCGGTCCGGGCGTGGTCAGCTTCAGCTTGAGCACATCGAGCTTGCGACGCGTCTCCGGCGAGAGATCGAGCGCGTCGAACCGGGCTGCCTCCTTGGCCAGTTCGACACCGGCGGTGATCAGTGCTTCGTTGGCCGCCGAAGCGACGAGCTGCGTGTCGTGGGTGATGAAGTTCGCCTGAAGCCACTGCGCGCGGTTGTTCTTCTCGTCGAGCTCGGCGAGCCGCGCGTCGGCCATCTCGGCGAAGCGCTCCGCCTCTTCGATGGTGGGCCCGGCGGGCATCGCGACTTCTGCCGCCATCGCAGGTGCGGGGGCGGGCGGAGGAGGTGGCGCGGTGGCGCATCCGGAGGCGAGCGCTGCGACGACGAAGAGGAGGACGAGCAGGGCGCCTCCGTTCTGGAATCGGTCTCTCATGATCCCTCCAATGATGGTTACTCAGGGGCGCGCCTTGCAGATCGGCGACTGCCGGGCAAGCGTGAAAAATGCGGGCCAGCCCTCGTCGGGGGACGATATCATCTTTCGAACGAGCATTCGATGACCAGCCGGCGCCTCGGTACCTTCGCTCTTCTCCTGTTCGGCTCGGGATTCTCCGCGCTCGTCTATCAGACCGTCTGGCTTCGCGAGCTCCGGCTGGTTTTCGGCGCCTCGACCGCGGCCACTGCCGCCGTGCTCGCGATCTTCATGGGAGGGCTGGGCCTCGGAGGCTTCTATCTCGGACCGCGAGCGGACCGTGTCGATCGTCCGATTCGCTGGTACGCCACGCTCGAGCTCTTCATCGCTCTGACTGCTGTCCTATCCCCGGCCCTTCTCTGGATCGTTCGGAAGGTCTACATCGCGACGGGCGGCACGTTCCTGCTCGGCTCGTTTGCGGGGAATGCAGTCCGGCTGATCCTCGCCTCGCTCGTTCTGCTGATTCCAACTGTGCTCATGGGCGGCACGCTGTCGGCGGCCGCGAGAGCCGTGGAGGACGAGGGCGACCGGCCGCGGCGAGGCATTGGACTCCTCTATGGTGCCAACACGTGCGGCGCGGTTCTCGGCGTCCTGCTGCCCACGTTCGTTCTGCTCGAGGCACTGGGCAATCGAATGACCCTTCTGTTCGGATGTCTTCTGAACGTCCTCGTTGCTCTCGCGGCGTTTCTGATCGACCGATCGGCCGCGCCGCAGCCACTTCGCGAGGTGCTGCAGGGGAAGATTCCGCCGACGCTTCGCTCCCGATTCATCCTGGCCGCCGCGGCGGTCGCCGGCTTCGTCTTTCTGCTCATGGAGCTGGTCTGGTATCGGATGCTGTCGCCTCTGCTCGGAGGCAGCACGTTCACCTTCGGCCTGATCCTCGCCGTCGCGCTGTTCGGGATCGGACTCGGAGGGCTGCTCTACGGAGCGCACCGGAGGGAGCGCGAACCTTCCCTGCAGCAGTTCGCGCTCGTCTCTGCCTTCGAGGCGCTCTGCATCGCATACCCCTTTGCGCTCGGCGATGGAATCGCTGTTCTTGCTCTCCTGCTCCGCTCTCTCGGCTCGTTCGGTTTCTACGGTCTTGCAGCAAGCTGGTTGCTCGTCGTGGCGATCGTCGTTCTTCCCGCCGCCATCGTCGCCGGCTATCAGTTTCCTCTGCTGATCGGTCTTCTCGGGAGTGGCGGGACGCGCGTGGGGAAGGATGTCGGGTACGTCTATGCGGCGAATACGCTGGGAGCGATCGCGGGCTCGCTGGCGGGAGGATTCGGGCTTCTGCCTCTGCTCACGGCACCGGGCGCGTGGCGCCTTTCGGTGCTCGTGCTTCTCGTTCTGGCGCTCGTGTCGGCCTGGATCGGCGGATGGAGGCGAGAGCGCGTGCTGAGCGCGAGCGCGATCACCCTTCTGCTCCTGACAGTCTTCGCAGTGACGCGGACGGGCCCTACCGCGGTCTGGCGGCACAGTCCGATCGGGGCGGGGCGTGTTCCGCTTCCGGTGTTCCTTTCGGGCGCGTCGCCGAATGGCGTGCGCGACTGGATCAGGCTCCGGCGTCGCGCAACGAAATGGGAGGCCGAAGGAGTCGAGAGCAGCATTGCCCTGCTCGGCGAGGACGGTCTCGGGTTTCTGATCAACGGCAAGTCGGATGGTCACTCACGTTACGACGCCGGAACACAGGTGATGATCGGTGCGCTGGGAGGCCTGTTGCACTCCGAGCCGCGTCGCGCGCTGGTGATCGGACTCGGGACGGGGAGCACGGCGGGCTGGATTGCAGCCGTTCCCTCGATCGAGCAGGTGAATGTCGTCGAGCTGGAGCGCGAGACGATTCACGTCGCGCGCGCCTGCTCCCAGGTGAATCATGAGGCGCTCTCGAGCCCGAAAATCTCCATCCACATCGGAGATGCGCGCGAGTTTCTCCTGACCGATCGGACCAGGTACGATCTGATCCTCTCGGAGCCCTCGAATCCGTACCGGGCCGGCGTAGCGAGTCTCTTCACGGACGACTTCTATCGAGCGGTGAGCCGGCGGTTGACCGATGAAGGGCTATTCCTTCAATGGCTGCAGGCGTACGAGGTCGACAGCCGAACGGTGCGGACCGTCTATGCGACGTTGAAGGCGGTCTTCTTACAGGTCGATACGTGGCAGACGCTTCGGGGCGACCTTCTTCTGGTCGGATCGAACCAGGTCCGGGCCCTCGACGTGCCGGAGCTTCGGAGGAAGATCGGTTCAGAGCCGTTCCGCAGCGCGTTGCGCCTCGCCTGGAGAGTGGACGATCTCGAAGGAGTGATTGCGAGGTTCGTCTGTGGTGACGTGACTGCATCGATGCTCGCCGATGGAGCGCGTCGCAATACGGACGATCGAACGATCATCGAGTTCGCGGCAGCTCGTACGGTCGGGCGCGAGTCGGGCTTCGATGTGTCTCAGCTTCGGGCGGAGGCGCAGCGGAGGGGGGATGACCTCCCTCGAATCCACCGCGGGACGATCGACCGATCTCTGCTCGCTCGACGACGGCTCGGGATGTTTTCCGCGGAAGGAGGGTTTCCCGTCTGGCTCGACACGGTCGAGCCCTCCCTCGTGCCGTTCGTCAACCTGCATGCGGCGTGGGCTCAGAGTGACTACGCGATGCTGTCGACTGTGTGGGCGTCGCTGCCGCACTCGCCCAGCGACGAGATCGAGATGGTGACGCTCGTGGAAGCGCTCGCGGAAAAGGGCGATGAGCGCGCCCTGTCGCTGATCGATGCACTCGCACGCGTCGATGCGATCGAGGCCGATGCGCTTCGCGCGCGTCTCTTTCTTCGAGCCGGAAGGCCCGAGGAGGCGGCGGAGAACTTCCGAAAGGCCTTCGTTGCCTACCGGTCCAACCCGTGGCCCATTCCGATCGTGATGTCGCGCGCTCTCGATCTGGTTCCGAGCCTCGCTCAGAGCAGCCCTTCCGCGGCCCTGCTGCTATTCGACGCGCTCGAGCGACCCTTCGCTCTGATGATGCTCGAAGAAAAACGACTCGCATTACTGCCATCTGTCGTTCGCCGGATCGAGCAGGGGGCAGAGACACGGTACTGCATGTCGGTCCTCGGTCAGTATGGGGAGCATCCTCCGTGGCAGGAGGAGGTTCTGCTCTTCCGGCGCGATTGCTATCGGCGAGCGGGAAGCCCGCGGCTCGAGCAGGCGAGAGGCGACCTCGCGAGATTCCGCAGCCGGGAGCCGGTGCCGCTGGGTCCGTGAGGCGAGAGACGAGAGGCGAGAGACGAGGGGCGAGAGGGGTCGTGGGAGACGAAAAGGCGCGCGAGCTCATCGCAGGCGTATGGGACGGCAGGTCCGAATCGTGGGGGCGCACAGCGTTGCGGTGCTCCTCGTAGGGACGAAGCATTTGTGCGAGGGACAGAGCCCGAGGGCTTGCCACGTCGCGACGCAGCGCAATCGCTTCGTCCGGGTGCTTGCGAGGAGAGCGGGCGTCCCGCGCCCGCCCCTGTCCACGAGCGACGAGGCAGCCCACTCCGCGGGAGAGCATGCGTTCAGCGCCCGCCCTGGGTGATCGGTGTGGTTCGCAGCGGCGCCCACCGAGAGTGTCTCAGCGCTTCGCTCCAGTCACGCGAGCCTGTCGCCGCGACCCGCGCGCAAATGCTCGCCCCTGCGAGAAAGGTGACGGTCGCGCGAGGCACGTGCCACGCAAGCGTGCGCACCTGCGCCTGCGCGGCTGCGGGGGCCGACATCGAGCCAGATTGTCAGGCAAACGCCCTCACGGGTCGGTCGAGATCGCCGTGATGATGACGCGGGGGAATGGCCAGTCCCTCGGGGGCCATTCGTCCTTGATCAGGCGCTCGTCGAACCATACCTCGTTCGTTCCGGTGCTGTCGATGTCGCCCTGGATCAGGACCGAGCCGAAGTAGCGCGCGTTACCTTCCGAGTCGAGCGTCCCCTCGTTGAAGAAGACGCCGTCGAGGACGGGCGCGCCATCGAGTCCCGCGCCCGACCATCGGTCGGCGTACCCGTCGCGGTCGAAGCGATTCGACGTACAGTAGAGGTCGAAGTCGGCGGCGTTGGTGCACTTGTCGGTACCATCGACTGCCGGGTAGCTGCCGGCAGGAAACTTCTTCTTCGGCCGCCTCGTCTGCGCCGCCGGATCTTCCCACGCGACGGTGAGAGCGTAAGGATTGACTCCCCCTGAGCAGCAGGCATCGAGCGGATAGATGAGATTGAGGTATGGCTCATGCGGCTCGGAACAGTCGGTGCCGACGGTGCAGCCGGGGCGGTAGGGAATCGGGACTCGCGCGGACGCGCCACTGGGCATCGTGCGCGTTTCGAGCACGAGATCGAAGATGCCATTGCCATTGACGTCTTCGTAGTCCCACTCTCCATTGTTCGCATTCTTCATCTGCCACTCGTTGCCGGCCGGAATCCAGTTGCCGGCGCCATCGAGCTCGGGGTAGCCGATGTCGCGGAAGGGCTCTCCGGGAAAGTTGTAGCGAGCAGTCAGTCCCTGCACGCCTTTCGTTCCGAAGCTGACGGAGTTCAGATAGATGAAGCCGGACATCATCCAGTCGCCACCGCCCGTGCTGGCAATTTTGACGGCTGGAGTCAGGAATGCCTCACCCCCCGGGGTCTGCGGGTTCTGCGCGTTCTTCGTGTCGAAAAAATAGAATCCTCGCAGTGCACCGTTGATTATGTCCGTCCATTGCTTGAATGTCTTGACCGTTCCTGTCGCATCGCGGAAGGTATCGTCGGCCACCCATTGGAGATAATAGACGCCGTCGGTTCCCTGACCTGCGATTGCCGTATCCTTCCAGAATCGATAGTCGATCCGGGGGAAAATGACTTCTTTCTGAGTATAGGGAAATGGTCCCGCCGAGTTCACCGTCTGCTTCTGGAACCAGTTCGAATAGCCTGCTGTCGGCGTCGCCAGCTCGTCCATCGATGCTGCGGTGTAGGCGAACGGATGCGGGTTGTCGTCTGTGACAATGGCGTTGGTGATGTTGCCGCGAGCCCTCGCTTCGACCCATGGATCATCGAAGCTCTTCCCGACGAGCTCCCAGAGGTAGTTCGAGTCGTCGTCGTAGTTTCCTCCGGGGAGGGTACGCCATGGCGACTTCAGCCGAAATGCGGTCCAGGTCATCGTTCCGTCGGCAACGGTATCCCCGACGGCAGCTGCCGAGGCGAAGTCCGGCTCGCTCGCATCGCTCACCTCCGCGCCCGCACTCGTTTTGATGAAATCGAACATGATGCTTGCAGTCGTGGGGTAGACGATATCGTTGGCGTTGTACGCGGTCGAGGCCTGCCAGGTACCTTTCCTGGTGGACCCGGCGGGCTCATTCGTCCGGTCGTAGCCATATTCGAACTTGACCCGGTCGTACGCGTCGAACCACGGGAGGCCGACGATCGGGCGTTTCACGAACATCTCCTTCGTCGAGGTCATTTTGCCCCAGTGGACGGCGACACTACCGCCGGTCTGAATGCTCGCATTCGATTGCACGGGTCCCTGCGGTCCCGGGAACGGCCATTCTGAGATGATGGCGCGGACGACGCGTTGTGCGATCACCGGCGAGTCCATGTCCGACTCGCGCCTGCGCTTCTCGGCGGTCACGCGAATCGTCGCCAGTCCATATCGGGTTCCGACGTTGTGATCGTAGAAATTGGCGGTATTGACATAACCTCCGATGATCGGAGGAGCATACACGCGGATCTCGACGATGCGCCCTCCTTCGCGATCCTTGAACATGATGTCGTTGAGCGCACCGAGAAAGGCGGCCCCTACCGCGCTGTCGGTGCCGTCTCTCCCCTTGTAGCCGATCCAGATGTCGGGATTGGATTCGATGCCGTAGAGACGATTGACGGGTGCCGGCTTGAAGGGTCGATCACAGCAGAACCGATCATCACCGTTCTTGTACTTTCCGAGGTTCTGAAGGGCGCTGATCACCTCACCGTTTTCATCCATGTCGAGCATCCTGTCGATCATGAAGTCGCCGCGGTTGGCGACCGGCGGCATGATGCCTGTAACGAGCTCTGCCCAATCGGGGTTCTGAAACCATTCGACGACGAGCTTCGCTCCCGCTTCCGCGACGTGAAAGACCTGTTGGCCGTTGCGCTCGTTCACGGAGATGGCGTTTTCGGTCTCCGAGACGGCGACGAACCCGAGGCCGAGAAGCGAGAGGCCGACCATGACCATCAGGCTCACGAGAAGCGCGGAGCCGCGCTCTTCGATCTGTCCGGCGAGCTGCTTCGAGACGTTTCTCAGAGTTTCCATCGGCTCAGACTCCTTGCATCAATCACAGACATCATCGACGGCGGACGGCCTCGGGACGATCTGGCAGGCCTCATTGCCCGTATCTCTGGAATAGGTGACGCAAACATGCGTGATCGGATTCTCCGAGAAATCGGAGGTGAACTGGACGACGATGAAATAATCGGAGCTCGACGCGTCGATCGTCGTCTTTCCTCCGGGCGATGCCGCCTGATTCGGCGACGTTAGAACGGGCGTGCTGTTGGAGCTCATACTGTGCCGTACACGCGTAGTCCCTGATGCAGGGGGATATTCGACGTAGGACATTCTGCGTCCGCCGGCGGAGCGGAGGAGCCTCGTCGGATCCCACTTGATCTGAATCCCGTTGTTCAGGATCGTGAGGGGCTGACCGCACGTGTTCTCGAACTTGATCCTGACCTGACCACTGGCTGCGTCGAGCTGCACGACCGTGGCGTCAATGACTCCTCCATCGAGCCCTGCCAGCGGCACGAGGCAGCAGTTGTTCGAGGTCGACTCCACGAAGTACGTTTTGGTCCTCGTGCAGCCGTCCTTCTCGATCAGGATCTCCATCGAATACACGATGTGATCGCTGAGCCCTGACGGCCAGTCGAAGGAAGCACCGCTGATGGGTCCGGTCGCTTCGCCGATGGGAACGACATCGCTGCCGAGATAGAGATTCGCCTGGATCAGATCGACCGTGCCGCCCGCGATGCTGATGTTCACGTCGGCGGGAACGGTCGTCACCCACGGATCGTTCGCTACACCGCTCCCTTCGATCACGATCGATACGGTGGCGTCGAAGTCGATTCCGATGATGTCACAGGGGAAGCTGCGCTGCGGGCTGGGACCGCTGAGCGGCGCGGTGCACTGTTTGGCCCGCACTTCGTAGGTGTAGACGTAGTTCGTCAGCGAGCCGATGTCGGCCTTGGGCGCGATCCGCTGGTAACTGATCGTCGCTCCCCATGCTGCCGCATTGTCGCGATCGACGACGATCGGGCTTCCCACCGGTTCGCCGATTCCCGATTCTCCTTCGAGCTTCCGATACTCGGTCAGCTCGTAGAGCTCGACGACGATGGCGTTCCCGGCGGCATCCTGACTGACCTGGGGCCATGAAAGATCGATCGAGCAGTTGTCCGTCGGAAGGATGCCGCACTCCGAAGTATCGGCGATCGTGAGATTCGTCGGAGCTGCCGGCGCCACCTCGGAGGTTGCGCTGCCGGTTGCTTCGTCACTGAAGCCGCTGTTTCCGGAGGCGCCGCCATCGTTGTACGTCGTGCTGGTGCCGCAGGCGACACTCGCTCCCTCGACCTCTCTGACGCGATAGACGTAGTTGACGCAGTTCGCGACCTTGGCGTCCGTCCAGGTCAGAATTCCGGTGAAGGGGTCGAGAAAAGGGGGGGCGGAGCTGCTGTCGGTGAGCACGGATGTCCACACCCCTTCGGCTTCGACCGACCGCTCGACCACCCATCCCTTGATCTCGGAGATCGGCATGGCCGCGTCGCCTGTCGGAGGGTCACCGGTGCCGAAGGCCGTCACCGGCGATCCCGACGCGGACGTCAGGGGGCGCTTCCAGGTGAGCGTGATCATGTTGTTCAGCGTCGTATCGGGATCAGCACCAGTGGCGACGAGATTGGTTGGAACGGAGGGCGTGGTCAGATTCTTCACGTTGATCGGTCCGACGATCGTCGATGACCGAGAGCCGTAGCTGTTGAGTGCCTTGACCTGGAAGTAGTAGTTGGTCTGAGGAGTATCGAGCACGGGATAGACGTAGCTCTCGAGCTTCAGCCCAACGTCGATAGAGTTTTCAGGTGGAGATGACGCTCCGTAGAGAATGGCATACGACTCGACGCCGCCCGTGATGGCAGAACCCGCGGGAGCCTCCCACCGGAGATATGCGTTGCCGCACCAGCCGACGGATATGTGAGTGATCGTCGGTTGGCCCGGTTCCTTGAACTCCTGCTCCCGCATGCCGCGCTTGTTGAAGTTCCTCGGTGCTACGAGCGTTTCGAGACGATACTTGCGATACGGCTTCATCGCCTCGATGGTCTCGTAGGGATCGACGTACTTTGCATCACGCGCTTCGTTCATTCCGATCAGGGTGATCCGGATCGACTGGATCTTCGAACGGATTCCTCGGGGAATGATCGAGGAGATCGGATTGTCGGGATCGTACTGTCCCTGCCCACCAACTGCAGTGTCGTACGTGTCGGGAGGGATGACGACGTTGTTCAGATCCGCCAGCTTTCGCGTTCCCGCCGGATCCTCGTAGTACTCGAACGTGAGGCTTCGGATGTTGCTCGCCAGCGGCGTCCAGACGGGGGTGACAGCGGCCGTGGGAGCGGTTGTGGCCGGAGTGCTGAGCGTGGCGCGATAGAGCGTGTACGGAGGATTGGCGTTCGTCATATCGACGTTGGGAATCACCATTTGGCGCTCGGCGCTTCCGTCAGGGTAGACGCTTCGGGGTCGTGAGATATCGGCGTAGAAGCTCACGCTCTGTGTGTTCTTCGAGTCATCCGCCGACTTCATCACGTAGGTGACGATCTCGTCATTGCTGGTGGTCACCATCGGGAACTGCGGTGGCTCGTAGGCCTTTTCCCGGCCGTAGTCGGGAGGCCCATCCGTGTCGTAGTTGAAGTTCGCACGAACGGTGAGCGCTCCGCGCCCGATGAACTCGATCTGCTCGTCCGATTGCTGATACTGGTTGAACGTCGTTGTACCGACAACGGACGTTCCGGTCGGGATCCCGTCGCGGTCGAAGTCGAACCCCGTCATCCGGAGATCGGAGACGAGACGGTCGAATGCCACGCGCGTGTTCTGCTGCGTTTCGGCAGCTTCGACTCCGAGCTTGAAAACACGGTTGCTTTGATCATAGACCATGAGCGCGGCGATGAAGATGACCGTGAAGATCGCCAGGGCTACCAGAATCTCGGTAAGGGTGAAACCGCGCTCGCCGATCTGTTTCGAATGTCGTCTCATCGTTCGCTCCTGCGCTAGCTTCGCCGAGTCCTCGTCGTGTCGAAGATGATGTGCCGCTGGCGGAGTCCTTCATCCCAGCTCACGATCACTCGGATCTTGATGACTGTCGCCACTGGCCTTCCGGTAGCCCCGACGAGCGGCGTCGTCCCCGGCAATGTGGGCGTGATGACCACCGTCACGATCCCCCCGTGCAGTTTTTGGGTTGCATCGATCTCTTCCTTCCACGTCGTCAGCAGGCCTTTCGCCTCCCCGGCGCCGTCGGGATCAGTCTCGGTCGCCGAGCTGATGGCTGTCGTCGTTCTGACGAGCGAGCCCGGATACGACACACCGAAGAGCGTCGGACTCGAAAGGGTCGAGCTCGCATTGAGTGCGAACGAAGTGTAGATCTGGCCGACGTTGAGCGCGGAAAGATCCTCGAGAACATGGGTCCCTATGGCCACGGCCTGCGTCATCTGTTTGCCGCTGTAGACGTTCCGCCGGCCGAAGAAAAAGAGGGTGACGATCGACAGCAGGACAGTTCCTAGCATCGCCATGGCGATGAGGACCTCGATCAGGCTGTATCCGCCGTTACGCCGTTTTCGATCTTCCGGATTGCTCGGCACGATTCTCTCCTCAATCGCTGGTCGTTCGCACACTGCCCGCGCGCGAGATCGTGAAGGTATAGGCTGGTTTGGCGATCTTGCCGTCGGTTCGGATCACCACGGTGGGGTCGGCCGGATAAGGGACGACCGTTCCATTCGATAGGAAGATGATGTCGTTTCTGTCGGCGGCATCGTCGGTGATCGTGTCGGCGAACCCGCTCGCGCCGAAGTACACCGACCGTGTTCCAGCTCCCGCCGGCTCGAGATCGCGGACTCCGGGGGCGACAGGCTCCCACGCACCGCCGCTCTCCTGGAATAACCAGTACTGATACTTCTCGGCGTCCGTCGTACCGATGCTGATCATCGTCCGTACATTTTTCGACACGGCGTGCTGGCGTAGGGAACGGAGATCGTTCGCGAACTGCCGCGATGCCGACTTGATCTTGCCGGCGCGGTAGAGCGAGATGAAATTGGGAACCGTCACCAGCGAGACCATGCCGATGATCGCAATGACCACCAGCGCCTCGGAGAGCGAATAGCCACGCTGGGAATCGCTCGAACGTTTTTGAATGTCGACCATCTGACTGTCCCTCCCTCTGCGCCCCATGTGCCACCGGCGGGCTGGACCGCTGATTCCTCAGAACCGAAAGCACTTACGTCGCAAATCGTGCTTTCGAACGAGACGGTGACCATCGGCCGAATCGTTACAAATAGTAACAGGACGGCGGTCGCATTGCACATGGGGAGAGGCTAGAGGCTAGAGGCTGGAGGCTGGAGGCTGGAGGGGAACGAGAGGCGAGAGACGAGAGGCGAGAGGAGAGAGGAGAGACGAAAGGCGAGAGGCGACTCTCGCCCCTCCTCCCTCGTCTATCGTTTCCCTCCAGCCTCGAGCCTCCAGCCTCCAGCCTCTGCGTCCGCTCATACCCCACTCGGCATGTTGGGCAGCTCGACGGTCGCGGTCGCACCTACGCCCTTCTCCCCCGTCAGCCGGATCGCACCGCCATGAAGGAGGACGATTTTTTTCGCCAGCGCGAGACCGAGCCCCATCCCCGAGGCCTTCTCCGACTGGAAGGGAAGAAAGAGTCGAGCGGCGTTGGATGAATCGAGGCCGATGCCGCTGTCGGAGATGACGACCGCCGGCACGGGCTGATCGCTGACGCGAATGGTCACGCTTCCATCGCCTCCCTTTTGTTCGACCGACTCGATGGCGTTGCGGATCAGATTCTCGAACGCGCGCCCGAGAAGCGCTTCGTCTCCCTCGATCGCGGCGGCGTCCCCCTCGACGCGGACCTCGACCCGGTCGCTCGAAGGAAGACGCTCCACGATCCCCTCGACGATCTGCCGCAGGTCGAGGGGGCGTCGCTCGAGGTTCATCGGTCTGGCGAATGCGAGGAGGCTCTCGACGGCCGCGGAGAGGAGAGATCCTTCCAGCTCCGCTTTGCGAACGCGCATCAGCGCATCGTCAGGCAAAGACTCCCGGCGGGCGAGCTTCAGGTAGCCGAGAATCGTCGAGAGGGAGTTGCGAAATTCGTGAGCGATTCCTGCCGAGATCTCGCCGAGATCGGCGAGAGTCTGCAGATCCCTCACGCGCGCCTCGAGCGAGCGGATTGGTGTCAGGTCGGTGAAGAGGGCGAGCATTCCGAGGAATCCCCCCTCCTCGTTGCGAAGCGGAACGGTCGTCAATCCGATCGTCAGGACCTCGTCACCGAACCGAGCCTCGATCTCTCTCCTCGCCAGGCTGCTCTCCAGCTCGAATGCGCTTCGGAGGCACTCGGCGAAGGCGCTGGGGCCGAGAGCCTCGCTGATGTGGGCTCCCGCGAGTGCTCGAGCCGGCGTGATTCTCAGAATCTCTCGCGCCGCACGGTTCGCGTCGATCACGTTTCCGCTGGAGTCGAGAGCGATGAATCCCGATCCGAGACTCCTGGTGAGCGTGGCGGTCATGCGCTCGAGGTCGTCCGCTCGGCTCTTTTCACGATCATGAAGCCGCTTGAGCTCTCCCTCCTGACTCTTGAGGCGGGCGATGGAGCTCTTGAAGGTCTCGATCAGGTAGCGGGACTCTTCGACATCGGAGTGCTGTTCACCGAGCTCCTTCGCATGGTCGAGCATCTCTTCGATCGGCCGGACGATCCGCGGGAGATAGAGCAGCAGCAGGATTGTCCCTGCCACGGTCGCCGCGATGGTGATCGCCGCAGTCCACCCGAACGTGCGGCGCATCTCGATGTTCGGAGACGCGTCGAACCATAGCCGCATCGGTCCCGCACTCGATGGGCGCTCGAGTCGCGCCGTTTCTTCTTCCGCCCCCACCGAGCCCGAGAGGAGCCGGCGCCCGTTTGGCCTCGTCACTTCGATCGCCAGAGCGCCGTACCGCGTCCGCAGCGTCGTGATCAGAGCCGCCACTTCGCTGTCGCCCGCCTCATTTCCGATTGCGTCGAGCGCAGCCTTCCCGGCATCGGCGAGAATCTGCCGCTGCCGCTGCATCAACTGTTCGGACGAGAGGAGGAAGTTCTGCAACAGGATCAGCAGAAGGAGGATCAGAAACACCAGGAAGCCGACGAGCGCGGCGAGGAAGAGGCGCACGTCACGCCGAAACCCGATCTTCGTCAGACCAGGAGCAGCGATCGATACCATGCGAGAAGTGTATGGCCAAAGAAGATCACGACCAAAGTCGAGAGGCCGAGAAAGACTCCGAACGGAATCGCGAACAGTAGTCCCTGGCGCGAGCGATAGGCGAGAAGGAGGCCGATGATCGCGCCGCCGATCGAAGCGAGAAACAGAAGGGGGAGAACCGGCTTCCACCCCGCCACCGCGCCGATCATTCCAAGCATCTTCACGTCTCCCAATCCCATCCCCTCGATTCCCCGCAGCGCCTTGTAGAGGAGCGCCGTTCCCAACAGCAGGGCCGAGCCGAGAACCGCGCCGAGAAGCGAGTCGGCGAGCGAAGGCGACAGAACCAGCCCCTCGAATCGATCACCGAGGGCGAGCCATCCGATCAGCAGGCCGATGGCGATGCCGGGAAGATCGATCGCGTCGGGGAGAATCTGAATCTCGAGATCGATGAAGATCAGCACGATGGTCATCGAGACGATCGCGGCGACGAGGACGAATCCGACCGTCGCGCCGGTGTGGAGGAAGATCGCGAGGTAGAAGAGTCCGTTGGCCAGCTCGATGAAGGGATAACGCAACGAGATCGGACTGCGGCACGAGCGGCACCGGCCGAGAAGGAGGAGGTAGCTGATGATGGGGACGTTGTCCCACCAGCGGATCCGCGCGCCACATCGCGGGCAGCGGCTCGGAGGGCTGACGATCGACTCCTCGATCGGGTAGCGGTGGATGACGACGTTCAGGAAGCTGCCGATGACCGCGCCGAGAACGAAGGCGTAGGAGGCGAGCAGGAGCGGCATCGGGGACGCATTGTACTGGCGGAGGCGTGTCGGAATCGAACCAACCTTTCGACGCTTCCGCGCCGAAACAACGGTTTTGAAGACCGCGGGGGCCACCAGACCCCATTCGCCTCCTCGAGGCCCTCAATCGGCCATGAGCTCGAAAAGCCGGGCTCGGGCTCGGGCCCGGGGGCCCCGCGGGCTCGGGCTCGGAGGAGTGCCAGAGAGGCATCTCGAGAGCGTCAACAACCTATCCCAGCGGTTTGGGCGGATCGGTCAGAAACCCCACCTTGTGTGCTCCCGCCTGGTGAATCACATCCATGATCGCCACCGCACGATCGAAGAGCACCGCATCCTCGGCATTGATGAAAACGACGCGGTCTTTCGGCTCGGGGCGCGAGCTCATGTGCGCTGCGATCGTGTCGCGAAGTTGCTCGGGCGAGCTCATCTCGTCCTGATTGAGATAGATTCCGTCCTGCCGGACGACGACGACGAGCTGCGTCTGGTCGGAGGGAGCCTCTTCGACGGCCACCTCGACCTTCGGGGGGACTTCCACGTCGAGTCCCATCTGCATGATCGGCGTAGCGACCATGAAGATGATGAGAAGAACGAGCACCACGTCGACGAGCGGAGTGATGTTGATCTCCGACTGCATGCCGCCGCTGCCACCTGAAGTCATTGCCATGTCGTCTCTCCGCGTCTTCGCTCAGGATGCCGGAATGGGACCGCAGCCGTCGTAGCGTTCGTCCTCACATGCGCCCCTGAGCCATCTGAGCCCCTGCCATTTCGTTCTGCGTGAGAATCGCCACCTGGGTGAACTCCGCTTCGTTCGCAGCCTTCATCACTTCCCGCACTTTGGCGAACTGGAGCCGTTTGTCGGCCTTGAGCATCACCGCGCGCGCGGGATTCTTCTGATACTCGGCCTGGAGATAGGCGACCAGGTCGCGATCAGGAATCCAGTCCTGGCCGACGAAGACGGTGCCATCAGGCTTGATCGAGATGATCAGGTCGTTCTCGTCGCCCGGCTTCCGTTCCGCGTGCTGTCCTTCCGGAAGAAGTACGTCGACGCCCTGCTGCAGCATGGGCGTGACGACCATGAAAATGATCAGCAGAACGAGGCAGACATCGACGAGGGGAGTGACGTTGATGCCGCCTTTCGTCTGGTCGGGATCGCCACCGAATGATTGGAAGGCCATCGCGTCACCTCGTCGCCGTCAGGCGTGCGCGCATGCGCGATTCGTTTTTGATGAAATAGTCGACCAGCTCCGAGGCCGCATTCGTCATTTCGACTTGAAAACGCTCGATTTTTCCGAGGAAATAGTTGTAGAGCCAGACGGCCGGAATCGCGACGAACAGCCCGAGCGCCGTGGCGAAGAGCGCCTCCGCGATTCCTGCGGAGACGGCGCCGAGTCCGCCCGAGCCGGAGATGGCCATTCCCTTGAACGCGGTGATGATTCCGATGACCGTTCCAAAGAGGCCGATGAACGGCGCCGTGGTCGAGATCGTGGCCAGGTTTCCGAGCCCCTTTTTCATCTCGGCGGTCGTCATGAGCGTTTCCCGCTCGATCGCCCTCTTTCCCGATTCGACGATGTCGAAGTCGGGCGGATTGTCCTGGGAGCGCTCGTACTGGAACTCGGTGAGCCCTGCGGCGAGCACGCGCGCCAGATGGCTGTGCCTGTATCGCTTGTCCTTGGCGAAGGTGATCGCCTCTTCGAGCTTGTGCTGCTTGAGCAGCGGAGTCACGCCGACAGCCACCTTGAGCGATTCCTTCTTCGCCTTCTGAAAGCGGAAGGCGCGTTCGAGCGCGAAGCCCAGTGACCAGACCGAGAGGATCACCAGCACGACAACGACGCCTTTTCCGATCAGGGTCATCGAGTTCCACATTCCGAGCAGAGTGAAATGTTCGAGGTCCATTGCAGCTATCTCCTCTTGTCTGCCTCTTGCCGGCAGACCTGTTTTTGTTTACGCCTGCAGTCTGAAATTGACCGTCAGGTTGAAGATGACCGGGACGGGCCGGCCGTTGAGCGTCCCCGGCCTGAAACGCCACCGGCGAACCGCTTCGAGCGCCGCCTGGTCGAGTCCCATCGGGAGCGGCTTGAGCACACGGACGTCCGTGACGCGTCCCTGCGTGTCGATGATCGCCTCGAGGATCACGATCCCCTGGATGCGAGCTTTGCGCGCCGACTCGGTGTAGCTGGGATCGACGCGCGTGATCACCTCCGGCGCCTTGACGTCGCCGCCCACGCGCACCGGGCGATCCCCCGTTCCGCCGAGAACGCCTCCGAGGTGTCCCCCGAGTGTTCCACCCACCACGCCGCCGACGACGCCGCCGACGACTCCGCCGACCACGCCTCCTTCGACACCCCCGACGACTCCTCCCTCCGACGGCTCGCTCGCCGGAAGATGATCGAGGTTGACCGCGGGGGTTTCCCTCGGAATTTCGGTCGGCTGGACGAACGACTCGCGCGGCTTCATCTGCGGAGTCTCGACCCTCGGCGTCGATTGCTGCGCCGCGGTCGTCGCTGGCGGTGGCGGCGGGGGAGGGGGCGGTGGAGGTGCCGCCGCGACCATGAACGCTTCGATGGGCTTCTCGATGATCTCGGGATTTTCCTTGACGAAGTAGCCTGCCGCGATGACCGCGCCGAGGATCACGACATGGAGGACCATGGAGATGACGGTCGTGAGGAGTCCTCGCTTGCTTCCCTCTTTTTTCGATGATTCGATCAGGATGTCGTCAAACATGGCCGTCACCTCGATGCGACCGGTCGATGTCGGTCTTCCATGAGCACCCCGGCGTGTGAAGCAAAATCCTCGATCTGCACTGCGTCCTTCTGACTGAACGTTCGCCAATTGGGAGACGGGGTCGGCGGCTGTGACCAACCGGAAGCAATCGCTGTTCCAGCTCCTCGTGCAGTCGGACCTCAGGGTTGGTGGAGCCGAACGGGATCGAACCGTCGACCTCCTGAATGCCATTCAGGCGCTCTCCCAACTGAGCTACGGCCCCTCGCCCTGCGTGTGGTTGGGTGGCCCGCGTCGGGTCGCGGGCGACTGACTGCATCTTCTAGCACGCGCTGGCAGTATGGTCAAGAACGTGTCGTGCGACGGGGCTATTTCGAGCCTCGACCCTCGGCTCCCGAGCCTCGACCCTCTACCCTCTACCGCCGCGGAGGCGTGAGGTTGTAATAGAACTGCGCGGTGACCTGCTCGGTCGCGTTGGGGAAATCGGCGGGCAACGGTGCGAGCGGGGAGGCGAGCTCGATCGCTTTCTTCGCCGCAAAGTCGAAGGGGGGAATCTCGGAGCTCTTGAGGATTCGGATGTCGGTGATCGTTCCGCTGCGCTGGATCGTGAATCGGATCGTCACGACGCCGCGAAGGCCGAGCCGGATCACGCTCGGCATGTTCGCATACCAGTGAGTGCGAATCTTGCGCACCATCGCGTCGGCGTAATCCCCCCATTCGTACCATTGGGTCTCGAACGAGATCGGACCGCTTTCCGCGAATCCTTCCTCGCCACCGATCGCTCCAGGCCCGAGATCGGGTCCGCCGACGCCGAGGGAGGCGACGCGCCCCACTTCCCGGATGGCGGACTTCCAGTCGACGTCCGTCCGGGCGGCGTCTGCCCGGGCGACCGGGTGCTCGTCGAGAGGCTGGCGGAACGTGAAGGGATCGTGCTGCTCGGGCGAGCTTTTCGCGGTGCCTTCTGCCGCGCTACCCCGCTCGCCGCGGACGGCTCGTTCGGCCTGCCGCGCCGGCGGCTGCGCGGCGGGGGCTCCCCCCGGGATGTAGGTGCCGCCCGTTCCTGGTCTTCTGGTCGGCTGGTCTCCTGTCGGCTGCGGAATCGAAGCGCGTCGGTTCTCATTCGAGAAGGGTGCGCTCAGCGGAGCCTTCTCCACCGCCGGCCCGGGCGCCTCCTCGAAGGGCGACTGCCTCAAGAGCTCGACGTAGTACGCGAGCGGAGCCTCCTGCGCGGCAGGGACACCTCGGTCCCGCCCTCCGAGCAGGAGGAGAATCGACGCGTGAGCGAGAAGCGAGACGAGGACCCAGGCGGACGCATCGCTCTTCTTCGGTTCGCGCGAGACGAATTGGAGTTCCGGTTCCAACGTGCGTTACAAGGGACGGCCCTTGTCTTTTCTTCCCATTCTGCCCGGCTCGGTACGGCTGGTCCGTGCGGTTCTTGCGGATTGGACGTACGAGGGGTGAAAAGTGTGGCGGGCTGGGTTGAAAACTTTCTGTTGCTTGTAGGCCCGAGGCGGGCGCGGGACGTCCGCTCTTCGCGCTGGAGTCCAGGGCGGGCGGCACTTTCAGAAGATTCGTCGATCGGCTGATTCGCGACGTCCCGGTGATCGGAGTGTCGAGGTGAGCCGGCCGGCTGCGTGCTACACTCTCGCCACGCTTCGGGAGGGAGAACGCATGACGACCGAACTTCAGCCTGGTCCCCCGTCCCCGCCGCCTCAGCCGCCCTCCGGGCTCGACTTCGCCCGCTCGTTCACCTTCGTGTTCGAAGATCCGGAGTGGATTCGGAAAGTCCTCATCGGAGGGCTCTTCTACCTCGCCGGATTCGTTCTCATCGGGTACGTCTTTCTGCTCGGGTACCTCGCGCGACTGGTGCGAAACGTGGTGGCAGGTCTCGAGCGCCCGTTGCCCGACTGGACGGAACTCGGAGAGTATTTCGCCGAAGGTCTCAAGCTGCTTGCGGTCGGCTTT
>DATKDP010000101.1:0-74064 GCA_035546335.1 Thermoanaerobaculia bacterium | reverse complement strand
CGAGAGGCGAGAAGGTCGACGAACTTCGATTCGATCTCTCCTGTCATCTCCGTCCCGGCAGCGATGCACTGAGCCGTCAGAAAAAGGAGCACGATGACGTACGTGTATCCGAAACAGACCATCCCCGAGAACGACAGCACGGCCATGAACGAGGGGTCGAGCATCGGGCGTATGAACTCCGGGATGAAACGTGCCATCTCCGAGAACTGGCCAGACAGCTCGAAGGTCCTGCGAAGACATGAAGATCGTGCGGCCTCGCTGCCGGAGATCGAAAAGCAGCTCGTGCAGGGTGCGCTGCACGCGGATCTTCCTGCGGAGATCGACGTGGGAGAGCTCGATCCTCTCCAGCAGCTCGTCGCGATATGACGACCTGACAGTCGCACCACCCAACCGTGCGAGCAGGTCGAGCGTTTCCACGCCCGTCATGTGCGGGTAGAGGGCGAGCTCTCCCGGCAGGTATCCGATGCGTCGTCGCACCTCCAGGCTGCTCGTCTGGCAGTCGATGCCGAAGATCCGGCAGGAGCCGCTGTCAGGTCGAGCAGGATTCTGAGCGTCGTCGTTTTGCCCGCGCCGTTCAGTCCAAGGAATCCGAAGATCTCGCCTGAAAAGACCTCGAGCGAGAGATCACGGATCGCCTGAACGAAACCGTATCGCTTCGCGAGCCGGTCGACCCGGATCGCGGGCGTCCTGCTGTCAGGGCCGGATCGCATCTTCCTCGCGAGGATACTACCCGGGCTCGCAGATTGGGCCGGTTCAGGTTGTCGTGCTATCAGAGGGATGTAGAATGCGGCTCAGCGCGATCCGGCAGGAGGAAGCGACCTGAGGCGATTCCTGATCCTTCGGTCGCGGGTGAAAAAGCTCCTGTTGAGAATCCAGGGCTCGCGAGGATGAACCGGCACACGTTCAAGGAGGGAACCATGCGCAAATTCGTGTTGGCAATGTCGATCCTACTCATCTCGGTGGCGTTGTTCGCTCAGAGAAAAAAGCCGGACGTCGTGGTCGATCTCAAATTCACACCGCAGGAAGGAGTCCAGGTCGATTCGCTCGCCCTGCCGCTGTCTCTGCTGGAGCGTTCGGTCGACATCCGATGGAAGGATGCGCGAAATCAGGCAGACGCCTTCGCCATCGGTTCGGGAACTGACGACGACGATCGGTCTTCCCCGATCCGCGCTTCGACCGACGTGCTCGAGTGGGTCGGCAGTTCCGTCGGGGTGATTGCCGGGAGTCAGGGACTCGAGACGAAATCCCCCGCAGATCGCCGGCTGGACATCAGCCTCTCCCGCTTCACCGTCAGAGAGAGCAACAAAGCACTCGGCTCGACCTATTCGGCAGAAATCCACCTTGCCTACACCCTCAACGATGCGAAGGGAAGGAAGCTGACCGAAGGGGCGGCGTCGGGAACGGCAAACCGGTACGGAAAGTCGCGCAGCGGACCGAACATGTCCGAAGTGCTCAGCGATGCACTCAAAGATGCCTTCAACGGTGTCCTGGCAGATCCGAATGTCCAGGCCTCGTGGATTTCCGGCAAGCCTTCGTCGGGCGCAGCTTCCAAGAGCACTGCGGCACCCGCAGAAACGACGGAAGAGAAGCTGAAGAAACTGGACGACCTTCTGAAGAAGGGCGTGATCAGCAAAGAAGAGCACAAGGCTGCGCGGGCGAAAATTCTCGAAGACTTGTGATCCGAAATCCAGGCCCGGGGGTGGGCGCCGACCTGACCCCGCTGGGCGGTGCCGGCGCCGGAAGCGGCAACTTCACCGGTCAGGTCTATACCATCCTCGGGCAGCCGGGAGCTCGTCCCGGAGCGGGAGAGCACGCCGGAGGATGCTGCGGAGGAAGTGATGGAAGCGATCACCGATTTCGTCGAAGAGAACTGAACGATGAAAAAGGTCGCGACACTCTTCGACGAATACGCTGCCTACCACAGAACCGCCGGAAACAAGGCGTTCCACAGGATCGGCATTCCGCTCATCGTTCTGTCGCTCCTGGGCCTGCTGTCGCACCTCGAGATCGCCCGTTTCGGCGACGTGCGTATCGATGCCGCGGTGCTGCTCATCGTCCTTGCGGAGGTCTGGTACCTCATGCTCGAGTGGCGCCTCGCCACCATCATGGGCGTCATCGTCGTCGTCTTTTACGCGGTCTCGCTGTTCCTGCCTCTCTGGTTGCTCTGGTCGCTCTTCGTGCTCGGCTGGATTCTGCAGTTCATCGGTCACTCCGTCTACGAGAAGCGTCAGCCTGCCTTCGCAACGAATCTCGTTCATCTTCTCGTCGGTCCGCTCTGGATCGTCGACGATCTGATCCGGATCGTAGCGTCATCGAGCGCATCGAAAGTGTGAACGAGCGGCTGCATCGCTCTCGATCGCGACCCAATTTGTGATCCACGTCACGCACTGACGCACAGTTGACGTTTATATAGCGAACTCGGGAGGTCGCCATGCAGCCGCGGGATGCGAGTCCCTCGATTCGACTCCGTGCAGCAGATCGTCTGCTCATGACGATCTGCTGGATAGCGATCGGTCTGGCTGCTGCCTTGTTCGCCCTGGCGGCTGCGGCGAGGATCAGCACTCCGTCGCTCGGAATGGAGTGGCGCCGTGATTCGGGGCTGATTTTCTCGGTCGACTCGGACGGTGCTGCCGCTGCCGGCGGGCTCCGCGTCGGCGATCAGATCGTCAGCAATGGCGACGTCGCGCCGCATGCGACACGCGCGCTTTACGATGCGAGCGCGGGGAAAGAGATGGTCGTCGTCTACCGGCGGGGGACCCAGATCCGGAGTGCGGTCCTCGTTCCCGGCCTGCAGTCTGGTGACGGACTCGCCTTTGCCGGAGTCGCCACCGGTGCACTGCGGCTGATCGTCAACCTCTTCGTCCTGACGCTCGCGATCTCGCTGCTGGCGTTTCGTCCGCACATCCGCGCCGCGCTGCTGGCGGCGATGGCGCTCGCCGCGTGGCTCGGCGGCAATCACCTGTTGGGCGTGCCGGGGCTCGGAGCCTTCCTGAGTCTTCCCGCTCCGCTGGAGATGGCGATTCACCTGCTCGATTCGCTCTTCACCGCGCTTTTCTTCGCATTCGCGATTCACTTCGCGCTTCTGTTTCCCGAGCCTCTTCCTTTCGTACAGCGACGGCCACGGCTCCAGTGGATGCCTTATCTGGCGACCGCACCACTGGCGATCGTGTCGATGCTGGAGGACGTGCGCTTTCTCGCGTCGCTCGAGCCGTCTCAGCTGGTTCCGCCCGCATTCTTGCTGGTCTACGAGCCGCTCCTGCTTCTTTCGGTCGCCTGTTTTCTCTCGCTTCATTTCCGATATTCCTCAGGGGTGAACGACGTGCGGCGTTTGAAGCTGCTCGTGGTGTCAGTGTTCCCCGGGCTGCTGGGCTGGGTCTTCTCGCTGTTCGTCGAAGAGTTTTCGGGCTCCGCCCCGGTGCGGCAGTGGGCGAGTCTGACGATGTGGCTCGGCATCGGGGCGAGCTTCGGAATCTTTTCCTGGGCGGTGGTACGACATCGGCTGTTCGGCATGCGGCCAATCGCCCGCCGCAGTGTCCAGTACGCCTTCGCCCGAGGAACGCTCTATTTCGCGGTGACCCTGCCGCTCCTCGCACTGGCGGCGTTTCTGTATGTTCATCGAGACGAATCGCTCGCCGATCTCGTGCATCGCGATTCGGCGATCCTCGCCGGCCTGGTGCTCGCCGCGGCGATTCTCATTCGATTTCGTCAGGTTCTGCTCGACGCGATCGATCGTCGCTTCTTTCGAGAGGACTACGACGCACGTCAGGGTCTGCTCCGTGTCGTCTCGATGATCCAGCGGGGCACCGACATCATGGTTCTCGGCCGCGTCGCGCTGCTTGAAATCGAGAAAGCGCTTCATCCCATTCACGTTTCTTTATGGCTGCTCGATTCGAGCGAGCAGTTCTTTCAACAGGTGATCTCACTCGGAGAGGACCGCGAGGCGCCCCGACTCTCGCGAACCGATCCGCTGTTGCGCCTCATCGCGACTTCGTACGATCTCGACCGATCGTCCGCAGGGATCCGGAGGTTGACCCAGGAGTCCCAGAACTGGCTTCACGTCACCGGCGCGGCGCTCGCCGTTCCCCTGTCGGTCGAAAGAGAGTTGACGGGCTATCTGATTCTGGGTGATCGATTGTCCGAGGAGCCCTATGGAGCCGACGACCGCAGCCTGCTCCGTTCGATCGCCGGTCAGCTCGCATTGACCGAGGACTACGGACGGCTCGAGATCCTCGCCCGCAAGGATCCGCTGACCGAAGCACTCAACCGCCACGCGTTCTACTCCCTGCTGGAGAAACGACGGATCTTCCCCTTTCCCGGCACCTCGGGCTGCGTCGCCGTGGTCGACGTCAACGATCTGAAGGCCATCAACGACTCGTTCGGTCATGCCGCGGGCGATCTCGCAATCCGTCGTGTGGCCTCTGCAATCCGTTCGGTCGTTCGCGCCGACGATCTCGTTTTTCGATGGGGCGGCGACGAGTTCCTGATCATCCTCTACGGCATCTCGATCGAAGATGTGCGCAGGCGACTCGGCACAATCGATGAACGAATCGCCCAGGCATCGTCATCGTCGGAGTTTCGTTTTCCCGTCACCGTGTCGGTCGGCGTGACTTCGTTCGAGGAAATGACGTTCATCCCGGCCGCGATCGAAGAAGCCGACCGCGAGATGTACGCCAGAAAGCAGTCGCGCCGCGCGGATCGTCCCGGTTAGAGGCTAGCGGCTAGAGGCTGGAGGCTGGGGACGAGAGACGAGGGACGAGAGACGAGAGGCGAGGGACGAAAGCGAGAGACGAGAGACGAGAGGAAAGCAGTCGCGCCGCGGAGAGGAGAGAAGAGGGAGGGTCTCGCCTCCAGTCTCCAGCCTCCAGCCTCTCCTCTCTCGCCTCTCGCCCCTCGCCTCTCGTCCCCAGCCTCCAGCCTCTCCTCTCTCGCCTCTCGCCCCTCGCCCCTCGCCCCTCGCCTCTCGTCTCTCGTCCCCAGTCCCCAGTCCCCAGCCTCCAGCCTCTAGCCCCTCTTTTTCAGACATTTCAACTGAATTTCTGCGATAATCCGCTCGACGCGATGTCCCGAATCGCCTCGGCTCACCGCGTGCGCTGCCCATTGATTTCGGGCCCCCCGGGGCGGAATTAGGAGGCTATATGCGTCACGTGTTCGTGGTGGTTCTTGTTGCATTCCTTCTGTTCACGGCACAAGCGCCGGCTGCCGAGACCGGAGCGATCGCGGGCCGGGTCACCAGACCGGATGGAAGCGGAATCGGCGGCGTCGTCGTGGTAATCACCGAGCTGCGAGCGGCCACACTGACCGATCGGAACGGCCGCTTCGTATTCTCCTCGGTCCCAGCCGGACGGTATTCGCTCTCGTTCTCCGCCGGTGAAAGCGCCGACTCGGAGGAAGGCATTCTGGTCACCGCCGGAGCGACCGCGACGGCCGACAAGATCCTCGACTGGAGGTTGACGTTCGCCGACACGGTGACCGTTTACTCGGCATCGCGAAAGGCTGAGCGGATCGTCGAGGCTCCCGCCGCGATCACGACCATACCGGAGGAAGCGATTCAGGCGGAGGCAGCGACCGGGCAGCTTCCCCGCGTCCTGGAATCCGCCCCGGGAGTCGATTTCACCCAGAGCGGACTCTATGATTTCAATTTCAACACGCGCGGTTTCAACAGCTCACTCAACCGGCGCATCCTGACCCTGATCGACGGACGCGACCCGGCGATCGCATTCCTCGGCGCTCAGGAATGGGCGGCGCTCTCGTTCCCGCTCGACGAGATCGCCAACGTCGAGCTGGTTCGCGGGCCGGGATCGGCGCTCTACGGCGCGGGCGCATTCAACGGCGTGCTGAACATGACCACCAGGCAGCCGCGATACAGTCAGGGAGGGAAGGTTCAGCTTTCCGCTGGAGAGCTGTCGACCATCCGTGGTGACGCCAGGTACGCCGGAGCGATCGGCAGCGACTGGTATTTCCGTGTCGTTGGGGGGTATGCGCAGAGTGATGACTTCACGCGAGCGCGGAATGTCACGACCGAATACGCGGGCCTCGCTCTCGAGCGTGTGCCCCTCTCAGCGGACGAGGTCGAGATCAGCTACGGCGGGCTTCGGCTCGACAAGCACTTCGAGAACGGGCTGCTGCTGACGCTCGACGGAGGCTACGCCGATGTCGAAGGACCGACATTCCAGACCGGCATCGGACGTGTTCAGGTGACCGATTCGACGCGGCCGTGGGCGCGCTTCAACCTCAATACGCAGCACTGGAATTTCTCGACGTATTACGACGCCCGCGATGCCAACAATCAGATCGCGCTCAGCTCGGGCGGCGCTCTGTTCGAAGACTCGTACAACCTCAGCGGCGAGCTCCAGGGGAACACCGAACTGCTGGCCGGAAAGGGAAGACTGGTCGGCGGAGTCAACTACAAGAAGCAGAACGTCGACACGGCGAACCCTGCGGGCATCCAGACACTGATGGCGGAGAAGAAGGACGAGAACTTCCAGTCGGTCTTCGCCCAGTTCGACTACAACTTCACGCCGACTCTCAAGGGAGTCGTGGCGGGACGCTACGACGACAGCTCGCTTCATGACGGAGAGCTCTCTCCCAAGGCATCGCTCGTCTACGAGCTCGTACCGAACCAGACCATCCGCGCCTCCTACAACCAGGCCTTCCAGGTACCGAACTACTCCGAGTTTTTCCTCCGCGCACCGGCGGGGCCGGGCTCAGTGAATCTCGCTCCGATCGAAGCTGCGCTGGCTCCTCTGCTGGGCGGCATCTCGCTCGGATTCAACACGCCGACGCCGATTTTCGCGCTCGGAAATTCCGCTCTGGAGGTCGAAAAGATCACCGGATACGAGATCGGCTACACCGGAATCCTCCGGAGCAAGCTGTTCATCACCGCCGATTTCTATCGCAATCGCGTCGAGGATTTCGTGACCGATCTCCTGCCCGGGGTCAATCCCGCCTTCCCGCCCTATCAGCCCCCGGCGGGACTCTCACCGCAGGCAGCAGCCACCTTGAACGCCGTTCTCCGTGGGAGTCTCCCTCCGTCGTTGATCGCGGCGATGACCACGATCAACGGACGTCCGGCGTTCGTCTTCTCGTACGCGAACAGCGGCAAGGTGGACACGCAGGGAGCGGAGCTGTCATTCAACTATTACGTGAGCAACAGCTGGGTGCTCGACTTCAACTACTCGTGGTTCGATTTCGACGTGAAGGAACAGCGGATCACGACCGACGTCCTGCTGCCGAATGCCCCCGAGCACAAGTTCAACGCCGGCGTCACGTACCGGACTTCCCTATTCGATCTCGCCGTGAAATACCGATGGGTCGACGGATTTCCGTGGGCTGCGGGAATCTTCCAGGGCGTCGTGCCGCAGTACGACGTCGTGAATCTGACCGCGAACTACCGCCTCGGGCCGCGGGTGAGCGTCGGAGCGAATGTCAGCAACCTGCTGAACAACCGGCACCGGGAAGCGTTCGGAGGAGACATCCTGGAGCGCCGCGCGCTCGGCTTCCTTTCCGTGGGCTGGTGAAGCATACGGGGGCGCGGGATTCCAACCCGGAGGCGGGCGCGGGACACCCGCTCTCCCCTCGCCGCTCACCGCTCACCCGCACCAACGAAGATCGGGTCGATATCGACCGGCAGATCGGACAGACGTGCGATGACCGATTCGATCTCCGCGGTCGATTGCCCGTAACGATCGACCAGGCGCTGTGCCCGCTCGAAGTCGCCGGTCGCTTCGATCATGAGCAGCTCGTGCGCCAGCGAACGAACAGACTCCGGCATCACGGCCATGTCCACCCTGAAGCGCCCTCCCGCCGCCGCGACGATCGCTCCCTTCTCCCGATACCAGTTCCATTGAATCGCGTTCCCGCGGCCGTGTGCCGCGGTCAGACCGAAGCGCATGCTTCGAAACATGAGCCCGACCTCGGTGGCGAAGAGAGTCTCCCGATCGAAGTCGGTGACGAGTCGCTGATCCATCGCCCAGAGCAGACTCCATGTCCCTGCCACATCCGCCTTCGCTTCCTCGATGGTCGAGTAGAGGTTCTTCAGCAGGATCCGAGCCTCGACGCGCTCCCCCGCGGGGCCGTCGATGATGCCCGGTCCGATTCCATGCGCCAGCTCGTGGAAAAGAACGTTGTTGAAGAACGCATCGAAAGAGACCAGATGCGTCTGCGACGGATCGAGCACACGAAGAGCGATCGGATGGCCGGTGGTGCGGTATTTCGCCTCCATCACGTTCCTGAGCAGAACCTGCTTGGAGCCTTTCGCTTCGCGAACCCGCTCGTCGTTCGGAAGATTGAACGCAGCCGTCTGGACGCCGCGGCGCGCATCGCCCGCCGTGTAGATCTCCTGCACGACGCGGAGAGGCGAATCGGTCCCGCGGTTGGGGTTTTTGTGCTCGTCGCCGATGGGGAGGTTCCGCTCCATCGACGGGAGGTGGCTCGTATAGACGTCGAGACGCTTCGTTTCCTCCTTGTCCACGGCGGTGACGAACGATTCGAACGACGCCTTGTAGTTGAACAGTCTGTCCTCATAGACCTCGTAGGGACCGATGACCACTTCGATGTCCGAATCGAGATCCATCCAGGCGATGTCCGAGGCGAAATAGTCATCGGTGAAAAAGGCATCGGCTCGAGTCGTGAGGTAGTTGCGGAGCGACGCGTTGTTCGTCATGGCGGCTGCCTCGCGCATCCTGGCGGCTGCCTGACCGAGAAGATCGCGGTAGTGACTCGAATAGGGGATGGCCACGAGCCTCCCACCTTCGCGCCGGATCACGGTGAAGAGACTCTGAAAGGACTCTTTGTCTTCGGGGTGTGCCTCGAGCCAACGCTCGAGCTCTTCCTTCGTCATGTCGGCCGGGTAGAACCCCGCACCCTCGGGCTTCGGACCTGCGGAGAGTACGAACGGCTCGTCGTCCTTCAGCCGATCCCACGGTCCTTTCATGTTGATGAGCCAGGCGAGCGCGTCGCGGTGAGCTTCCGAGGATCGCGCCGCCGCCTCGAGCTCGGTGCGCCACCGCGGATTGTTCTCGGACACCTGAAGCCAGAAGATCTGATCGATGAACCGCGAGGCTTCGACGAGCCTGGCGACGACGCGTTGTTCATTCTCGTCGAGAAGGGACCGATCGTAGTCGATCGGAGTTTTCGGAAGCTGCGCCAGCCGCTGACCGATGCCGGCCGCGACCGGCGGGTGGACCGCGACAGAAGGGGTGGACATCGGAGCAGTCCGGACACATCCGGAGAGCGATGCGATGACGATCAGCAGAAGAACGGAACGAGCGGTCTGTTTCACGGTAGCCTCCGGTGCACTGATGGGTGTTGCGAGTGCGACCGAGAGGATACTGCAATGGCGCGAGCGGCGAAACAGCGGGAGCTCCGTCGGCCGCGCAGGAGCAAGCGCCGCGGCCGGCGCGCAAATGCTTCGCCCCTACGAGAAATCCGACGGTCGCGCGAGACACGTGCCACGCGAAACGCACGCCCGTGCGTCGCGGCCGGCTTGCGCGGCCTGAAGGTTTTCGAGGCCGGCTGGCTTGATGCTACGATTTCCGCAAAAGGCGCCCTTTGACCTCCGTTCCCGACAGCATCGCCAGCAATTCACGAAACCGTCTCGTCCGCGTCTTCGTGATCCAGGGGACGTTCGGTCTGCTGCTGCTGTTCGCCGCCACGGTCGTGCATCGGGAGCAGACCTGGTCGATACTCGCGGCGCTCGGCGGTGACGCGCCGATTCTGATCCTCATTTTTCTGCTCTTCGCCGCGTCGCTCGGCCTGCTGCGATTCGAGCTGACGGATCTCGTCTACACGTCGCTGCTGATCACAGCCTGCATGGCGATGTTTCCACTTCTCGGAGTCGTTCTCTCCTCCTGGATTGCGGTGGTGACTGCCGTTGGCGCGCGCTACCTCGCGCTTCGGGGTATCGGTCCCGTGAGAATCGCAATGGAGGACGCGAATCTCGAGTACGTCAAGACGTTCGCACTGGCCGGTACCTATGGGCTCCCGGTGGTGGTTGCGAGCTGGCTGTACGAACGGATCGGTGGCCAGACGCCGCTCATCGAGCCATCGCCGGCCGGAGTCGCGAGGGCGGCCGTCTGCGGAGTGGTTCTCATCCTGACGAACAATCTCGTGATGGCGAGGGTGATGCACACGTACGGTTACTCGATCCGGACGACGGTCAGGTTCCTTCTGATCGACGGCGCGATCTATCTGATGACACTGCCGTATGCGATCTGCGTAGCGCTTTCCTACGGCAGCATCGGCTGGCCTGCGGTGCTGGCGCTCGCATTCACCGGTGTCCTCGCGAACCTGGTCGCGCGGAATCTCGCAGTGACCAGGAGCAGGAGCCAGCAGCAGGTCAAGCGGCTGGTTTCGCTCTCGAACATCGGCAAGACCATCTCTCTGCGGCTGAGCACCGACGAGCTGCTGCTGGCGATCTATACCGAGTGCAGGAAGATCGTCGATGTTTCACTGTTTTCCATCGCCCTGCTCGATGAGGAGGCGAAGGAGCTTTCATTCGCGCTCGACATCCGTGACGGCGTCCGTCTTCCGAAGGAGAGAATCCCGCTCGGAGCAGGTCTGAACTCGTGGGTGATCTCGCATCGCCGGCCTCTTCTCGTCGGCAGTGTCGCCGAAGAGCGCCGGCTCGGTCTGGCGGCGGTTGCCGACAGCAAAGCGACCGAATCGTGGCTCGGGGTTCCGATGATCGCTCGCGACCGCGTCGTCGGGGTCATCGCCGTCGAGAGCTATCACAAGAACGTCTTCACCAACGACGATGTTCTTCTTCTGACCTCGATCGCCAATCAGGCGGCTGTGGCCATCGAGAATGCCCGTCTTTACAAGGATCTCGAAGGACTGACCTACGCGCTCGAGCAGCGTGTCATGGATCGGACCAACGAGCTGCGCGAAACGAATCTTCGACTGATGGCTGCCGACCGATCGAAGAACCAGTTTCTCGCGAACATGTCGCACGAGCTGCGGACGCCGCTCAACTCGATCATCGGATTCTCCAGCGTTCTGCTGGAGTACGCTCAGGGTCTCCTCTCTCCGAGGCACTACAAGTTCCTGGAAAACATCCGGACGGCGGGGAACCATCTGCTCGAGCTCATCAACGACATTCTCGATCTGTCGAAGATCGAGGCAGGGCGGATGGAACTGCGTCCGGACCATTTCGATCTGCGCGATACGATCGCCGCCGTCGAGCGTGTCATGAAAGGCTTCGCCTCCGAAGCCAATGTGCGGATCATGGCGAGCATCGGCGACGACGTGCCGAAGGTCCACCTCGACGAAGGGCGGCTCAAGCAGATTCTCTTCAACCTCCTTTCGAATGCCGTCAAGTTTTCGCCTGCAGGTGGCCCGGTTCAACTCGCGGTCTCCTTTGCCGGCGCCGAGCGCTCGCCTCTGGGATGCGGCTCTGTGAAGATCGAGGTGGAGGATCAGGGAGTCGGGATGGCCGAAGAGGAGCTCGAGCGAATCTTCGAGGAGTTCTATCAGGCGGAAGGTGGGCGCCGTGCCCGCCGCGGTGGAACCGGACTCGGTCTGTCGCTCACACGAAACTTCATCGAGCTGCACCACGGAACGATCGATGTGCGCTCGGCTCCCGGCCAGGGAACGGTCTTCACGATGTACCTGCCGGTCGACTCCCGGACAGACGGAATTCCACGCCAGCCTCCGATCATGCTGACTTCCGCCCGCAGCCGGCCCGCGGTGCATTGAAATGCAGGCAGGCTCGAGGCGCACTGCTATAATCCGCGCCGCGCGAAGCGGCCGCAGCCAAGGCCGCATCCCCGAAGGAACGACATGCCAGAAAGAACACTCACGATCATCAAGCCCGACTCCGTGGAGAAAGGGAATACAGCACGCATCCTCGCGCGGCTCGAGAGCGCCGGGTTTCGCATCATGAACATCAGAAAACTGAACCTGAGCACCGCGCAGGCGGAAGCGTTCTATGCCGTTCATCGGGAACGCCCCTTTTTCGGCGATCTGGTCCGCTACATGACCTCAGGGGCCGTCTTCGTTGCCGTGCTCGAGCGCGACGACGCCGTCACCCACTTGCGCAGGACGATGGGCGCGACCGATCCGGCGAAGGCGGACGAGGGAACGATCCGGAAGGAATTCGGAGAATCGATCGAGCGCAACGCAATCCACGGATCCGATTCCGCCGAGAACGCGCAGATCGAGATCGCGTTCTTCTTCGCCGGATCCGAGCTGCTATAGGGAGCGACGAGAGGCGACTCCACCTTTTCTTTTTCGAGTCAACTCCCAACTCCATCCCTCGTCCCTCGTCCCTCGCCTCTCGTCTCTCGTCTCTCGTCCCTCGCCTCTGCTATCTGCTATCTGCTATTCCCCCGTCACCTCCACAACCAGACCCGACATCCCCGCCGACTCCAGTCGCTCGCGAACATCGATCGCAGCGCTCTTCGAGGCGAACGGACCGACGCGAACGCGATGGAGCCCGCCGCTCCGCTCGATGTAACTTCCCGAGATCAGGGTCGCAACCTGCCGCTGGAGGGATGTTGCATTCTCTTCCTGCAGAAACGCTCCGAGCTGAACCGCCCAGCGCAATGAATGACGTGGCTCAGCCGCCTGCGGTGCTGGCCGCCTCGACGCCGGGGCCCTGGCGGTCGGCGGCGGAGAGCCCGCCGCTGACGGTGTAGCGGGGACGATCTCGATGGACCGCCCATCCGGGCCGACCTGCTTGCGAACCGGCCGGCCGCCACGCTCTTCAACCACCTCGACTCCGAACAGATCATCGCTTTCGTCCGGCCAGCTCGGAGCCGGAACAGGGCGCTCCTCCGTGGGGATCGTCGCCAAGGGACTGCCGGTCTCGGGCGGTCCGGTCGATGCAATCCGTGTCGCGAGCGGCTCTTCTGCGCCGACACGCAGGAGGGTCAGGTCCACAGGACCGACCCCGGCCCGAACGAGATCGAGCTCGCGGGCGGCTGCGTAAGAAAGGTCGATCAATCGTCCCGCGATGAAGGGACCGCGATCGTTGATTCGCACGTCGACGGACTTTCCGTTTCCGGGGCTCTCGACGCGGACCAGTGTTCCGAAGGGGAGCGTTCTGTGCGCGGCGGTCAGGACCATCGGGTCGAAGATCTCGCCGTTGGCCGTCGTACGCCCGGCGTACTCCTGGCCGTACCAGCTCGCCAGACCGCTCATCCTGTCGCCCGGCCGAGGCGTTTCGGGCTGGCGGCGAGTCGTGACACAGCCTGCAGCGATCAGCAGAGCGATCAGAAGCGTGATTGTGCGGTTCAAACTCGCACCTCGCTGATCTCGTCTCTGATGAGATCTCCATGTTCCTGCAGGATCGGGTCGACGTGCTCCCGGAGAAACCTGTCCACCTGTTCGGGCGCGCATCCGATGAAATTCTCAGGCCGCGCCAGCGATTCGATCGAAGCGAGATCCATCCCGAAGAGCGGATCGAGAGCGATCCGCTCGAAGAGTGAGCCCTCGGGGCTCCTCCCCTTCAGCTCGCCGGCTGCGGCATGCGAATGGATGCGAATGCGCTCGTGGAGCAGCTGCCGGTCGCCGCCGCGTTTCACTCCCTCCATCATCAGATTCTCCGTTGCGATGAAAGGCAGCTCGCGACGGACGTTGGCAGCGATCACTTCCTGGTGGACGACGATTCCGGCGAGAATATTGTCGTAGAGCAGCGCGATCGCGTCGGCGGCCAGAAACGCCTCGGGGATGGCGATACGACGGTTGGCCGAGTCATCCAGGGTCCGCTCGAACCACTGCGTCGCCGCCGTGAACGCGGGGTCCTGCATGAGAACGATCAGGTGTCTAGCGAGTGCGTCGATCCTCTCGGCGCGCATCGGGTTTCGCTTGTAGGGCATCGCCGACGAGCCCACCTGCCCCTCCTCGAACGGCTCTTCGATCTCCCGAAGATGCTGCAGCAGTCGCATGTCGTAGCCGAATTTCGAAGCTGACTGGGCAAATCCGGCGAGGGTGTTGACGATCTGGCTGTCGACCTTTCGCGAATAGGTCTGACCCGACACGGGGTAGACGCGAGGCAGCCCGATCTTTGCCGCGACGAGCTCCTCGAGACGAGTGACCCTGGCAGAATCGCCTTCGAAGAGGGCGAGAAAGGAGGCCTGCGTTCCCGTCGCCCCTTTCACGCCGAGAAGGGCGAGCGACTGCTCGCGAGCCTCGAGCTCTTTCCAGTCGAGCAGGAGATCGTGCAGCCAGAGCGTCGCTCTCTTGCCCACCGTCGTGAGCTGAGCCGGCTGGAAGTGCGTGAAGGCGAGCGTCGGAACATCGCGCCATCGGGAGACGAAATCGCGCAGACGACGCACGATTCCGAGCACTCTGCGCCTGACGATGCGCAATCCCTCGAGCATCTGAAGGATCTCGCCGTTGTCGGTGACATAGGCTGATGTCGCCCCGAGGTGAATGATCCCGCGCGCGCCGGGAGCCTGAAGGCCGAAGGCGTGGATGTGCGACATCACGTCGTGGCGGATCTCACGTTCACGACGCTCCGCCTCTTCGTAGTTGATGTCGTCCGCATGCGCGCGCATTTCGGCGATCTGCTCCTCGCTGATCGGCAGACCGAGCTCGCGCTCCGCCTCGGCGAGGGCCACCCAGAGGCGTCGCCACGTTCTGAATTTGAACTCTTCGGAGAAGACGTACGACATTTCAGCGGACGCGTAGCGATCGGTGAGAGGATTGGATGCGGTCGTTCGGCTCATCGGAAGAAATTATATAGGTCTTCGGGCAGGCGCGTCCCAAGGCAGAAGGCAGAGGGCAGAAGGGCGAGTCCGCGACGAGTGTCCCCATCGCTCACACCGTCGCCAGTCACCGGGCCGAAGATCGGAATCTTCGCCCACTTGCCGTCATCCAGGGCAAAAAAAGAGGGGCAGGCGAGCCTGCCCCTCGAATTGCGCTGCTGGTCGAATCAGAGGAGAGTGACGTTTGCGGCCTGAAGACCTTTCGGTCCCTGGACCACGTCAAACTCGACGCTCGCCCCTTCCGGAAGCGACTTGAAGCCTGCGGCCTGAATCGCCGAGAAGTGCACGAAGACGTCCTGGCCGTCGGACATCGAAATGAAACCGAAGCCCTTGGCGTCGTTGAACCACTTGACGTTACCGTTGTTTCTCATGGGTGAATCTCCTTTCTGTGCTGCCAGTCGGGAGATTCAAAAAACGAACTTTCATCTACCGTGCTCGGCAAACCACTGTGATGAAGAGATCAACCGCCCAACCCTGAACCGAATTCCGTCAATGCCGAAATAGCCGGCGAGCGCGGCTTGACAGCCGGCCTCGATCGTCTAACACTAGGGTCCATGGGTGCGGCGGTGTCGGTACATGATCCGAGAAAGTCGGCGAAGGTCACGCTGAAAGCGGTCTTCCTTCTCTCCGCCGTTCTCACCATCGTCTTCCTCGTCTCCTTCGTCTTCAGTGAGCAGGGGATCTCCGAGCTGCAGCGTTCCCGCAAGCATGTGCAGTCCCTTCAGGAAGAGATCGCTCGGCTCGAGACGGAGAATCTCCGGCTGAGGCGGGAGATCCAGAGCCTGAGAACTTCGACCTTCGTCGTCGAGCGGATCGCGCGCGAGGATCTCGGTATGTCGAAAGAGGGAGAGATCGTCTATCTGCTGCCACCCGGGTCGGAGCAGTGAGCGCGACAGTTACGATTCCTCCTCACTCTTTTTCTTCCGCCGCCGGCGCGGACGCTTCCTGTAGGATGGCTCGGCGTTCTCATTCTCGCGTATGTACTCCGCCATCGGTGCCGGGACGTTGCGGCTGAGCAGATCGATCTGCCGCAGCTCGACACCTCCCTCGAAGCTCCACTCGTGTTTCGGCCGGTAGACTCCGATGTCGTGGATCCGGGAGCCGACGACGAAACGAATCACGCCGCGGCGGTAGTCGAACGCGCGTCCGTTTCGCGTGTGGACCGCCGCGTCGATCCGGTACGAGCCGGCAACGAGATCGAGCGAGGGGATGACGAAGCGGACGCGCGCGTCGTTCTCGAGCCGCTCCGGCAGGAATCCTTCCAGGTCGGTGTTCGTGCCGTAGACGCAGGTTCCATCGGCATGGTAGATGCCGATGCCGAAGACGAAATCGGTCTGCGCCTCGCGCACCTTGACCTCCATTTCGATTTCCACATCGGAGCCGGGCCCGAGAGCGACGAGCTCGTGTCCGCTGCGATCGTAGAGCAAGACGCGCGCAAGGAGAACCTCGCCCGAGCCCCATCGCTCTTCTTCGAGGAGCTCGTTGTCCTCTTCCTCGCCGCCATCCGTTTCGCCGGTCGCCTCGTCGCTCTCGTCTTCCGGTTGTCCGGGCTCTCCCGCGACCCGCTGCAGATAGGCATCGACGACACGAATCGGTTCGCCGACCCGCTCGACGACCCCGTGATCCAGCCAGAGCGCGCGATCGCAAAGGGCTCTGACGAGATCGAGCTGGTGTGTGACCACGAGCATGGTGACACCGCGATACTTCAGCTCCTGGATTCTGGCGACGCATTTCTGTGAGAACTCCTCGTCACCGACGGAGAGCACCTCGTCGATGAGGAGAATGTCGGGATCGACGTGAACCGCCACGGCGAAGCCGAGCCGGACATACATGCCGGAGGAGTAGGTTTTGACCGGCTGGTCGAGGAGCTCGCGGATCCCCGAGAACTCGGCGATCTGATCGAACCGCTTGTCGATCTCACGCCGGGTCAGACCGAGCATGATTCCGTTGATGTAGACGTTCTCACGTCCGCTGATCTCGGGATGAAATCCGGCACCGAGCTCGATCAGCGCCGAGACGCGCCCGTCGACGACGAGCGTGCCGCTGGTCGGCTTCAGAATTCCGGAGATGATCTTCAGAAGGGTCGATTTGCCCGAGCCGTTGCGGCCGATGATCCCGAAGGCTTCTCCCCGCTCCACGTCGAACGAGACATTGCGCAGCGCGGGAATCGACGCCTCGGGCGGGGGGCGAAGATCGCGCTTGAGCAGCGCGCTCTTGAGCGTCTGGAACTGGGAGCGTCTGCCGAAGAGCCGGTAGCTCTTCGAAACATTGCGCAGGGAGAGAGCAGCGTTGCTCAAATCGCCTCCGCCAGGGTGTCTCGCAGGCGCTCGAAGACGATCAGTCCCACGATGAGCGAGCCGAAGGCGTAAACCCCCATGAGTGTGAGGTCGAGCGGCTCGGGGGCGGCAGCATAGTAGAAGAGGCTCTGGTAGGCGCGGACGAACGGAGTCATCGGATTCAGACGCAGGAGGATCCGCATGGGTTGCGAGTCGATCCGGTCGAGCGCATAGATGATCGGAGTGAGGAAGAACCAGAGGTGCATCACGTTCGCAATCAGATCGCGCAGGTCGCGGAAAAGAACCGACGAGGAAGAGATGGCCATGGCGATCCCGGCGACGAAAATCAGTTGAAGGAGCAGGAGCAGCGGCGTCAAGAGCACCGAAAGCCCGACGTGTGACTCGGTCGCCAGCAGCGAGGCTCCGACCGAGGCGAAGAGCAGGATCGGAAGGGCGAGCATGAAGTGCACCAGATGGGAAAGAACCACGACGATCGGGAGTGCTTCGGCTGGAAACAGCACCTTCTTGACCAGACCTGCATTGCCGATGATCGATCCCGTCGACTCGAGCACCGATCCGGCGAAGAAGGTCCACGGAAGAATCCCGGTGAAGAGGAAGAGCCAGAACTGCTTCATGTCGGGACGGGGGAAGAACCAGGTGAAGACCAGCGTGTAGACGCCGAGCAGAAGCAGCGGGTTCGCCAGCGACCAGAAGAAGCCGAGAACCGATCCTCGATAACGCGCCTTCAGATCGCGTGAGGTGAGCGACGCGATCAGTTGCCGGTAGCGGAACAGGTTCGCGAGATCCGCGATCACGACTGATCCTGAGTAATGATCAGCATGAGCGTCGTCGAGCCGATGACGAATTCGGCGTGATTCCACAGCTCGTACGGCTCGCCGATCCGCTCGTTGTCGAGGAACGTGCCGTTCGTCGATCCGAGATCCTCGAGCAGCACCATGCCTTCATAGACTTCGATCACCGCATGCTGGCGTGATACTTCGGAGTCTTCCAGCGGAATGTCCGAACCGCTGCGCCCGATCACCACCCGCGGTTTCTCGATTCGGTAGACCTTCCCCGAGTCGACTCCGTCGATGATCGCAACCGACAGGCGCATTCCTTCCGGAAGACGCATCGGCGCATCCGTCCTCTCGGCCGGTTGGCCCGAGGGAGTTTCCGGCGGAGACGTCTCCGTGGCCACATCCGGATCGATTGATCTGGTCTGCGTTTCGTCGAATGAGACGCCCGTGGAGGGTGCGGCGTGAGCCGCCGGAGCCGGAGCGGCGAACGACGGGCTGCGGATCTCGAAGATCCCTTTGCATTTCGCGCAGCGGATCTTCTTCGAGGGCTTTCCCTCGAAGCGCCCCTCGTCATACTGGTACTTCGTCTGACAGTTGGAGCATTCGATGATCAATCGTCAGGTCCTTGAAAACTGTGCGCCCGACGATAACAGAGCCGGAAAAATCGTGTCAATGCGACGGGGGAAGGAAGACGAGCTTCGAACCGAGCGGGGACGCGTCTCGCCCCCTCCTCCCCATGCGACAATGAGAGCGATGAAAATCTACACGCGCGGAGGCGACGAGGGAGAGACCTCCCTGCTCGGAGGGGAGCGGGTCGGCAAGAACGATCCCTGGATCGAAGCCTACGGGACCGTCGACGAGCTGAGTGCGTTTCTCGGTCTGGCGCGCGCCTCGTGGCCCGACTCGCCGCTCGATGGCGAGCTGGCCGCGATTCAGTCGGATCTCTTCGACATCGGTGCGGCTCTCGCAGCCCGGATGGCGAGGACGGAATTTCCGGGTGTGCGCGGGGATCGAATCACGTCGCTCGAAGAGTCGATCGATCGCATGGAGAACGAGCTGGCTCCTCTCCGCACATTCATTCTTCCGGGAGGAAGCCTCGCCGCGGCGTCGCTGCATGTCGCGAGAACCGTCTGCCGGAGAGCAGAGCGTCGTGTGATCGCTCTGCAGATTCCGCGCACGAATCCCGCCGTTGCCTATCTCAACCGCCTTTCGGACTATCTTTTCGTCGCCGCCCGCCACGCGAACAGGACCGCTTCGGTCGGCGATGTTCCGTGGAAGCGCAGCTAGTAGTGCCGGTCACCATCTCGCACAGGCTGGCGCGGGCGCGGAGATGATCTTCCGCGATTCCAAAGGAAACATCGTGGCGCTCATCCGTCATTCGACGCGCGAGGGGAACGCGGTCGAGTCAGCAGCCGAAGAGCTGGCTCAGGATTTGTCGGATTTCATTCAGAGCAATTGATCAGACACGTCCACATAGTCCATGTCGTCGACCTCGTCCACTCTGATTCAAACCTCGTTCTCGAGCTGCCGGATCCGGTCGCGGACGACGTTCTCGGCGAGATCGGGAATCACTTCCCAGGCGATGTCGCGGACAATGCGGTCGGACAGCAGCTCGACCACGCGACGCGCGATCCGTTCGATCTGATCCTCGCTCAGCCCGCTCGCAGAGACACGGGCGGCCGTTTCAGTTTCGCCGGCGGCAGGCGGCGGCGCTTCCTCGGGAATGGCGCCCCACGGGCCCGCCGCGGCTGCAGGCTCCTCCGCAACCGGCTCCTGACCCGCTTCCTCCTCCTGCCACGGTGCTGTGTCCTGCGCCGGCTCGGCAGCCGACGGTGACCATGCAGCCGGCGGCTCCGGCTCGACAAACGGTTCCTCTGCTGGTGGCGACTCGAAGAGCGGTTCGGACTGCGGTGAGGGCTCCTCGAATGACGACGCGGCGGCGCCGCCGAGCGGCTCTTCTGCTCCCTCACCCAGGCCCGGCCCCGGCGACCACATCTCCATCATGCGAGCACTCTCTTCGGGCTGCTCGAAGATCGACTCCTCTTCCTGAGGCTCCGAAGTGATCTCGCCGAGCGGGTGCTGCTCCTCATGAGCCTCGGGACGCGGCTCGGAGAGGAGCCCGGGCTCGGCTTCCTCTTCCGATGGGGCGAACGGAGATTCGGTCTCCGGCTTGGCGGCGAGATCGGCTGCCGGCGGCTTGCTCCATCCGATCTCATTCATCGAATAGGCACGCGTCTCGTCGAAGTTCGCTGGTTCGGCCGCCGGCTCCGGCTCGAACGGCAGGTCGCTCGGAGCTGCCTCCGGCTCGGGTGACGCGGCGAAAATTTCCTCGTCGTGATCGACCGCAATGTCGGGCTTTGGAAACGGTGGCGCGGTGATCGCGAGCGACGGATCGTGCGCCGGTTGGTGACGCTGCGCCGAGGAGAACGCCGAAGGTTCGGGCTTCCGCTCCGCGATCTGCTCGGTTGCGTACGAAGGTGGCGGGGAGAAGGGTGCCTCTTCGGTCGGCTGCCGCGGCTGTTCCCCTCCGGATTCTCCCAAAGACGGTGCAGGCCACGTACGAGTCTCTTCCGCCTCCTCGAAGGAAGCGAGATCGGATTGGGAGGCGTTTGACGGCGAGACGTCCGTTGGATTCTCGGCAGGGGCTGCGAACACAGCGGTTCCGGCCGCATCGGCGATCAGCTCTTCGACCTTGTGGATGAGGCTCTGCGATTCGAACGGCTTGGTCACGACGGCATCGCAACCGGCCTTCTCGGCGCGATCGGGATCGAACGGCTCGAAGGTGCCGGTCAGCAGGATCACCGGAATGTGGCGAAGCTCGGGATGCGATTTGACGAACTCGCATACCTCGTAGCCGTTCTTTTCCGGCATGATGATGTCGGAGAGAATGATATCGGGTCGGATCTCGCCGATCTTCTGAATCGCTTTGGCTCCGTTGTTGGTGGCGATGACTTCGTAATCACCGTCCGAGAACGTCAACTCGACGACTTTCTGGATTGTGATGCTGTCATCGGCAAGAAGGATTTTCTTGGGCATTTGCTCCGCTCCGCTGTTTCGCTCAACGTAACATCGGCAAAACGGGAAGTCAACGACTCCGAAACGATGGAAGTCGCTCTGTGAAAAGAAATTGTGCCTCCCATTCCGATGACGACCGACCGCGTGAATCGCTCTTTTCTGATCCTCGGCCACCGGGGAAGCCCGCGCCGCTTCCGCGAGAATACACTTCCCTCGTTCACCGCCGCACTCGAAGCGGGAGCCGACGGATTCGAGACCGATGTGCGCCGTCTCGCCGACAAATCGATCGTTCTGTTTCACGACGAGACCATACGGCGCCGGCGAACCGAGTCGCTCACCCTGGCTCAGTTGCGCCTCCGCGCAGGAGCGGTCACCACGCTGCGGGAGATGTTGCGCCACGTTTCCGCCGCGGGCGCTCCGCCGAGAATCGTCCTGGAGGTCAAGAGCAGCGGCTGGGAATCGGAGTTGCTCGCTGAGCTCGCTCCGTATGCGCCATCTCTGGTTTCGTCCTTTCAGAGGACGGTGCTCACGACCCTTCGGAATCTCGGTGCGACCTTCCCTCTCGGCCTGGTGACGGCGGACCGTGCGTTCCGCTCCGTCGACGGACTGGCGGACGATGGGATCTCGTGGCTGTTTCCCCGGTTTTCCATCGTCACGGCGCAGCTCATCGAGGAATGCCTTCGCCATTCGCTGACCGTCGTTCCCTGGACAGCGAACTCTCCGATGCTCTGGCGACGCCTGTCGAACGCCGGCTGTCACGGCGTGATCACCGACATTCCGGATGCCGCAGCCCGGTGGCGTGCGGGCGCGATGCCGCCGGCCGGAAGGCGCTCGCCTGTCGAGTGAGGTCGAGTCCGTTTGTGCTAGACTGGCGCCCTACCTAGTGTCCCAGCGGAAAACGGGGAGGCGGAGATGACGACCTGGGAGTACAAGATCATAAACGTCCGCTCGGAGAATTACTCGATGGATCCGCGCCGCGCCGAAGAGTTGAATCGGCTCGGTGACGAAGGATGGGAGCTGGTCAGCATCACGTCGATCAACTTCAAGACAGGTGCTACCGACCACATCGGTATGGTTTTCAAGAGGGCAAAAACCGCCTGATTCCGCAGTTCGTTTCCTGACAATCCCGGTTCAGCTCCGCTCGTGCGCCCGCCTGAGCCTCCATTACCGTCATCCTGAACGAGGTGGAAGGGAGGGTGTGGAACGCAGATGCTTCGCTCATACCCTCCCTTTCACCTCGCGCAGGATGACGGTAGGATGCGGTGTCTTGCGCGCGGGCGCCGTTCCTGGCTCAGGATGACGGCGCATGCGGACATGAACTGAATGACTAAAAAGGTGCCCACTCTGATCCTGATCGTGCTCGACGGCTTCGGATGCCGGGACGAGACGGAGTGGAACGCGATTGCGCAGGCCGATGCGCCGACGTTTCGGAGACTCTTCTCGGAGTCGCCCTGGACGACTCTGCACGCTTCGGGTCTTCACGTCGGGCTGCCGGACGGCCAGATGGGAAATTCCGAGGTGGGGCATCTGAACATCGGGGCCGGCCGCATCGTCGATCAGGACATCGTGCGGATCTCGAAGGCAGTCGACAAGGGAGATCTGTCACGCAATCCGGTTCTGGTGAGTGCATTCGAGCGACTCGAGCGCACCGACAGGCGTATCCATTTCGTGGGACTCCTCTCGGACGGAGGCGTTCATTCGCTCCAACATCATCTGCATGGACTCATCCGCGCCGCGATCGACAACGGAATGAGCGTGCGGGACGATCGGCCATCGGTTTTCATCCATGCCATCCTCGACGGACGCGATACGCCTCCCATGTCGGCGCGGCGCTACATTCGCGGCCTGCTCGACTTCATCGACGACAAGCCGCAGACCCATCTGTCGACGATCATCGGGCGCTACTACACGATGGATCGCGACAAGCGATGGGAGCGCGTCAAGCGCGGCTACGATCTGATGACCCTCGGGATCGGCACCGAGACGACGACGCCGTTCGGAGCGATCGACCGCCATTACGAGGAAGGGATCACCGACGAGTTCATGGAGCCGATGGCGCTCCTTCTGCCCGACGGGTCGCATCGGGGAAAAATTCAGGATGGCGACACGGTGGTCTTCTTCAATTTTCGCGCCGACCGGATGCGGCAGATCGTGACCGCGTTCATGGACGAGGAGCTCGACGGATTCGAGCGGAGCATCCTTCCGCGCGCAGAGCTGATCACGATGAACCGCTATCACGAGCAGTTCGACCTTCCGGTGCTCTTTCCTCCCGCGGAGATTCGCAACCATCTGGGAGAGGTCTTTTCCGACGCCGGTCTGCGCCAGCTTCGAATTGCCGAAACCGAGAAGTATGCTCATGTGACGTTTTTCTTCAACGGCGGCTCGGATCGGATCTCGAAGGGGGAAGATCGAATCCTCATCCCATCGCCGAAGGTCGCAACCTACGACAAACAGCCCGAGATGTCGCTGCCGGAGCTTTCCGATCGTGTCGTCTCGGAGATCGAGAATGGGACCTACGACGTGATCGTGCTCAACATCGCCAACCCCGACATGGTCGGTCACACAGGCGTGATGGAAGCCGCCGTCCGCGCGGTCGAGGCGACGGATGCGGCGGTGGGCAGGATCCTCGAGGCGGTGACGAAGACCGGCGGCATCGCGATCATCACGGCGGACCATGGCAACTGCGAGACGATGTTCGACTTCGAATCGAAGCAGCCACATACGGCGCATACGACGAGCCCCGTCCCGCTCATCGTCTTCGATCCCGAAGGGCGCGTCGATGGTCTCGCCGGCGGTGGATCGCTGGAGAACGTCGCTCCGACCATCCTCGCCATTCTCGGTTTGGCCCGGCCGCCGGAGATGACGGCCGAGTCTCTTCTCGAGGGAGAATCCACGGGATGATTCTCGAAGAGATTGCGGAACGTCTTTCGGAGCAGCTGCGCAGCAGGGTCCTGACCCTCTTTGGTCATGCCGTCGACCGGATCGTTCTGCAGACCCCGCCGCGGCTGGCCATGGGCGACCTGGCGACTCCGGTGGCTCTCGAGCTGGCGAAATCGTTGAAGAAGCCGCCCCGCCAGATCGCAGCGAGCCTTCTCGAAGGGCTCACATTGCCGCCGCTCGTGGCCACGGCTTCGGTCGAAGGAGCGGGATATCTGAATTTTCGCTTCGACCGGCGAGCGTTCACGGCGGCGCTCTATCGGAATGTGATGGCCTCTCCCGCCGCCTCGGGCGATCGCATCCTCGTCGAGCACACCAACATCAATCCGAACAAGGCGGCGCACATCGGACATCTGCGCAACGCGGTTCTCGGAGACACGCTCGTGCAGTGTCTGAAATGGCTCGGCGGGAGGGTCGAGACGCAGAACTACATCGACGATACGGGCGTTCAGGTCGCCGACGTCGCGGTCGCCTTCGAGCGACTGCTGGGAGAATCGCCCGCCGACGTGCTGGCGCGATCCGAGGATCCGGAGACGCGATTCGATTTCTTCTGCTGGGATCTCTACGCACGGATCGGCCGAGAGTACGAGCGAAGCCCGGAGGCGAAGGAGTGGAGGAAGGAGGCGCTGCACCGTATCGAAAATCGCGAGGGAACGACGGCGGAGATCGCATCGATCGTCGCTGCAGCCATCGTCAGGCGACATCTCGAGACGATGCTGCGGCTCGGAATCCGCTACGACGTTCTGACCAAAGAGAGTGACATCCTCCATCTCCACTTCTGGGATCGCGCATTCGAGCTTCTGAAGGATTCCGGAGCGGTGATCTACGAAACGGAAGGAAAGCACCGAGGCTGCTGGGTGATGAAGCTCACCGAGTCGGCGGAGTTCGAGGGCCTCGAAGAGCCCGACAAGATCCTGGTACGGTCGAACGGAACGGTGACCTACGTCGGGAAAGACATCGCCTATCAGCTCTGGAAGTTCGGCCTTCTCGATCGCACGTTCGGCTATCGTGTCTTCAGCCGTTACCCCGACGCACAGACTGTCTGGGAAACCACGAGTCGAGACGATGCGGACTCCGGTGCTCCCCGATTCGGAGGGGCCGGAACCGTCTACAACGTCATCGACACGAGGCAGGCATACCTGCAGAAGGTGGTACGCGAAGGGCTGAGACTGCTCGGACACGAGAGGGAGGCGGAGCGATCGATTCACTTCTCCTACGAGATGGTGGCTCTTTCGCCCTCGACGGCGAGCGCCCTCGGGATGGCCATCAGCGAAGAGGATGCGCAGAAGATCTACCTCGAGATGTCGGGACGGAAGGGACTCGGAGTGAAAGCCGACGACCTTCTCGACGCGCTCGAGGCGAAGGCCTTCGAGGCCGTGCGGGAAGGCGCCACGCGCGGAGACGCTGCCGGCGAGGAAGGTTCCATCGCATCGATCGAGGCGGAATCCCGCGATCTCGCACGCCGCATCGCGGTCGGGGCGCTTCGCTATTTCATGCTCAAATACGGCCGCAACAAGGTCATCGCCTTCGATTTCGACGAGGCGCTGAGCTTCGAAGGCGACTCCGGGCCGTACCTGCAGTACTCCACCGTCAGAGTGCAGAACATCTTCCGGAAGATGCGCGAGCGGGGTGTCGATCCGATGATCGACGAGGCGTCGGTCGACCGCCTCACGCTCGGAGACGATCTGGGCGACGAGATGTGGCAGATCGTCCGCCAGAGTGCCGAGACCGCCGCGGTGATCCGTCGCGCCGTCGAGGCGCTCGAGTTGTCGATGTTGACGCGTCACGCCCTCGAGCTTGCGCAGAACTTCAATTCCTTCTATCACAAGTTTTCGATTCTCAACGAGAAGGACCCGGCCGAGCGGCAGCGCCGCGCCGTCTGCGCCGAGATCTTCCGGCGCACCATGGTGGGACTCATGGAGCTTCTCGGCATTCCCGTCCCGGCGCGGATGTGAAGGGGAAGGCAGAAGGCAGAAGGCAGAGGGCAGAGGCAGAGGGCAGAGGGCAAAGGGTAGATTGCAAAGGGTAGATTGCAGATACGCCAGGAGGCGGATGATCAGGAACTGAGAGTCAGGAGCAACTGGCTCAGGCTCCTGTTCGCTATTCCGGCTCCCTCCCATCCAGCAATGCGCCCTCTGCCCTCTGCTATCTGCCCTCTGCCTTCTGCCTTCTGCCCTCTGCCATCTGCTATCTGCTATCTGCCTTTATCTGCCTTCTGCCTTCTGCCTCCTCTCTCCCAGCTTCTGCTTTCGGCCCAACCCTGTTACTATCGACCGAGGACAGGTCCAGTCCTTATTCGGTCGAGGAAAGAAATCCACATGAAGTCATTCTCGTGGCAGGATGTGGCGCTTCGAGCGCTGTTCATCGGATGTGGCGTCGTCGCCGCTGCGATCATGATCACGCGCGGTGAAGTCGAGGCGTTGCCGGCGATCGCCGTGGGGGGAAGCATCGGAGCCTGCCTTGTGCGCGGAGCGGGCGCTCCCAAAGGCGACTCGGATTGAAAGGGGGGCCAACCGTCCTCGACAGGCTGGCCCTCATCTCCGGGCAGGGTGGTTTGGCCGGCTCTACTGCATTTTCTTCACGCTCTCGGCCTGGAGCCCTTTCGGGCCCTGTTTGACCTCGAACTCGACCTGCTCTCCTTCATTGAGCGAGCGATAGCCCGGCTGGTCGACGATCGCTGTGTGGTGAACGAATACATCCTCTCCCGTATCACGCTTGATGAAACCGTATCCCTTGTCATTGTTGAACCACTTGACAACACCAATTTCAGACATCTGAAAGCTTCCTCCATCAATGCGACGCGGCATTCGCCCAGCCGTACAACCGCGCGCACTGAGCTGGCGCGTGCAATCTTCAGGCCGTTCCAAGAACCGCGGGTCGGCCCCGCTCGAGCACGCCAGGCACCCCACATCACCTCACCAGAGCAGCGCGCGATTCTCTCCAATCCTCACGAATCCGAGCGATTCGTAGAGGTCGATCGCCGCCGTGTTGAAGTCGTTCACGAACAGAGTGACCGCCTGTCCCCGGCCCAGCAGATGTCCGCAGATCTCTCGCAGAGCCAGGCGCGCCTTCCCCTGGCGGCGATGCCGCGGCGCCGTCCAGACTCCCATCAGCTGCACCGCGTACGGCGTCACCGCGGAGAACTCCGTCTTGAAGACGATCTCCCCACGTTCGACCAGGACGAGCGAACGCTGGCGGACGATCAGATCGCGAATGCGCTCCCGATAGCCCGCCGCATCGCGAACCATCGGATCGATGCCGACCTCTTCCCGGTGCATCGCCGCGCAGGCCGGCACGAGTTGATCGAGGTCGCCGATCTCGGAATACCGAATCCGAGACAGATCTGGCAGGTCTCCAGCGAGACGTGTCAGCGCGTAGACCGGCTGTCGGAGCCGGACCACGGTCGGAGGATCGATCCGCCGTTCGAGCAGGCGCCAGAGCCCGTCGACGAGACGCCCCTCGGAGATGATTGCCCGCACGACGATGCCTCGCGTCAGAATATGGTCCGCGAGAAGAGTCAGGATGGTGGCCCTCGTGACATCGTCGGCCGATGGAGCGACGGCGACGACGACATTCGACGCGAGACTCGCCACGGCGACCAGATCGCCGTTCCAGCGCACGCCGACGAACTGCGTATCGCGAAGCCCCTCGTCGTGAACGCGGGAGATCAGATAGAGGTTCATCAGCCGCTCATCGTCGAGAAAACGGAGCACCTCCGAACGATCCGCCTCGCGCAGAGCGCGCAGTCCCCATCGGCCCTCGATCGGAAGCGTCACCATCGCATCATCGCTCTTCGTTCATCTGAATTGTCGTGTATCAGTATCACTCCAGTCAGGAAATCTGAAACCCGAAATCTGAAACCCGAAACGACATCCGCTGCGTTGCAGTCCTACGAGCCCGCCGCCGCAAATGCTTCCGCCCTGCGAGAATCTGAAGGATCTGGCGAGATTCATTCGAAAGATGCTGCCATCACGCAAGCATGCCGCGTGGCATGTCACTCACGCGAGAGTTCGGCGTAAGATTGGTCGGATGAAGAGCGCACGACTCGTTCTGTCTGCAATGGTCACCCTCAGCGCCGTCGCTCTCGCCGCGCAGATCAGCGAGGGTGACGCTCAATGGACTCTTCGCGCCGAAGGACATGTCGGGCCGCGCGCCCGGACGGTTCGCGTCGACGCAGCGATCGATGCGTACAGAAACGCAATTGCCGCAAGCCCGTCGGATCTCGAGGCACACTGGAAGCTGATGCGCGCCATCCGGTTCAAAGGAGCCTATGCCGCCTCTTCCGATGACGAAAGGAAGCGGATCTATGACGAGGCTCGCTCTGCAGGCAACGACGCGATGGCCCTCGTCGACCGCGCCCTCGCGGCGAAGGGAATCAAGTCACCTTCCAGGGCGGCGGAGAAGGAAGTGGCCGCCGCGGCGCGATCGATCGCGGGTGCGGGGGAGATCTACTACTGGGACGCGGTCAACTGGGGCGAATGGGCTCTGGTCTTCGGCAAGCTCGCGGCGGTTCGTCAGGGAGCGGCGGACCGGATTCGACGTCATTCGACCATCGCGATGCTCATCGATCCCAGGCTCGAAGGAGGTGGCGGAGCTCAGGTCCTCGGGCGACTGCACCATCAGACGCCGCGAGTCCCGCTGCTGACGGGATGGGCCTCGAATGCTCTCGCCGTACGCTATCTGCGAGAGGCGGCTGCGGCCGAACCGTCGAACAAGATCACCCAGGTGTTCCTCGCCGAAGCGATGGTCGCGAACGACCCGGCGAGGCGACCCGAGGCGATTCGGATTCTGCGAAGTGTGATCGCAGCGCCAGCCGATCCTGCGTTCGCAGTCGAGCACGAAGCGGCACGTGCCGATGCGCGCCTGCTGCTGCGTCAATGGGGCATTGATTGAAGATGGCCGGAGCATGCAGTCGTCGCCACATCGGAGCCGGAACCGCGACAGCCTTGACGAACGCGCTGTAGAATCGCGCTGCCTTGCGGATCGTATTCTTCGGAACCCCTGCGTTCGCCGTCCCCTCGCTCCGCGCCCTCGCGGAAGCGCAGCATCGAATCGCCCTGGTCGTTGCGCAGCCCGATCGCCCCGCCGGGCGTGGAATGCACCTCCGGACGCCGCCCGTGGTGCTGCTCGCGCGGGATCTCGGCCTGCCCGTGGCGCAGCCGGCCTCGATCCGGAGCGCGGAGTTTCTCGACCGCGTCCGCAATCTCGATCCCGATCTCGGAGTCGTCGTCGCGTATGGCAGGATCTTGCCGCAGGCATTGCTCGACATTCCCCGATTCGGGTTTCTCAACGTTCACGCATCCCTTCTCCCTGCGTATCGCGGTGCCGCTCCGATTCAGCGCGCGATCGAGAAAGGGGAAACGACCACCGGTGTGACCATCATGAAGGTCGACGCCGAGCTCGATCACGGTCCGATTCTGAAACGTGAGGCGATTCAGATCGGCGGCGACGAACGAGCCGCGTCCCTGACGACTCGCCTCGCATCCGCCGGCGCCCGCGTTCTGGTCGAAGCGATCGCGGAGATCGAAGAGGGAAGAGCGACCGAAACGGAACAGGATCACGATCGAGCGACCTACGCCGCCAGAATCGTCAGAGACGAGGCGAGCGTGTCGTGGAACGAGCCGGCCCGGCGGATCTACGACCGCTTTCGCGCATTCGATCCCTGGCCCGGCACGACGGTCTCGTTCCGGGAGGAGCCCCTCAAGCTCATCGACATCGAGCTGCTGGAAGAGATGCCTGGCGGCGAGCCGGGAACGATTCTCGAGCTCGATGACGAGGGGATCGTCGTAGCGGCGTCGAGCGGCGCGATTCGCCTCAAAACGGTTCAGAGAGCGGGGAGACGACCGATGGCGGCCGCCGAGCTGGCACGCGCGCGAAGAGTCCATCGCGGAGATCGGCTGTCGTGAGAGAGCGTGAACAGGCTTTTCGAGCACTGCGCAAAGTTGAAAACGACCAGGCGTATGCGTCGCTGGCAATCGAGGCTCAGGGCATCGAGGACCGAAGCCTCGCCTTCGTCCGCACCATCGTCCTCGGCGTTCTGCGCTGGAGGTCTCGTCTCGACTTCGTGATCGAGCGTCTGAGCAGCCGGCCTCTCGACCGCATTCAGCCCGACACGCTGCAGCTCCTGAGGATCGGTATCTACCAGTTGATGTTCATGGACGTTCCTCCGTACGCGGCAGTCGCCGAGACCGTGGCGGTCGCTTCGACGCACGCTCAACGCGCACGCTCGTTCATCAACGCAGTCCTGCGTGCGGCATCGCGCGCGGACCTGATGTCTCTGGTTCCCGAGGACGATTCGGCGCGAGCCGCTGCGATCCGGCTCGGGCATCCGCCATGGCTCTTCGAGCGATGGGAGCGCCGGCTTGGACGAGAGCGCGCGAGGGCCATTGCCGAAGCGAATCAGAATCTGTCGTTCCCCGATCTGCTGGTCAACACACGACGCATTTCATTCGAGCAGGCGCGCAACCTCCTCGAAGAGAAGAAGGTGCCGTATTCTCCTTCGGCCCTCGTCGACAACGTGGTCAAACTCGAGGGGCCGACGACGGCAGTTTCGGAGGAGATCTCGAAGGGACTGTTCCATCCGATGGATGAGGGGAGCAGCGTGATCGCGACGCTGCTGCCCCGCTGTACAGGGCCAATTCTCGACCTGGCGGCGGCTCCCGGGGGAAAGACGATCGCTCTGCTCCTGCGAGGCGATGAAGTGATCTCTCACGACGTCTCGTTCCGGCGCATGCGATTTCTGCGCGAAGCGCTGCCGCGGCTCATCGGCGCAGACGGAGCGCGGCTGGTCGTCGGAGACGCGCGCCGGACGCCGTTCCGCAGCCGCTTCGAGGTCGTGCTGCTCGACGCGCCATGCTCCGCGACAGGGACGATTCGCAAGAATCCGGAGATCAAGTGGCGACTCGACCCGCGGACGATCGACGAGTTCGCTCGCTTGCAGGAGACCCTGCTCCACGCAGCGCTCGATCTCGCCGGAACCGAGTGCCTCTACTCGACCTGTTCGATCGAGAGGGAGGAAAACGACGATCTCGTCGAGCGCGTGCTGGAGGCTCGTCCGGAGTTTCGCCGGATCGATCTCGGAGAACGAGCGTCGATCGCGGTCAAAGCGTGGATCGAGCAGGGAGTGCTTCGCCTGACACCCGATTCCGGTGCGGACGGATTCACGGCATTCGCACTTCGGCGCGTTTCGTGAATGGCCAGCGGAGTTGTGTGGGAAGCTGCAGCGGTCGAGAGAAATGTTCGTTGACAATCGCGAATCGTTCTCATAGATTGACAACGATTCCCGGGAACCCGAGTTTCTGTACAGGAGGGCTCTTTTATGGCAGGAAAAGCTGACGTCATCGACGCGATTGCCGAGCAAGCCGGCATCTCGAAGAAGGAGGCAGCGGCCGCGTTTGATGCACTCGTCGGTTACATCAGCGATGCATGCGGCCGGGGCGAGCGATGCTCGATTCCGGGCCTCGGCAGCTTCACCGTCACGCAACGGGCGGCGCGCGAGGGCCGCAACCCACGCACCAGGGAAAAGATCCAGATCCCGGCGAGCAAAAACGTCCGCTTCAAAGCCGGCAAGGATCTCCGTGACTCGCTGAACAAGAAGTGATCAGCCGGCTTCCCGCTGGAGCCCTCGGAGCGTTTTCTTCGTGCCCGCCACTCAGACGACATTCCAGCGGCGCGGCAGAAACAGCTTCTCATAGAGGTTGAGCGCGTAGCGATCGGTCATTCCTGCGATCAGATCGACCGCCAGGCGGTCCTTCGGCTCTTCGCCACCTTCTGCGAAAAACTCGTCCGGGTGCCCCACCACATATTCGAACAGCTCGGTCAGGATCCGCTGCGCCTTCTCGAACTCCGCTCGAATCTGCGGAATCAGGTAGAGGTTCCGGAACATGAACGTTCGCAGCTCCTCGAGGGCACCGAGCACCTCCTGAGTCATCCGGATCGCTTCGTAGTCGCAGGCGAGCGTCTGCTCGATCACGTCCCGCACCATGCGATCGATACGGTCGCGACCTCTCGCCCCCAGCGTCGTGCGCACCTCGCGCGGAATGTCCTCTTCATCGAGGAGTCCCGCTCGGATGCCGTCATCGATGTCGTGATTGACGTAGGCGATGATGTCCGAGATCCGGACCACATCGCCTTCCAGAGTCAGCGCCCGCGACCTCGGGCGCTTTCGCAGCAACTCGCCCTTCTCCCCCTTCGAGTGCTTCAGGATCCCATCGCGCACCTCGATCGTCAGATTCAATCCACGCCCATCGTTCTCCAGCAGCTCGACGACCCGGACCGATTGACGGTAATGATCGAAGCCTCCTCGGATCAGCTTGTCGAGCGCCGCCTCGCCTGCATGTCCGAACGGAGAGTGTCCCAGGTCGTGCCCCAGGCCGATCGCCTCGGTGAGCACCTCATTGAGCCGGAGTGACTTGGCGATCGTTCGAGCGATCTGCGTGACTTCGAGCACATGCGTGAGGCGCGTCCGATAGTGATCGCCCTCCGGAGCCAGAAACACCTGCGTCTTGTGTTTCAGTCTGCGAAACGCCTTCGAATGAATGATCCGATCTCGATCGCGCTGATACGACGGACGAAGGTCGTCCTCCGGCTCCTCCCGGTCCCGCCCGCGCGTCTCGGCGCTCTTCGCCGCTCGCGGAGCGAGGGTCTGCTGTTCGATCGACTCGAGCATCTGGCGGATGTTCATCGCGACATTCTAGCCCGCATTTCTCACACGTCTTCCTCGCCCGAGCCCGAGCCCGGCTTCTATGATCAAACTCTGAGAGACGAATCCTCAGACTTCGGTTTCAAGAACCTAATCTTCCTTCCGATGCCGTCGCTTGCGAGCCTGATCGCTGATCGGCCGCTCGGCATCCGAAAAGCGATACTCGCGAAGCTGACCGTGCCGGTCGACCAGGCACTTCGGCCCCGGCTCTGCAGTGAGCGATGCCGATTCCGTCCGATTGCGATCGAAGCTGCGATAGGGAATGAACCGGATTCGTTCCCGACTCAGAAACTGCAGCTTGTAAGCCGTCCAGTATTCGGCATGACAGATCGAATATCCCGAGCTGATGATCCGATCGATCAGCGGCATGGGATCCGGCTCGGACTCGATCTCCCTGGCAGTCGCCATCGACACCGTCGCCAGAGAGACAACGGCCATCACGATGCAGAGAATCGCGATGCCGCGGAGATACGGCCGTGCGGACGCCGCCATACCCACAAGGGTATCGGCGAGGAACGCGTAGACGATCGGCAGCGCCGCGACGACGTATCGGACCGAGCCTTCGTGGGCTCGTGACGAGAAAAGAAAAAAGATCGACGCAGCGAGGACCGTCACCCCTCCGATCTCGCGGATTCCAAGGACTCCCGGAGCCGCGGTCAGAATGCGCTTCACATCGGCTCGGGCCCTCCAGAGTCTCCACGACAAGCCTGCGACGGCTGCGGCCGCGAAGATCCAACCGGCAACCGTGGGCGCGATTCCGAGAAAACGCCAGAGCTCGCGGGCGATGATGTTGCCCAGTTGCGGTGCAACGTCCTGGAGAGGACGCAGAGGCGTGCTGAGCCCATACTGCTTCGGATACCAGCCGAGCGGCCCGCCGAGAACCACCGGCAGCGCCCCGAGCGCGGCACCGAGAAGCAGCGGCGTCCACTCCCGAAACGCATGAACGATGTCTTCCACGGGAAATACTCTCCGACATGACCTCTTGCGAAAGACGACCTCGCAGAGCAGGGCGAACAGAATGAGTCCGCCCAATGGCTCGAGCAGCGGATAGGCGACGTAGTAACGCGGAGGGCCGAGGTGGACGAGCCTCGCCAGGGCATGGACGAGGAGTGCGGTGAGGACCATCTGCACGCTGACCAGCAACCAGCGGAGAGGAGGGTCGACAGGCCTCCACCCGAGGCGATCCCAGCGAACGAGCAGTCGATCCGCCGGTCGGATCGCTGTGCGAAACCGGCGGTACCACTCGCTGCGTGCAATCAGAGCCCAGACGACGGCAGCGGTCACGAAGATCGTTCCCTGATTCATCCACCACCCGAATCCGGCAACGAGCCCGAAGACGAACTGCTCCCATCCGGATCGCAGCTCTTTGCCGTCAGGTCCGAAGAATCTCGCCGCTAGGTAAAGGAGGACTCCACTGACGACCACGACCATTTCGGATCCGAGCGGCACCACGGATGTATGGAAGAGATTGCGCGGCCCGACCGAGAGCCAGAGGAAAGCGACGAGTGCGACGAGCGGTCCGAAGATCCTTCGGATTGCGACCCAGTGGAAGAGAAGGCCCGCCAGGACGAACAGTGTGCCGGACAAACGTGCGGTCAGCGGCCCGAAGTCGTCGAGTCGCGCCGCGCGCAGCACGATTCCCGTCACCGCCATCGAGATCGACGTGAGCGGCCCCATGTAGCTCTGTCCCCAGTAGTACACCGGGAAGTCCTCGCCCATCGCCATCCGCTTTCCCATCAGCAGGTAGATCGCGGCGTCGCTGTTCCAACCGCGGACGAGGGCGGTGGAAGAAAAGAGAGGAAGACGGATGACGAGGTAGATCGCGATGACCAGCAGCAGCGCCGCGAGCTCCAGCGGGTGGAGGGATGCGATTCTTCTCGTCGCCCGTGCCGGCTCTGATGAGGGCTGCATGGAAACGAGCCCGATCACTCGACATCGAGCTCGCGGCCGGCGAGCGCTGTGCGCGCCTCCTCTTCGAGTCCTTCCAGTGCGTACGCCTGCATCAGCGAGCCGCTGACATTGAGCTCGAGAGAAATCGAGGAAACGACGACGATTGTCTGCTCCACCTGATTCATCGGACCGATACGCCGCCACTGTCCTACGAGCTTCTTCTGCAGTCGATCGAACCGATCATCGATTGCTTCGGCGGAAAGCAACGGTGTCGGCACAGCAGGCGCTGACTCGGTCTGCATCGGGGACTCCTTCAGGGATTTCGAACGCTGGACGATTCTTCAGCCGGACGGCAGGCGTGTCAAGGTCGAAGAGAGAAACGGGTGTGCGGAAGGAAAGGGATAGCAGGATGGCAGATGGCAGGATGGCAGGATGGCAGATGGCAGATGGCAGATAGCAGATAGCAGACACGAACCATACAGGGAGGAGGGACACCTTGTTGCCCAGTCGCCGAGAGGGCGGCCGTCTGGGCTGATTCAAGGCGGATGGGGCTATACTCTCAAACCTCAACGAACCAGTGGGAGGCCGCGTCATGCCGGAGTCGAAAGGCAGCGTGAAGGGAAGCGTTCTTCAGTCGAGACTCGAGCTGGTGAAGGAGGAAAAGGGAGCGGCGGGGCGCGAAAGGATCCTCGAAGCGCTCGGGCCCGAGGATCGCGAGGCGCTCTCGAAGCTGTTGTCCAGCCGATGGTATCCCTTCGATCTGCACGAGCGGCTCGACGCGGCGATCGCCTCGCAGTTCGGCGAAGGCGAAGCGCTGTTCCTCCGAATGGGCGAGAAGTCGGCCCTTCAGAATCTCGGATCCGTCCACCGCGTGTTCGTCGCCGAGAGCAATCCTCACGGCCTGCTCAAGCATGCGACGACGATCTACCGGCTCTATTACGATACCGGTCACAGGACGTACGAGAAGGCGGGCGAAAAGAAGGCCATTCTGCGCACCTTCGAGAGCGCGACCTACTCGAAGGAGGACTGCCTGACCGTGATCGGCTGGCACCGGAAAGCGATCGCCATGTGCGGCGGTCGCAACGTCCGGATCAGCGAAACGAAATGCCGGGCGCGCGGCGACGAGATCTGCGAATACGTCTGCGAATGGGACTGATGCGCCGGCTCAGCGCAGCTCGGCGAAGAGAGCAGCGAAGGTCTCGATTCCCTCCCAGAGATTCTGAATCCTGAGGTTCTCGTCGGCGGCATGCTGGTTGTTGTCGTGGTTGACCATCGGCACCGCGACCACCGGCGTGTCGTTCCGCCGAAAAAGATACATCGGGATGCTTCCGCCGAGCGATGGGGTGATGACGATCCCTTCCGGCGAGATCGATCTCACGATGGAGATGACGGATCGCGACAGCGGCAGATCCATCGGCGTCCGCGCGGGAGCGTATCCCGAGTCCCAGGTGACCCGGGCGATCTTCGGGTGGGCGCGGCGCATCGCGTGATCGGGCGTCTCGGCCGTCACGAAGAATCCCTTGTCGCGAATGTGCGCTTCGACACGCTCCTTCAACGCTGCCGGAGTCTGATCGGGCACGAGGCGAAAGTCGATCGATGCGGTCGCCGTCGGATTGATGACGTTCGCCGCCCGCTCTCCGACGCTTCCCGAAGCGATGCCGCGGAGATTGAGCGCGGGGAGCAGAATCCGCTCGTCGAGCCGGGCCCCGTTCCCTTCGCTTCGAGCGAGTCCGAGCTCGCGCTTGAGCGCCTCGTCGATTTGCGGGCTCGCCCGCACTGCATCGAGCTCCCCGCTCGTCGGAAGGCGGACGTCGTCGTAGAAGCCGTCGATGAGGATGTTTCCCTCGATGTCGCGCATGCTGGCGATCAGATGCGTCAGCAGGCTGATCGGATTGGGAGCCCAGTTGCCGTAATGACCGCTGTGCAGGCCGCGGTTGGCGCCGTAGGTCGTGATGCTCATCCCCTGCACCCCGCGCACACCGAACACGACCTGCCGTCGCCGCGTCTGATGAACCGGCCCGTCGGAGAGAATCCATGCGTCCGTGCGCAGCTCGTCTTCGTGCGTCTGCAGGATTCGTTCTAGATTCGGCGAGCCGGCTTCCTCTTCTCCTTCGAAAAAAAAGCGAATATTCACCTGCGGCCGGATGCCGAGTGATCGAAGCGCGTCGAGCGCGACGAGCATGGCGACGATCGGCGCCTTGTCGTCGCTCGCCGAGCGCGCCTGGATGCGCCATTCGGGATCGATCTTCTTTGCCTCGCGCCAGGTGATCGTCGTCTCCGTCCCATCGGACGATCTGGCTCGCACCACCGGTTTGAACGGATCGCTGCTCCACGATGCGGGATCGACCGGTTGCCCGTCGTAATGCGCATAAAAAGTGATCGTCTGCGCGGCAGCCGGCGCGCGGAGCTCGCCGACGACGGCGGGGGGCGCCTCGCCGTGACGAAGCAGGCGCGGCTCGATGCCGCGCTTTGCCAGCATCGCGGAGATCGCGGCGGCATTGCGCTCGATGTTCGGCCCATCCGCCGCATGATTCGGAATCGCGAGAAAGCTCACCAGCTCCTCGAGAATCGCCTTCTCCTGGCCCGCCCGCCACGCGCGCACACGCTGGATGAGATCGCTCGTCTCACCGGCACCGGCCGGCATCGCCAGAAGCAGGGCGCCGAGCACCGCGATTAGAGGTCGAATGTCCATGAAACCCTCCAGGAGGAAGGACTATTCTACGCCGCCAGGCGGCTCTGGAGCCCCGAGTCGTGTCGAAAGGGCTCTCTGCGGTGATGAAAAGCCTCCCGGCGCCGCGCACTCGCACACACTTTGCACTGCATTGACGCCGAGTGGAGGACCGAAGTGCTTACGAGAACGAATAAGCTGCATGGAATGAGAATCGCGATCCTCGTCGCGGACGGCGTCGACGAGAGCGAGCTGAAGGAATCGCGGAAGGCGCTCGAGAGCCGGGGAGCCCGGGTCACGGTCCTCTCGCCGAATCCCGGCCGCGTTCGCTCGACGCGCCGCCTCGGTTCGGGAAAGCCGATCGAGGTGGAGTCGACCCTCGCCGAGACTAGACCAACCGATCATGATGCGATTCTGATTCCGGGTGGCCGGCTCAGTCCCGACATCCTGCGCCAAAGCGAGGCGGCACTCGAGCTCGTCAGGAGCTTCGAGCAGAACGGCAAGCCGATCGCCGTGATCGGACATGGAGCGCTCGTTCTCAGCTCCGCAGGGCTGATGGACGGAAGAAAACTGACCTCATCCCCGGCGATTCGCGACGATATCCGCAACTCCGGCGGCTTCTGGATGGATGAACCGGTGGTCAGCGATCACAACTGGGTCTCGGGGCGGTCCGACGAACTGGACGCGTTTCTTCGCGCGACGGTGAAGACCTTCGCACGGCATGCTCCCGAGATTCCACCGGCGGAAAAGCGAGCGGGCATGAGCCGTCGAACGAAGCTGCTGGTTGGAGCGGTGGCCGCCGGCGCGATCGGCTATCTGGTCAACCGGCGGTCGAAATCGGACTGAGACGATCCAAAAATATTTGAAATTCGAGAATCAAAAGCCGGGCTCGGGCTCGGGAAAGGCGCCGGTTGCCTGCTTGGGGACTGACTGTGCGATAGAATTCGGCCACCACGATTCCAGGAGGTGCGAAGATGACCACCGAGAAGCCGAGCAAGGCAGAAGACGAATACTTCACCAAGATGGAGCTCGAGAGAAAGCGCACGTGGGAACAGGAACGCTCCGAAAAGATGGCGCTGGAAGAGCGTCAGAAGCTCAAGGATCTTCACTTCATGAAGTGTCCGAAGTGCGGCATGGACCTGCACGAATTCGAGCTGCACGGCATCAGCCTCGATCGCTGCGTTTCCTGCGAAGGCACATGGTTCGATTCCGGCGAGGTCGAGCAGCTGATCCAGGGGCACGACAAGGGTCTTCTCTCGCGCGTGATGTCGGTATTCAAATGATGACGCGCGGTCACCCGCGGATTCGATGCGGTGACACGTGCCGGCTTCCGGCGAGGAAGAATCGCAGCGGCCAGTGAGCCGCATCGCCCGCACCATCGATTCCCACCCGCGGGGTCACCGCGATGCCGGCTTCCTCCACGCCGATCTCCCGAGCCGTGATGAAAAGATCTCTGCCGTCGAGAGGCTCGCCGTCGAGCCGCCGGTCGATCTCCATCGCCATGCACAGCTTTCCCGGGCCGCTCATCAGCTCGTGCTCGCGTCGGGCATTCGGTCGATTTCTCTGCATGCGCCCCAATCCGGCGAGCGGTTCTGCGGCGCGGATGAGCACGGCTTCGGCCACCTCGCTCTCCTGGGTCACGACGTTCAGGCAATGATGCATCCCGTAGGTGAAGTAAACGTAGGCGTGCCCTCCCTCCAGATACATCGATTCGTTGCGCTCGCTCCGCAGGCCGCGCCGTGCATGACTCGCCGGGTCGTTCGCTCCGAGGTAGGCCTCCGTCTCGACGATGCGGGCCGCCATCAGCGTCCGTCCGACGCGACGCCTCAGAATGCAGCCGAGAAGGTTCCGTGCGACTGCGACGGTCTCATCCATGTAGAACGCACGCGGAAGCAGAGCAGGAGTCATCGATCGAGCTCGGTCTCACTCGTGTGACGCGCGACGATCCCGAGCAGATCGCCGTGAACGCCGCTGCAAGCGCCGATGATGTTGCCTCGATCCCAGAATCGTTCGCCACCCGAAAAGTCGGTGACGATGCCACCCGCTTCGCGCACCAGAAGGGCGCCCGCGGCAATGTCCCATGGCGCGAGATGAAGCTCGAAGAAGCCGTCGAAGATTCCCGCCGCCGTATATGCCAGATCGAGAGCGGCCGAGCCGGCGCGCCGTACTCCTTTTGCCGCGCTGATCACCTCCTGAAAGACCGAGCAGTACGTCGCGACGTGTTTCTGTGCACGAAACGGGAAGCCGGTGGCGAGAAACGACCCTTCGATCCCCTGGTGATCCGAGACGTGAATTCGCTCCCCGTTGCGAAATGCCCCGGCACCCTTCTCCGCGGCAAACCATTGATCGCGCAGCGGCTCGTAGATCACTCCTGCAACGACCTCGGAATCAACGCGCAGCGCGATGGAGATGGACCAGAAAGGAAAGTGCTGGAGGTAGTTCGACGTGCCGTCGAGGGGATCGATGATCCAGAGTCTCCGGGCACCGGCTCGGCCCGGCACGGTGCCCGATTCCTCCCCCAGACAGCTGTCGCCGGGACAGGCGTTCTGAAGGAACTCGATGATCGCCGATTCGCTTTCCCGATCGGCGTTCGAGACCCAGTCATTGCGTGCCTTCGTGTCGGCATCGAGCTTGTTGAGCGTCTCCCAGTACGAGAGAAGAATCTTCGCTCCGACTCTGGCCGCCTCCACTGCTGTTTCCACGGACGTCAATCGTTCCTCCCGGAGGTTCCTCGATACGTCAAGCATAGTGCAGGGAGTCTCCGCGAGAAGGGAGAAAAAATATCGAGGTTTGCAGGGGGGCGTTCGGTCGGGCACATATGTTGCTCGGTCCAACCGTGCGAGCGATCCGCACCAGACGCATGGGAGCACGCGGCGAGCGCTCTCCGGCAGTGAACCAGCAGTGTCGTGCAGTTGGCGCAGTGGCGGTAGTGATCCAAGGGAGGAACCAATGGCAAATACCCGCGGTCGTGGCTTTGCTTCGATGGACCGGGACAAACAGCGAGAGATCGCCAGCAAGGGTGGCAGAGCCGCCCACGCGAAAGGAACCGCGCATCAGTTCACGCCCGAGGAGGCTCGCGAAGCGGGCCGCAAAGGCGGCATGACGGTGAGCCGTGATCGCGCCCACATGGCGGCGATCGGACGGGAAGGCGGTCACAGTCGAGGAAGAAACCGGGATCAGAGCGAGGACGCTCACGCATCCGACCTCCGCGCGGACGAGCGATCCGAAGGGTGGATCCGCTCATTCGGCGACGAGCCGTAGGAAGTCCGGGAGACGGACGCATCGGGATTTCGTCCGGCGCGGATCGCTCGCGCCGGCCGTCTCTCCTTCCGCGCTCTGATACGATGCCGTGACTCGCGGCACCATCTGGTGCCGCCGAGCGCGGCTCACGTGCCAGGAAAGGAGAGAAACCCGTGCAGAGCAAAGCGAGACTCCTCGGCCACCCGATCCACCAGATGCTGATCGTCTTTCCCCTCGGCCTTCTCACCACCTCTCTCATCTTCGATGTCATCGGCGGCATCAGCCATCATGGAATCTGGAATTTCATCGCGTTCTACATGATCGGCGCCGGGATCTTCGGAGGCGTCGTCGCCGGAGCGTTCGGGCTCGTCGACTGGGTCGTCATTCCGCGCCGCACGCGCGCCAAGCTCGTCGGCCTGCAGCACGCCATCGCCAACGTCGTCGCTCTCGTCATTTTCGCTGCCAGCTGGGTCATGCGGCTCGACGCTCCACACATTCCGGGGCGAATGGCCATCCTCGTCTCGGCCGTCGGCGTCGCCGTAGCGGGACTCGGCGGATGGCTCGGCGGAGAGCTCGTCAATCGCTTCGGAGTCGGAGTCCACGAAGGCGCCCACCTGAACTCGCCGGGCTCGCTCTCGGGCCGTCCCGCCAGCGATGACGCTGGACCAGGGCCTGCCTGAGGACAGGGCTCTGTCGTATCCGAGCGACAAAACGGCGCCCCCCGCTGGTGAAGAGGGATTGACACCGCACCGTCATCCTGCCCATTTGGTACGGACCGAACACTCAACTGACACCCCGAAGGGGTGAACGGAACACAGCCGGTGGTGAGCGCGAAGCGCCACCACCGGTTGCGATTCGAGGTCGAGGACAATTCGCACCCCGGCAGGGGTGCCGGATGTGGCCATTGCTAATGCTCGAACCCATCGGTTCGGCCCGGGTATATTCTTCATCCAACGCGCGCCCCAGCTCACGACAACCGGAGGAGTTGACTACAAGTGGCCGAAGATTCCGATCTTCGGCCCGGTGACGGACGAGGCGGTGGACTACGGGCAGAATCTCCCTGGTGGTGGGCGGGAAGCCGATGAGCAGCGACGATTCCATCCCGAAGGGCTCAACGATCGCATCGCGCGGAGAACGCCTGCGCGCGAGCACCCGCGCGCTTCGCCATCGGAATTTCAAGCTCTTCTTCGCCGGCCAGCTCGTCTCGCTCATCGGAACGTGGATGCAGACCATCGCTCAGGCGTGGCTCATCTATCGACTCACCGACTCGGCCATGCTTCTCGGTCTCGTCGGCTTCGCCAATCAGATCCCGGTCTTTCTGAGCGCTCCGATCGGAGGGGTCATCGCCGACCGCTTCAGCCGGCGCTCGATTCTCGTCGCGACGCAGATCGCCTCGATGCTCCTCGCGCTCATTCTCGCCGCACTGACGTTTTCCGGCACTGTCGAGCCATGGCACATTCTCCTGCTCGCCGCCATCCTCGGTGTCGTGAGCGGCTTCGACATTCCCGCGCGCCAGTCGTTCGTCGTCGAGATGGTCGGCCGCGAGGACCTTTCGAACGCCATCGCGCTCAACTCTTCGATGTTCAACGGAGCTCGACTCGTCGGACCTGCGATTGCCGGCCTCGTCGTCGCCGCTCTCGGCGAAGCATGGTGCTTTCTTCTCAACGGAATCAGCTACATCGCCGTGATCGCCGGCCTGCTCAAGATGACGATTCCCGCGCGATCGGCCCTCGGATATCGCGGGACGCCCTTCGCCGACGTGCTCGAAGGCTTCCGCTTCAGCCTGACCGTACGACCCGTCCGCGCCCTCCTGCTCCTCCTTTTCGTAGTCAGCTTTGCCGGAATGCCCTACACCATCCTGATGCCGATCTTCGCCGATCGGATCTTCGGCGCGGGTGCCACGGGGCTCGGCATTCTCATGTCGAGCGCAGGTCTCGGAGCACTCGCCGCATCCATCGTGCTCGCCGCCCGCCCCTCAGTCCGCGGCCTGGGATCGTGGATCGCCTTCTCCGCCGCCGGGGTCGGCATCTCCCTCGTCGTGTTCGCTCTTTCGCCGTTCTTCTGGCTATCGGCTTCGCTCCTGGCAGCGGTCGGATTCTTCGTGATGCTCGAGATGGCATCATCGAACACCCTGATCCAATCGATGGTGCCCGACGCACTGCGCGGTCGGGTCATGGCTGTCTACTCGATGATGTTCATGGGAGGCGGTCCGCTCGGAGCTCTGCTCGCGGGCTCGATCGCGGAGCGAGCGGGTGCACCCGCGGCTCTCATTTTCGGCGGCGTTGCCTGCATCTGCGGCGGCGTGGTCTTCCGATGGCGTCTTCCCCTGCTTCGGGAAGAAGGCATACGCCTGATGACGACGCAACAGATGGCACCGGGACAGCCGCCGGATCAGGTCACCGGGGCGGGCGCTCCATGAACGTGTGGTGCAGCCCTTCGCGCCTACGAGAATCCGACGGATTTCCGGCCATCATCATCACACAATGGGCTCCACGGAGCCGCGCTGACGAAGATTGGCGATCGTGTAGAGCGCAACGGCCACCCAGATCAGAATGAACGCGAACACTCTCGTCCCCTGAAACGGCTCGCGGAAGAGCACGACCGCAAGCACGAACTGCATCGTCGGCGAAACGTACTGCAGCAATCCGATCGTGGCCAGGCGAAGCCTCTGGACGCCTGCGGCAAACCAGACGAGCGGAAGCGCCGTGATCGGACCTGCGGCGATCAGAAGCAGGTCTGTCGTCACCGATCCCGCTCCGAAGACCAGTCTGCCGCGGGCGGAAAGAAAGAACAGATACACAGCCGCCGCCGGAAGAAGAATCACGGTCTCCACGAAGAGCCCTTCGATCGCTCCGGCTCGTGCCAGCTTCCGCAGGAGCCCGTACAAGCCGAACGAGAGCGCGAGCGTGACGGCGATCCATGGAAAGATGCCGGCCCTGATCGTCAGCAGAGCGACGGCGGAAGCCGAAAGCGCCACACTCACCCACTCCAGTGGACGCAGGCGCTCCCGGAGGACGACGAACCCGAGGAACACGCTGACGATCGGGTTGATGAAGTAGCCGAGGCTCGCGTCGAGAAGGCGATCGGTGGTGACGGCGATGATGAACACGAGCCAGTTCGTGGCAACCAGCAGAGTCGAGCCGAGCAAGAAGAGCAGCGTCCTCCTATCGCCGAGAATTCGAGCGATCGCTCGTCCTCTCGCCGTGACGAAAACGAGCAGGACGAGCATGGCCACCGACCAGACGATCCGGTGGGCCAGGATCTCCAGCGGCGGCACATGCCGGATGAGCTTGAAGTAGGCGGCGACGAGGCCCCACCAGACATACGCACCCCCGGCGAAGAGAACACCGGTGGTCTCTGTTCGTCGCTGTTCGGTCGTCATGAAGGAGCACGAGCACGCCGTGCGGCGGAAGCATACGGTGAGCCGTCGCGGCGGTCTAGTGACGAAGAGTCATCCCCGTCATCCTGAGCGGGAGGATTGGGTGGGCGTGAGCGAAGGATCAGGGACGAGAGGCGAGACCCGAGAGACGAGGGCGTGCCGTCATCCTGAGCGAGGCGGAACGGGTGGGTGTGAGCGAAGGATCTGCGTTCTCAGACAGTTGCCGATCGCAGATCCTTCACGTCCCTCACCGGCTGGCCACGGCCGCAGTTCCCTCCCCATTCACCAGCTTCGCCACGCCGGCGTAGTATTTCATCGCCTTCTCGCGATCGCCGGAAAGCTGCGCGGCCCTCGCCGCACCTGACAGCGAGTTGAACCGGTTCGCGGCGCTCGTGAGCGACGTCTCGTACTCCACCAGTGCCTTGGCCGGTTTACCGAGCTCCAGTAGAAGATCGGCGAGCATTTCGCGCGCCGGCAACAGCGACCCGGGCGTGACGGGATGCTTGTCGGTCGAGTCCTCGAGGTCGGCCGCCTGCCGCAACAGACTCACCGCTTCCTTGTCCTTCCCCTCGGCACGAGCCAGCCACCCCGCTGCCGCGAGCCGTTGAATTTCGACCTGTCCTGCCCAGTAGGTGTTCTTCTGACTCTCGAGCTCCCCGCGAATCGCATCGAGTCGTGCCACCGCGGCACGTGCCGTCTCGAGATCGCCCGAACGCGCACCTCCCATCCCTCTCGCGAAGTGCGTGAGCGCTTCGGCATAGGAAAATTTCGACCATGCAATTGCCGGCGGACCGACTTCGAGCTTCGCCGCCGTCGCCCAATCCCTCCGTTCGAGCGCGTAACGCGCAGGAATCGCCGCGACCGCGTATCCGACCGCGAAGTTCGGAACGTCGGCGGACTCGTACCTGGACACTTTCTCCAGGAGATCCTTCGCCTTCGCATCCTCACCGCGCTGGAGCCAGGCGTACGCCATGTAGTCCATCGCATGGAGCTCGTCCCAGGAGAAGTGGCCGCTCTTCTGTTCCTTCAGCGACGCCCGGCCTGCGTTCGCCGAGTCGATGTTCGAGGCCACTGTCTCGTCCCAAAGACCGAGCCGCACGAAGATGTGCGAGGGCATGTGGAGCGCGTGTGCCGACGACGGAGCAATCTTCGCGTAGACGCGTGCTGCCGGGAGTGCGAGATGCGCCAGGGCTGGGTAGTCGTAGCTGTGAATGATGTAATGCGCGACACCGGGATGATCGGGAGAGCTCTCGAAGAACCGGTTGAGGATCTCCGCGCCCTTCTTCTGATTCGCATAGGTCTTGTCTGTCGGCGAGGCGGTGCTGTTGAGCGCGAGGGCATAGAAAACCTTCGCCTCCTGGTCCTGGGGATACGCCCTCGTCATTCGTTCGAGCGCCTGCTCCAGCGCGCGGGCGCGCTGCGGATGCTCGACCTTGTCGTGATCGCGATAGAACGCGTTGATCGCGGCGACGTAGTCGCGCTCACGCGCGGTCTTCGCTCCGATCGATTTCGCCTTCGCCGCCGCCTCGGATCCAGCCTTCAGCTCCTCGCTGTTCGGCGGCGCCCAAAGCGGATGGTAGTAGCTCATCGCCACCCCCCACCACGCCATGCCGCACTGCGGGTCCGCCTCGGCAGCGCTCTGGAAGGTGCGCGCCGCCTCGGGGTACCAGAAAGAGTGGAGCAGGGCGACGCCGCGAATGAATCGCTCCTGCGCGGCTGCATTGCACGAGGTCGGGAAGTCGACCTTCCCCAGTTTTTCCGGTTTTGCATGTTCATGAGCGTGATGTTCGTGCTGACCACGCACCGGCTGCGTCGAAAAAGCGCCGAACAGCGCCAACGCGAGGATGAAACGTGACGATCTCATCGGAACCTCCAGAGCAACAACTTAGCGCGACTGACGAGCGCTGGCAAGCAGAAGAACGAAGGAAGCGCGAACCGGTGCTCGCTGTTCGCGGAGACCGGTGGATTCTCGTAGGGGCGAAGCATTTGCGCGAGGGCCGCGGCGACAGGCTCGCATCACCGGAACGAAGCGCAATAGCTTCGCCCGGGTGCTTGCGAGGCTGTGACATTCTCGGTGGACGATCGAGCACCACCCACCCATGGGTTGCATCGTCGCGCGTTTCTCAGGGGCGGGCGCGGGACGCCCGCTCTCCCCGCAGGGTTGGGTCTGAGCTTGGCAAGCACCCGGACGAAGCTATTGCGCTGCGTTGCGGCGTAGCAAGTCCTCGGCTCTGTCCCTCGCGCAAATGCTTCGTCCCTACGAGCGGCCCCCTTGGGCTGCACCACACGACCTCGCGGAGAACCGTCCGATTCTCGTAGCGGCGAAGCATTTGCGCGAGGGCCGCGGCAGCAGGCTCGCATCACCGGAGCGAAGCGCAATAGCTTCGCCTTGCTCTCTCAGGGGCGGGCGCGGGACGCCCGCTCTCCCCCTTGCGTGCGAACGGTGGTCTTGTCGCGCAGCTCGAGTCCCCCGCGGTAGAGACAGTAGAGTGCGGCGATCTGGATCACGTGGTAGAGGTCGTTCTGGTTGAAGTGCCGGTGAAGCGAGAGCCCGCTCTGCTGCACTGCGGCGGCGGCGAAGGAGATGAGAACACCACCGATCGCCCACCCGGCCCACCCATCCTTCGACCACACTCTCCAGAGCGCGACGCCGAGAAGGAGAACCATCGTCGATCCGTACTCGTAGATGACGAAACGAAAGTCGTCGTCGCGCATCACCCAGGCGATGTAGAGCGTCGATTTGATGAAGAGCACCGAAAGCACGACGCGCTGTATTCCTCCCCTCGTCACCGCGAGCACCACTCCGGCACCGAGAAAGAAGCTCGCCGGACCCATCGCGATCAGCGTCGTCTTCCACAGAACCGCGAGAAAGGGGGGTGACGCAACCGCATGAAAGCCATGAAAGCTGCCGCCGGCGAACGCCGCGAGCGAGGTCGCGAGAAAAGCGACGCCCCACGCGCCGATCGACAGCTCTCCCTCCCTGCGCCAGGCCCCGATCAATCGCAGGCCGAAGACGAGCGCGACACCGCCCAGAAGGTAGTCGGTGGCCAGGGTCATCGGTTCGGTGATCTGCATCAGCCGCGCTCGTAGAGATCACGGTAATGGCGATACCAGTCGCTCTGAAACCGCTCTTCCGGATCGTAGCTCCTCTTCAAACCGAGAAACTTCCCGAACTGCGGATAGCAGCGATCCACCTGCTCGCGCCTCGCCCAGCGGTGATACGTGAGGTAGTAGCTTCCGCCGCGGAATCGAGCTCCACAGCTCGATTCAGGCTGCGTGTGTCGACCACGACTCCGTCGCGCGCGAACTGCTGGCCTCCCATGGCGTGACGACCTCCCGAGACAGCTACCGCCTCGCGGCGGCTCGCGGCACGACGGACGATCCGTCGAAGCTCCTCGACCGTAGACGGGCGCAGCACCTCGTCGACGGACGTGGCGTTGAGCTTCGAGTGGATGTCGTTGACGGTCTGCGGCGCAGGCGAAACGAGCGTCGCCGGCCTGCAGCGGGCCAGGACCGCAGTCGCAGCCGCGATGCGCAGGAAGCTTCGTCGATCGATCGCCATCGCGCCACCTCGATCAGGACGGAAAGATTCCGATGGACGAGCCGACCCAGGTAAGATCTTTGTTGAAGTCGACCCCGAGCATCTTGCCGCGTGCGAGGCGGCAGAGGTTCTGCGCGAGGATGGGCTCGCGCTCGTCATCGGGCCTCAGAAACATCATCCGGATCTCGACCTTGACCCCCCCGCCGTCGGCCGCGACGAGCGCCGGCTCGTAGGTGATCTTCTCCTGAATACACCAGGAGTGCCGCTCCTCGACGGGGATCCGTGCGAGATCGGCGGCTCGCGGCTCGACGTTGACTCCGCCGCCGGCGAACGAGAAGAGCGGCTTGAGGACGTAGCGGGTCTCGAGATCATCGGGGATCGCCGTCAGATCGGAGACGAACGTCGCGGCGGGAACTGCGGGATGGTCGAGAAAGGGCAACGAGTACTTCGACCAGATCCAGTACCAGTTCGGATGCGGCGCCCATTCGACCTCGAGCTCGTCACGGTAGTCGAACGGCAGCCGGAGGCCCCTGGCGATCAGCTCGTCGAAGACGACGCGGTTGTAGATCCGCCGTACAGGAGTCATGGCGGCCCGATCTTCCCGACGCCGCCACAATCGCTTTCCTTCTCTCACGAGATCGCGCGGGTCGACCGCCTCGACGCCGAACAGCGTCTTCGTCGCCGCGAAGTCGGGATAGGTCTTCTGCTCCCGCGGATCGATGTCCATGAGAATCACTTCGCCCGGGTCGTTGTCGCCGACGATCGTTCGCCTCGCCAGATCGAGGAACGAGTCGCGATCGAGATCCGAGAACCAGCAGGACCACGTCCGATCGAGACCGTCGATCGTGTCCAGCGTCGCGCTCCAGCTGTCGCATTGCAGCACCTGCATCGCGGTGAGCGAGGGAAAGCCCTGAAGCTCGATGAGGCGGGGGGCGAGAGCGCCATGCTCGTCCCGGACGATCGCGAAATCGATCTGCGTGAAGGAGGGGAGATGATCGATCCCGGGCGCATGCCATGCCGCGGGAATCGCCTCCTTCATCCGCTCGATGCGAGCCGCATCGGAGATCTGCCGCAGGATCTCCGTTGCCGCGTCGACGAGCCGCGCTTTCAGATCCGAGGGAAGGAAGACCGGCGTCTCCGCGAGGCGAAAAGGACACGAAGTGCCGGTGCGCTCCTCGAAGTCGGCCTGATAGGCCGCGTACATCGCGCCGGAAAAGGCGCCGTTGAAGAGGGAACGGTAGTGGGGATCCATGCGGATCGAAGTCTATCGCGAGTCGTCTGCAAGCCGGAGAACCAGAAACCAGAAACCGTTGTTGATGAAACGACGAAAAGCCGGGCTCGGGCGCGGGCCCGGGTGACTCACTCGGTCAGGCGGCGGGACTTGATGAGTTTCGTGAGCATTGAGCGATGCGTTCGAGGAGGGCTTTGTTGTCGCCGGCAACGACAGGCGTGATCAGATTCAACGTTCGACACACGTCGAGCACGGCTGCACTTTCGGTAGCGGAACCGCGTGCTCTTGTGTAGAAGGCGGCCTTGTCAGCGGGAGAGAACTTGCCGGCGCCCTCGGCGATGTTCAGCACGATGCTCAGGGCCGCCCGCTGGAGCTGATCGGCCAGATAGCCACGCCCTCGGGGCAAGCGCTCGATGATGTCGTTCGCCCTGGCGACGAATTCGATGGCCAACTGATAGACGTCGAGCTTCTCGTGGTCGAAAGGCATGAGATTCCCTCCTTTCTTCACGCTGCCATCAACTCGATGACCTGCTGAATGGATTTGTCAGCACGGCGATACAGGCCGTGGGCTTTCAATTTGCGCAGGTCGTAGCGTACCTGGTTCAGCGAGTCGGTCCGCTGACGCAGGTCCTCCTTCGTGATCGCGCCGACTTGATGAACGAACTACTTCGTGAAGGTGTCCATCTCCTCCCTGATCTTCTTCCCGGCAGAAAGATGATCGTGCGGAGGACCGAGTCAATCTCGCAAGGTTTCACCCGGGCCCGCGCCCGCGCCCGGTCTTTGACTCTCAAATTTCAAATATGTTTGGGTAGATTCTAGTTTCTGGTTTCTAGTTTCTGGTTTCTAGTTTCTGGTTTCTGGTTTCTGGTTTTCCGTTCACACCGGCACTTCTTCCTCGGCATCCGCGAAGTCGCGGACCAGCTGGTCCTCGTGGAAGTTGCCTCCGAGTCCCAGCTCTTCGCGGCGCAGGCGAATCAGACGCGCCATCTGGAACTGCAGAGGCAGCAGCAGCGTGTATTGCGAGGTCAGCCGCAGCGCCGTCTCGATGTCTTCCCCCTCGAACTGCTCGGTGAGGGTTCGCGCCCGCTCCTCGTACCATTCACTGCTCACTTCGCCGCGACGGAACTTGTCGGCGAGAATGCGAAGAGAATGTTCGCGATCGATCACTTCCGGATGGTGATTCGAGGCGAGGATTCGCGGCATGACTCCGTCGCGATCGCGCGCCATTTCGACCATCGTCAGCGCCTCTCCCTCACCCCTCCCCTGCGGATTCACCTCACGCGCGAGAGGGATGATGCCTGCAGGAAATCGTGACGCCGGAATCATGTCGAACAACCGATTGTCGATCACGCGGAAACGACGACCGTCCGGCAACTCCCTCGAGAAGCGCCGGAACCATGGGTGATCGACTGCATCGGGTGTCAGCACATTCTCGTGAACGCCGCTGCTCTTCCCCCCCTTCGCCGGCGACCGGAACGCAGCAGTCGCGATGCCCGCCCAGCGACAGAGAACTCCGAATGTGTGACAGACGCCGAGCAGCGACGCGGACGGCTCGTCGCGGATCGCATCGAACAACTCGAACAGGGGTGCCTCCCAGGAGGGGCTCTCGCGGATCCCCTGGCTCCAGGGTGAAACCCCGTCGTTCATGGCTGGGTCGAGGTGCCCGGGCCCTCCCGTTCCGATGTAGAGCGAAAAGCGCGACGGGCCCTCGGGGATCATCTGCCGGTCGCGGACCTCGTAGGAGAGGACACGGATGTCGATGCCTGCCGACGTGAGGAAGGGAAGAAAGTAGTTCGCCGTCTCCCTGACGAGCTCGACGAGTGCGTCGTGCCCCATGTTGGGCCAGAGGTGATTCATGTCGAGCACCGCGACCTCGATCGCACGATCGTTCCTGGGAGGAACGTGCGCCGGATCCTCGATCCTGATGAATTCGAAATGGCCCCTCGGTGATTGGCTCAACTCATCTGTTTGTACCATATCTGTCCAGACAGGCAAACAGGGGAGAGGCTGGAGGCTGGAGGCTGGAGGCTGGAGACGTGAGACGAGAGATGAGAGATTATGAGAGATGAGAGATGATGAGAGATGAGAGACGAGAGCATCTCTTTCGTTTCTCGTTTCTCGTTTCTCGTTTCTCGTCTCTCGTCTCTCGTCTCTTCCAGCCTCCAGCCTCTAGCCTCCAGCCTCTAGCCCCCGCTACAGATCCAACCCTCTTTCCGTTTCCTCGATGATGTAATCGACGACGGCGGGAAAGCTCTTCGTTTCCTCGTAGACCCTGAGCTGGCGATCGGCGCCGGTGCGATCGCGGAAAATCTGATGAACGTACTCCACTTCCTTGCGCGAGCCGAGCTCGTCGACCACATCGTCGACGAAATCCAGAATCTCGAGGATCAGCTCCTCGGTCGGGACCTGCGACTTCTTCCCGAAATCGATCAGGCGGCCGTCGAGTCCCCAGCGCGCCGCGCGCATCTTGTTTTCGGAGACGAGTGATCGCCGGTAGAGACGCCAGGACATGTTGCGATCGTAGAGCTTCCAGAGCTTCACGGTGATCGCCTGAAAGAGGGCGGCGAAGCAGAGCGTTTCGTCGACGCGCATCGGGACGTCGCAGATCCGGTACTCGAGCGTCGGAAAGAAAGGGTGAGGACGGACATCCCACCAGATCTTTTTCGCATTGTCGATGCAGCCGGCCGCGACGAGCGTGCTCACCATCTCCTCGAACTCGCCTGCCGACGAGAAGAGCTCCGGAATGCCCGTGCGCGGAAAGTTCTCGAAGACCTTGCTGCGATAGCTCTTCCATCCCGTGTTCTCGCCGACCCAGAAGGGGGAGTTGACCGAGAGGGCGAACACGTGCGGGAGAAAATATCGTACGGCGTTCATGATCTGAATGCGGGTCTCATGATCTTCGACGGCGACGTGAACGTGAAGCCCGAAGATCAGATTCGCTCGCGCGACCATCTGCAGATCGTTGACGATCTGTTCATACCGTTCGCCCGGAGTGATGGGAATGCTCGACCAGTGCGAAAAGGGGTGCGTTCCCGCCGCCGCGATTCGCAGCCCGCTTCTCCGGGCGAGCTGGCAGAGCTCTCTTCGCAGGTTGATCACCTCCCGCCGCGCTTCCTTCACATCGGCGCAGATGATGGTGCCGACCTCGACGATCGACTGGTGCATCTCCTTCTTGATCTGGTCCTTGAGGCGAGCCTCCCCTTCGGTGAACATCTCCTGAATGTGCGCCTTGAGCTCGCGCGTGGCGGGGTCGATGATCTGAAACTCTTCTTCGATGCCGAGGGTGAAGGAGGGACGAGGAGTCATCGATGCGCTCCGCGACGCGTTTCGCACGGCTCGGAACGAACGCCATCACGTTTCATGAAGATCCTCTCTTCTGCCTCGCAGCGAGTTGCCTTTCGTGAGCTGCGAGTCGACCCTCGTCTGACCTATTCGGGCGCGACGACCGCGGTGCCAGCCTTCTTTTTTTTCGCCGCTCCGTTCCCCGCCGCCTTTCGCCCCTTTCGCAGACCGAGCTTGTCGGGCCAGCTCCCCGTCAGCTCGAACGGCCGCGGCGAGGTCACTCTGGCGATCAGCTCCTCGGCCATGTTGTCGACGACCCAGCGGAAGTTCCGCTCGCCGAGCGAATGGACGTCGGCATCGGGCGCACAGTTCATGAAATCGATCGCGTACGGAATTCCGTCCCGCACGGCCAGCTCGACCGTGTTCATGTCGTAGCCGAGGGCATCGCAGAGGGCGATGGCGTCGCGGACCACCTTGTCGTGAAGGGCCGGATCCGCGGCAGGAGGATCGGGAATGTAGCGAAGATGAAACGGGGCCTTCGGATCGTAGAGCATGGCGTGGACACGGCTGCGCCCGACGACCCAGCAGCGATAGTACTCGGTGAACTCGATCGCTTCCTGAGCCATCATGCAGAGGTCGCGCGTCTGATCGTAGGCCGAGAAGAAGGCCTGCGGGTTGTCGACCTTCCAGACGTCCTTCCAGCCGCCGCCGTACGCAGGCTTGAGAAAGATCGGAAATCCGAGGTAGTCGAACACTTCGTCCCAGGCGACGTAGGTCATGTTGCGAAACGTGCTGTCCTGGGTGTTTGGAGGATGCTGTTTGTGCGGCAGGAGCACGGTCCGCGGCACGGCGACATCGACCGCCTTCGCCACGATGTTGTCGAAGAATTTGTCATCGGCCGACCACCAGACGGGATTGTTGACGATCGTCGCCCCTCCGGCCATGGCACACTTGACGAACGTCCGATAGAACGGAACCTCGTGGCTGATTCGGTCGAGAATCAGATCGTATCCATACCTGCCGTCGTCTTTGAGCCAGGAGATCTTCACCGGCTCCGCTTCGACCTCTCCCCCTCCCCGTGCATTGATCTCGTTGATCACCGCCCACGGAAAGGTGTCCTCCATCCCGAAGAGAATGCCGATTTTTTTCCTGCTCATCCGGTCACCGTCCAGTCGTATCCGAGCCAGGCGTATCGTATAGAATCAACCGCCGTTCAGCAACGGAGGCAGGATGAAGCGCGACTACGGCAAATGGTGGAGTGCCCGGCTCGGACGCGACATGGAGTACCTCTGGTTCGGGCACTCCGGAAGGCCGCTCATGGTCTTTCCAACCTCCGGCGGCAGGTACTTCGAGAACGAGGACTTCGGACTCCTCGGCGCGCTCGCCGACAAGATCGACCGCGGCGACCTCCAGGTGATGTGCGTCGATTCGATCGATCGCGAGAGTTGGCACAACGAGTCGATTCATCCCGGCGAGCGAGCGCGTCGTCACGAGCTGTTCGACAGCTACCTGCTGAGCGAAGTCGTCCCCTTCATTCACGATCGCGCCTGGCGCGGCGATCTGATCGTCTACGGCGCGAGCTTCGGCGCGTATCATGCGGCGAATTTCGCCGCAAGGCATCCGGAAGCCGTTCGCCGCGCGATCTGCTTCTCCGGCGTCTATGACATCCACCGCCAGCTCGACGGCTACTGGGATGACACTTGCTACTTCAACTGTCCCACGGCGTTCATCCCCAACCTCGATTGGGAGGGCGTCCGCCGGCTCGCGTCGGTCGAATGGGTGATCGCCACCGGAGAGCACGATTCGCTGATCAGCGAGAACCGGCACTTCGCCCATCTTCTCGGATCGAAGGGGATTCCGGTGCACGCCGAATTCTGGCCGGGTGCGTTCGGGCACGACTGGCCCTGGTGGCGGGAGAACCTTCGCAGGTTCGTCTGAGTCACGACCTCACGGAGAACCGTCCGATTCTCGCAGGGACGAAGCAATGTGCAGCCACATGTCCGTGCCGTCATCCTGAGCGAGGGTGGGGGGAGGGTGTGAGTGATGGATCTGCGATCGGCAACTGTGTAAGAACGCAGATCCTTCGCTCACGCCCACCCATCCGCCTCGCTCAGGATGACGGGGGGATGCGGTATCTTTCTTCAACCTCACCAGCGTGAGCGCCCCCACGACGAATGCAACATCGCACGGCACTGTTCCGTATCTACAGCGGCGGAGCATGAACAAACTCACGATCGAAGCGACAGGCCTCTCCAAGACCTACAAGACGACCCTCGGGCGGCGCCCGGTGCAGGCGCTCGACGGCGTCGATCTCGACGTGCGCGAAGGCGAGCTGTTCGGCCTTCTCGGCCCCAACGGCGCCGGAAAGACGACCACGGTGAAGATCCTGCTGGGTCTGACCCGCGCCACGACAGGCTCCGCGCGGCTTCTCGGCCTTCCCGTCGACGATCCGGAGTCGCGCCGCCGCGTCGGCTATCTGCCGGAGGGTCATCGCTTTCCCGGGTACCTCACCGCCCGCGAGACGCTGTCGATCTTCGGCCGGATGTCGGGAACCGATCCGGCCACGATCCGGCAGCGGATGACGCCGCTGCTCGAACGGCTGCGGATCGCTGAATGGATGGACGTCAGGGTGAAGAAGTTCTCGAAGGGAATGACTCAGCGGCTCGGGCTCGCATCGGCCCTGATCCACGATCCCGACGTGCTCCTTCTCGACGAGCCGACCGACGGCGTCGACCCCGTCGGACGGCGTGAGATTCGCGATCTTCTGCGCGAAGAGGCGAGTCGCGGCAAGACGATCTTCGTGAACTCGCATCTGCTCTCGGAGATCGAGCTGACGTGCGATCGGGTCATGGTGCTTCGCAAGGGAAGAGTGGCCGCCGCAGGAAGAATCGCCGACCTGACGGCGACCGAATCGCGCTACAAGATGGTGGCCAGCGGGCTGGATGATGCAATTCTCGCGTCGCTGCTCGAGACCGGCGCGGCGATCGAGTCGGCGAATGGACATCACCTCCTGACGGTTCGCGATCGGGAGCATCTGAACGAGCTGATCGACCGCCTGCGCTCCGGAGGAGCCCTGCTGACCGAGCTCGCGCCCCTCCGCTCGACACTCGAGGACGTCTTCGTCGGTCTGGTCGAAGCGCCCGACCTAGAAAAGCCGGGAGCGAGGCGATGAGCGTTCTTCTGGCGAATGTCGAGGAAGTCTTCCGCGAGGCTGCAGCGCGCTGGACGCTCCTCGCGTACTTCGTCCTCTCCTCGCTCTTCATTCTGATCTTCGCCCTGGCGCTCAACCTCGACGTCGTCGACGGAACGCTCGCCGGTGCGCAGCTGTTCGGCAAGAGCGTCGACATGGCCGGCGCCGAGGTCAGTCTCGACCGGCTGGTCCTCGGATTCGAGTCGGGGTTTTCGGCGTTTCTCTACGTCATCGGAACCTTTCTCGCGATCTTCGCCACCGCGCATCTCGTCCCCCGCCTCCAGGAAAAGGGGACCATCGACCTCTATCTCTCGCGACCCGTAGGCCGGGCCCGGCTTCTACTCTGCCGCTACGTCGCCGGGCTCGCCCTCGCCCTGGCCAATCTCGTCTATCTGATCGGCTCGATCTGGGCGATCATCGTCTGGAAGACCCAGGTGGTCCATCCGCAGTTTCTTCTCGGCGGTCTGATCATCCTCTTCGCGATCGCCAGCCTGCTCGCCTTCTCGTTTCTCATCGGCGTGATCACCTCGTCCACCGGCGTGTCGATCATGACCACGTACGCCGTCTTCTTCATCTCCGCGATCCTCGCCGCACACGATCGGATCGAGGCGCTGATCGCGGTCGAGTGGCGCGCGCAGGCGATCCACATTCTCTATTGGATCTTTCCCAAGACCGCCGAGCTGGGACGTGCGGTCATCGCCCTCGTCTCGGGGGGTGAAGCGCCCGGGCAGATGGCGGGAGAACTTTCAGCCGCCCCCTTCGTATCCACTGCAGTATTCGGAATCGTATGTCTCTCACTGGCGGTATGGCTGTTCCGCCGAAAGGAGTTCTGACAATGCAATCCCTTCCTTCATTCAAACGAACCGCCGTCACTTTGCTCGCCATGCTTCTCGGATCCGCCTCGCTCGCAGCAGGTGACGCTCTGACACTCGTTCCGGAGGACGCGACCACCGTCGCCATGGTCCGCGTCTCCGATCTGCGCACGAGCCCGATCACCGCACGTCTTTTCGAAGAGACCGATCGACTCTCGGTGGACGGTGATGCCGCCCGCTTTCTGGCCGAGACCGGCCTCGAGCCGGCGAAAGATCTCGATCGCATCATCGTGGCGACCAGGCCCGGAAGCGACAAGGAGCCGAATGTGCTCGTCGCATTCGAGGGGCGCTTCGATCGGAATCGCATCGAGGAGGCACTCGCCGCCCGCGGCGCCGTGCGCAAGACCTCGGAGCACGGCCTCTACTTTCTGCTTCCTGAATCCGACGACGAACGCCCTGCGATCGCCTTCATCGACTCCTCCTTCGGCGTCGCGGGAAGTGAGGCTTCGGTCGTCCAGGCTCTGGCAGCGCATGCCGGCGGCGGAACGGGATTCATGTCGCGATCGGGTCTCGGCCGCGAGATCTCGCGAGTCGAGCGCGGTGCCACCTCGTGGCTGCTCGTCGACGTACAGCGCGCGGCGCGACATCACGGTGGCCCCGACTGGAGCGACGCGACGAAGGGGCGCGCCGGCCTCCTCGGGCCGGCGATGAAAACGGTCGCGGTGCTCGCACTCTGGGCGACCGACTCAGGAGACGCACTCCGATTCGGCGGCACGGCGGTCTCGTATGACGCCGAGACGCGCCAGCTCCTCGAAGACCTGCTGCGCGGCGTGCTCTCCGGCTGGCGTCTCGCCGTGCAGGAAAAGAAGCCCGAGCTCCTTCCCGTGTTGCGCAAGTTCCGCGTCGAGCAGACGAGCGACGCGGTGATCTTCACCGGGAGCCTTCCCGCCGACGTGGTGAAGAACTGGGAAGCGAAGAAGCGAAGCGTGGCGCGGCACGCTCTCGGCGAAGGCGCGCCGTGAAGACGCAGTGACTCGCGCGTGCCCCGTCATCCTGAGCGAGGCGGGAGGGAGGGTGTGAGTGAAGGATCTGCGTTCTTAGACAGTTGCCGATCGCAGATCCTTCACTCACACCCTCCCCCCCACCCTCGTTCAGGATGACGGCAGGCTCATGTCATTAGGTGCGGGTGGTGGCCTGGCTCTGTCAGATCTCCTACTTCACCGGCATCCCCCTACTCGAACTCGCTGCGCTCGAGCGGGATGAACTCGTCGTCTTCCTGCCAGTCGCGCTCCCACGACAGAAAGTCGTAGTAGCCGCAGCGACGGCCCTCCGGGTACTCGCGGCAGACGTCGGGCCGGGCTTCGTAGATCGTGCACTTTCTCGTCTCGCGATCGAGAAACATGCAGACGCTGGGATAAATCGTGTCCTTCCGATGCCGCAGGACGCGCTCTCCCATCACGATCTTGGTGAAGCGTTTCTCCGCCTCGGCCCGCTCGATGTTGAAGTGGCGTGCGAGCCGCGCAATGTCCGACGGCTCGACGACGATTCTCAGATAGCTGCAGCAGTACGCAGGGCACTTCGAGCAGTCGTACAGCAATCGCTTTGGTGGTGATGCGGATCGAATGGTCACATGCTCTCCTGAATGCGATGATCGATTGTCTATGGAAGTCGAAAAGATTCAAGCGGTCAGCTCAAATTTTTCCACGCGATGAGCGGACTCATCGTCGTTCGTCGAGCAATCGTCGCAACTCCTGAGGATCGTCGACCGGTTCGAGGCACTGATAGCCTTCGCAGATCCACCCCGCCACTCGATCCAGCGGCTTTCCCTCCAGCAGTGGAAGTTCCGGCGTCGCGCTGGACGCCATCACGCGGTGAGGGAGATACGCCTCGCCGATCGCTCGCCAGAGCGCGGCGACGGCAGGTTCGTCCTCCGCTCCCGTCACGACGATCTCTTTCGGCCTGCCGGTCATCCCTTCCGCAGCGCCCAGCAGAAATCCGAATCCCGATGGATAGCGCTGCGCGACGGGCCAGATCGATTCCAGCGCGGCGCGTGCGCGCCTCTCCAGGTCGGGCTCGTTCAGGTAGAGCGCGAGCTTCGAGAGAACGACGATCGCGACCGAGCTGCCGGAGGGTGTCGCATTGTCGAACAGGTCACGCGGCCGCGTGATCAGCGCCTCGTGATCGTCCGGCGTGTCGAAAAGCCCGTTGGAATCGGCATCGGCGAATCGGACGACGATTTCTCCTGCAAGCTCGCGCGCCGCGCGAAGATAACGCATCTCCCGAGTCGCTTCGAAGGCGGAGAGGAGTCCCCAGGCGGCGCCGGAGTAGTCTTCGAGAAGCCCGCCGATCTTCCGGCGGCCGTCCTTGTAGCTGCGGTAGATCCTCGAGCCCTCCATCATCGTGCTGATCAGAAAGTCGGCGCTGTTCCGCGTCGCGGTGACCAGCGACTCGTCTCCGAATGCCACGGCCGCCTCGCCGAGCGCGGCGAGCATCCAGCCGTTCCATCCTGCGAGGATTTTTTCGTCGCGTCCGGGCGGGACTCTCTTCGCGCGCGCGCCATGGAGATGACACTTCCCGCGGCTGGCGATGTCGGTCAACCGCTCCATCGACACGCCGATGTCGGCGGCGACCACCTCCGGATCGCGCGGCATGTTCAGAATGTTCTTCCCCTCCCAGTTTCCGCCGTCGCTCACGTCGTAGAGAGCGGAGAAAATCCGCCCTTCCTCGTCGCCGAGCTCGCGAAGAATCTCCTCCCGGCTCCAGACGTAGAACTTTCCTTCCTCTCCTTCCGAGTCCGCATCGAGCGTCGAGTAAAACCCTCCCTGAGGGGATGTCATCTCCCGCGCCACGAATCCCAGCGTCTCCTTTGCCACGCGCATGCAGAGCGGATCCTTCGACCATTGCCACGCCCGCGTGTAGAGGCGGACGAGGAGCGCGTTGTCGTAGAGCATCTTTTCGAAATGGGGTGCCAGCCATCGCGCATCGACCGAGTAGCGGTGAAATCCGCCGCCGATCTGATCGTAGAGTCCGCCCCGCGCCATCTTCTCGAGCGTCAGGTGAACCATGTGCGAGAGCTCGACCGAGCGCGTACGCGCCGCCACCTGCATCAGAAAGTCGAGCGTCATCGACGGCGGAAACTTCGGAGCGCCACCGAGCCCGCCGTGAACGGGATCGAAGCTCCGGCCGATTGCGAGTGCTGCCGCGTCGAGCCCCTCTCGTGTGACCGCCGCGGGGCTCGCCGCTACGTTCATCGCACTCTGCAGCGCCGTCCGGATCTCTTCGGATGCCGCGGTCACCTCCTCACGCCGCGTTCGATAGGCGTCCGCGACGTGTCGAAGCACCCGTTTGAATCCCGGCATTCCGCGCCCATCGTCCGGCGGAAAGTACGTTCCGGCGTAGTAGGGAACGCCCTCCGGCGTGAGGAACATCGACATCGGCCAGCCGCCGTGACCGGTCATCATCTGCACCGCCTGCATGTAGATGGAGTCGACGTCGGGACGCTCTTCGCGGTCGACTTTGATCGAGACGAACTCGCGATTGAGAATCGCCGCGATCTCCTCGTTCTCGAACGACTCGCGCTCCATGACGTGGCACCAGTGACAGGCCGAGTATCCGATCGAGAGGAAGATCGGTTTGTCTTCGCCGCGCGCCTTCGCGAACGCCTCGTCGCTCCAGGCGTACCAGTCGACCGGGTTGTGCGCGTGCTGGAGAAGGTAGGGCGAGGTCTCGTTCGCCAGCCTGTTGGTCGTCGTCAAGGAATCTCTCTCCTCCACTCGATCCGATCAAACACCGTGCCGCCCGTCGATCTCATCGAGCTGTACCGATGTCGTCTTCGCAGTCATCCACGCTGTCATCCCGAGGGTGGGAAGGCGAGGGATCTCGAAGCAGGTCCAATGCAGCGTGTTGACGTCGTTCGGTGACCGAGGCCTGCAGTGAGACAGGGGCGGGCGCGGGACGCCCGCTCTCCCCTGCGCTCGTCACGATGAAAAGCGTCGAGACTCATTCTACATGCCCTGCGCGCGGGTGAGCCTTACGATAAACCTCGATGAGCTTCCAGTCGGCCAGGTGCGTGTACTTCTGCGTCGTCGAGAGCGAGGCGTGCCCCAGGAGCTCCTGAATGGCGCGCAGGTCGGCTCCGGCGTTGAGCAGATGCGTGGCGAACGAGTGGCGCAGCGTGTGCGGGGAGACCGAGGACTGGAGAGCGGCACGGCGAACGTAGGCGTCGAAGAGACGCCTGATGCTTCTCGTGGTGATCCGGTTACCACGATAGTTGATGAAGAGCGGCTGCTCGTCGTCCTCGGAACGCCCGCCCAGAACCGCCGAACGGAGGGCGAGCCAGTCCCTGAGCGCCGCCTCGGCCTTCGATCCGAACGGTACGATTCGCTCCTTCGCCCCCTTTCCTCTGATTTTCACCAGGCGGGAACGAAGCTCGAGGTCGTCGAGATCGATCCCTGTCAATTCACTGATGCGGAGACCCGATGCGTAGAGCAGCTCCAACCATGCGCGGTCGCGAACGCCGAGACGCCGCTCGAGGTCCGGCTGCTCGAGCAGCAGCTCGACATCGACCGGCTGCAGAACGGACGGAAGGTACTTCTCTTTCTTCGGTGTCGCGACAGCGCGTGCGGGATTGCTCGCGACGCGCCCCTCGCGCATCAGAAAGCGGAAGAACGAGCGGACCGCGGAGAGATGGCGTGCGATCGACGATTTGCTCAGCTTCCGCCGATTGAGATGTGCGAGCCACGAGCGGATGGTGAGGTGATCGATCGAGGAAAGATCGAGCCGGTCGCGCTGAATCGTATAGTAGTCGTTCAGAAGGAAAGCGATGAACGAATCAAGGTCGTTGCGATAGGCAGTGATCGTATTGATCGAGACGTTCCGCTCGTAGGTCAGGTAGTCGAGAAAATCGCCGATCTCATTGGTCACGCCCGCGCTCCCCTCACACCAGCGTAGCCGGAAGCGAAACGGATGTCGAGGCACGTCGGGCAGTTGAGGGGGTCGCGTGATGCTCGTCGTTGCCTGACCATTCCGCCTGTGCTACGTTACCTCTCCCCTGGGAGGCCGCCCCCGATGACGCATGCATCCTCTGACGAGCCGCTGCAGAAGACTCCCCTGAACGCGGTCGAGCACGAGCTCGGCGGGAAGATGGTCGACTTCGGCGGATGGGAGCTTCCCGTGCAGTTCTCGAGCATCCTCGAGGAGCACGACGCGGTGAGAAAGCGCGCGGGACTCTTCGATGTCTCGCACATGGGTGAGATCGAGATTCGAGGACCGCAGGCGCTCGAGTATCTCCAGAAACTGACGTGCAACGACCTCTCGAAGCTCCAAGACGGGCGCTGCCAGTACAACGGCCTGCTCTACCCGACCGCCGGTTTCGTCGACGACATTCTCATCTACCGCCACGCTGCGGACGACTATCTCGCCGTCGTCAACGCGGCCAACAGCACGAAGGACTTCGAGTGGATGCGCGACTGCACCGAGGAATTCGACGTCGAAGTCTCGAACCGAAGCGCCGACTTCGCCCAGCTCGCCCTTCAGGGTCCGTTCGCTGAACGAGTGCTTCAGCGTCTCACCCCTCTCTCCCTTCCGGAGATCCGCTACTATCGTTTCGCCCGCGGTCGCGTCAGCGACGTCGAGGCGATCGTCTCGCGCACCGGCTACACAGGCGAAGACGGCTTCGAGATCTATCTCCCGCCCGCCGAGGCGTCCGATCTCTTCAGGAAGATCCTCGAGGTCGGCAGAGAATACGAGGTTCTTCCCTGCGGTCTCGGGGCGCGCGACACTCTCCGCCTCGAAGCGAAGATGGCGCTCTACGGCAACGACATCGATCACTCCACCACTCCCCTCGAGGCCGACCTCGGTTGGATCGTCAAGCTCGACAAGGGCGACTTCCACGGCCGCGATGTCCTCCAGCGCGAGAAGGACGAAGGAGTCCGCCGGAAGCTGGTCGGATTCGAGATGGTCGACCGCGGCATCGCCCGTCACGGCTATCCGGTGGTCGACGGCGGCGAGGAGATCGGCGTGGTGACCAGCGGCACGCATTCACCGACCTTGAAAAGAGCGATCGGACTTGCATATCTTCCTCCCGACAAGTCGGCCGCCGGTACCGAGATCACCATTCTGATCCGAGGAAAAGAAGTGAGGGCGCGCGTCGTCCCGACACCGTTCTACAAACGCTCGAAATGACGAGTCGAAGGAGTATCCGATGATTCCGGAAGACAGCAGGTATGCGAGAAGCCACGAGTACGTTCATGTGGAAGGGGAGATCGGGACGATCGGAATCACCGACTACGCACAAAAGGAGCTGGGAGACGTCGTCTTCGTCGAGCTCCCTCAGGTGGGCGCGGAGCTGGAGATGGGCGACGAGATGGGGAGCATCGAGTCGGTCAAGGCGGTCTCGGAGCTCTTCTCACCCATCAGCGGAGAAGTCGTCGAGGTGAACGAGGCGCTCGCCGACAAGCCGGAGCTGGTCAACACCGATCCGTACGGCGACGGTTGGATGATCAAGGTGAAGCTCGCGACGCCGGACGAGGTCGATGAGCTGATGACCGCCGACGACTACGCGGACTACGTCAAGCTCGAAGCAGGAAAGTAGCCACCGCACGGCCATCGACACTCACAACATGACGATCAACGACAACTCCGACCCGTCCGCCGCGTCGTCAGGTTTGCGCACCCGCCCCATGCGCTTCATTCCGAACGCCGATCACGACGTCAGCGAGATGCTGGCGACGATCGGTGCCGGCTCGATCGACCGCCTCTTCGATTCCATCCCGGAGAGCGTGAAGCTCGATCGACTTCTCGATCTTCCGGGCCCGTGGTCGGAGATCGAGGTACGGCGCTGGTTTCGCAGTCTCGCCGGACGCAACCGCACCGCATGGGATCACCTTTCGTTTCTCGGCGGAGGTGTCTACCAGCATTCGCAGCCGGCCTGCATCGACCAGCTTCTCCTTCGCGCCGAGTTTCTCACCGCCTACACCCCGTACCAGCCGGAAGTCTCGCAGGGAACGCTCCAGGCGATCTTCGAATACCAGACGCACCAGTGCATGCTCACCGGACTCGATGTCGCCAACGCGTCGCTCTACGACGGATCGACGGCGTTCTGCGAGGGAGTGCTCCTCGCCGAGCGGGTGTCGAAAGGGCGGACGAAAGTCGTCGTAGCGGGATCGATCCACCCCGAATATGTCGAGACTCTCAGAACGTACGTTCAGAATCTCGGGATCGAGATCGTCGTGGTCGGGTGGAACGGTGCAGGCCAGGTCGATCTCGACGATCTGCGCACCAAGTGCAGCGCCGACGTGTTCGCGGTCGCCGTACAATCGCCCAATTTTTTCGGCGTGGTCGAAGACTACGACGCGATCGCCGCGGTCGCCGACTCGGCGGGTGCCACCAAGATCGCCGTGATCGCCGAGGCCACCTCGCTCGGAATCGTATCGCCTCCCGGACACCATCGGTTCGACATCGCCCTCGGAGAGGGACAGGCGTGGGGCGTGCCTCCGCAGTTCGGCGGCCCCTTCGTCGGATTCATGGTGGTGAAGGACGAGCTCAAGCGACACATGCCCGGCCGCCTCGTCGGCGAGACGGTCGACGTCGATGGGCGCCGTGCTTACGTTCTCACCCTCGCCACGCGCGAGCAGCACATTCGCCGCGGCAAGGCGACGTCGAACATCTGTACGAATCAGGCGCTGATCGCGCTCGCCGCGAACATCTACCTCTCGCTCATGGGAAAGAAGGGACTGCGCGAAGTCGCCGAGCAGTGTCTGCAGAAGACGGCCTACCTTCGGGCGAAACTGACGGAGACGGGCGTTGTGGAATTCCCCTTCTCGGGACCGGTGTACAACGAGCTGACCGTGAGGACGAAGCTGCCCGCAACCGAATTCCTGGCGGCGATGGAATCGAGGAAGATCCTGGCGGGAATCCCGCTCTCGCGCTTCTTCCCCGACCGTCCCAATGATCTGCTCGTCGCCGTCACCGAGCTGCACACGCGCGAGCACCTCGACGCGTACGCCGATGCTGCGAGAGCAATCGCCGGGGGAAGCCGATGAGCGAGACCATCGCCGATGTGCAGACGATGACGACCGAGCAGAGCCTGAATCGCGAAGGACTGATCTTCGAGCATTCGAGGCCGGGCCGCCGTGGATATCGCCTTCCTCCGCTCGACGTTCCCGAGGCGGCGCCCGCCGACCTTCTCCCGGCTGGATCGCTGCGCGGGGAGATCGAAGGAGAATGCGAGGTCTCGGAGGTCGATGTCATCCGCCACTTCACCAGACTCTCGAAGCTCAACGTATCGATCGATGCGGGCCTCTATCCGCTCGGATCGTGCACCATGAAGCACAACCCGCGCATCAACGAGGAGGTCGCGCGAATCCCCGGATTCAGCCACGCACACCCGCTGCAGGAAGAACATCAGGTGCAGGGTGCGCTCGAGCTGGTGTGGCAACTCGAGCAGTCACTCCGCGAGATCCTGGGAATGCCGCGCGTCACGCTGCAGCCGGTGGCCGGAGCCCACGGTGAGCTCACCGGGATCCTGATGATTCACAAGGCGCTCTCCGCCACCGGCAATCCGCGCAAGCACATCCTCATTCCCGACTCGGCGCACGGGACGAATCCCGCCTCGGCGAACTTCGCCGGCTACACGGTGAAAGAGCTCAAGTCGAACTCCCGGGGAACCCTCGACCTCCATCTCCTCGAAGAGGCGGTGACCGAGGATGTCGCGGCCCTGATGATCACCGTACCGAACACCCTCGGCGTATTCGAGGATCAGATCGTTAAGATTGCGGACATTCTTCATCGCAAGGGCGCCTATCTCTATTGCGACGGAGCCAACCTCAACTCCTTCGTCGGCATCGCGCGCCCGGGTGACATGGGCATCGACGTCATTCATTCGAACCTTCACAAGACGTTCTCGACGCCGCACGGTGGTGGTGGTCCGGGAGCCGGTCCGGTCGGTGTTGCCGACGCGCTGATTCCGTTCCTTCCGACGCCGACGGTCGAACGGCGCGAGGACGGTACGTTCTTTCTCGAGCGCAACCATCCGCAGTCGATCGGCCGGATGCGCGCCTTCAACGGAAACTTCAATGTGCTCGTGCGCGCCCTCACCTACATCCGCACGATGGGCCCCGACGGGCTGCGGCGCGTCGCCGAGCTCGCGGTGCTGAACGCCAACTACATCCGCGCGCGGCTGAAGGGTACTTACCATTTACCGTACGACACCCCCTCCCTGCACGAGGTGGTCTTCAACGACAGGAATCAGATTCCGCACCATGTCCATACGCTGGACATCGCGAAGCGTCTGATGGACTACGGCTTCCATCCTCCGACGATCTATTTCCCGCTCATCGTCTCCGGCGCCCTGATGATCGAGCCGACCGAGACCGAGCCGAAGGAAGAGCTCGACGCGTTCTGCGAGGCGATGCTGGCGATCGCCCGCGAAGCGGAGGAGCGCCCCGAGCTCGTCACCTCGGCGCCGCATACGACTCCGGTGCGCCGGCTCGACGAAGCGCGCGCCGCACGCCAGCCCATCCTCCGGTGGACACCGAAGTAGCGCGTCGGGCTCTGCCCTCTGCTAATCCGCCCTCTGCTATCCGCCATCTGCTATCTGCCATCTGCTATTCAGGCTACGCCCCTCTTCCTCACACCCCCGGCACGCGAACCTGACCGCTGAAGTTCCGGGGCCGTTTCTGGCTTTTCTTCAGCTGTCGCAGAAATTCTTCCTTTGCCTCGGATAGAACCGCCGGGACGAACGTCGCCCCGGCATTCACCGTCGCTGCCGCATCGCGCGAGAACGCCGAACCACCGGCGACGATCAGCAGGTCGGGATGCTCGCTGGCCAGCATCGCCAGCAGCGAGTGGCCATGTTCGAGATGCGCCATGTTCGAGCACGAGAGGAGAACGGCCTCGGGGGAGACCTGGCGGATGTGCTCGAGAAGCTCGGCCACCGGGAGCTCGGTGAAGGAGTCCACCTGCCACGCTTCGCGCCGAAGCAACTGCGAGAGCATGAGAGTACCGAGGGACAGGCGTTCGGCGGCCACCGAAGCCGCGATCACGCGCCGCGGTGGATCGGAGACGGCCGCATTCCGATCGCCGAGGCGGGCGATCACATCACGCGTGACGTCCTTAATGAAGTGATCGTTCACGGTGGTGATCCGGGCTCGCTTCAACTCTTCCGCCGCGAAGGTGAGCGTGGGCACGATCATCTCGCTGAACGTCGCTTCCATCGAGCTCGCCTCCGCATGACGATCGGCGAGGGCGATGGCGCCGGCGCGATCACCCAGCAACAGGCGATTGTAAAAGCTGAGATATCCCTCCAGCGGCGCCTCCGTACCGAAGAGAATCGAGAAGACGCGAAGCGCAGGAATGAACTCGCCGGAGACGGTGAGGCACACCGTGATCGGAGTCGCGAGAAGGAGTCCGACCGGCCCCCACAGCCAGCCCCAGAAAATCGCGACCATCAGAAGCGCGATCGGAGAGACGCCGACGCGATGGCCGACGACGAGCGGCTCGATGAATCCCGCGAGCAACTGGTCGGCCAGTAGAAACATCACGAGAACGGCGAGCGGCTCGTACCAGTTCGGAAAGACCGCGAGTGCCAGCACCGTCGGCATCGCCGCCGCGAGGACCACGCCGACGTAGGGAATGAAGCGAAGGAGGCCGGACAGCACGCCCCACAGCGCCGCGTGCGGCACCTGCAGAAGCACAAGGCCCATGCCGATGATCAGACCGAAGGCGATGTTCAGCAGTGCGATCGTCAGCAGATATCGGCTGATCCGATGTGACGCCTCCCCGATCGCCTGCGTCGTCACCGTCAGGTTCGCCCGCCCCGCGAGGCGAAGAATCTTGTCTCGCAGCGCCTCCCTGTCCTTGAGGAGAAAGAAGACGAGGACGACGACGAGAAACGCCGCAGCGACGTACTCGATGGTCGGCGCTGCCTCCTCGTAGCGATCGCCCAGCGTCTTTCGCTCCGGAATCACGCGAACTTTCAGGTCGGCGCGCTCGAGCTGCTCGGTCGACTCCGCCACTCGCTGGAGCGTTCGCTCCACGAGAGCCAGCGTTCCGGTCGGGCTCCGCTTGAGAAAGCTCAGCTTCCGTTCGATGTTGCCGCTGTAGGCGGCGACCTCGCGTGCAAGCGAGTTGATTTGCGAAGCGAGAGACCAGGTGCCGAGGAAGAGAACGGCGACCGAGATTCCGAGAGAGAGTGCGATGGCGCCGGTGCGCCGGAGAAACGTCCGCTCGAGAATCTGAACGATCGGCCGCAGGAGAAAGGCGAAGAGGATCGCGAGCGCGATCGGAATGAACACCTGACGCGCGACATAGAGAATGGCGATGACCAGGATCGAGCCGGTGAGGATCCGGGCGTTCGTCGCTCGCCGCTCGCCGAGCCGTTTGTCGACGAGTGGATCGGTGCGACGCGAGAGTGTCTGATCGAGGTCCGCAGGGCCGAACGAAGGATCCAAGCGGGATGTCTCCTGAATGAGTGTACCGCAAGATGTCATCCCGATTCCGCTTCGCCCCTCTGGTACCATGCGGTCGAATGGCAATCCCGCTCTGACACGATCATGCTGCGCAGCGTCATCGGGATTCTCGCCGGATATCTCGTCTTCGCGCTCGCCGCCGTTCTGATCTTCGCGATTCCCGCACTGGAACCCTTTGCACCTCCTCCCTGGCCGTTCCTCATCGCCAGCACGATCCTCGGAATCTGCTTCTCGTCCCTTGCCGGGTATGTCGCTGCGGCGATCGCGCGGCGCCGCCCCCTGCTGCATTCGCTTGCCATCACAATCATCATCGGCGCTGCCGCTCTCGGCACCCTGATCGCTCAGTGGGGAAAGGTCGCTGTCTGGTCTCAGTTGGCGACGGCGACGCTCGTCGCCCCGGCCGCACTGCTCGGAGGATGGATTCGAAGGCGGCGGGCAGGACTAGCCTGAAACTCGATCACGATTCGGTCTCGAAGCCGGAGCTGATCCAGGCATTCGTGCCGCCGGTGACGTTGTAGAGCTCACGAAAGCCTTCGCGCTCGAGGAGGCTCGATGCGATCGACGATCGGTAGCCGCTGGCGCAGACGACCACCGCAGCCCGCTCGGCATCGAGCTGGCCGATCGAGCGGGTGATCGATGCGAGCGGATGATTCGTTGCGTCGGGGACATGCCCCGAGGCGTACTCGCCCGGCCTGCGGACGTCGATGATCTGGAGCCGGCCATCGCGTTCGCGGAGCCGCTCCTTCAGCTCGCCGACGTCGATCTGCGCCAGCGTCGCCAGAGGAAGTCCCGCCTCGTGCCACGATGCGATTCCTCCCTCGAGATACCCTGCAACGTTCTCGAAGCCGACGCGCGCGAGCCGGATCACCGCCTCTTCGACATCCTGAGCGCCCTCGGCGATGATCACGATCGCCGTCGCCGGATCGAGAAGACTCCCGGCCCACGACGCGAACTGCCCGCGCAATCCGATGTTCGTCGATCCCGGAACATGCCCCGTACCGAACGCGGCTCCGTCGCGCACATCGAGCAGCGTCGCCCCCTCTCGTGCGAGCCTGCCGGCATCTGCGGGAGAGAGCGGTGCAGCCTGCAGATCGCCGAGCGCGCCGGCTCCGCGACGATTGATCTCCGCGTCGATCGGAAAGTACGAGGGGGCCTCCGGCAGATCGCTGGTCATCATCCGGATGAATTCCTCGCGCGGCATCGGTTGCAGGGCGTAGTTCATTCTCCTCTGCTCGCCGATGGTCGATGACGTCTCTTTCGAGATGTTCCGGCCGCAGGCCGAGCCCGCACCGTGGGCCGGATAGACTTCCACCGAGTCAGGAAGCGTGAGGAGTTTCCGGTGAAGCGAGTCGTACAACATCCCCGCCATCATCTCCGGGGTGTAGCCGCGCGAGCCTGCGAGATCGGGGCGACCGACGTCGCCGATGAAGAGCGTGTCGCCGGTCAGGACCTTCAGGACGTCGGAGGAGACCGCGGAGTCGATGATCAGCCAGGAGACGCTCTCGGGCGTATGCCCGGGCGTTTCGAGTGCCCGGAGCTCGATGCTTCCGACGCGAAGGACGTCGCCATCATGTACGGCGCGGTGGGGAAACTGCGCGTCCGCCCGCGCACCGAAAGCGATCTCCGCGCCGGTCCGCTCGGCGAGCTCGCGATGGCCGCTGACGAAATCGGCATGAAGGTGGGTCTCGATCACCCAGCGGATCGCCAGTCCGTGCCGTTCCGCGTACTCGATATATTGATCGACGTCGCGCTGCGGATCGATGACGGCAGCTTCGCCATCGGAGCCGATCAGGTAGGACGCGTGTGCAAGACATCCGAGGTAGAACTGGTGAAAATGCATGGAGAAGTTCGGCAAGCATGCATCAGGCGCCGGGCGATATCAACTCGGCATCGGCGAGGGACGTCATCCTGAGCGAGGGCGGGGGCCCTCCCTTCCACCTCGCTTCCAATGACACTGGCCGTGCCGTCATCCTGAACGAGGGTGGGGTGCGGGTGTGAGTGAAGGATCTGCGTTCTTAGACAGTTGCCGATCGCAGATCCTTCGCTCACGGCCACCCAACCGCCTCGCTCAGGATGACGGGGGTTGTCATTACTCTCAGGTTCAGCGCGCGCGCTGTGAAAAGGCTCAGGATGACGGTCAGACACGAGGGCTGCGCCACGCAACTTCGCGGAGGTCCCTCCGATTCTCGTACTAGAATGCCGTTCGGCATGAAACTCCGCTTCGCATTGGTGATGAGCTTCCTGTCCGCCGCGCCGGTCATGGCCCTTCCGCGACCCGACCTGGAGGTGTTCGTCGCCTCGCTCGACCTCGACGGCGGCCGCTTCGTCGTCACCGACCCGGTCAACATCTCGAATCGTCCGGGTTATGACAGCCAGCCGGCGTTTCTCGCCGATCGGGCGACGCTGATCTATGCCGCCGGAGTCGGTGCCGTACCGCATGCCGTTCGCTACCATCTCCCGAGCGGAAAGACGACGTCGATCGAGCGGGCTGTTGGATTCAGCCCGACTCCCGGTGCGAAGGACTCGACCGTGGCTCTGGTGCGCGAGGGTCGGGTGTGGCTTCATCGAATGGATGGAGCTCCGGTACGTCCGCTCATCGAGGTGACCGGCGTCGGCTACTTCGCCCAGTTCGACGAGCGATCCTTCGTCCTCTTCATCAATGACGAGAATCGTCGTATCGTCGTGCACGATGCGAAGCGCCGCCAGACGCTGAACCTCGCAACGAGAGCGATCACGCCGCCGATCGTCGTTCCGGGAGAGCGTGCCGCCACCTTCGCAGGCGAGGACGACGACGGGAGACTCTCGCTCAGCCGGGTCGACCTGAACGACCGCCGCCTGACGAGACTCACGAGCATTCCTTTCGCCACCAGCGGTCATCATGCGTGGACTCCGCGCGGGACCGTGATCATGGCCTCGGGGGGAACGCTCCATGAGTGGGATCCGAAAGCGGGAGGCGAGTGGACGGCAGTCTATCGTTTCGACGAGCCGGAGCTTCAGTCGATCACTCGGGTGGTCATCAACTCCACCGGGGATCGTATCGCGCTCGTCTCTGCTCCCTCCGACGAGACGATGATTCGCAACGCTCGTCGTTTTTCGAACGAAGCGATCGCTGCCCACGATGCTGCGGGCGCGGCAGAACACTTCACCGACGAGGTCAGCATCACACGCGGAAATGGGGTGACCATCCGCGGCAGGGACGCTGCGCGCAAGGCGCTCGAGGAGGCTTTCGCGTCGAGCTCGGGCATTCGCTATGTCCGCGAGCCGGAGTCCATCGAGATCAGTACCGTGGGTCCCGTTGCGGCGGAGCACGGGACATGGAGGGGAACGTGGACGACGACCGAAGGAGCCGTCGAGATGAGCGGCGTCTATATGGCGATGTGGAAGAGTGAGACGACGCTTCAGGCGACGCGGGACTGGCGCATCCACTCGGAGCTCTTCGTGACGCTCGCCTGTGAGGGCGCCGGCTGCGCCGGTGCGAGGTGAGGAATCGAACGGCGAGACGCGGTGTTTTCTCTGTCGCCAGTCATCCCGCTACGCCAAAACCCCCGATCGTCGCTTCTGCGCAGTAAAAGACTGGCCTGCGTCCGAAGGGTCATACCTGTCATCAACTCGTTTTTGTTCAGGAGTGAACGGATGATTCGTGAACGCGTGAAAGATGCACCCATTGTTTCGAGTCTCGGCCCCGAGCCCTGGAAGGCTCCCTGGTGGAAGCCGGCGAAGGGCGAGCGCGTGACGTTCGCCTACATGATGTCGATTCACCTGCTGGCCATCGCCGGCGTGATCTTCTTCCCCGTTCCGGGATGGAAGGTCGCCCTCGCCACCCTCACGATCGTCTGGCTCGGAGGAATCGGCGTGACCGTCTGCTACCACAGGACGCTCGCCCACACCGCGCTGCGGCTGCACCCTGCTGTCAAACACTTCCTCATTTTTTTCGCAATGTTCAACGGCTCCGGCTCGCCCGATACATGGACCGCAAATCACCGGCAGCATCATGCCAAGGTCGAGACCGAAGAGGACATCTCCAGTCCTTGGATCGGCGGATTCTGGTGGTCGCATCTCCGCTGGCTCTGGCAGGCGGGACAGGTTCCGCTCAACCGATGGTGTCCCGATCTCAATACGCCGGAGTACCGATTCTGGAACAGAATGCAGATCCCCCTGCTCGCCGTCTCGCTCTTCGGGGGTCTCTTCTTCGGCCTCGCCGCCTTCTTCTGGCTCGGGCCGATGCGTCTCGTCTTCTCGCTTCACGCGCAGTGCTTCGTCAACAGCATCGCACACATGCGCGAAGACAGAGAGCCGGGACAGGACTCGTCACAGAACATCGTCTGGCTCGGGTTCCTTCAGTTCTTTCAGGGTGAGAACTGGCACGGCAACCACCACGCAAAACCGTCCTCGGCGCGGCTCGGATGGAAGCTGTGGCAGATCGACTTCGGCTGGTACGCGATCGTCACCCTCGAGGCTCTGGGCCTCGCCACCAGGGTCAAGCGCCCGACTTCGTCCAGTGCCGCGGAACCTGTCGCAGTCCCCTTGCTGAGCCAACCCGAGCCCGAGGGGCTGTAAAGACAAGAAGACGCGGTTGTGGGGGTCGGACCCGGTTGTGGGGGTCGGGCGTCCTCGCCCGATCGCGATGGCGTCCTCGCCATCGCTGGCCACTCGGGCACCTCTCCCCTAGTTGCTCGCCCAGCAATCCAATCTCACTTCGGGAATGACGAAGCGTCGATTCCGGGGATGATGCGCAGAGCATTCCTGTAGTAAATCTTCTTCAGTACCTCGTCCGGCAGCTCGAGACCATAGAGCTTCCAGAACGCGTGGCGCTTCCGGTAGTAATCGAAATACTCGTCCGCCGTCTCCAGCGTTCGGAAGTAGACCGGATACTCGGCTGCCGACCACGTATCCTTTCCGAAGAGCACGCGGTCCTGATATCGGATCATGAACGCGCGCGCGGCACGCGGCTGCCGCCCCAGTTCCGCCAGCACCGCGCCGATCTCCGTGTAAACGTTGGGCAGCTCGTCGAGAAGTCTGCCGAGGCGCCCGAGATCGTTGCCCAGCCAGGCGAGGTGCGCGGCGATGAACGTCGTCTTCGGATGTCTGCGGAAGAGGTCGAACATCTCCCCCATCGTCTGCTCGAACGAAGCGAACTCCGGAGTCGCCCGCTTTCTGTTGGGAAACTCCTTCAGTTCGAGCCAGCGCTCGTTGAAGCGGTCGTGCGCCTCCCAGAACGGAGCGGGCTCCCCGGTGTGAATCAAGACCGGAATCCCGAGCTCGGCACACTTCTGCCAGATGGGATCGAGCCGTGGGTCGTTCGCCGGCACACGCGTGCCGGTCGCGTCGCGGAGAAACATCCCGAGATTCTTGAAGATCTTCAACCCCCGGGCGCCCGCGCGGACATCGTTCTCCAACTGCTGCGCCGCCCTCTCACCGAAGCCGGGCTCGTCGATCTTCGTCAGGTCGGCGTTCGCGAAGATCACGAATCGCGACGGAAACGCACCTTTCAGTGCCGCATGGCCCGCCCGCAGATCGTCCCCGCTACCGCCGCTGAGATTCACCATGACCGCCATGTTGAGCCGGTCCATGTCCGCCACCAGCGCGCGCACCTGTTCCGGCGACATCGTCCGTCGCTGGTGACTGTGCACGTCGATGAATGGATACTTCGCGCGCTGAACCTCATGCTGAGGAACGACGAGAGTCGATTTCGGCTCGTACTCCTCGAACGACATCTCCTGACCGCCGGCTCCGGCGGCGAAGGCGGTCAGGAGTAGAAGGAAAAGCGAGAGGTCGCGGCGCCGCATCATCGTGGTGTTCTGCTCATGGGAGAGCGGGCGTCCCGCGCCCGCCTGTTTTACCCACGCTGGGAGAGCGGGCGTCCCGCGCCCGCCCCCTGGTGGTGGACCTGGGATCGAAGGATCTGCGATCGCCAACGATCTGCGACCGCAGATCCATCGGTCCGGCCTCGGATACGAAGTCTATGGCTGCACCGAAATGGGAACGCTCACCTCGGTCGTCTCCCACGTGAGCTTGAGCACCCCGGCGTTCTGTCCCTTCGGCTCGATCACGATGAGGAATGTCTCGACAGGCTCGCCGAGCTTGCGCACGCTCATCGGCACGCGTCCGAGATCCTGCGCCTCGTCATACCGCGTTCCCCACTGGCCGTTCTGCTTGTTGACCACGAGCTTCCAGCTCTCCTTGCCGGGAACGGTGAAGAGCGTGTAGGTCCCCTTCGGAACGACCAGATCGCCGAGCTTGAGGTTCGCTTCGGTGGTAAAGGTCGTCGCAGCGTTCGCACCGGTCCGCCAGACCTTGTCGAACGGGACGAGCTCTCCCATGATCGTCCGCCCTCGCATCGAGGGTGCGCTGTAGTCGACGCGCAGTTTCGCAGCGCCGATCGAGGTTTCCGCCGTTGCGGGCGGGCTGAGCGGCTTTTTGTCCTGCGCGAGCGCGACAGGGACGGCGACGAGCGCCACGAGCATCAATGTGACTGCGAGCTTCGATTTCTTCATGTTCGGTCTCCTTCGATGTTCATCGAGCCCACGATGGTACACGAGCACCGCGCGCGGTCGCCCGGATGTAACCGATGTGTTGCAGTCGATGGCCCGCGGTTGCGTGCCGGGGGGCACGTGTCTCGCGCAACCGTCACATTCTCGTAGGGGCGAAGCATTTGGCGATGAGCTCGGGGAAGGTCACGGAGGTAGTTTAGAGGCGCGCCGCAAGACGGGAGCCGAAGCCGTCCGTTTTCTGGCCCAGCCGGATCTTCGTTTATCATCGCTGGATGCCGGACGAGACCCCGAAGCCGTTCGGATCGGACGAGACGGTCGCCAGGGATCCGAGCTCGAGCCCGAAACCGGGGGAGCGGTTCTCCCCGGGTGACATTCTGGCCGAACGCTATCGCATCATCGCTCTTCTCGGCCGGGGCGGGATGGGGGAGGTCTACCGGG
>DATKDP010000100.1:0-12068 GCA_035546335.1 Thermoanaerobaculia bacterium | reverse complement strand
GGCGTCGGCGGCTTCGCACCCTCCCCGATTCCCGGCCTCGCTCGCTGTTGGCCACCGCTCCGACGCCGCGCGTACACCTCGGTGAGCTCGGCGCCGAAAAAGAGAATCATCGACGAGTAGTAGATCCACAGGAGAAGGACGACGAGCGAGGCGGCCGCTCCGTAGGCAGAAACGAGGACGCTCCTCCCCAGATAGACGCCGATGAGCGATTTGCCCAGCACGAAGAGAAGGGAGGCGAAGGCGGCTCCCAGCCATACATCCCGCCAGGCCACTCTCCTGTCGGGAATGAAGCGGAAAATGGCAGCGAAGAGCAAGGTGATGATGCCGAACGATGCGATCAGATTCGCCGCCTCCCAGATCGCAACGGAACGCGGGAGGAGAAGGCCTAAGGCATGGCTGAGCGTCGAGATCGCGGCGCTGACGAGAAGTGACACCAGAAGGAGAAATCCAACCCCCAGCACCATGGCGAAGGAAAGGAAGCGATTTCTGATTCTGCGCAGAAAACGGCCTCCCGCCTCCGACCTGATGTTCCAGATGCTGTTGAGCGCCTCCTTGAGCTGAACCATGACGCGGGAGGCGCCGAACAGGAGTGCCGCGAGTCCGAGAACGGTTGCCAGAAGCCCCGTTTCCTGCTCACGCGACGCATTGGCGATGAGCTGCTCGAGCGCTGCGGCTGCGATCGGCCCGAGCACCTGTTCGAACGTCGAAACGATCTCTCCTCGCGCAGCTTCTTCGCCGAAGACGAGCCCGGCGATCGAGATCGCGATCACGAGGAGCGGCGCGACCGAAAACAGCGTGTAGAACGAAAGGGCTGCCGCCAGGCGAGGAGCGCGGTCGTAGCTCCACTCCTGGGCGGCTTCCTTCAGAAGTGCTGTCGTGCTGCGGATGCTCATTCAGACGTTGCCGTCATGGTCGGGACTCACCTCCGCTCCTGGCGCTCCTCTCGAATCACCTACTTCGCGAAAATCTCGTCGACCGGAGTGATCCGCACATTCGCTGCGGCGATCGCCAGCTTCTTCGCACCGATCACCTTGTCTTCGTCGAGGAGCTCCTGCGGTTTCGTCGCATCGTACTTTATCGGCGAAAACGCGTCGCTGACAAGCTGCTGCTTCAGCCCCTCGGCATCCTTCGTGATGATCACCACATGGAGATTCTTCGCCGACAGATGCTTCTTCACCGCGCGGTTCACGTCATCGACCGTCAGCCTGGAAAGCCCATCGCGCATGTATTTCGTGTACTCCGGAATGCCATACCACTGCGAGTCGAGCGCATAGCCGAGCTGCTGGTTCTGCGTGGAGGTCATCACGTAGACGTTCTTCATCAGATAGCCGCGTGACTTCTCGAAGTCTTCGGCCGAAAGTCCGGCATCGATCAACTTCTCGAGCTCGTTCACGGCGATCCGAAGCGCCATGTGCGCGTTCTCCGGCGCGACGTGACGGATCCACACTTCGAAGATCTGATTGCGTCGCGCGATGTTCGGATCGGGGAAGAACTGGAACATGCCGCGCGGGAACGCCTCGATGTAGGCGTAATCGCCGTAGTTCATCCCGCGGATCTCGCGTATGCGGTTGTAGAGATGCGACATCGAGGTGCGATGCTCTCCGAGCCATGCCCGCGCAACGGTCAGCGCGACGAAGTCGGGATGCGAGCGCGTGACTTCGATCGGGTGGCCGAACGAGATCGCCGTCGCGCGCGTCTCCTTCTGAATGATGTCGACCTTCATCCCGTTCGGCCTTGCGATGGCGAACGGCTCGAGGGCGTCGGCGGTCTTCGCCCCTCCCGCGGGGAGGGCCGCCAGCTCGCTTTTCAGCCGGGCGAGCGTCGCGTCGGACGCGTCTCCCGCCACGCCGATCGTCAGATTCGCCCGCGTGTAGTTGTCGCGGACGAAGCTCCGGACGTCATCGAGCGTGATCGATTCGATTCCGGCAACGGTGCCGAGAACGGGATGCGCATACCGGGTGCCGGCGAAGATCACCTGCTGCAGCCGCTCCTTCCCGAGCTCCTCCTCGTTGTTGGCGCGAAGGTTGACCCGGAGCGAATTGAGCTGAAGGTCTTTGAGCCGTTTGAAGTCCTCTTCCCGGTAGCCGGGGTCGAGAAGCTGCGGCAGGACGATGTCGAAGAACTTCGCGGCGTTGTCTTTGTGGATCGAACCGGTGAACGTCGTCATCTCCTTGTCGACGAGGCTCCCGAATCCACCCGCCATCGGATAGAGCGCCTTGTTGATCTCGTCGATGCGCATCGCCTTCGATCCCGCATCGGAAACCATCGACGCAGACAGCACGGCCAGGCCTTCCTTCCCGTTCGGATCTTTCGCCGATCCGACCTCGAAGAGCAGCTTCACATTGAGCTGCGGAAGCTGAGAGACCTGCCGCAGCACGCGAAGGTCGTCTCCGCTCGCCGCGGCCGGCGCAACGGATGCCAGCGACGGAATCTGCGCCATCGCCGCAGGCATCGGCTGCGTTGAGAGCGTCGTCACGATCATCCGGTTGTCGGTGAGCCACTTCCGCGCTCCGGCGTTGAGGTCGGCAGGGGTCAGCGCGTCGAAGAGCCGGTAGATCTGGTTCAGCGTGTCGTACGAGCGGCTGTAGCGGACGAACCGTGCGAGGGTCGAGGCGATGGCATCGGTGTTGTCGAGCGTTCGAGCGAACCCGTACCGTGCGTTGGACTTCGCCGCTGCGAGCCGCTGCTCCGGGAGCGTCTCGGCGCGCGCCTTCGCCACGGTCTCGAGAATCTCCTGACGAACATGGAGCGCATCGTCGATGTTCTTCAGTCGTGCTCCGATGGTGATGAGCGACGGATCCTCGTTCAGCGGCTGGAAGGCGAACAGGACATCGACTTTCTGCTCCTGCTCGACCAGCTTCTTGTACAGATCGGACGTCTGGCCGAAATAGACGTCGAGGAGCATGTTCACCGCCGCCATCTCTCTGTTCGTCTCGGAGAAAGCGGGGCCGTGGAATCCGACGCTCACGATCGGAAGCGTCGGCGTATCCCACGGAACGTGCGCATACTTCGGCCCCTTCGGCTCCGGCTCCTGCGGGATGTCGACCTTGTAGGTGCCGCGCTTCCAGCTGCCCCAGTACTTCTCGACCAGCGCGATCGCCTTCGCCGGCTCGACGTCGCCCGCGATGATGATCGCCGTGTTCTCCGGCCGGTACCAGCGGTCGAAGAAGGTCTTCGAATAGTCGAACTGATTGGGCATCTCCTCGATGTCGGCGAGGAAGCCCATCGTCGTGTGCTTGTAGGTGTGCGTCGTGAAGGCGTTGTCGCGCTGCACTTCGAACAGCTTGCTGAACGGATTCGCGCTGTTCTTGTTGTACTCGCCGAGGACCGCTCGCGACTCGGTCTTGAAGTCCTCCTCCGAGTACCGGAGGTTCATGAAGCGATCGGCCTCGATCTCGAGCATTTTTTCGAGATCTTCCTTCGCGAAGGTGATGTGGTAGTTGGTGAAATCATCGGTGGTGTAGGCGTTCTGCCGCGCTCCCGCGTTGGTGATGATGTCCTGGTAGGCCGCGGTCGGATACTTCGCGGTGCCGCGGAACATCATGTGCTCGAAAAAGTGCGCGAAGCCCGACTTGCCAGGCTCGACCTCGTTGCGCGATCCCGTCTTGACCGGGATCTGCAGCGAGACGATGTTGGGAAATCCCGTCGGAACGACGATCACCTTCAGACCGTTGGGAAGGGTTTTCTCCGTCGCTTTGAACGGGAGAATGTCCGAGCTCGCGCTCGTTGCCGCCGGCTTCGACGCCGGCTTCTGCTGGGCCATCGCACCGGTTGCGACGAGGAACATGAGTGCTGCTATGAAAATACGACGCATCGATTCTCCTTCTGCTTTCATGCTGTTTGCCCGAGGGAAGGGCGGATTTCCACTGATACGGAAATTCAGTGCAAGGGTTCGTCGCCGCAGAGATCCGCGGCTACAGTGACCGGTACAACAGCAGAGAAGGCTGCGCTATGCCCGCGAAACGGCCCGGAGGCTCGAGGCTCGAGGCTGGAGGCTGGAGGCTGGAGGCTGGAGGCTGGAGGCTGGAGGCTGGATTGTAAATGGGGACTGCTATCTGCTATCTGCCATCTGCCATTCGGCCCTTCCCTTTCCTCTTCCCCCTTCCCTCCTCACTCTTCACTCTTCACTCTTCACTCTTTCTCACGCTCGTCCACGCACCACCAGCCGAATGCGAGCTCCGGATGGCGTCGAGGATCCGCTGCTGCTGCAGTCCGTCGAAGAACGTCGCTGCTGGTGCGAGCGCCTCGAGATCGCCTCGATCGATCGCACGCTCGAGCGCGCGCGCGAGATGGAGAGTTCCCGAGCCGAACGGACCGCCCGGCGAGTTCCCGGGCATCTCCTTCGCCTCTCCACGAAAAACCTCGCGCCATTCGCCTCCGGGCGGTGCCATCGAGAGGATCTCGCCGGTGAGCCGCATCGCTCCCTTCTCTCCGTGGAATGTGAGCGTCGTCGGTTCGTCGACGCCGGCGACGACCGAGAGCGTCATCTGCGCGAGAGCGCCTCCCTCCATCCGCAGCGTCGCGACGGCGAAATCGTCGGTCGTGACCTCGCGCATCTCCCCCTCCTCCGCCGGTCGCTGCCTCACGAACGTTGCGAGCGCCCCTTGCGCCTCGACGACCTCGCCGATGAAATAGCGGAGCGCGTCGACCAGATGCGATCCGATTGCTCCGAGCACCCCTCCCCCCTTTGCTGCGTCGCTCCACCAGTTCCAGGGACGATTCGCGTCTCCGCGGCTCGGGCTCGTGTAACGCAGCTCCGCATGGCGAATCGCGCCGATCTCATCTCGCCGTTCCCTGGCGGCGAGCCACGATGGAAGGAAGCGAAGCTCGTGATCGATGATGGCAATCTGACCCTCACGCCGGTCCGCCGCAGCGAGCATCTCCGCCGCCTCCTGCGCATTCATCGCCGTCGGCTTCTCGCTGACGACGTGCTTGCCCGCTTCGAGCGCAGCGATCGCCATCGCGCGATGCTCCGATGGAGGCGTGACGATGGTGACGAGATCGATGTCATCCGCCCCGACGATCTCCTCCCACGACGCCGCGGCGCGTCCGACGCCGAGCTTCTCCGCCACGGTCTTCGTCCTGTCGCTATGCCGTCCGGCAATCGCGACGACCTCGTGTCCTGCCGCGCGAAATGCCGGCACCTGAACACGCGCTCCCCATCCCGTCCCGATGATTCCGATTCGTGCCATGCCGCTCTCCCTCGATCCCTCTTCGGCGGAAGCGTATCAAATCATCATTGTCCTGAGCGTGACGCGAAGGCGAGGGATCTCCACGCTGGTCCAATACAGGGAGAGCGGGCGTCCCGCGCCCGCCTCTTCCATCCGCGATGATGCAACCCACCATCACGCGGTTACCGTGCAAAGGGGAGAGCGGGCGTCCCGCGCCCGCCTCTGTTCCGTCCGCGATGATGCAACCCACCATCACGCGGTTACCGTCCGCGACGAGCGTCCCCATCGCCCGCACCGTCGCCCGTCACCGGGCCGAAGATCGGAATCTTCGGCCACATCTGTCATCCGAGCGGGTGGGCGGGCGGGAAAGCGAGCGATCTCCACGCTGGTCCAATGCAGGGGAGAGCGGGCGTCCCGCGCCCGCCCCTGTTCCATCCGCGATGATGCAACCGACCATCACGCGGTTAACCGTCCGCGACGAGCGTCCCGACTCGCTCACACCCTCGCCCGTCACCGGAATCTTCGGCCACACTGTCATCACGAGTTCGAAGGCGGCGCTCGCCGGTGAAGAGGAAAGGACGACGGATGACGCCATTGTGCAATGCGACCGCCGCGCTGTTACTATTTGTAACGATTCGGCCGATGGTCAGCGTCTCGTTCGAATGCACGATTGCGGCGTAAGTGCTTGCGGCTCTGTCGGATCAGCGGTCCAGCCCGCCGTTGGCACAGAGGGCGCACAGGGTGAGGTACCTAGTTTAGTTAGAGGTGCTGCGGAGCCGATCACGCCCGGGTTCCGCGTCATCGTGGCGGCGACGACGGCATGGAATAGGCCGATGCTTTTATTTGTCTAAATAATCTTTGCAGGAACTGTGACGACGCTGCACTTTGGGTGCATAATGGTACCTTAGATACAGAATCGGTGACCCTCGATGGATAGACGGATTTCGGAAAGAAGGATGACCCTTCCCGGGCAGTGCCTTTGCGACCAGCCTCGACAGCACCGAGGTTCGCTACCGGTGCGCGGATTCAGTCTGGTCGAAGTCCTGATCTCCATGGCGATCCTTTCGGCCATCCTCACCGCGGTCCTCGGCATGTTCACCCTCGGACTCCACCGCGCGTACGGCGGAAAGAAGATGACCGAGGCGACCGTGCTGGCGGAGCACGCGCTCGAGAGGCTGAATCAACCGGCTGCACAGGAACTGCTCGCAGCCGCATCCTCCGACTCGTCAGCGACGAAGGCCTGGCAGCGGAAGACCGACGCCGACGGGACCTCGATCGTCACGGCTGCCGAGGTCTCCGGCTCGAACTTCGCCTTTCGCAACGAGCTCCGAGACCTCTTCATGGAGCTGGATCTTCCCTTCGGACGGGGAGAGAGCAAACGAAGTGAGATGGTCGCGACCATGACGGCGGTGCCGTCCGGGTCGACGTTCGCGAATGCCGAGATGCTTCGCATTCAGGTCGTCGTTCGGTGGGCCGAGCGCGGGCAGCGTTCCAGGCAGGTGGTCGTCGAGACACTGAATTTGAGGTCGGAATGAGCAGAATGCGACCTCACTTCGCCGTCGATGAATCGCATGCGCGGCGCAGGCGTCGCCAGGCAGGACTCACGCTGCCTGAAGTGATGATCGCGCTGACGATTTTCCTGGTCGTCATGATCGCGACGTACATGATCTTCGAGCGGGCGCAGGAGGCGTACAAGATCAGCGAGGCAACTTCGTCCCAGCAGCAGGACGTCCGCCTCACCTTCAGCAAAATGGTGGAGACCGTGAGGGCTGCGGGACTCAACATCAACCCCCTGGGAGACCGCCAACTCACGGATGAGTGGATCGAGGGCGCCTGGGAGTCGGCGATTTTCGTCCGTGGCGATTTCGACCGTTCGCGTGAAGCCGCGCTGGAAGGGACCGGAGCGGGCGAGCACAGCGTGATCACCACCGGCAACGACGAGATCGTCGGATACGTGCTGAGGAAAACGGGCGTTGCCACGACGATTGATGTGAAGCTCGACCTTTCTGCCCCGCGCAACCAGGCGTTCAACAGCGCGAGCCCCCCGGCAGCGATCAACGAAGAGACCAAGAGCATCACCGTCGCCGCAACGACCGTTGCCGGACAGACGAGCCCTCCCTACGATCTTTACAAGATCACCTTCGATGACGACGGCAACGTCGTCCAGGAGCTGCAGGCCACGAACATCTTCCAGCTCGAGCTCCGTTACTACGACGCCGACGGGACGCGGATTACTACTCTGCCCGGCGGCGTCGATGGCGCGAGCAATGCGGGACGAGATTCCCGCAAGGAGATCCGCTCGATCGAGATCATTCTCAACGGGATGAGCGAACGGCCATTCCTCAACTACACCGACCCCGCGACCTACACGCCCGCTGCCGCGGCGACGGCCGCGGCAAGCCATCGCAAGTTCCGTCTCAGTGGGCGGGTTGTGACGCTCAACGTCGGGAAGAAGGGATCGGATCACGGTAGAGTCCCCCCCGTCGTTCTTACACCACCGACCACGCTGAGCGTCTGTGATGGACACTGCAGGACGCTCGTGGTCTCGTGGACTCCCGCTGAAGGCATCGACGACTACATCGTGAAGGTGACACCTTCCTCCGGTCCCGCCCCCACGCCGACACCGATCAGCGGCTTGAGCTATGCGCTGATTCCTGTGGACGACGCGTCTCTGTCGTACACGATCGAAGTCTTTTCCTACGATTCGGTGACGAACACGCTCAGTCCGACCGCACCGGCAGTGACGATTCCTCCGTCGCCACCGCTCTTTCACGATACCGTCAACAACATCCCCGCGGCCGTGAGCGGCATGTCCACCGCACCGACCGGCGGCTACGGATTGGAAGTGAGCTGGGCGACGGTCGAGAACAACATCGCCGCAATCTCGACGCCCACCTGCTACACCTCGGAGGGCGGAACGGAGTCTCTCACTTCGCCGCTCGACCAGCAGTTGATCGACATCGATACATACGAGGTCCATCGCGTGATCGACGACGGAATCAACGTTCCTGACTTCACAGTGAGCGCCGCGACCCGGATCGACAATGCCGGACCGGTCCCCCTGAACTTCTCGCCGGGCGCGAACAACACCTTCACCGACAGGCGGGCTGCGCCATGTCAGGGTTACTTCTACAAGGTGCGGGCAGTCGACAAGTGCGGTCTCGCGGGAGGAGCGTCCAGCCCCATGGGCGCCTCTGTCTCGTATACTCCCACGCCCGCGGATGATCCTCCATCGGCGCCCGGCTCTCTGACCAGCAGTGGCCCGACCATCGACGGCACGAATTACGTCATTCCTCTCGTCTGGTCCGAAGTGACCTCCACCGTTGGCGGTAGCGAGGTGTCGGTCGCGCATTATCATGTGCGACGTGAAAAGAAGGTGGGGCTCGGCTCGTTCGTGTTGGACGATACGTTCGACGTATACGAAACGACGACGATGACCGATACCGTCCCCATCACCGAAAGTGCTGAGGCGTTGACGTACCGCTACCAGGTGTTCGCCCAATTCGATTGCGCATTTCCTCTGCTCGGCGGTGGCTCCCCTGAGTACGTCTACCCCTGCTCGACGAGCGGAACCGCGGAGTTCGGCATCCCGGCCGCGAATGAAGTCTTCACGCGGGCCGCAGAGGAGATCACGAACATCAGCGTCAACGTCACCGGAAGCAGCACACCCTGGACGTCGGTCCGCGTCATCATCACCGAGGACGCGACCGGCGTGAAGGTCTATGACCAGACGGTCGCCGGTTCGATCATCAGCGGGACGTTCACCCTTCCCGCATGGTCCAATGCGGATCGGGACGATGGAACCTATACGCTTTCGGGACAGGCTTATCAGGGCATCTGCTCTGCGAATCTAACTCCCCGGCAGATCGAGCTCGACACGACCGTGTGCAACGTCGCCAAGATCGCGCAGACCAACAACTCGGCGAGCAAGAAAGTGCAGATCCGTTTCAGGAATGACTGCACCGACCTCGTCAGGATCAGCGCGATCACTCCTTTCTGGAGCGGCGGGGAATCGGGAGTTCGGCTGAAGCTCATCAAGGTCGTCTCGATGTCGAGCCCGACGGATAGCACCGTAGCCGGCAAGCTCGCCTTCGATGGCCTGGTCGGCAGCGGCACGAAGGCGGTGTTCAACAAGGACTCCGAGGTAACGCCGACCAGGCTCAGTGCGGCGCAGGAAGTCGTGTTCGAGCTGGAGTTCGACAAGGAGATCAAGAAGTCCGGAATCACCACCATGACCTTCCCGTCGAGCTGGACGATCCACACGGATGCCGGCGATTTCACCTTCACCATGGATCCGCTGTGATCTGGTCCGAGAAGAGAATGAAGAAGTCTGGTTTTCGCAACAGAAGTCTCCGGTCACGCGACACGAGACGTGGCCAGCGCGGCGTCGCCCTGATCATGACCATCGTCGTGACGCTGATCCTCAGCCTGATCGGCCTGTCGATGCTGAGCTTCACCGAGACCGAAGAGCGAACCGCGGTGACGCATCGTGACGAGGTGCAGGTCGATGCCGTGGCGGAAGCAGGCGTCCGGCTCGTACAGCAGATGTTCCGGAATCCGGCCGGCCCTCTCGTGCCGCAGTACACGACGGGGACGCCGGGCGACTGGGAGTTCACCACCGAGGCGCATCTCAACGCCATGGGCGTGGCGCGCGCCACTCGAGGCGCGCGCGGAATCTATACGGGAGCGGGCGACCAGCTCTTCCAGGGCCCGTTCAGCGGTGACTGGGCGCAGGTGTTTGGCGGCGATCGCGATGCGAACACCTATGACCTTCGCTTCTCATGCGATGGAATCGCGAGCGCTGACTGCTTCCTCGATCAGAAGCTCAACAGCCTGCTGACGAATACGACGAACCCCGAGTGGAACAACAACGTCGGCAGGATCACCGACATCAGGCTCTTCGAGCCTCCAATCTCCGGCTCGAAGATGTGGGGCTACGCGACCGTGCTCGTGACGGCAACGAAGTTCGACGCGGCAGGCAACGTTGTAGCGACCGAAACGCTCGAGGCGATTCTCGGCGCGGACACGAGCCGGCCGGCGATTCTGGCGGACGGAAATCTCGAGATCGAATCGTCGTCGCACTTCTGCGGGAATTCCTGCGAGACACTCCACGCCAACGGAAACATCAAGCTCTACGGCTCGGGGAGCATGAGCGGCGGCGACCCGACGGTGACAGCGACCGGCACGGTCGATGAATCCGGCACTCCGATCATCCCGGAAGCGAAGGAGGGGGTGGACCGGATCGAGCCACCCAGAATCAACCCGTGGGACACAACCTACAGACCGACGACCGAGGCGGGTCTCGAGAAGTACTACCTGATGACGACCAGAACTCCGAGCGCGGTGTGGACCGATGACGACGCCAGTACGTCCGCGGCCGGAGTCTCGTGCGCCAACGCCTCGACGTGTCAGGACTACGGCCTTACGGCGGCCGCCAGAACCGCCGGCGCCGCCGGGAAGCTCTATCGGTGGGATCGTCACAATGACAACTGGGATCTGATCGAGACGCAGCCGAGCGGCGGAACATTATTCACCCAGATCACGAACCTGCAGTTCTTCGTCCGCTCGGACACGGCCGATGTGACCGATGTCGGAGGATCAGCGGACGACGGTATCGAACCGCCATTCGAGAAGTCCATCGTCCCGCGCACCTTCTTTCAGCTCGAAAGTGGAACGAACCCGACCGCCGACACCGACCCCCAGCAGGGAATCACCCTCCTGGTCGACGGCGCCTTCGCCCTGAAAAAGGATATGGGGAACGACTATCCGGACAGCGGTCAGCCGTGGAAGGTCAGCATCATCGCCGTCGGCGGGATCTGGACCGGAGGGAGCCAGTACCTCGCCCCTGCGCTGCTCAACAAAGTGCTGCTGATCTCCGGACGAGATCTCTTCATCGAGAGCTCGTTCAACAACAACACCTTCACCTTCGGCGGCACCGACTACTGCACCTCGGGCACCGCGACCACGCCTCCTCCCGAGAATTCGGATGTGGTCAAGGTGATGTCGGCGGTCTTTGCGGCCCACGAGCAGCTCTTCATCAAGAGCAGCGGAAAGTTTCTCGGAATCCTCGTCGCGGAGAATGGCACCGGCTCGATCCGGATCAACATCGAGCATGATTACGATTCCGCCGACTACAAGAGCCCCAAGGACTCCGAGCTCGGCGACAACGCGATGCTGATCGATTCGAGCGCCCGGCACACCTACATCTGCGACGAGCCGGCGTGGCCCTGGTCCCAGGCGGGGCAGGCGAAGATTCTCGCGATTGGAACGTCGGAATGAGAAGCGACGACCCGAGACGGAAAGTCCCGCGGCGGGCGAACATCCTGCGGCGCCGTCATGCCGGGCAGCGCGGCTACAATCTCACCGAGCTGCTCACGGTCATGTCGATTCTCGGGATCACCCTCTTGATCTCCATTCCGGCCTTGCTGCAGTTGATCCCGCAATACCGCATCAAGAGCGAAGCCGCGCAGCTCGGCTCGTCCGTTCGCCTGACACGCCACAAGGCGATCGCGAATCGCGCGCCCTGGCGCGTGTCGTTCGATCTGGACAACGAGCGCTACACGATTCAACGCACGGCGAATCGCGATGCAGACGTGACCCAGGCGGCGAGCTGGCTGCCGGTGAACCGCAGCGGCGTGCCGGTCTCCGACGTGGAGTGGATTTCGCTCGGATCGGACGACCTCCGGCACGGCCTCGTCGGCCAATTCGTGGACATCGATGATGACGACCTTCCCGAGATCGTCTTCGACCACCGCGGCGCGGTCCTCCCCGCGGCGGTCACCGGATTTCCAGCGGAGATCGTGATCGCTGCGGACAGCTCCGTCGTCCGGTTCAATCGCTACGCGATCAAGGCGACATCCAGCGGGCAGATCAGCATCCGTTCGTACAAAGAGTGAT
>DATKDP010000099.1:0-8936 GCA_035546335.1 Thermoanaerobaculia bacterium | reverse complement strand
CGTCGAGATAGAAGTCGACCTGGGTCGCCGCTGCGTGGTTGGTCACGTCGACGGTGCTGATGAAGAGCGTGTTGCCTCCGCCGACGAGTCGCGCGAGAACGGGAACGTTGACGCCGAGTCCGGAAGCGCGGGCGGTGGGGGTGACCTCGGCGAGCAGGGGAAACGCCGGAAGCAGAACCAGGATGGATAGAGTGACGAGTCTCGCTGTTTTCATCTGTGACTCCTTCTGTGTGGGTCATGTGAAGCGCTCGAGCTCTCCGGCTCGACATCGAGTCCCTCGGTTCGCCCGGACGATCCGCGGCAGAAGAGCAGAACGAACATCATTGCGGCCACCAGGAGCAGACGCGCGCGCTTTGTGAGAAGGGATTGCATGCGGGCAAGGTGCGTCGCCCTCGAGCAGACCGCAAGCGCAACAAGGCGCAACGGGGGCGGTTGCGCACTTTTGCGCGTGGGGAGAGGCGAGGGGCGAGAGGCGAGGGGCGAGAGACGAGGGACGAGAGACGAGAGGCGTGGTGGGGATGACTTTGTGGTGTTTCTCGTCTCTCGTCTCTCGCGCCTCTCGCCTCTCGTCGGGGGTATTCCTCGTCTCTCGCCTCTCGTCGGTGGTGTTCCTCGCCTCTCGTCTCTCGCCTCTCGTCTCTCGCCTCTCGTCTCTCGTCTCTCGTCTCTCCCGCGCGGCTGCACTACTCCGCGCGGCGGATCGCCCGGCGTCGCGGTGTGGGGTAGGTGATGTTGAACGGAGTCACATAGAAACCGGCGGAGAGGGCGTCCGCGTCCGGTGGGCCCGGGATGGCGCCGGTTTTTTGCGATGGTGATGGAACGGTCATGAAGAAATACCCCCGGAGCGCGTTGGTGAGAAGAACGAAGTATACGAATCGCAACGCCGTGATTTCGGGGACCGCGGCGCTTCCGAACAGCAACTCCCCGAACTTCGTCAGCAGAACGAGCTGAATCAGGCGCAGCGAGGGATCGAACCACATCGCGAACAGCCCACGATCCGTAGCGAACAGACTCAGATTCATGATTCCGAAGGCGGCGGTGAAGAGGCCGAGATCATAGCCCCACGCCTGTCGCGTCGCCGCGTTGATGATGGCGGCACGGATCGTGTTGTTGGTTCCCAGCCACGCAACGTGAAAACAGTTCACCGAATTGAAGCAGCCGCTGTCGAAGTCGATGACCCCGGTCGGAATTCTCCTCGCTGCGATCTGACCCTGAGCTGCTGTGGGTGGAGTGCTCGGCGTTCCAACGTCGAGAACGCCCTGCACCGGCTCCCCCTCGACCGGCATCAGATCGACGGCGATGTTTCCGCTCGGGATCTCCCTGAACGCCGTCGCGAGAAAGTCTCTGCTGGCGTCGAATCCGAACTCCCAGCGGTGGAAGAAGAGGCTGCTGGCGTTCGGAATTGTGCGAATGGGCTGGTAGTCCGGCACGCCGGACAGCCGTCCGAAGATTCGAATTGTGCTCCTGTTCGGTTCATCGAACGCCGCCGACTTGTAATAGACCTCGTCCGGCGCCATCCCCCGGACACTACTGCCGGTTCGAATGACCTGCGTGAAGAAGGATGTACCCATGAAGTTGGACTCCTGGGTCAATACGCCGTTCAGCCACAAACTACATGGATTGTTGTCGCAGGCGCCTACGAACCTGAAATTGCCATCGCGGGATTGGCGGCCCGTCGGAGCGATCGCCGTGATATTCATGTCCCCGGAAAGCGGTGTGGTGTCCAGGAGCATCGGGACGGCGCTGCGGGAGAGGCGCAGGTGGTAGGCTTCGTTGTCGGATGTCAAAGCAAGCGCGGCGATGATCTCGCGGAGCTCGTCCTCGAATACCCGCGGGTCCAAGGCAAACCTCTGCACCTGCCTGGGGAGCAGCAATTCAGGCACCCCCAACTCGACCATCAGCTCGCCGGCACGAAGATGCGACGGCGCCAGAATTGCGAGCGCGCATGCCACCAGCGCAATTCGCAATCCGCCGACCATCCTGACCGGCTGCGAACCTCGCTCTGGAAGACGATTCCACCTGGTTGACACTCTCTGAGATTCCATACCCATCTCCCTGATTCCAATGTAGGTCCTGCAGGAAGACTGTGCACCCGCCCCGTGCACGCACTCGTGCGCAACGAGACGAAACCAGCCGCGGTTGCGTTCTTTTGCGCATGTGTTTGCGCCCCGAGTCTCGCAGCGCTACCATGGTCGGCGCTCCCACTCCGATGAGCCTCGCCGACCCAGCATCCGAATCAGCCGACAGCGACGATCTTCTCGCCTCCTGGAAGGAGATTGCGAGCTACCTCGGGCGAAGTGTGCGCGCCGTCCAGAACTGGGAGAAGGACGAGGGACTGCCGGTTCACCGGCACCATCACGACCGGCAGGGGAGTGTGTTCGCCCTTCGATCGGAGATCGACGCCTGGTTGAAGGGGCGGGAGCAGGCGACGCGTGAGGCTGGCGAGCCGGGCGTCGTCGAGAGCCTTTTGAAGAGCGGGGTGAAGAGCCGTGTGAAGAGCGGGGTGAAGAGCGGTGCGAATCGGCCGAGAGCCCGCAACGTCGGGGCCTGGCCGGTGATCGTCGCGGCCGCAGGCCTGTTCGCATTCAGTGCCGCTGCGTGGTGGATCGCCCGCGATGCTCCGGAGTCTCGGGCCATTGCGCTCGAGGTCGACGATCGCGCATGGACACTCGTCTCTCAGATCGACAATCGCGCGGGTGATCCGCTCTTCGACGGCAGTCTCGAATATCTGCTCGAGCGGGAGCTGACCGAGTCGCCACGTCTCAGCATCGTCTCGCATGAACGGGTGGGAGACGCTCTGCGGCTCATGAGGCGGTCTCCGGACACGAGGATCGATCGCGCCGTGGCCCGGGAAGTCGCTCTTCGGGACGGCGCCATCCGGCTCGTCGTCTCCCCCCGCGTCGAACGATTCGGACGATCGACGATCGTCGGCGCGGACCTGATCGATCCAGCCTCAGGCGAGCAGCTCGCGCGCTTCACCGAGGAAGCGGGATCGATCGAAGGGCTTCCGGGCGCGATTCGCCGCCTCGGACGCCGGCTGCGCCAGGCGGTCGGCGAGAAGGTCACCAGGCGCGATCACGCTCCGGCGCTCGTCAAAGTGACGACTCCTTCGCTCGAGGCTCTTCAGCTTTTCACCGCGGCCGATCGAGTGATCGCATACCGCGACAACGCCGCCGCCGAGCAGCTTCTGTTGCGGGCGATCGAAAAGGATCCTGAGTTCGCCTCCGCTCACATGCACCTGGCCTTTGCAATCGCCAACCAGGCGCGTCCTTCTTCCGACTACCTGCCGCACGCGCAGCGCGCCGCGGAGCTCTCTTCCACGATCTCCGATCGCGAGCGCTACTTCATCCTCGGCGGATACGCGAACATGCGTGAAGATCCGACCGAAGCGCTACGGCACTACACCTCGCTGCTCCAGATCGATCCCGATCACTGGTGGGCGACGAACAACATCGGAATGACACTGAAGTTCAGGATGGGGCGAGCCTACGATGCCGTGCCGTATCGGGTTCGCCTGGCGGAGCTCCGCCCACACGAGCCCGGCGCGGTGCTCGCCGCCGCGGAGGCGCTGCAGAACTGGACGAATCACCCCGAGCGTGCGCAGCCCTATTTCGATCGTGCGCTGGAGCTGATCGAGATCGAAAGTTCGGGCCTTGCCGGCGACGCGAGCTGTACGAGATGCGGATCGGCATCGGAGATCCGGATGAATCGCGCACATCGGGCGTGGGTCCGCGGCGATCGTGAGGGAATCATCGCGGAACTGGAAAAATGGACTGCGGCCGCGTCGTCGATGACGCGTCGCGACGCAGATGCACTGCTTCAGGAGATCGGCCACTACGAGCTGGCAATCGGACGGATCGAGCACGCCGAGCGTCTCCTGGGAATGATCGCCGCACCGCCGGAACGCACGCGATACGCTGCGCACCTTCACTACGCGAAGGGAGGCTGCGCGCGTGCCGCGGAGGCCTTCGAGCGACACTTGAAGAACCGTCACGCACTCGGTCCCTCCGATGGCGTTCCGATGATGCGATGCGGTGTGATCAGCAGCCCCGATTCGATCCTCGAGCTGCCGGCCATGTCTCCTATGGCGAGCATCAGCGCACTGGCCGCTGCCGAGTTGGAGGCTCGGCGAAGTGGGCGCCCTGACGCATTCGCGACGCTCGAACAGTTGGTGCGGAGGAGCTCGGACAGCGGATCGATGATTCTTCCGTACCAGCTCTCGGCGCTCGGGACGCTGTTGCCCGAGCTCGAGAGGCAGGGGCGCACCGGCGACGCGATCGCTCTGCTCGAAGCCTCGGACCGTGTGAAGATCCGTCTCCCGGCGTCATCGAAGCTGCAGTGGATCGAGCTGCAGAAGGATTTGGTGCGGCTGTATCGCTCGAACAATCAGCTGGAGAAGGCGGAGACGCTCGAGACGATGCTGCAACGGATGACCGGCTCTCGAGCGACATGACCTGGGCACACACCGTGGCCGCCTGAAGTGGGTGGCAGAGGGAGATTCTCAGGACGATCGCGCAAGTGGCCGAAGATTCCGATCTTCGGCCTGGTGACGGACGATGTGGTGAACCAGGGGTACGAATTCGAAGGTGCTATATGCGGAATCTTCGGCCACATGGCGCAGGGGAGAGTGCTGCCGGTAGTTCGCTGTGTCGTCAGTCACCGGGCCGAAGATCGGAATCTTCGGCCACATGGCGCAGGGAGGAGTGCTGCCGGTAGTTCACTGTGTCGTCAGTCACCGGGCCGAAGATCGGAATCTTCGGCCACATGGCGATCAGCCTAACGCACCGGACCCAGGTAGGTGTCGAGCCAGACGAGCGACTCCCTGATCATCTCGGTGCGGGGCACCGAGTGGCCGCCGGGGAAGACGAGTCGCTTCTTGTGCTCGGGCGGCGTACCGAGGAGGTCGTAGAGCGGCTTCTGCGCCGTCTCGGGCGGGAAGAAGAAATCGAGCTCGCCGTTGAGGATGAGCGTCGGCTGCCTGACACGTCCGACGTAGTTGACCTGGTCGGCCTCCGGAAGCGGCTGCTGGAAGCTCATCCCCGCGACGTAGAGCACGCTCGCTTTGATGCGCGGCTCGACGGCCGGCATGATCGCACCCATCGTCCCGCCCCAGCTGAGCCCGTAGTAGCCGACGCGCGCGGGATCCAGGTCGTCGCGCGTCTCGACGTAGTCGATCGTCCGCCGCAGGTCCTTGGCCCACATGATGAGATGGTCCTTGTACAGCGTCGACGAGCGCACGGTGTCGCTGCGAAGGTCCGTGCTGCGCTCGTACGTTCCCCTGTAGATCGGCCAGATGATCGCGCGGCCGCTGCGAACGACGAAGTCGACGCGGCCGGGCTCGAGCTCCGCGCTCGAGCTCGCGCCGATCGATCCCGAGCCCGGGAAGAGCACGATCGTCTGGTACGGCGGCGTGCCTGACACCGGCAGAAAGAGATACGCCATCATCCGTTCGCCGCCGTACGCCGCGTTGAACGTGATTTTCTGCCGGACCCAGGAAGCAGATCGCTGCTCGTCTTCGATCTTCGCGTCGAGCGCAGTCCGGTCGTACTCGAAGAGGCGCAGGAACTGCGCGAAGACTTCGTCGGACACCGGCTCCTGCGCGTAGAAATCGCGCTTCTGCCTCTCGATCGCGTGCTCGAGCGCGGCGAGGTTCGTTTCCTCGCCGGCGAACCGGATGCAGCGGAACCCGTTGGTCTCCGCGCGATCGAACGCTGGCTGCGCGTAGCTGTCGGCGAACGCGTAGTCGGGGTCGTTCCAGCCGCCGCCGAGGATGAGGCGCTCGCGCCCGCCGCTCGTCGCGTTCCACGCCCACTCGCGCACGTTGCCGGCGAGATCGAAAACGCCGAACCTGTTCGCGCCGTTCGTCGTGCCGGCTGCAACGAGCCCGTCACTCGAGAGATTCGACGCCGGAATGATCCTCGAGCTCGCGACGGTGAACGCGACGCGGTTCCAGTGGTAGACGGTCGGGAGGCGCTTGCCCGCCCACTCCGCATACGCCGCCGCCTCGTACCAGCTGACACCTGACACGGGGAAGTCTCCTTCGCCATCACGGTACGATCCCACTTCCCACGTGGCGGGGCCGGGGCGGCCGGTGCGGTCGGTGAATCGTGCGACTGCCTCGTCGAACGTCAGAGTCGCGGCTCCGTCGACGAACGGGTGCGTCCAGTGCCTCTGATCGGCGTATCCCCCTGCGTCGACGAACCGCTTGTAATCGCGGTTCGTGACTTCGTGACGGTCCATCAGGAACGCGGCCATCTCCTCCGGCTCGAGGTGCTCGAGGCCGGGCATGAACATGTCGAACGAGCCGGCAGGAACAAACGCCATGTCAGGCGGAAACGCGTCCGGTGCGTGAAGCTCGTATCGGATCTTTTCCTCACCGATGGGAAAGTTCCAGATGACGTCGTCAACCGGCTGCTTTCCGGCGAGCTCGACGCGGATGCGAGTGAAACCGCGCGGATACGGAAAGGATTCGAGTGGCGTCGTCCCGAGGACGACCGGCTCCGCGTCCGGGTCGTCGTAGTAGCGGATGGCGACCGTCGCGCCCGGTGGCTCGGAAAGGATCGAAAGCTCGCGGGTGAACTTCGCGCGCAGCTGCTCGACGATCGGCTCGCCCGGCGAGGCAGCGTCGATCTCGCGCGCGAGAATCCAGGCGTCCCAGCTCTCGCGCCCTTCCTCGAGTCCCTGGACGCGGTCGGCGATGGCCTGCAGCCGCGGGAGCGCATCTTCGCGAAGCCATCGCGCTCTCTCCTGGCGGTGGTGAATCCACACCGCGCCCGACATCAGCACTGCAACTGCGATCAGCGCGATCGCGATGCGGCCCGCTCGCGCGCGCGGCGGGGTGACCGCCCTTCGCACCGACCCGGAGCTGATCTCTCGCAGGGCCGCGAGCTCGTGGCGCAGTGTCGCCGCGTCGGGCCACCTCGCCTCCGGTTTTTTTTCGAGACAGCGCCCGATGATCCGACCGAGCGGCTCGGGCGCGGCCGGTGCGAGCTCGCTCACCGCCGGTGGTGTGTCGCGGAGGATCGATGTGAGGATAGAGATCGTGTTCTCGCCTGAGAACGGGCGTCGCCCCGTGGTCATCTCGTAAAGGACGATGCCCAACGAGAAGATGTCGGAGCGCGCGTCGACCAGGTGTCCCTGCGCCTGCTCGGGAGACATGTAGGCGACTGTGCCGAGGATCGTCCCCTCCCGCGTCGCGACGTCTTCGCGCAGAGTGGTGACGGCGTCGCGCACGGCCGTCTCGCCGGCATCGCTGGTAATGGCGCCTCCGAGCTTCGCGAGCCCGAAGTCGAGAATCTTCGGCCGTCCGTCGCGGTCGATCATGATGTTGTCAGGCTTGAGGTCGCGGTGGATCACGTGCTCGCGGTGCGCGGCGGCGAGCCCGTCCGCGATCGCGATCGCGAGGTCGACCACGCGCAACGGGTCGATCCCGCGCGCGATCTCCTCGCGCAGCGTCGCCCCTCGCACGAGCTCCATCGCGAGAAAACGAGCGTCACCGTCCTTGTGGAGACCGTACACGGCTGCAACGTTTGGATGGCTGAGCGAGGCGAGAATCTTCGCTTCTCGCTCGAACCTCGCGAGGCGCCCGGGCGTCCCCGCAAACTCCTCCGGGAGGATCTTGATCGCGACCTCGCGGTCGAGCGTCGTGTCGAGCGCGCGCCACACCACACCCATGCCGCCTCCGCCGAGCCGTTCGATCAGGCGGTAGTGGAGGAGGGTCGCTCCCGACTCGATCCGCGAATTCGCCATAGGGACGCGGCGGATATTAGATCACGAATGCCGGCCGTCCCTTCCGCTCGAGCTCGAGCGCACGGGGATCATCTCGCCACCGCGCGGCCCGCGACGATTCAAACCGCTGATCCGAAGGCCGGGCACCCACAAACGTTTTCTCGAATCACGCGAATGAGCGCGGCATACGTCGACACCTCGTACACAAATTCCTCGCACGCCTGCCGGCGTGCGCGTTTTCTTGTTCGATGTTTCGCGTTCCGGTGGTGGCGCTTCGCGCTCACCACCGGCTGGATTCCCTGCATCCCTTCGGGATGCCCGGCGAGACACGACTCTGCTTTCCGCTGGCCGCCCCTACCCTCCGCAATGGTCATTCCGCACTCCGCAATCGAGACTTACCTGAGCGACGCCGAGACCTGAACGCTGCCGACCACACTGCCGATGGACAGCGAAACCGGGACCGGATTCGTGAAGTCGCTGACCGGCTTGGCGGAAGCCTTGACGCTCCACTCTCCCCCCTTGCTCTGCTTGAGCTCAATACTGAAGGCGACGCCGGCGATCGTCCCAGCGGTGCTGTACGCACCGCTCTTCGCCCGAGTAAGAGTGCCTGCGGCGAACGTGTAGTCGCCGACGTGGAGGGTCACGTCCTGCGTGCCTGGATCGATCGCGGTGGAGCCTGGAGGGGTGAACGTTCCCGTCAGGGTGAGCTCGCTGCGTTGCACCCGCAGCTTCGCCTGGAATGCTGCCAGCAGGACCGGATCGCCTCCCGGTGACAGCGGCGTGCCGTTCACAGTGACGTCCCCTGATTCGCCGGTCACGCCGGTCACCGAAACGGCGGTGAGAACGCCGTTGTCGTCGATCGTTTCGACGATCGTCGCGCTGGCTCCTGCGGCGATCGCGACCACGATCTCCGAACCGTCGAGGATCACGACCACCTCAGCCGGTCCGTTCTCGGTGACCTGAACCGTAGTTTCCGTGTCAGGGTCGGTGACGATATAGATTCCCGGGATGGCGAGCCGGATCTGGCTTTTCTTTCCCACGAGCTGCAGAGCCACGCGGGCGCTCGCTGGCGGCGCGGGACTCCCCGTCACAGCCACGGTGACCTTGACACCGTCGGCCGCAAGCGGAGCATCCTCGATGACCACGCTCGTGTTCGCCGGGAGCGGGAGGACGATATCGCCGGGCGTCTGGCCGCCCAGCGGCACGTC
>DATKDP010000098.1:0-46672 GCA_035546335.1 Thermoanaerobaculia bacterium | reverse complement strand
GTTGAGAATCTGCTGGAAAACGCTGCAGAATGGTCGCATCGTCGGGTGTCTCCCTTCCTGTTTTGTGTCGCACACATACAGTTTACGGGAGCCCCGGCGACTTTCTTCGTGACCCTAATTTGGACAGGCCTGATAGCAGATAGCAGATTCAGAAAGCAGAAAGCAGAAAGCAGATTGCAGATTGCAGATAGACAGATAGACAGATCAGCAGATAGGCAGATAGCAGATCGACGCGGAGAGTCGATGGAGGATGGGAGCCTGATGCGGGTCGAGCTCGTTGGGCTGGCGAAGAGTGCGGATGTGCGTGAAGACGAGACGATTCTCGATGCCGCACGACGGGTTTCTGCGCCGATCGGCAATGCGTGTGGTGGGATCGGCGTCTGCGGGCGGTGCCGGATTGTGGTGGTCGAGGGGGGGCGACTCGCTGACTCCACCCACCGCGGTCGAAAAGGATGCGGCCGGCCGCCTCCGGCTCGGACCCGCGGAACGGCTCGCCTGCCAGACGGTGGTCAAAGGCACCTGCCGCGTGACGACGACCTACTGGTGACCCGGAGCTTTGTTGCTCCTTCTTCACAAGGAGTTTTCACGCTGGATGAAACAACTTCCTTCCTGGTTCGTCTGATGGAGGTGAAGACAGAAGGCAGGAGGTGCTGCGATGACGACGAAACCGATCATGAGCCGTGAACTGGAGCTGGCCTCGGAGATCCTCCGCCCTCTGGTCGACGAGGATGCCGCGGAGCTGGTGAGCGACGGGAGCGAGCTGATTCGTTTTCGCATTCGCAAACGCTTCGGCTGGAAGCTCGTTTCCGTCGTCTTCTCGCGCCTGGCCCTCCGAAGACTCGTGTCCGATCCGCTGCGCAGCATCAAAGTCGAGTATCTCCAGCGCGAGATCGGGCTCGCCACCTCCGGCAGGAAGGAGTATCGCTATCCCCGTCTCGAGAGGAAGAGCGGCACTCCGGCGTATTCTCTGGCCGGACTTTAGGTTGCCTTCATATCGCAGGAAATGTTGTTGTTCTGCCTTCTGTTCGATGGTAGAATAGCATCGTGACCGACGATTTTGACGAGATCGACCGTTCGATTCTGGCGATTCTCCTTCGTGAGGCGCGCACTCCGATCGCACAGATCGCCGAGAGCGTGGGTCTTTCCCGCCCGTCGGTGACCGAGCGGATCGAGAAGCTGCAGCGGCGCGGTGCGATCTGCGGCACGACGGTCGTTCTCTACCCTCCCGCCTTCGGTCTCGGTGTGACGGCATTCGTCTCCGCGCGTCAGGTCGGGAGTTTCGACACGAGGGGCCGGCGCGTTTGGGAGGAGTTTCTGCGGCGCGAGGAGATCGTCGAGGCGCATTCGGTGGCCGGCGATGATTGCTATCTGCTCAAGGTGAGGACCGATTCGATCAGCTCCCTGAATGCGATCGTCAACGAGCTCGGCGCCGATCCGCTCGGGCTGGCGACCCGCACGACCATCGTACTGGAAACGCACTGCGAGAAAATCGGCGGCATCACACTGCCGCGCGGAGGCGATCATGCCTCGTGATCGCGTCCTCGCCTACGGAGCGTTCGCCATCGTCTGCACCGTCTGGGGGACGACCTATCTCGCCATTCGCGTGGCAATCGAGACGCTCCCGACGTTTCTGCTGGCCGGTGTCCGATTCTCGATCGCCGGCGCGATTCTGCTCACGCTCTGCGCACTCGCCGGCCAGAAGATCCCGACTCGAATCGCCGACTGGTGGAACCTGACGATCGTCGGGCTGCTGCTGATCGGAGTGGCGAATGTCGCCGTGGTCTGGGCCGAGCATTACATCACCAGCGGTTTCACGGCGCTCCTCGTCGCCACCGCTCCTTTCTGGATGGCCACGATCGAGTCGATGCGCCGGAACGGAGAGCGCATGACGCGCCGCAAGCTCGGCGGCATGATCGTCGGTTTCGCCGGCGTGGCCCTGCTCGTCGCACCCGACCTGCGACCCTCGTCATTCAACGCGAAGTTCCTTCTGGGAGTGCTGGCGCTGCAGATCGGTGCGATCTGCTGGAACCTCGGCTCGGTCAGGTCGAAGTATCATCCGGTCGCCGCTTCGGCTCTGGTGGCCGCGGCGATTCAGATGCTGACGGGCGGCCTGGTCGTTGCTGCGATCGGGTTGATGCTGGGCGAAGCGGACGAGTTTCGATTCAGCACGCGCTCCCTCATCGCGTTTCTCTACCTCCTCGTCTTCGGCTCGATCGTGGCATATGGCGCCTATGTCTATGCGCTCTCGAAACTGCCGACATCGACCGTCTCGCTCTATGCCTACGTCAACCCGACCGTTGCCGTCGTTCTCGGCTGGGCGATTCTCGGCGAGCCCCTCGGATGGCGATCGTTCGCTTCGATGGCGATCATTCTCTCTGGTGTCGCACTGGTTCAGTCTCGTCGAGCGCCTCTCGATGCCGGAGCTCGCGCTGCGGCCGAGGTCGAGATCCCCGTCGCGACCGAGCTCGCTGCCGCCGAGCAGCGGAGCGCCTGAGGCGTCGGCCAGCGAGGGATTGCGGTCATCCTGAGTGCGCAGCCTGCAGCAGGCCCCTGCTCCGATGGCTTACACTACCCCGGTGTCTGGGACTCTGCGAATTCGTACAGCATTGACTGCGGTGCATCGCGTCGCGGAGCGGCCGCGTTGAACATCACCTCGAGCGAAACGGCTGGTGATCCACCGCTTCGCCCCGCTCTCGGGCGCAGCGTGCGCGAGCTCGGTGCCCGCCTCCAGGCGAAGAACCCGTTCTATTTTTTCGAGTGGTTCACCGTGGCGAATCTGATTCTCGTGCATCAGCTGATGCTGGCGAAGGGATTCGACAATCACGGAATGCTCGCGGTCGTCGATTCCCTTGCACTCTTCGGAGGCGCTCTGGTTCTCCAGGCTGCGGCCGGCGTGGCGTTGCGCATCATTTGGGCTCTGATCCGGCGTGATCGATCGTATCTCACGGCAGTTCGCGACTGGAAATGGATGCTCGTTTCGGCAAGACTGCTCATCAGCGCAGTGCTCGTGATCCACACCTACGGCTGGCTGAAGCTGCTCGTTCCCCGCCTCAACCAGGCCTCGTTCGACGCCGAGCTGTGGGAGATCGATCGTCTCCTCATGCTGGGCTACTCGCCGAACGTCTTTTTCGTGAATCTCTTCGCCGAGTCACCGACCTTGCTCTGGATCATCGACCGCCTGTACGCCCAGGCGTTCTATGCGTCTCTAGCGCTCGCGGCCATCATCTTTCTCTCGCTTCCGTCGAATCGCACCAGGATCGCCTATGCAAACGGCAACGCCGGACTCTGGATTACCGGCGCCTGGCTTTACCTCCTCTTCCCCTCCCTCGGCCCCTGCTATCGCTTCGAAGACGTCTGGGACTCGGTGCGCGCTCTGATGCCGGTGTCGTATTCGTGGCAGTACCTACTGATCACGAACTATCAGAAGGTGCTCGACCACCCGCTCGGCGGAATCCGCCCCGGCATGCGGATCATTCTCGGCATCGGCGCTTTTCCCAGTCTGCACGTCGCGTTTCAGCTCTATGTCGCGCTCTGGGTGGGATTCCTCTCCCGCCACGCCGGAATGTTTTTCCGTCTGGCGGTCATCGCAATCTTCATCGGCTCGATCGTCACCGGATGGCACTACATGATCGATTCGATCGCCGGCGCGGTGATCGGATTTCTCGCCTACTACTGCAGCAGAGCGGTTGCCGGACTCGATCGCGAACCGTCCAGGCTCGCGCGCGACCAGACGGGATTACGAGCGTAGGAGCGCCCAGCGTGCCCGATACTTCCTGCTCTCCCGCGACCGTCACATTGTTTTCGCAGGGGCGAAGCATGTACGCTCGAGCCTCGGCTTCGTCCCTACGAGAAATGTGAGAGTCATGCGAGCCTCGAGCCTCGCCCCCGAGCCTCTACTCGATCGTGGCACTCACTTCGATGGTCGCGCCGGCGCTCGGGTCGCTCTTCGACGCGATGCGGGCCACTTCGCGAAGCGAGCCACGCTCCGCTCGCGCTCCGTCGACAGTAACCGTCAGGCTGATGCTTCCTCCGGCCGGGATCGTTGCGGGGTAGTCGAACCAGAGGCAGCGACACTCCGATCTGGCGACGTTGATGGTGAGCTGCGAATCGCCGTTGTTCGTCAATCGGAAACGATTCGTTTTCCGCGTTCCCTTCTGCACGAGGCCGAAGTCGTAACTGGAGGGCTCGGCCTGAAGGACGGGAGGGGCGGGAGGTGTCGTCTCGACCGGCGTGTCGGGCTCCATGGTCGTGGTGTCCTCGGCCGCCGTTCCGATCGGGAGCTCATCGACGCCGCGCGGAAGTCCCAGCAGGTACTTCCACATGAGAAATCCCAGCAGGAATAGAACTGCGACTCCGGCCACACCGATCAGAAGGAGGCGCGCCCCGGTGCTCACAGCAGGTGTGGCCGGGGTGTTGTAGCTCGACGGTGCGGCTCGGAGCTCGCTGTTGCCTGGCGACCAGGCGGGAAGGGATCCGGGCGGCGCTGTCGCGGCCCTCTCGGTATCGGGGCGGTTGACGATCGGAGTCATCGTGGCTGCACGGCGGGGGACGGGACCGACGCCGCGCTCGAGCTCATCGAGCTTGGTGATGGTCGCCGTGATGTCGTCCCGCAGTCGCTGGTATTCCTTTGCCAGGTTCTCGCTGGGAGCAGTCGCAAGAAGCTTCTCGAGCTGATCGCTGTGCTCGAGGTAGCGCTCTCGCAGAATCTGGATCTCCCGTTCGAGTGCTTTGTCTCTCCCGAGACTCACCGTGCTCCAGTCATCCGGCATGATTCATCGGTCCCCCGTTTGGCCGGTTGCGTCTGGAGGCGACGACGCGTTCCCGGGCCTTCATTATGTCAGACGGCTTGACTTGCATGATGGTTGCCGATCCGGCGTATGGCCGTCCCGTTGCAGTGTCGGCGAGGATGGAACAAGATAGCGGAGATTCGATGAAAATCTACATCGCCCAGCTCAATCCGACCGTCGGAGCGCTCGAATCCAACCGGGAGCTCATTCGAGTCGCCTACGTTGCCGGCGTCGGAGCGGGCGCCGATGTCGTCGTCGTGCCCGAGCTGGCGGTCACGGGCTATCCACCTCTCGACCTTCTCGACAAGCGCTATTTCGTCGAGGAGGCGCTGCGCATCCGCGATTCGCTCGTGGAGATGACGGGGACGACCGCGCTGATCTTCGGATGCATCGGGCGCAACGAGACCGGTTGCGGCAAGCCGCTGCGCAACGTTGCCGTCGTGGCCCGCGGCGGTGAGCTTGTTCTCGAGCAGGCGAAGACGCTGCTGCCGACGTACGATGTTTTCGACGAGCTTCGCTATTTCGAGCCGGCGGCCGAGGTGCTGCCGATCGATCTGTTCGGCCGGAGAGTGGGTGTGGTCATCTGCGAGGACTTCTGGTACGAGGAGCGCATGCTCGACGGGCGACTCTATTGCGACAACCCGGTCGAGAAGCTGGCGGAAGGAGGGTGCGAGATTCTGATCAACATCTCGGCTTCTCCTTTCAGTGTCGGCAAGCGGGCGGTTCGGCACGAACTGTTCCGCGACATCGCGCGCCGCTTCTCGGTGCCGATCGTCTACGTCAACCAGGTGGGCGGCAACGACGAGCTGCTCTTCGACGGGTCGAGCGTCGTGATCGATGGCCAGGGGCGAACGATTCACGCCGCGCCCCCCTTCGAAAGTTACGAAGGCCTGGTCCCGCTCGAAGGATCCGAAGACATCTCGCTCCCTCCGCTTCCGGAAGAAGAGGAGATTGCGCGGGCGCTGATCGTCGGGCTTCGTGACTATCTCCGCAAGTGCGGATTTTCGAGCGTCGTCGTCGGACTCTCCGGCGGAATCGACTCGGCTGTCACCGCGGCACTCGCCGTCGAGGCTCTCGGTGCCGATCGCGTCACAGGAGTGTCGATGCCCTCGCCATACTCGTCGCAGGGAAGCATCGACGATGCCCGTGAGCTGGCGGCCAATCTGGGGATCTCACTGCTGGAGATCGCGATCGACGACATTTATGAGGCCTACGTCGAGGCGTTCCGAAGATTGCCTGCAGGTCAGGAGTTCGACGTCACCAATGAGAACGTGCAGGCCCGCATTCGGGGCAATCTGCTGATGGCCTGGTCGAACAAGACCGGGGCGATGGTTCTCAGCACCGGCAACAAGTCCGAGCTCGCCGTCGGCTACTGCACACTCTACGGCGACATGGCCGGCGGGCTCGCGCTGCTCGGCGACGTCTACAAGACGACGGTCTACAAGCTGGCGCGCTGGCTCAACCGCGATCGCTGCATCATTCCGATCAGCTCGATCACCAAGCCTCCGTCCGCCGAGCTGCGGCCCGATCAGAGCGACCAGGATTCGCTACCTCCCTATGAACTGCTCGATGCGATCCTCAAGCTCTACATCGAACACGGGAAGGAGGTCGACGAGATCGCCGCTGCCGGCTACGATTCTGAGCTTGTCGTGCGCATTCTGCAGCTCGTCGACGGTTCCGAGTTCAAGCGCCGGCAGGCCGCCCCCACGATCCGCGTCTCGACCAAAGCGTTCGGAAGCGGGCGCCAGATGCCGATCGCGCAGCGATGGAGACACGAGACGCGAACGACGGAGAGCGGCCGAACGATTTCATGAGGCCGCGCGCCCCCGCTGGGAGAGCGGGCGTCCCGCGCCCGCCTCTGTGTCACGAGCGACAACGCAGCCAACCCCCGCGGGCGTGCGTGCGTCGATTCATCGCTTCCGAGTTTTGAGACAGACTCAGCTGTGCGCCGCCGGTTCGCGGCGTGATCGCCTCTGGAGACATCTGATCACGGGACAGTCTTGCGCGCGCTCTCGGGAGTCGCCGTATAGCTCGGCTCGGCCTGCCCGAGCTGCGGACGAGCCACCGCTCCGGTGATTCCGACTGCCTCGGCATATTTCAGATACGTGTCGATCGATGCGATCACGACACGCGCCTCGACGGTGATCAGGTCGATGCCGACCAGGGAGATGCGCACCCACGCATCGATCACGATTCCTTTGTCGAGGATGCGGTCGAGTACATCGATCAGGCTGGTGCCGCCCGGAGCTCGTTCGACTGCCATGGTTGGGGTCCTTTCTCTTCTATGCTCTCTTATTCGCGTCGCCAGCTTTGACTCGCTTCTGCGGTGCGAGCTGCTGTTCCAGTTCCGTGATCTTGTTCCTCAGCTCGGTGAGCTCTCCGCGCGTCGGCGCATCGATCGCTCCCTGTTCCTCGGCCGAATAGAATCGGTCGCTCCGCCACCAGTTGATTCCGATCGCTTCCGCCTTGTCGATCGAGCAGACGATCAGACGCAACTTGATGGTGAGCAGCTCCACATTCGCCAGCGAGACCTTGATGTCGCCCGCGACCACCAGCCCCTTATCGAGAATCTTGTCGAGGATGTCGACGAGTCCCTGAGGTTGACGCTGGATGCCTCTCTCGTCGTAGGCCAAGAAATCCTCCGCTGCAGTGATGCTCTCCGCTGCTTTGATGCGAACCGGGCTGCGAGGCAGGTAGAATTACGAAAACTGAATGCGCTGTCAACCTCGCTATGGTGACTGGCGAGCGCTGCAGGTTCTGTGCCGTTGAGCTCGGATCAACTACTCCAGTGTTCGGATCGGACCGAGCTCGAGGTTCAGGTCGTCATCCTCGAGCCCGAACGTCGCCTTCAACTCGGCCATTTTCTCTTCCAGTCTCATCAGCGCCGTTCCGAGGCGCTCGAGCTCCTCGTCGGACAGATTGCCGCCATCCATTCGGCGAAGGGCCTGCTTTTCCAGCAGTTTTCGAATGAGCTCGATGATCGACAGCACCAGGCGCGCGAGGCCGTTCTCGATCGCTTCAGGATCTGCGGAGATCCGTTCCGGGATTGCCGAGTCTGTGAACTCGAGTGCTTCCCGAAGCTCTCCTTCCCGATTGACGATCACGATCGACTCGTCGTCATGCTTCATCGCCGAAAACCTCCAGAGGCCACGGACCCGACAGCAGAAAAGGAATCGAAGGAAACGACGCCTTGAGCTCCGCTCCCTTCGCCACGATCTCTCCGAGCCGGTTCCTGGCGATGAGGAAGGCGACTTCCCACGATCCATCGTCGCGCGGTCGCCAGCGGTGATCCTCGGCCAGCCCGAGCAGCAGCTCGCTCACGCCTGTACGGAATGCGGGGTCCACCTCCCGTTCGCGTCGCAGTCGTCGAAGCGCGGTGAGATACTCGCGTCCGCTCGCTACGTGCTCGATCGGCGGGCGTGCGGGGCCGCTTCCTACCACGGTCTTGAGTGTCATCTCGACCATGCCGCGGTGACGCTCGAGCAGTTGCTGCCAGCGCGCGGTGTGGATCGAGCACGTCGCGGCTGCCTCCGTCTCGGATCGCACGGCGACACCATACCGGATCGCGACGAATGTTTCATTCTGCAGCAGACCACGCCGCGCTGCCGCAGCTCGGAGAAGAGAGTCGCGATCGGCCGCGTCGATCGACGGCGGCAATTCGAGCGCGGAGACAAAAATGGGCTCGACCGTGAAGGCGACGACTCCGGGGAGCGGCGGGATGTCGTCGCGGCGGAGGTGTGCACCGAGGAGGATGAAGCGGCGGGCGTGCGCGGCCGGCGATCCGCTCTGATCCGCTGCCGAGTCCGTGCGAGAGGAGGGAAGGGTCAGTCGGCGATCTCCTTTCGCTGCTTTCCGGCGATGGCGTCGACATTGGCCAGGACGATGTTCAAGCCGAGGTAGAGAAGATCGATGTCCCCGATGGAGATCGTGGCATGTCCTGTGATCACCACGCCGCGATCGAGAAGATGATCGAGTGTCTCGAGCAGCGAGATCTGTTCCAGCGATTCGTTCTTCACGTCGACTCTCCGGCAACGAATGTGTAGGGCGGCCACGGCCCCGTGAGAACCAGCGAAGCACCTTCATCGCGGTAGCGCTCGTCGAGCTCGCGATGGAGGTGCTCGAGATCGGCGGCTTTCTCACGAGCCATGAGGATGTTGATCTGGGCGAAGGGCCTTCCACGCCCCTTGCGGCTCTCGACCATCGTCTCCGACTGAAGGCGTCCGCTGATCTCGCGATCGATCTGCTGCACGAGCAATTCTTCTTCTTCCTGCGCGACGCGGGCTCTTTCATCGTCGAGCTTCTTTCTCAGCAGGTAGGCCTTCCCTCCTCCCGAGGTGCGCGCCTGATCGGCCAGCTCGCGGAGTGCATCGGAGCGCGACTCGAGCGCTCGTTCCCAGACCGGAGGGTCGAGCTCGATGCGAACAGACCATTCGTCCTTTCCATCGAGCCGGGAGAGGATCGCGAAGAGCCTTTCGCTCTCGCTCTCGAGGTAGGCGGCCACGGCGTCTTCGGAGTGGAAGAGCGTGAACGCACGGAGGGGGATCAGCGTGCGATCCTCCGCCAGCCAGGAGACGATCTCCTGGTGACGGAACCCGACGCTTCCCAGCCAGTCGATATCCGAGGCCGTCTTGTCGAGAGCCTCCTGCGAGAATTCGGCGGCAGGCACTTCACTGCAGAAGGCCGTCAGTCCGCCGGCGCCGACGGTGCGGAGGTCGTTGCCACCGTCGACCGCCGTGATGTCGCCGGGAAGATCGAGCGGACCCGTTCCGCGCGCGATCGCGTAGACATAGACGAGAGTGTCGCTCATCGAGGTTCAGTGTGCCCCAATGGAATCAGCTTCCGCAAATCTTCGAACGAGGTCACGGGACCGCCTCGTCGCTCGACGAGCGTCACAGGACCCGGGAACGTCTCGAGAAGTGCGAGCTCGTGGCGGCGCATGTCGCGATCGCATCGGCAGCTCGACTCCGGTGTGAGGTGGTTCGCCACCACGCGCAGCTGGAGGATGCCTTTCGCTTTCAGCTCTGTCAGAAGTCTCTGCGTTTCGGCGACGACGATAGTCTCCGCTCTCGTGACCGCGACGATCACGGTACGGTTCGACTGCAGAGTCGCCATGACCTTCTTCAGCGCTCTCGAGGCATGCAACAGCTCTTCCCCCAGCGCCCCGGGAGGGATGAGCTCACGATAACGGAGGAGAATGCGCATCATCTCGCGGATCCAGCCGCCCGCTGTCTTCGGGAGGTCCAGCAGCCGGAGAAAATGTCCTGTCGGTGCCGTGTCGACGATGATCTGCTCGATCCCGCCATCGACCAGGAGCTCGTGGATGCGCATCACGGCGAAGATCTCGTCCGCCCCGGGAGGGCCGATGTCGAGAAGCTGGTCCATCACCCGCTGGTCGTGGCGGAGTGAAAAACCACTCGGTGTGAGCGCGTCGAGGGCGCGCTCGATCTCGCTTCCGATCGTCTCCCGCAGCTCGGCCCATCGGCTCTTCGTGTCGATGATCTCGACGTTGAGGTTCGGAGGAGCACTCTTCCCGGAAAAAACGTCGCGAAGCGAGTGCGCCGGATCGACCGAGACGAGCGAGAACCTCCTGTCCGGCGCACCGTCGGCCAGTTGAAGCGCCACCGACGTCGCGGCGGTCGTCTTTCCGACACCTCCTTTCCCGGCAAAAAAGAGGAGCCTCGCACCACCGACGTCCAGCGAAGTCGATCGCGGCTCCGAGGCACGCCCTGCAGTGACCCGCAGCTGTGGCTTGCCCATGAGGTAACGCTCGAGCCGTGCGCGCCGATCGAGGGGATAGCATGATCGAGGCGCTCGGACCGCTCGCACCGGTCGTACCGCTTCGACGGCGTCACCCTCGGCCGCGGCGCGGCTCCGGCAGCGATCGCACTCGCAGTCGTGGACCGCCTGATTGACGATCACCAGCGGGATGGCGATCGCCGAATCGCGCAGCTCTGCGATCAGGCGCTGCGTCTGCTCGACCACCCACGGCTCGGCCAGCATGACCGCGACGAACGCGGTGCGCTCCGGGTCGCGGAACAGCGCGCTTCGGGCCTCTGCGGTTGTTCTGAAGTCGTCGATGAAGTCGTCGATCGCGTCGCGGATCCGGCGGCGGGCGAGCTGCGCCACGAGCTCTCGATGCTTCGCCTGCATCGACTCGAGCGCCTCACCGAAGCGCTCGATATGGGCGGATGAAGAGAGCATGCGCAGGGTATGGCCCGTCGGCGCGGTGTCGACGATGACGAGCCGCTCTCGATCCTCTTCGACCAGCTCGGCGATTCTCATCCACGCCATCAGCTCGTCGACTCCGGGAAGCGAGAGCTGGAGAAACCGTCTGAGCTCCTCTTTGTCGAGATACGTTCCGCGATCGCCGAGCTCGAGCAGCGTCGCGAGGTTCAGCTCGAGAAAGCGGCCGTAGAGCCGGTCGGCGTCGAGCGACTCGAGGGTCAGGCCGGCCGGGAGGGTGTCGAAGAGGTCGCCGAGGCTCGAGGCGGGATCGGTCGAGAAGAGAATCGTTCGACGCTTCGCGGCGGCGAGGAGCGCGGCGAGGCTCGCGATCGTCGTCTTGCCGACACCTCCCTTGCCGCCGAAGAGAAGGAGTGAGAGTCGCGTCAAAGGCTCGATCGACGCCGAGAGCTCCTCCGTTTGCCGCAGGAAGGTCGTCCGCTCGGCGCTCGGCCTCATTCGCCGTAGCCGGTATAGATGCCGACTGCGGGTCCGGCCTCGTCGTCGCCGCGCTCGGCTCTGAGCCGAGCGGCAATTTCCTCACGGTGTTGCCGGATCTCACGGAGACGCTGAAACACGATCGCCTCCTCCCGCGCGAAGTCCTCCTCGGAAATCTCTCCCACTTCGAGCATCATCTGGAGCTCGATCAGCCGTTCCTTCCACGGCTGGTCGTCGAGCAGCTGCTCGTCGGCCATCGTCTGGATCTGCCGGAGAATCCAATTGAAACCGGCCACCGGCGCCTTGAGTGGGAAAAGCAGAATATCGTCGATCAAGAACATGATGTTCGCCGTCGGTGACGGGTGGGGAGACCCCTTGCCGTCATCGCTCCGCTCGCTCGAGCTTCAGGCGGATGTTGACGAAGTTGTACGGCGGCCACGGCCCCGTGTAGAGAAACGAGAGCTTGTTCTCGAACTTCTTCGCGATCTCCGAGATCCTTTCGTCGAATGCTTTGGTTTTCTGCCTCTCCACGAGGAACGCGGCATTCATGATCATCTTGTCGCCGATCGGCTTGTTCGAACGGGAGGCGATCGCCGCATCGCGCAGTGCTTCGTAGATCTCGGCGACGTAGGCGTCTGCCTTCGCCTGAAGCGCCGACTCGACCACCCGTCCCAGCTGCATCCGGGCGAAGTAGGTCGAGGTCGTCTGATTCGCCGAGATCTCGTCCTTGAGCCGGCGTACATCGTCGTTCTCGAGCTCCAGCTCCTGAATCACCTGATCCTTGTTCCAGTTCACCTTGAGACCGAACTCGATCTTGCCGTCCATCTTGTCGAGCACTTCGACCAGAGCCTCGTACGTTCCGCGCAGGAACTCCCGGATGTCGTTCTCGGTGCGGAAGACGGTGCCGAAGCTCATCGGCAGCACCGTGAAGTCCTTCATGACGATCTCGTTCACGTGCTCGTGGGCGAGTGCGTTCTCCCTCGTCGGGTCGAAAATGATCAGGGGACAGTTGGAAACGACGGCAGCGAACTCCCGATGATGTACGGTGAAGACCTCGTCGCCGCGTCCTCCGATCCCGATCGGACCGAAGCCCCTCGGCGATTCGGTTCGGATGATGCAGTAGACGTACTTCCCCTCTTCTCCGTTAGGAGATGTCCGTTGAGACTGCTCAACCATCGTTTCCCCCCTCGGTCGGCGCCGGACGAGTCGCAAACTATAATACAAACTTCGTACCGAACCCGACTGTGCCGCTTCGCCCCACCCTAGGACATGCATCAAGATAACCATTCCAGGTCTCGCTTCTGGTCCTGAGGAGGCTGAGCAATGCGGAGTGACCGCTGGAAGGAGATCGCCCAACGGCTCGAGGGCTGGTTTGCCCGCAACCAGAGGGATCTGCCGTGGCGAGCCAGGTACGATCCATACGAGATCTGGCTCTCGGAAGTGATGCTCCAGCAGACGCGCATGGAAGTCGTGCTCGTCTACTACGACCGCTTCCTCGCTCGGTTCCCGAATCTCGAGGCACTGGCGCAGGCGGCTGAAGAGGACGTTCTCGCTGCCTGGTCGGGTCTCGGCTACTACCGCCGCGCGCGCGCATTGAGAGAGGCGGCCCGAATGGTCATCGAGCGCCACGACGGCGTGATGCCCGACGCCGTCGAGCTTCTTCGAGAGCTTCCGGGCATCGGTCGCTACACCGCCGGCGCGGTCGCGTCGATTGCTCATCAGAGACGCACGCCGGTGGTGGAGGGAAACGTTACGAGGCTTCTCGCCCGCATCGACGCGCTCGAGGCGCCGGCCGGCTCGGCTGTGCTGACCAGGCAGCTGTGGGATCGTGCGACGCGACTGGTCGAGCGTGCCGAGTCGCCTCGAAATCTCAATCAGGCGATGATGGAGCTGGGAGCTCTCGTCTGCCGCCCTGCCACTCCTTCGTGCAATGAGTGTCCGGTCGAAGATCTCTGTTCGGCGCGGATCGCCGGACGAACAGGGGAGCTGCCACGCGCGGGGAAGCGTTCGCAGTCCGAGGCGCTGACGATTCCGCTTTTCATCGTGGAGGATGCGAGAGGGAATCTGCTCATGCGCAGGGAACGAGGAGCGCTGATGACGGGGATGCTGCACTTCCCCCACGGGAGTGATGCACTGCTCGACGACTGCTCGGAATCGTTCGCAGCCGGAGAGTTGATCGGCTCCGTCCGCCACACGGTGACGCACCGCAGAATCGAATTCCGCGTCGTTGCCGCGCAGCCGCGCGGGGCGTATCTGCGCGAGACGCCCGGCGACTACGTCTGGATCGATCCTGGGGACATCGAGCGCTTTCCCCACCCTTCCTATGTTCGGAAAGTGCTGGGACTGCTGGAGAGCAGAAGGCAGAAGGCAGAAGGCAGAAGGCAGAAGGCAGAAGGCAGAAGGCAGAAGGCAGAAGGATAGCAGATAGCAGAAGTCCCGATTCGCTCCTCTATATCCTGCGCCACGCACGCCCTGCCCTCCGCCAACTGCTACTGCGCTCCGCCATCAGCCATCTCCCCTCTGCCCTTTGCCCTCTGCTATCTGCCCTCTGCTATCTGCTATCTGCCCTCTGCCTTCTCCACCCGCCAGGGGCGGATGATGAAGCGACGTTGAAACAACCACTCTCTCCCTCTCGGAACCTCGAGAGAGAGCCTCACGACATTCTGCGAAGGAAGCGGCCGTCCCGTAGCGACTGCCGCGAACATCTCCCGATTCTCCACGAGGGGCGACAGAAGAAACCCGCCACGGGCGACCGAAGGGACCAATCTGTGCCGGTGCACTCTTCCATCCATCGTCCGTGTCACGATCGTGACCACGGGGGGCTTGAACAGAAAACGGACGACTCTGCCCACGAGGCTCGGACGAAGATCGATCTCGACCCAGACGAGCGGTGCGGCCGGAGCTATCTCGACGGAACTGCCGAGCAAAGTCGTGATCGGTGGCATCGGCGCAGCCTGCCACGTCCGCAGATCCTCGATTCGACGCAGCTCCAGGTACCCGTTCCGTTCGCCGGCGACCGCGTAATGCGTGAGGAGGGCCGGCCATGAGGCGCCGTCGTCGAGTGAGGGGAAATGTCCATCCACCGGCGCGACGTCGAACAGGACGGTGCCGGGTCCCGCCGTTTCCAGATATCTCGCGTTCAACCCAGCCAGCCGCGCAGTGGTTGCCGCGTAGCTCTGAAAGACGGGTCGCGGGCGGTAGTCGAGGCGAGAGGCGAGGAGGGGGCGCAGGTCGTCGGGATAGAGATCGACACTCCCGTGAATCCCTTCGAGCGGAACCGCCTTCCGCAGCGCCTCCTGCCGCTGTTCCCAGCGACGGCTGTTCGTCGCTTCAGTCGATCCGATTCGGAAAACATGAGATGCGATCCGCGAAGGCGTGTCGATCGGAAGTCTCACCAGACGTGGATTGAAATGAAGGACGATCCCGCCAACGGTCGCGATTGCGACTAGTGCAAGAGCTCGCGCGGGAATGGCAGCCCGAAGACCTGTCGGAAATGCGATGAGCATCGTCGTAAGAACGGCGAGGTACGCCTCGGGCACATGGTTCGCGTCCTGTCTCACGGCCCCGCTCTTGAAGAGAATGAACAGAAACGACGCCATCGCCACGGAGGCCGGAATGCCGCGCATTCGGTCGCGGCTCATCTCGCCGATTGCGAACGCGCCGAGGAAGGCGGCACCTCCGACCGCGAGGAGGGAAATCGGCTCGAGCGGATGGCGGCCCGGCATGGAAGAGAGAGCCTCGGAGTAGCCTGATGCCAGCTGCCATGACTGCTGAAAAAAGGGGAGGATATCGGCGAGACGTTGTCCCGCAAGCAGCCACCAGATGACGAGCGACACCGCGAAGACCGATGCGCAGAGCGGGAACCGCCGGCGAGTGAGGATCTCATCGGCTCCGACGATCGCGACTGCAGGCAGTGCAGCGAGACAGACGGAGAACTTCGTCAGCGAGCCGAATCCGAGGCCGATTGCGATCAGCGCGGCAAGCCATGGTCGTTCTTCCGGCAAGCGGAAGTGAACGATGAGAAGAAGCGGCACCAGCAACTGGAATGGAGCTTCGGGCGAGCCGGCAGCGGCCAACGTGGTCGTTCCGATGGTCACGAGTGCCGAGCGCAGGAGTCCGCCCCCGCTCCATCGCTGGGCGAACCATGACCCCATGGCGAGAATCGCGGCGATCGCGGCGCCGATCGGGAGGACGAGAATCCGCGTTTTCGGATGGTATCCCTCGGTCACGAAGCCCCAGGGACCAAAGGAGAAGACGATGTCCGTACCGAACCGCAGCCGATTCAGAAACGCATGATGGAGAACCGCCTGCCATGAAGAATCGATCGGCGATCCACGCTCGGATGGAATCCAGGGCGCGATCTGTCCGACGGCACACACCGCGAGAGCGATCGGCAGAGCCACCTCTGCAATTCTGCGAGCGAGGTGCGCTTCGGCGCCTGCCTGGGACGAAGCCATCAGTCGAATCGTAGCAAGGACGACAACGAGGTGCTCGGAAACGTCGGCGGGGCAGCCAGGTCGGCGAACAAGTCCAGCGGTGCGAATCCACCGGTAACTCGTCGAGCTAATGGAGTCGAGTCAGCCAACCGTTTCTTCGACATCTGGTTGAAGCGCTGCATCGTCGCGCGAGCTCGTCGCCCGAACACCAGACCACCACAGTAGGGCGATGAACACTACCTGAAGCGCGATCCGGGAAATCATCGGCGTAACGGGAGCGCGCCGGAGGGCCAGACCCTCCTGGTGGATGTCTGTGGGGAGGACAGCGAGCATGAAGACGATCAGTGCCATCGATGGGCGGGCGGCGGCTATTGAGTGCGGCGCAACCGCGCCGCTTTCCATCCGCAACGGGGACAGCTGCAGTAGACTTGTGTGTGGATCCTGCGTACCTCGGCGTTGCGGTACGATTGCACGGACCAGCGGTCGACCGAAAATGCCGCCGGAGGAGGTTCAACGATGGCAAAGGGAAAGAATCAACGCAAAGAGACAAAGAAGCCGAAGAAAGACAAGAAGTAGCGGTTGGCGATGTGGCTGAACATTGCATGTTCAGCCTGGCGGCCGCGAAGGCGGCCGCAGCACTCTGGCCCCGCCCGTCAGGGCGGGGTACGGATACAGATCAGCAACTGTCCAGGAACGCAGATCCTTCGCTCACACTCGGCCCTTCCGCCTCGCTCAGGCGAAGCTGGGGGTCGTGCGTCCTCGCCATCGCTGGCAGGCTTGCTCACATCGTCCCGACTCGCGAGGGGCGGCGAGGACGCCGCCTCGATCGGGCGGGACGCCCGAGACCCCCCCGGATGACAGCCACGATGCCTGCCCGGGATGCTAGACTGCCGCCGTGAGGCGCACGGTCGTCTTCGGGGTGGTGGTTGCGGTGATCGTGTTGTGGTCCGGGCCGGCGAGGGCCGCCTGTGACTTCCTGCCGGCTTTCAGCGGAGCCTACCGCTCCACCCCCCTCGGCGCCGCCATCGATGCGGATACTCTGTTCGTCGCCGATTCCTACGGCGTCATTCTCTACGATCGCTCGTTCGATCCCCCCCGGCCGGTCTCGTCGATCGCGCTCCCCGGCACCACCGGAAGCATCGAGCTCGCCTCCGGGCGCATCTACGTTGCGAGCGGATCGGCAGTCCATGTGCTCCGCAGGTCGGGGCGCTACCTCGAGAGCGTCGCCGCCGTGGAGATCGGAGCCGCGGTCAGCTCGCTCCTGCACGTTTCGGGATCCCTCTTCGTCGCCGCTGCGAACGGCATCACGCAGCTCGATCTCGTCATTCCCGATCAGCCGCTCACCGTCGGGACGCGGCTTCCGACGACTGCCGGCGGCGCCTTTTCGATGGCCGTCATGGGGAGCTTCCTCTACGTCGCCGACGGCGACTCGACGCTCGACGTTTTCTCGCTGGCCATCGTTTCGCTTCCGCAGGCGACCGGTACGATTCCATCGCTGCCGCGAACGACCTCAGTGCGCAGCGGCGGCCAGCGGCTCTTCGCATCCGACGGACAGCAATCGGCGATCTTCGCCGGCAGCGGCACCTCGCTCTCCCGGATCGCCGATCTACCGCTCGGCAGCAGCGTTCTCGTTCCCGTCGACTCGAATGTCTTCTGGATGGCAGGCACCGACCGGCAGTTGCGGGCGGTCGACCTGCGCGATCCGCTGCGCCCCGTCGTTCTCTGTAGCGAGCAGCTTCCGATCTCCGGCGGGACCGTGAACCGGATCACCTCGCTCACCGGCGGCGGCGAACGGTTGTACGTCACCGCGGGCGATGCCGGAGTCGTCGCGCTGGCGACGCGAGATTTCCGTGAGCCCTATCCCATCCGAGCACATCTTCTCGGCCCGCACCTTTCGATCTTCTCTTTCGGCGACACCGTCGTGAGCGCGCCGGCGACGCGCGGCCTCGAGCAGTTCGGCCAGTCGGATGCGGGCGCGCTGACGACTCGAGGCGTGTGGGAGGGAAATCAAGTCTGGATGATCCATGATGGTGTTGAAGGGGGGTCGATGCGCATCCTCGCATCGAGCGGCGCGCGATTGTCGCTATGGGATCTCGCCCCGACGCCTCCAGCCGTGATCTCGACGGTCGAGCTTCGTGCGGCTGTGAGGGACGCAGTTCTGATCGATGCGTCGACGGCCTGGGCGACTCTCGTCGATCGATCGCTCTGGCGCATCGACCTTTCGTCCGCGACGGCGAGCCTGAGCCAGATCACAGTGCCGGGCGCTTCCCCCTCGTTCATCGCGCGCTCCGGCGCAGCGATCGCGCTCGCGGATCTCGATGCGGCGGGAACGACGACGGTGCGGTTCTTTGCGAACGGCGATCCTTCTGCCGCGGCGGCGACGGCGATCCTCCAGGGTGCCGCGACGAGCGGGATCGCTCTTTCCAGTTCGGGGAAGGTTGCCGCTGTGACGTTCGCAGGGATTCTCCAGGCTGATTTCGCCGTCTCACCGCCGGCGATCGAAGTGATCTCTTCGATCGATCCCCAGCCCGCGGTCGCCCTGCAGTACACCGGTGCGAGCGACCTTTTCGTTCTGAGATCGTCCGAGCTCGAACGTTGGAACACCGTCGCGAAGCAGCAGATCGCGCGACTTCCTCTGACGGGAGACGCCAGCGCGTTTCATGTCCATGCCGCCACCGGAATCGCTTCGATTGCGACGGGGTTGGGGATCACCTCGATTCTCTACGAGCGCGCCTCGGCCGTCCCCGAAGCCGTCGCGGTGCCGTCATGGAACCGTTACTATCGAAAGTTGTTTCGCGTCGACGAGCACCTCTACCTCTTCGATGGCAGAAGCGTCACGGTGCACTCGCTGTCGGCTCGAGGCCTTCCGACCTCCAGCCGTGAGATCGCGCTCGGAGGCAGCGTGGTCGATGTCGCCGCCGCAGGCGATGCGATTTTCGCCCTGGAAGGAAACGGCAGGCTGACGCGATACGAGATGGACGGAAGCGCGACGGTCAGTCTCACGATCGATGACGCGGGCGACCTCGTACCGCTTTCGGTCACCGACGTCGCCGGGACGCTCTGGGTGGGTATCTCGAGAGGATGCCTGAGCGGGAACTGCGAGAAGAAGACGATCGTGGTCGACGCGAGCGGCGGGCAGCTGTCGCGCGCAGGAGAGTTGCCCGGAGCGCTCGTGGACAGCGACATCGGCGAGGATGGGGGCACCGCTTACGCACTGTTCGATCTTCCCGCCGAGATCCGCGTTCTCGATCTTCGCAATCCGCTCGCCCCGGCGGTGCTCGCCTCACGCGCGTCCGAGGGGAATCCAGTGTCGATTGCACACTCGCCGGCCGAGGGCTCGGTGTATGCGCTCGGTAACCGTCTGTACGGCTACACGCTCCCTTCTCTCGACCGCTTCGTCGAAATGCTCGAGCCGTTCACGCCCGATCCTTCGCAGCGCGTCAGCTATCTCGACCAGAGGATTCGCGTCGACGGCGATTGCGCGATCGTGTCAGGACGGCGATTCGCCCCGGAGATGTACGGCATCGCGCCGGACGGCTGGACGTTCCTTCGCCGGTTGGTTGTCCCGGCGGCGGGGCGTGGGATCGTTTTCAGCGACGGGGAAATTCATGTGTTGACGGATTACTCGCTGGAGATTCTGACGTCCGGGGCGGCGCCCAGGCGGCGGCGGGCGGTTCGGTGATCCAGCGCTACGTTTCTGCGAGAAGCGAGCGAACCTGTGACGCTGCCGGCAGTCTCGCTCGCTGTCGGTCAGATCGGACCTGTGCGAGATCCCTCGGAAGGAAAGTGTCATCGAAGCTCCTCAGGGCGTCTCTCGCGCAAATGCTTCCCCCTGATATCTGCCAGCCTCCAGCCTCCAACCTCCGCCGTCACCCGCGAGGCTGCGGATTGGTGGATAATCACGCGCCATGGAAAAGATTCGCTTCGAGAAGGATGACCGCGCCTACCGGATCGTGCTCGATGACCCGCCACTCCACATTCTCGACATCGCGATGCTCGAAGAGTTGCGCGAGGCGCTCCGCGCGGTGGAGAACGATCGCGCTTTGCTGCTGATCTCCTCGAGCGGAGGAAAAACATTCTCTGCCGGAGCGAGCGTCCACGACCACATGGGTGACCGCGTCAAGGCGATGCTCGCAGCATTCCACGACTGTTTTCGTATTCTCGATCGACTCGAGCTCGTAACGGTCAGTCTCGTCCAGGGGGCTGCTCTCGGAGGCGGGGCCGAGCTCGCATTCGCCGCCGACTTCGTTCTCGCATCCAGCCGAGCGAAGTTCGGACAGCCGGAGATCAATCTCGGCGTCTTCCCGCCTGTGGCTGCGTATCAGTTGTCGCGGCAGCTTCCCCCGCGGCGAGGACTCGAGCTTCTTCTGACCGGCGATCCGATCGGCGCCGACGAGGCATTGCGCCTCGGTCTGGTGAATTCGGTTTTTCCCGAAGCGGACTTCGACGCGAAGAGCGCTGAATGGCTCGCGAGACTCCACAAGCAGAGCAGCTCGTCGATGCGCCTCACCAAGCGCGCGTTCCGACTCGCTTCGGAGAGTGATTTCGCCGAAAAACTCGCCCGGGTCGAAGCGCTCTATCTCGATGAGCTGATGCAAACGGCGGACGCGGTCGAGGGGCTCGAGGCGTTCGTGGAGAAACGTCCGCCTTCGTGGAAGGGGCGGTGAGGCCACTCGCCTCGTCGTACTCGTAGGGACGAAGCAGTGAGCCGCGAGATGTCGCGGCGGACTTGCTCACCTGTCGAAGGCGATCAGCTTCGTCCGCGGCTGCGATCAGCAGGCATGTGTGCGATTTCTTCCCGGCCCGCCAACCCGGGGCGCGAGACGCCCGCTCTCCCCGGTGCTACAGGGTGGAGCGTGCCGGTTGGAACAGGGGCGGGCGCGGGACGCCCGCTCTCCCCTGGGCTCGGCCCGGGGCGCCTATTGCTTCTGTTCCTCGAAGGTCACCACGGTGTCGGGTCCGAGTCGGATCTGGATGCTCCGGGAGGGAGTCACCATGGTCATGAAGGTGGTGGCGACGACGACTCCTGAAGGTTTGTCGTCGCAGGAGATGGGCATTGGCCGGACCACCTTCAACTCTCCGAACTGGGTGGCGAGAGTTTTTCCCTTGTCGTCGAGCCATTCGAGGGGAGGGCTCTTTTTCTCTGCGATCTGTCTGGCGAGCTCCTGGGCGTCCTGAAAGGTCAGTTTGCCGGTCAGAAGGGTGATGTGTTGCCGGTTCCCCTGGGATTTGTAGATGTACTTGTTAATACAGGCCGCTTCCAGGTTGGCGGATTGCATGCAGACGAATACGAGGGCGGTGGTGAGGCCGAAGGCGAGTGCTCTGAAATGACGAGGAGTCGTGGGATTCATTGGATCGGGACCTTCCTGGGCGGATTCTAGAATGAAAACGGTTCAGATGCGACCACCCCTGAGCAGAATGCTTCTCGATGGCCAGGCATTCCAGATCTCTTCGGAGCGCGGAATGCGATATTCTCCGGGAGGACGTTGCGGATGAGCACACCTGAAGAGAGCCCTCGACCCGACGTTTCGGCGCTTCGAATCCACCGCGACGAAGAAGAGGAGCCGGTAGCGCGACGGCGCGCCGTCGGGCCGGCGGCGGTCGCACTGATCGTCGGGATCTCGGTCCTCGTAATCGTCGGGCTCCTGGTCTATGAGCAGTGGATCGGGCCACGTCGCTATCCCGTCGTCGAGACGATGGTAGTGCGATCGACGGCGAGTCAGGGGGGTGGGGGAACGCTGTTGACTGCGACGGGATATCTCGTCGCGGATCGGAAAGCGGAGATCAGCCCCAAAGTCTCGGGTCGGATCATTCAGCTCGGATTCGATGTGGGATCGCAGGTTCAGCGAGGCCAGCCGCTGGCCATGATCGAGAGCGATCAGCTTCGTGCGCAGCTGAGGGAGAGCGAAGCGCTTCACACCGAGGCGGCGCGCGAGCATGAGCGCCAGAGGTCACTCTGGCGGGCCGGGATCACGAGCCGCGCGGTTCTCGAGGGAGCCGAGGCGCAGTTGAAGGTCGCGCAGGCTCGGAAGGAGCAGGCGGAGATCGCGCTTCGCGATTCGGTGATTTTGGCTCCCTTCTCCGGGACGGTAGTCGCGAAGAATACGGAAGTGGGTGAGATCGTCTCGCCGATCTCCATCGGCCAGAGCGGCACTGCCTCGGTGGAAACCTCATCCATCGCGACGCTGGTCGACCTCTCGACGCTCGAGGTCGAGGCGGACGTGAACGAAGGCAATGTGAGCCACCTCTTCGATGGCATGCCGGCTGAGATCTCGATCGACGCCTTTGCCGGAAGGAAGTGGGATGGTCGGCTTCGCAGAATCATCCCGACCGCCGATCGTGCCAAGGGCGTGGTGAAAGTGAAAGTCGCGATCCTCGATGACAAGCGTGGGCTGCTTCCCGACATGAGCGCGACGGTCGCGTTCCTCGAGGCCGGCAGAGGGCGGGAAGGAGTCGTTCCAGGCACTGGAATCTGGATTCCTGCAGAGGCGATCGTCCGCGAAGCGGGAAGGTCGCGCGTTCAGGTGGTGAACGAAGAGGAACGGATCGAGAGCCGTCCGATCGATCTCGGAAGGTCTCACGAAGGACGTGTGGAAGTCTTGCGCGGACTGAGCGCAGGAGAGCGCATCGTTTCCGCAACCCCTGAAGCGGTCACGCCGGGCCAGCGGGTGAGGTTGCAGACTCCGAAGAGCTAGAAGACCAACGGTCGCCCCGGGGTGGGTTTGTTTTCTGCGGCACGACACAGAGGCGGGCGCGGGACGCCCGCTCTCCCTCGCAGGGGAGCCTCTGGCCGAAAGCGGACAAACTCGCCCACAAGGGCGCCTGTGGGATGGTTGCAGTCTGATCGTCCTCTCCACTATTCTTCTTCCGCGCTCGATCCGTCCCGTAGAAATCCACCGCACATTGATCGCCGGTAGTTCTCAGGAGCCTCCATGACTGCGCTCGTAACGATCGACAACGTCCACAAGAGCTATCAGAGGGACGAGTTCGAGATTCGTGTTCTGAACGGCCTGACGCTCGAGGTGCCGGCAGGCGACTTTCTCGCCCTGATGGGGCCATCGGGATCGGGGAAGTCGACTCTGCTGAATCTCATCGCGGGAATCGATCGTCCCACGAGCGGCCGCGTCGTCGTCGGAGGGAAGGAGATCTCCACGCTCGGGGAATCGAAGCTGGCTTCCTGGCGGGCGCGACATGTCGGATTCATTTTTCAGATGTACAACCTGATTCCCGTTCTGACGGCGTACGAGAACGTCGAGCTCCCTCTCCTTCTCACGCGTCTCACCAGGAAAGAGCGACGGAGTCACGTGGAAGCGGCGCTGGGCATCGTCGGTCTCGGCGACCGGATGCAGCACTACCCGCGTCAGCTCTCCGGCGGGCAGGAGCAGCGGGTGGCGATCGCGCGCGCCATCGTGACCGATCCGACGATCATCGTCGCCGACGAGCCGACGGGCGATCTGGACGCCGCGAGTGCACACGAGATTCTCGATCTGCTCCAGAACCTGAATCGCGAGTTCACCAAGACGATCATGATGGTCACCCATGATCCGAGGGCCGCGGAGCGGGCGCGACACGTCCTTCACCTCGACAAGGGAGTGCTCATCGAGCAGGTCGAGGGTCTGGTTCCGGGAGGAACGAGCGAAGCATGAAGTTCTCCCGTCTCATTCTGAAGAACCTCTTCCGTAACAAGCTGCGGGCAGGCCTGACGGTTGCTCTGATGGCCTCGATCTTCTTTTTCGTGGCCACGCTGCTGTCCATCCTCGACAACTTCGAGCAGGCCGCCAACGCGGGAGAGGGTAAGAATCGCCTCGGGGTGCAGTCGGCGATCTCCCTCGCCGACATGCTTCCCTACGCACACGAGGAGAAGATCCGGAGGATCGAAGGGATCACCGAAACATCGAAGCTCCAGTGGGTCGGAGCGTACTACAAGGAACAGAAGAACTTTTTCGCGAACTTCGCCGTCGACGCCGACAAGATGGAAAGGGTGTGGGACGACTACCGGGTCCCGGACGATCAGAGGGCGGCGTTCAAGCAGGACCGCCAGGGAACGATCGTCGGTCCCGGGCTCGCGGAGCGGTTCGGCTGGAAGATCGGCGATCGGATCGTGCTGACGGGAACGATCTTTCCCTTCAATCCGGAGCTGAACGTCCGCGGCATCTACGAGCACGCCGTCGACAGCGCGTCGCTTTTCTTCCAGATGGCGTATTTCGAGCAGGCGCTCGGTGATCCGGGCCAGGTCGGCATGTTCTGGGTGAAGGTCGCCGATGCGGATCGAATGGCGAGCGTCAGCGAAGAGATCGACGCACTCTTCAGGAATTCCGAGTATCCGACCGAGACGTTCACAGAGAAGGAGTTCCAGCAGCAGTTCATCTCGATGATCGGCAACATCAAGCTGCTCTTCACCACCGTCAGTCTCTGTGCGATCTTCATGATCGTCCTGCTCGGCGCGATCACCATGAGCATGTCGGCGCGAGAGCGCGTCACTGAGATCGCGGTGCTCAGGGCCATCGGCTACAGCCGCGGTGCGATTCTCGGACTCATGCTCACCGAGTTCGTGCTCCTCGCCCTGCTCGGAGGAGCGGCCGGTGCCTTCGGCGCCAACGTCTTCTATCGCTTCATCGACATGACGAAGCTCACTCAGGGATTTCTCGTCAACTTCGGAGTCAGCGGGCCGACCATTCTACTCTGCGTCGCGGCGGCTCTCGGCGTCGGCCTTCTCTCGGGCGGACTCCCCGCGACCCGTTCCGCGAACCTCTCCGTCGTCGACGGTCTTCGAAAGGTCGTGTGATGTCGATTCCGCTGCGATACAACATCGGAAGTCTGATGAGCCGGCGGACCTCGACCTTCATGTCGATCCTCGGGATCGGGACGGTCATCGGCATCATGGTGTCGATGGTGGCTCTCTACAACGGCGTCAGGACGGCAATCGTTTCCTCCGGCTCGCCCGAGAATCTGATGGTGCTGCGCGAGGCTGCTCTGACCGAGGGGACCAGCTGGGTGACGAAGGAAGCCTACAGGATCATCCGCTCGTTGCCCGGGCTGGAAAAACAGAGCAACGGAGATCCCGTGATCTCACCGGAGCTGGTGGTGATCTTCAAGCTTCCGAAGAAAGACGATCCGAAGGGCTCGAACGTCAACGTGCGGGGAGTCACCCCTGCGGCATTCGCACTTCGACCCTACGTTCGCCTCGTCGAGGGTCAAATGTTCCGGCCGGGCGTGAACGAAGTCGTCGTCGCGAATCGGGTGCGGAATCGCTTCGCCAACCTCGACATCGGCGATACCTTCAGTTTCGGTCCGCGGGAATGGCATGTGGTCGGAGTGTTCGAGGCCAACGGAACGAGCTTCGACTCGGAGATCTGGACCGATGCCGATTTCCTCGGGCTCGCGCAGAAAAGGGAAGCGTATTCGTCTCTGACCCTTCGCCCCGTCGACGACGTCGCCTTCAAATCGATCACCGATTCGATCAAGAGTGACAACCGTCTCAAGCTCCAGGTGCGGAGCGAGTACAAGTACTACGCCGATCAGACGCAGGGGCTGCTGGGAATCGTGATCCTCGTCGCGTTCGTCACGGTCTTCATGGTCATCGGTGCGACGCTCGGAGCGATGAATACGATGTTCTCCGCGGTCGCGGCGAGAAAGCGGGAGCTGGCGACGATGCGCGCGCTCGGATTCCGCCGCCGGGCGATCCTCTTCTCGCTGGTGATCGAAGCGGGGGCGATCTCGTTTCTCGGAGGAGTGGCAGGGGTCCTGCTCGCCCTTCCCGTGAATGGCATCTCGACCGGCACGACGAATTTTCAGACGTTTTCCGAAGTGGCGTTCAGCTTCCGTGTCTCGCCGGCGGTCGCCTTGTTCGGGGTGACGCTCGCCGTGATCGCCGGAATCATCGGCGGCACCCTTCCCGCGATCACCGCGGCACGGGTCCCGATCACGACCGCGCTTCGCGAGGTCTGAGGGACGGAGGCGCGGGCTTCGCTCCCCGCTACGCGGCGTGCCACCGGGCGGGACCGGTCGCAGTGACGTGCCGCGGAAGAATGATGCTCACCGTCTTTGCCGCTCACCGTCCGGTAACGGCGGAGTCGAAGCGCACTACAAAGCCGAACAGGGGCTGTACGCCGAATACCTGGAGAATCTACGATGACCGACAGGGAAGAACTAACTCGAGAGGAACTGAGTCGAGCCCTCACTCGAGCACAGCGAAAGAGAATTATCGCGGGCAGGCTCGAGCCAGGCGATGTGGCCGCGTTGCGACGCTTCATCTGTCTGACGCAGGAGCAATTTGCGGAGGCGCTCGGTATCAGTGTTCACACGCTCCGCAACTGGGAGCAGGACAGGGTGAGACCAGACGGCCCTGGACTGGCCTTGCTGCGCATCGCGGCACGTCACCCACGTATCGTGCGCGAGAACATCGACTCCGCCGCGTAAGAAGCGTGGAGCCCCGCTCACCGTGGGTCCGCACCAATACCGCAGCATATCGAAGTGCTGCCGCCGCGCTCCGCGCGGGATGATGCTGACCACGACTCGACTTTCTGGCCAGGTTCCTACGGCTTCACCGCTGGTTTTCTGCGTTCCTTCGACCAGCGGATGTCGAGCTCCGGCGGCTCGATCTGATCCTTTCTGATGTCGGAGCGCAGCGCGTCGAACCGGAGAAGAGGTCGCAGTGCCGAAAGCCGGACTCTCTTCACGCTGCCATCGTCCAGCACGACTGCCCGTTGTGTGCCGCGGTGGGGCAGGCCGAAGGCGAAGAGCGTCAGAGCGACCACGCCGGCTGCGACGAGGGGAAGGGTGAAAGCCGCCTCCCGCATCTCGGGATTCCGAATCTCCTCGTGGCGTTCCTTTGGCCGTCGCGAGAGAGTCTCGAGCAGCGAGGCCGCGAGCGCGGCGGCGGATGCCCAGACTCCAGGCCGATAGTCGTTGATCCAGCAGGCCGCTGCGAAGAGTCCGAACGGCAGCGGGATCATGATCATCCAGCGCATGAGCCGCTGCCCCGGCGTCCACATCGGGAAAACGTTCATCAGCAGATCGGTCAGTTTGCGCTGAATCAGCACGACCGTCCACGCTCCGGCGGCTAGCGCAACGAGCGACCATGCGACGGCGGGAATGCCGGAGTACAACGTGAGTCTTTCGAAACTGCGGAATACGAATGCCGGAGCGAGGGCTCCCCAGATGACGAGATCGAAGGCGAGGGCGTGGATGAAGAGTCGTGTGTCGAAGCGCTGCTCCGTCGGCCAGAACCAGACGAGGAGAAATGCGATACTCAGCGAGCCCGCGATCACGGTGGGCATCAGCCACGTGTAGAGTGGAGCGAGCGGAGGTGCCGCGAGAATCGGCAGGGGCGCCGGCCAGCCGATCGGGGCGTGGTGGTACAGCGGCGCATTGAGTCCTGCGGCGCGGGCGAAGGCGAGATCGGTCAGGCTGATCAGTACAGCGGTCAACGCCGCACCGATCACCAGCAGCGAGGTCATGGTCGCCCCGAGAGCGAGAGGATTCGGCGCAGGTCGGAACCGCAGCCCGTTTTCTCCGTATATGGACATTGAGTCTCGTTTCTCGTTTCGCGTCGCGCGCGCGACTGATATCTTAACTGCACGAAGCCCGAATGAAGCGATCCCGAAAAGTCGCAGGAGCTCTCTGGCTGGCCGCCTTCGTGCTGGTGGTCCTGCTCGAGCAGATCGACAAAGTCGTCACCCGGCTCGGCGGCGGCCTCGTCATCATCGATCTGGCCGAGGTCATCGCCCGAACGGCCCTGATCCTGCTGACGCTCTACTGGCTGGCGGTCGCAGTTCGCTACATCCTCAGAAAGCTCTTCTGGCGCGTCGGGAGGCGCCTCGCACTCAGTTACTTTCTGATCGGCATCCTCCCCTTCCTTCTCTTCGCGGTCCTGGTCGTCGCCATCGGCTATGCGATCGCCGGTGTTCTGAGCCAGACGACTTACAGGACCGAGCGGCAGACGTTTCTTTCCCGGATGGATCTCTGGAACCTGGAGTACGCAATTGCAGGCCAGGTACCGGCGAACGCTCTTTCCACACTTCAGATTCACGAGGTCAGGAAGGGCGAGAAGTCGGAGCTGCCGCCATGGCTGCTCTCCGAGTCGTTCACGGGACTGCTCATTCGCGACGACGACGTGTTTCTTTCCTCCTCCCGCATCTACGAGGAGGGAAATACCGCGCGCACCGTCGTTCTCCTCCAGCCGCTCGACGAGGCATGGGGACGTCATCTCGAGAAGAAAAATGGAATGATCGTGACCTATTCGGCGGCGAGGGAGCGGCGGCGTGCCGGACGCGCGACCGAGTACGACCTGGGCAGCTCCGACGAGTCGCAGGCGGAACCGGAGGCAGTCGACGGGAAGAAGCCTGCGAAGCGGAGGGGATCGAAGAATGTGGTGAAGATCGATCGGGCCGACGGAACCTCGCTGCAGACCGATATCGACGAATCGTTTTTCGGCGCGTTCTTCGAGCGAGGTCTCCGGCCCAACGGGATCCTCTGGTGGGATCTCAGCCCGCCGCTGTTCGACTGGGCGAGCGGGGAGCCTGATCAGGAACAGCGCGTCTTCACGCTGATCTGGAACCCCTGGTCGAACCTGCTCGAGTTCTACTTCGGCAGCTCCGACTACGCGAAGGGTCTGCTCGGGGTGATCGGCGGGATCGCCGGACTGCTGCTTCTGATCTACCTTCCCGCAACTCTCTTCGCCGCCGTCCTGATCTTCTCGATCTCGCGTGCCGTGAACCGAATCGAAAAAGGAACGACCGCGGTCGAACGGGGAGACTTCTCCTATCGAATCCGGATGAACCGCGACAACCAGCTCGGTCAGATGGCGCAATCGTTCGATCGAATGACCGAATCGATCTCGACGCTCCTGACCACGGTCGCCGAAAAAGAGCGGCTGCAGAGCGAGATCGCGATTGCCGCGACGATCCAGCGGAACCTCCTGCCGAAGGAAGGACCCGGCTTCCGCGGAGTCTCGTTCTCAGCCCATTTCGAGCCGACGGCATCGATCGGAGGCGACTACTACGACGTGTTCAATCTCGATGCGACACGCCTGGCCGTCACCATCGGCGACGTCTCGGGTCACGGACTCTCGACCGGGCTGGTGATGGCCATGGTCAAGGCGGCCATCACCACTCTGGTCGAAGAAGGGGTCGACGAAGAGGCGCTCTTCCGGCGCCTGAACGAGCTCGTTTTCCGCTCGACGGAAAAGCGGGCCTTCATGACCCTCGCCTTCACCATCTTCGATCTCCAGCACGGCACCGTCCGTCATACCAATGCCGGCCATCTCTACCCCTACGTTCTCCGGAAGGGAGTCGAGCCGATCGCCATCGAATCGTCGTCGCTTCCCCTGGGAGTTCGCCCCGAACTGCTGGCTACGACGGTCGAGATGTCGCTGCATGAGGCAGATACTCTGGTGTATCTCTCCGACGGGATTATCGAGGCGCAGGATCCTCAGGGGGAGCCGTTCGGCTTCATTCAACTCGAACAGATTCTCGGTCGGATGACGGGAGAGTCTCCGGCAGATGTTCAGGAGGCGATTCTCGCAGCCGTTGCGCTTCACTCCGGCGACCGGCCGGCGGACGACGACCGGACGGTGATGATCATCCGCTTCGATCAGCTCGCTTCCTTTTCGATGACGACACCGGCCGAGGAAGAGATCGTAGCGCGAGTGGCCCGCGATTCCCAAGCATCCCGAAGGGATACCGGAACATAGCCGGTGGTGAGCGCGGAGCGCCACCACCGGTCGGCGAGGCCCGACATCGCAATCTGAGCACCCCGGCAGGGGTGCCAGGAAAATGTGAAAGAGCAGCGCGGTTTTTCATGTCGGGCCTCTGGGCCCTGCCAGCGATGGCGAGGACTGCCATCGCGGTCGTGGCGAGGACGCCCGACCCCCACGAGGAACCCTGCTACCGCGCGACGACCTGATTCGACGAGGATGAGGGTTGTGCTTCGAAGCGCTCGAGATGGCGTGCGATGCGGTGAATGTACTGAACCGTCTCGCGGAACGGTGGAACTCCGTTGTATTTGAACACGTTCCCTTCGCCGGCGTTGTAGGCCGCCACGGCGAGGTCGGCGTTTCCTTCGAACTTCCCGAGGAGCCAGCGGAGATAGCGGGTGCCGCCATGGATATTGGCTTCCGGATCGAATGAATCGGTGACGCCGAACCGGAGCGCCGTGGCCGGCATGAGCTGCATCAGACCTCGGGCACCTTTGTGGGAGACGGCACGTGGCCTGTAGTCGGACTCTGCCTTGATGACCGCGGAGACGAGGGCGGCGTCCACATCGAACTTGCGGGCTGCTGCCAGGATGATCGGATCGTAACCGGAAGCGAACAGAGGCCGTCTCGTCTCATCGAAGCGCCACGATCTCTGCGGGAAGACTCCGCTGATGGTCGCCGGACGCTCGGTGGTGCCGTCGAGAACGATGATCTCGTCGTCGACGATCCTCTCGACGTGATGAATCGGCAGCTGGATCCTTCCGCCGTCCGCCAGCGAGATCAGCACTTCCCCCTCGGTGACCGTGTACGACGGCGCCTTGACGAAACGGCCGTTGGTCAGCAGGACGATGTCCGCTCTCGCGAGCGGCGCCAGGCCGAAAAGGAGGGCTACGCCGATGAAAACGTTTCGAGCACGCATCTCAGTTGCTATGGAACCGGCTTCGACCGCTCGATTATGCCCGCGGGTGGTATTTCTCGTAAAGCTGCTGCAACCGCGCCTTCGACACATGCGTGTAGATCTGGGTCGTGGAGATGTCCGAATGGCCGAGCATCATCTGCACCGAGCGGAGATCAGCCCCGTTCTCCAGAAGATGCGTTGCAAAGGAATGCCGAAGCATGTGTGGTGAGATTTTCGCCCTGATCCCGGCGTCTCTCGCGTACTTCGTGATCTTGATCCACACCGACTGGCGGGAGAAGCCGCGACCCCGAATCGAGAGAAAGAGAGTGGAATCACCATGTTTGTCGAACGCGGGACGCGCGCTTTCGATGTAGGAGACGACCGCCGCACAGGCCGTATCGCCGAAAGGCACGATTCGCTCCTTCGACCCCTTGCCGATCGTACGGAGAAAGCCGGCGTCGAGAACGAGATCGTCGAGCCGGACTCTGACGAGCTCGCTCACGCGAAGACCGGTCGCGTAGAGCAGCTCGAGCATCGCCTTGTCGCGGCATCCCGCGGCTGTAGCGGAGTCGGGAGCGGCGAGCAGCGCCTCGATCTCGTTCGGTTGCAGTGTCTTAGGGAGGTTCGACCACAGTTTCGGACTCTCGATGTTCTCGGTCGGATCGAGCTTCAGGTGGCTCTCGGCAGCGAGAAATCGGAACAATCCGCGAATCGCCGCGAGAGCCCGAGCGACCGAGCGGGCGGAAATGCCTCCGGACCGCAGCGACTGAAAGTAACGGACGATGTCGATCCGCTCGACCTTTTCGAGCTCGACCTCCCGGGCGGCGAGATGGCGACCGAAGCTCGTCAGATCGGTGGCATACGATTGGACGGAGTTGCGCGCGAGGCCCTTCTCCACGACGAGATAATCGAGGTATATCGGCAGATAGGTGGTGAAGAACTGCGTGCGAGGCCGCTCTCGCTCGCCGGCATTCGGTCGGTGCCTCATCGCCTTCGAGGCTAGAGGAATCGCGACGGTCTGGCAAGCGAGCCGACGAGATCGGCCATGTACGAAGATCGGACGAAGGGGCCGGAGAAGACGGCGGCGAAACCGAGCGCTTCGGCGATCCGGCGATATTCTTCGAAAACACTCGGATGGACATACTCGACGACGTCGAGTTTTTCCTTCTTCGGCTGAAGGTATTGTCCGATGGTCAGAATCTCACATCCCACCTCGAGCAGGCGTTCCATGACGGAGATCACCTCGTCGCGTGTCTCCCCGAGGCCGAGCATGAAGCCCGATTTCGTGATGATCCGATCGTCGAGGTGCTTGACATGCCGGAGAAGGCTGATCGATCGATCGAATCGCGATCCGGGGCGCACGTGATCGTAGAGGCGGGGAACGGTCTCGACGTTGTGATTGTAGTAGTCGGGGCGAGCTGCGGCGACCGCGGCGACCGCCTCGAGGTTTCCGTGGAAGTCGGGCGTCAGGACTTCGATCGCCACCTCGGGCAGCTCGGCTCGAAGGGCGCGAATGGTCTGGACGAACTGCATCGCTCCACCGTCGGGAAGGTCGTCGCGCGTGACCGATGTCACCACGACGTGTCGCAGTTGCATTGCGCTTGCCGTCTCGGCCACCGACCGCGGTTCCTCCGGAGATGGAGGGGCGTACGGCCGGCCGGTCGTGACGTTGCAGAACCCGCAGGCTCGCGTGCAGACATCCCCCAGGATCATGAATGTCGCCGTACCGCGGGAAAAACATTCCGAGCGATTCGGACAAGCGAGCGATTCGCAGACCGAGTGCAGGGATTTTTCGCGAAAAAGCGACTTGATGACGTGAAGCTCGCTGAGGTTCAGCTTCTTGTCGCGAATCCAGTCAGGGAGTCGTGATGTGGCTGACATCGGCACGAATCGGAAGGGATATCGACGAAAAGAACGGGTTGGAAGCCCGCGCCCCCGGAGGGCGGGTTTTCAACCGCCCGGTTTTTGACCTGATCGGTTCAAACCCGCCCCGGGGATTGCGAGACTAATGTCCGACGAGCTCTTTCTCCGCCTTGCTCAGGCAGCGCTCGACGAGGTTCTCCGCTTCCGTCTCGGGAATGTTCTTGACGATCGCGATCTCGGAGACGAGCAGATACTTGGCGCGGTCGTACATCTTTTTCTCGCGGAACGAAAGGCTCTTCCGCTTCTGAACCTCATCGAGGTTCTTGAGGACATCGGCCACGTCTTCGAGCCTGCCGGTCTTCATCCTCTCGAGGTTCTCGCGATACCTGCCCTTCCAGTCGGAGTGAGTCTTGCTCTCTTTCTTTTCGAGAGCGGTGAGCAGACTCTTGATCTCCTTCTGAGGATAAAGCCGCCGCAGGCCGACTCGGTCGGTGTTGGCGACCGGAACCATCAGGCGGGAGTCGTTCGCGAGAAGACGGAGGTGATAGCAGGTATTCGATTCCGCGAGGACCGATTCACCGATTTGTTCGACGACAGTGACACCATGGTTAGGATAGACGAGCTTATCGCCGACTTTGAAAGACAAGCCTCACTCCTTTGTGCAAGTTAGCCGGGGCATTCTATGGCAACCGGGGCTGCGGGTCAAACTCAGCGACACGCTGTGTCGCATGAGAAATTGGGGAGGAAGTCGCGCCAGTTGCCGCACTGCTGGGAAAAAACCCGGCCTCGAATCCGCGAACAAGGTTCTGCCATCTTTAATTCCAAAACTTTGCAGTTGAAGAGTTTGTGGCTGGACATTCCGATTCCGATGTCCGGCCCCTGGCGCGAACGATGACTGCTGCCAATGGCTTGCCGTGTCGCCCGTCACCGGGCCGAGGATCGGAATCTTCGCTCACCGCAACGGCCGCAGCCGGCGAACGAGCTGGTGGAGCTTGTCCATCCCTTCCCTCCTCTCGCTCTCGGTCCCCGTCAGAAGATCCTGGATCTGCTGCAACTCGAAATAGATCTCGATCTGCGGCGTTGGCTCGAGACGTCCGCCGCTCATCGGCTCAGGGGTCTCTGCGATGCCGGGCGGCTCGACTGCCGACGCTGCGGGCGCCTGGTGCGGGAGGTGGTCACGAAGAGACGACATGACCATGTTCGCTGTCGTCCGAGCATTGGCCAGATCTCCTTTTTTCAGGCTCTGCTCGAGCAGTTTCGCATTCTGCACCGCGAGGTACCACGGGCTGTCGGTGTTATCGACGACGCGCGCTTCGAGCAGAATGATCTCGAGAGAGGCGCTTCCACCGCGCTCGTCGGTTCTGGCGTAGACCGTTGCCCGGGCCTTCCGGACTACCTCGTCGAAGTCGAATGTTCTCCGGCTCCCGGGCTCGATCCAGCTCGCCACCTCGATCGTCTCGTTCCGGATCGGTCCCTCGATCGGCGTGAGCTCCAGCTCCACCCGTTCGATGAACGTTCGCCTGTTTCGCCTGACGAGATAGCGGCGGCTCGGCGACTCGATCATCAGCCGGTAGACGAACGCGCCGGTGATCTGCTGTCGCGAGATCCTCCCTTCGCCCGCCACGCCGAGCCCTTCCTTTCGTCTCCCCCCTTCCTGCTGCGCATGATGAGCGTGCTGGTAGGTTCCGTCGTCGCGGCGTCCCCTCAAGAGCTCGATGTCTTCGGCGAGGATCTTCTCCAGAAGATCGCGCGGCGTATCCTTTCCACCGACCTCGATCACGCGCGCGATCACTTTTGCATCTTCGAAAACGCGCTCGGCCGGCGATTCCTGAGCGCCCAGCGTCGCCGTCAGAAGCATGGCGAGCGCCGAGGCCCATAGCGCACGCCCGAAACGCTCATTCCTCTCACCCTTGTCGCTTCCGCCGAGCGGGGGTGTCGGCCGCACGCTCTGCGCCTTCGCGATGTCCGCCAGCGGTTCGGCGTTTCGAGACGCGTCGCGGTGCACCCCCCCACGACCAGCCCACCTCGTAGCGAATGGCATCGTTCCCCCTTTTCAGCTCCGTTATAGTCGCGAGGCGCGGATTTCCGCAAGGACACTCGTGCCGGGGAAGCCTTCCGGGGAGACGCCTGCGTGCTCGGCGACGCTGCAGCCGAGATCGGCGAACGTGGAGCGTGTGCCGAGATCGATTCCGGCGCGAACCGATGGGCCGGTCACGATCAGCGGGACGTACTCGCGCGTGTGATCGGTCGATACGTCGGTCGGATCGCAACCATGATCGGCGGTAATGAAGAGAAGATCGTCGGGACGAAGAAGATCGAGCAACGGTCCGAGCTCGGTGTCGAATCGTTCCAACGCTGCTGCGTATCCGGCGACATCGTTCCGGTGGCCGTATTTCGAGTCGAAGTCGACGAGATTCGTGAAAATCAGCGCCGCGTCGGAATCGCGGATCAGCTCCGCGGTCTTCGCCATTCCGTCGGAGTTCGATTCGCTGCGGATCTCTTCGTCGATCCCGATGCGATCGAAGATGTCGGCGATCTTTCCTACTGCGGCGACCCTTTTCCCGCTTCGATGAATTCGCTCGACGACGGTCTCTCCCGTGGGTGTTACGGTGAAGTCGCGCCGGTTGGCCGTGCGCTGGAAGCCCCCTCGCCGCGCCCCGACGAATGGACGTGCGATGATCCTGCCGATGTTGTGCTCGCCTCGCATCAGCTCGCGCGCCACCGCGCAGATCCGCCACAGCTCCTCCGGTGCGATGACTTCTTCGTGCGCGGCGATCTGAAAGACGGAATCGCCCGAGGTGTAGACGATCGGAAATCCGCTCTGCATATGCTCCTCACCGAGCTCGTCGAGGATCACCGTCCCGGAAGCCGCCTTGTTGCCGATGGTCTCTCGTCCGATTCGCCCCTCGAATTCGCGAATGATCTCTGGAGGAAATCCGTCTGGATACGTCCGGAAGGGCTCTTCCACGATCAGCCCCATCATTTCCCAATGCCCCGTGGTGGTGTCCTTGCCAGCCGACACTTCCCTCATTCTGCCGAAGGCGCCGATGGGCGTCAGATCGCTCGCCGGACGTGCGAGCGTGTGGAGCAGTCCCAGACGCTCGAGCACCGGCAGCGATGGCCGCGCCTCGCTCAGGATGTGCCCGAGAGTATCCGCGCCGGAGTCACCGAAGTCGGCGGCGTCGGGCAGCTCGCCGACACCGAGGGAATCACAGACGAGGACGATGGCCCGGTTGCCCCTCATTGGACCTCCTTCCCTCGGATGGTGTGCCGGTGAGATGCTCGACGATCAAGGGGCGCCTTTCCGGAGCGAGATTGTCGATCCGGATCAGATCGGCCAGCTTCGCGCTCAGCTCGTCCGCCTCCTCGACCTCGCGGCTCCCGATCTGAACGCGCGCGAGCGTGTCTCCCGCTGCGACGCGATCGCCGGTCACTCGCTCGAAGAGGATGCCGGCTGCATAGTCGATCGAATCTTCTTTCTTCTCCCGCCCCGCTCCGAGACGGATCGCCAGCATTCCGACACCATACGGATCGATGGCGTGAACGTACCCGCTGCGCGCTGCCTTCACCTCGAGCGTACGCGAAGGGGACGGAAGGCGCTTGGGATGATCGACGACTTCCGCGTCGCCCCCCTGCGCTTCGATCCAGCGCCGAGCATGCTCGATCGCTCTGCCGGATCTGACGGCTTCCTCGAGGGTCGTCCGTGCGGAGCTCTCGTCGAACCTCCCCGACATGACGAGGATCCGCGTTGCCAGCGCGAGGACGAGCGTAGTGACATCCTCGGGGCCGTCGCCCCGCAGGATGTCCATCGCTTCGATGACCTCATTCGCATTCCCGACGGCGCGCCCGAGAGGGGCGTCGATTCGTGTCACCAGCGCTTCCGCCGTCGTTCCCGTTCCCCTTGCGGCGGAGAGGAGGGAGCGCGCCAGCTCGAGAGCTTCGTCTTCGCTCTTCATGAACGCGCCCGCGCCGCATTTTACGTCGAGGATCAGAGCGCTCGGACCGAGCGCCAGCTTCTTCGACATGATCGAGGCGGTGATCAGAGGAATCGATTCAACGGTGCCGGTGACGTCGCGAAGGGCGTAGAGTTTTCTGTCGGCCGGAGCGATTCCCTCGGTCGAGGTCGTGATCGCACAGCCAACGTCCGCGAGACAGCGCTCGATCTCGTCACGCGTCAGATGAGCGTTGAAGCCCGGGATCGACTCGAGTTTGTCGAGAGTCCCGCCGGTGTGCCCCAGCCCACGCCCGGAAAGCATGGCGATGTGGATGCCGCAGCTCGCGACCCACGGTGCGAGGGCCAGCGAGACCTTGTCGCCGACTCCTCCCGTGGAATGCTTGTCGGCGAGAAAGTCGAATCGCGCTCGCAGATTCCACCGCTCGCCCGACTCGAGCATGGCTCGCATGAGCGCCGCCTGCTCCCGGGTGGTCATTCCCTGGATCGCGATCGCCATGAGCAGGGCGGACATCTGGTAGTCGGGGATGCCGCCCCAGGTGAACCCGGTGACCACCGCGGTGATCTCGAAATCGGTCAGTGCCTCACCGCGGCGTTTTTTGTTCAGAATGTCGTAGACGGACGGTTTGGGCATCAGCGGCGTATTGTACTGTTGCCGCCAGCCGGCCGGCGGTCGAGAATACGATCATCGATGCAGAACGACGCGGCGGCCGATGTCGGTACGCTATTCGCCGGATCATCATGCGCTCGGTAATCCTTTTGAGCGGCGGCCTCGATTCCGCCACGGTTCTCGCGCTCGCCAGGAGTGCCGGGCGGGAGTCGATCGCCCTTTCCTTCGAATACGGGCAGCGGCACGGCATCGAGCTCGATGCGGCACGTCGCGTGGCCCGGTCGCTCGGCGCCGCCGAGCATCTGATCTTCCCCCTTGATCTCCGCATCTTCGGGGGAAGCGCGCTGACCGATGAGATCGATGTTCCGAAGGATGCGCTGGGGAACGAGGGGATTCCCGTCACCTATGTGCCGGCCCGGAACACGATCTTTCTCGCGATCGCTCTGGCGCTCGCCGAGGTCAGAGGAGCCGATGAGATGTGGCTGGGAGTGAACGTTCTCGATTCCAGCGGCTATCCCGATTGCAGGCCCGCGTTCATCGAGGCGTTCCGTCGACTGATCGAAACGGGCACGCGGTCCGGTGTCGAGCGGGGGGCGCCCCAACTCGTCACGCCGCTGCTCGAGATGACCAAGGCCGAGATCATCCGCACCGGGACGCGCCTCGGTGTCGACTACTCGCTGACGCACTCCTGTTACGACCCTGTGGAATCGGGGCTGGCGTGCGGGCATTGTGATTCCTGCATTCTTCGCCGTCGCGGCTTCCTCGAGGCTGCCGTCGCCGATCCGACTCGTTATGCCGACGCTCCGCGTGACTGAGATCTTCCATTCCATCCAGGGAGAGTCCTCCTTTGCCGGACTTCCGTGTGCTTTCGTGCGGCTCACCGGCTGCAATCTGCGTTGCCGCTGGTGCGATTCGGAGTACACGTTCACCGGCGGCGAGAAGATGGATCTCGAAGAGATCGTGGCGCGGGTGAAAGCCTACGGCTGTCCGTTGGTGGAGCTCACCGGGGGGGAGCCTTTGGCCCAGAAGGAGAGTTTCGAGCTGATCACGCGCCTCTGCGACGAAGGGCTCGAGGTGCTCATCGAGACCTCGGGGTCGATCGACATCGAGCCGCTCGATCGGCGCGCACGGCTGATTCTCGACGTCAAGTGTCCCGGATCGGGCGAGTCGGAGAAGAATCTATGGTCGAACCTCGGACTGCTTCGCGAGCACGACGAGATCAAGTTCGTCATCGCCGGCAGGCGCGATTACGAATGGGCCCGCGCTATCATTGCGCAGCACGGGCTGGAAGAGCGGCGTCTCCTCTTCTCGCCCGTCTGGGGTGAGCTGGGAATGAAAACGCTCGCCGAATGGATGCTCGAGGATCGTGTCCCTGCACGGTTTCAAACTCAGCTTCACAAACACATCTGGGGTGCCGATGTCCGCGGAGTGTAGGCGTTCTGCAGAAACACTCCGGACGGTACGTTGGATCGGAGGATTCGCTTGCCGGTGAAACTCGATCACATCGGAATCGCGGTTCGATCATTGGACGCTGCGAGGATCTACGAAGCGCTCGGTCTTCGGATCGATCATGTCGAAACGGTCGAGAGTCAGCGGGTGAAGACGGCGTTTCTTTCGGTGGGCGACTCGAATCTCGAACTGCTCGAGCCGACTTCCGCCGACTCGCCGGTTGCGAAGTTCATCGAGAAGCGCGGAGAAGGGATCCACCACGTCTGCTTTCGTGTGGATCGGATCGAAGAGCACCTCGAGAAATTGAAGCGAGAGGGGTACCGCCTGGTCGACGAGGCGCCAGTCGAAGGGGCTCACGGTTGTCGCGTCGCATTTCTCCACCCCGCGACGGCGGGCGGGGTGCTGATCGAGCTGAGCGAGAAGGGGGAGGGCGAATGATGGAAGGCTTCGACGCCCAGGCCGCGGTCATTCTCAATCTGGTCAACCCGAAGGAGAAGTTCTGGGGAATTCTGCAGTCGCTCTCACCGGTCGGTGTGACTCTGCGCGGAATCAATCTCGACTCGTTCGACGACTGGGTGCGGCAGCTTGCGCGCAATGAGGATCAGAATCTCGATCTGGTGACGATGTTCGTGCCGCTCTTCCGCATCGAGCGGATATTCCTCGACGAGCCCGTCGGCGCCGTGAAAAGCTACTGCCAGCGTTTCGAAGAGATCGTCGGGGCCGCGGCGATCGAATATCTGCAGATCGAGAAAACGAATTAGAGGATGTTCGAACAATGCGAAACCGATTGATGCTTCTTCTGTTTCTGATCCTCCTGGTGTCGACGGCCTGTCGCAAGGAGGCGGAGCTCGCGCCCCTGTCGGAGTACGAGTCCGCCGATGTCCAGGCTCAGGCCTACAACTTTCACGTCTTTCCGGGCTCCAGATTCCTCCAGGCGCAGACCGAGCTGTTGCGCCGAGCGCACTTCGCCATGCAGCCTGAGGCGACTGAAGCGCCCCCCATGGCCGTCTACGACACCGACGCGAGCATCGAGGATGTGGCGCGTTTCTATGCCTCCCGCTACGGCTATCCGCAGATTGCTGCGAACGAAGCGGCGAATTTCAGCTCGATTCGCCCGCTCGCCTACTACACCAGCGGTGATCTTGCGACCGATGCGGCGGCCGTCAAACCGATCCTCGAGAAGCTGGGAATGGAGTCGGATGTATCGAAAGCAGTGGGGCCGTATCGTGGCGCCTACGTCGCCTCGCAGCGGAACCTGCCGCGCGTGAACATTCAGCGGCCGTATCACGACGTTTTTGCCGGGGAGATTGTCGATCGGACGCTGATTCTGATGGTCCGAGAGTAGGTGGTTGATGCAGGCACTCATCGTCGGACTCGGCCTCGTCGGAGGCTCACTGGGAATGGCTTTGCGCCGCCGCGGGTGGCAGGTCGCCTTCGTCGATCCCGCAGTCACCCTCGAGCAGGCCCTTGTCCGCATGGCTGCGGATGAGCGACGGGAAGCGATCGAGTGGTCGAAAGACGAGATCATCGTGTTGGCAACACCGGTCGACGTCGCTGTCCGGTTTCTCGAGGAGGCAGCAGCGAGTAGTGGCGCGATCGTAACCTCGGTTTGCAGTGTGATGGCGCCTCTCGTGCGAGCCGCCGGCGGGAGTGTTTCGTTCGTCGCCGGTCATCCGCTCGCCGGATCGCATCAGCGTGGTCTCGGCTCGGCACGCTCCGATCTCTTCGAAGGGAGGGTCTGGTTCGTTGATCGTGCTGCGTCCGATCCTCGCATCAGCCGGCTCGTCGCTGATGCCGGCGCCCGGCTGACGCTCGCCGACCCGGAGGAGCACGATCGCGCGATTGCGTTGACGAGTCACCTGCCGCAGGTTTTGTCGACCGCTCTCGGCGCACTGATCGCGAAGGACGAGGACGCACTTCGCGACTACTTCGGCTCCGGACTCCAGACCTTCCTCCGGCTTGCCCAGAGCAGTCGCGAAGTGTGGGAGCCGGTCATCGAAGCGAATCGGGAGAATCTCGACGGCGCCATCCGGCAGCTCATCGAGATCGTCGAGCGGATTCTTCGCGGCGACGGGCGGAGCGATTTCGAAGCTGCGCAGCGGCTCTGGCGGGAATGAGAGGCTGGAGACTGGAGACACGGGCGCGTGGGGTCACACCTTCGCTTTTTCGCGTGGATCGGGGCTGGAGGTCACACCTTCCTTTTCTTGCTAGGGTCACACCTTCGCTTTTTCCAAGAAGAGAGAAGGTGTGACCCCTCAAGCTGGCGAAAAAAGAAGGTGTGACCCTTTGGCCCGTCTCACCTCAGATATCCCAGCGCTCGCAGCTGCTCGTAGTACTCCCGGTCGATCGGAGCCGCTTCCCTGGAAGCCAGCCGGCTGCCGTAGGACGTGATGCGCTCCGGAGGTGGGGTGGGAAGAAGCGAGCGCCCGGGCATTTCTTCCGAGGAAGGAAAGCCGGCAAGATGAAGAATTGTCGGCGCCACGGCGTAGAGAGTTGCAGGACCGGGCGAGAGCTCCAACGTCGATGCGATCACAGCGGATCCGGTCTGGCTATCCCCAGGTGTGCCGACCAGAATGAGCTGATAGCCTTCACTCCTGAGCTCGGCTGCCGTCCCGGCGAGCGCCTCGGTGATCACGACGAGCCGGGGAAACTGCTCCCCGGCCTCGAGTGAAAGGCGGTTCAGGAGGATGTCGAGCGCCGGAAGGAAGAGGGCGACGAGTCGCGGCCGCCGCTGCTCGATGGCTGCGAGAACCGCTGCAGTCGCTTTGCGGTCGATGTCGACTGCGAGATCGGCAGGGCTCGAGTTGCTTCCTCGCAGGTCTGCACGGAAGATCTCCCCCTGGCTGATGGCCATCAGGTTGGGACTGCCCACCGACTCGGAGGCCCACCAGTTCACTGCAGCAGCGGGAACGCCGCGGCCGGCGACGATCTCCCAGACGTAGTCGCGACTTCGAGCCGTCGGCGGCAGCGGTTGCCGGACGGCGATTCCGGTGGCCTCCGCGAGATTTCTGAGCACCAAGTCCCATCCCGAGACCGATTGCAGCAAATGACTGCTCCCGCGAATGCGGACTCCGTCCACTCCATGGACACCGTGCGCCGCCGGCGGAGTTCCTGTCGCGATCGAAGCCCACCGTTCGGGAGATGACGAGCCTCCCGAAGACGGAATCTGTCGACGGTACGGAAAGGACGCCTCGAGCTCGCCGTTTGCCGACAGGATTTCCCAAGTGAGGCCGTCCACGGCGAGGAGGGCGATCTTCGTGTCATTCGGCGAGACCACGACCTGGGACGGCGGCATCCGCGGTTCACGTGATTCCGATGGCGTGGTCAGCGCCAAAAGAGCGAGAAAAATGATGATTGTCGCGATGAAGATCGATGTGCTCCTCGACGACCGGGGCACGGACGGTATCCGGTGAGCCTCGTGGATCGAGAATGAAAGAAACGCTGCGGCCAACGCGATCACGGCGACGACGAAGAAGAGAAGGAGGGCGGCAAGCCCGACGAGGAGCTCGAGAAGCGCCGGAGGGCGATCGAATCGAGACCACCACCCTGCGATTCCGAGAGCGCAGGCTCCGGCCGCGACGAGGGCGAGGGCATTGAGTATCCTGGGAGAGTCGACACCGATCGCGGGACGGAGCTTGAGCAGAAAAGCGGTGACGATGACGACTGTGAAGAGCATGACGAATGCTGTCGCGCCGTAGAGCGCGATCAGCGCGGTAGTCTCCCGGGCGCCGACCGGCCGGTTGCGAAGGAGCATGATCGCAACCGCTGGCAGCGTCATGAGTGGAGCCAGGAGCATGGCGGATTTCGCTGCCAGCAGGACGAGCTCGGTCCAGAACGCGCGCGAGCTCCACGGATCGAGGGCAAACCACTTCTCGATCCCATGGGAGAGGTAGCCGAGATTTCTCAGCTCGTCCCGAAGCTGTTCGACGGAGCGATTCTGCATTTCGACGTGACAGGGTACAGGATGCCCGCACCATGGCGCGAGAGCCGGAATTTCGTCTCCGGTGCGGCGTTGTATCGGCCATCCGGCGAGCTCCGGCGGTTGCCGGCTGCCTGAAATTTTTCCGCCCGGGATCGATTTCCGAAGTGCTGGACCGTTCCAGCGCGGCCGAGCGAGCCGATTCCGCCCCCCCAGGGCGGGGGAAGAAGGAAGTTTTTTCATGATCAACAAGGTCCTGACTGCGATCTTCGGATCGAAGCACGAGCGTGACGTGAAGCGAATGCTTCCGATCGTCGTGCGCATCAACGCCCTGGAAGCGGAGACCAGCGCCCTGAGCGACGACGCTCTGCGACAGAAAACCACCCAATTTCGAGAACGGCTTCGGGCACCGGTTGCCGAGCTCGAAGCGGCGAAGGGCGAGACGCCCGTGGATGAAGGCGCCGTTCGCGTCGCGCGCGAGAATCTGAAGGCCGAGCTCGACGAGCTGCTGCCTGAGGCGTTCGCGGTGTGCCGTGAAGGGGGCAAGCGCGTCCTGAACATGCGCCACTTCGATGTCCAGCTCATGGGCGGCATGGTGCTGCACAATGGCCGGATCTCGGAGATGAAAACGGGCGAGGGAAAGACGCTCGTTGCCACCCTCGCCGTGTATCTGAATGCCCTCACCGGTCGCGGCTCTCACGTCGTCACGGTCAACGACTACCTCGCCCGCAGGGACGCCGAGTGGATGGGGCGGCTCTACCGCTTCCTAGGACTCACCGTCGGCGTGATCCAGAACGGGCACGGCGACCGCGAACGCCAGGAGGCCTACCGAGCCGACGTCACGTACGGCACCAACAACGAGTTCGGCTTCGACTATCTGCGGGACAACATGAAGTTCGATCTCGAGGCGATGGTGCAGCGAGGTCACGTCTTCGCCATCGTCGACGAAGTCGATTCGATTCTGATCGACGAGGCGCGCACCCCTCTGATCATCAGCGGCCCTTCCGAGGAGTCGGTCGACAAATATTACGCGGTCGATCGCATCATTCCGCGACTGCGCGCCGAATCTGACTTTCAGATCGACGAAAAACAGCATACGGCCGTGCTCACCGAAGAGGGTGTGGTCCACGCCGAGAAGCTGCTCGGAGTCGAAAACCTCTACGACCCTGCAAACATCGACCTGATTCACCATGTGAACCAGGCGGTTCGCGCGCACGCGCTCTACAAGCTCGACGTCGAATACGTCGTCAAGGACGGCGAGGTGATCATCGTCGACGAATTCACCGGCCGCCTCATGCCCGGCCGGCGATGGTCCGACGGGCTCCACCAGGCCGTCGAGGCGAAGGAAGGAGTCAAGATCGAAGCGGAGAACCAGACGCTCGCAACGATCACATTCCAGAACTACTTCCGGATGTACGAGAAGCTCGCGGGAATGACCGGAACGGCCGAGACCGAGGCCGCGGAGTTCTACAAGATCTACAACCTCGACGTCGCGGTGATTCCGCCGAACAAGCCGATGATCCGTGATGATCGTGCCGACCTGATCTATCGCACCGAGAACGAGAAGTTTCGCGCCATCGTCGATGAGGTGAAGGAGAGAAACGAGGAAGGGCAGCCGGTTCTCGTCGGAACGATCTCGATCGAGAAGTCGGAGCGGCTCTCGTCGATGCTCAAGCGCGAAGGGGTTCAGCATGTCGTTCTCAATGCGAAATACCACGAGCGCGAAGCGGAGATCGTCGCCCAGGCGGGCCGCAAGAGTGCGGTCACCATCGCCACCAACATGGCGGGACGCGGCACCGACATCCTTCTCGGCGGGAATCCCGAGTTTCTCGCCCAGCAGAAGACCCGCGAGGTCGAAGACCCTGCCGAGCGCGCGCGCATCGAGGAACAGATCCAAAGTGAATGGGGAGCCGTCCACGACGAGGTCGTCTCAGTCGGTGGGCTGCACATCGTCGGCACCGAGCGTCACGAGTCACGCCGGATCGACAATCAGCTGCGCGGTCGTGCCGGTCGTCAGGGAGATCCCGGGTCATCGCGTTTTTACCTGTCGCTCGAAGACGACCTGATGCGCATTTTCGGTTCCGACCGCATCTCCGGTCTCATGCAGCGGCTCGGCATGGAGGAGGGTGTTCCGATCGAGCACCGGATGGTCACGCGAGCGATCGAGCGCGCCCAGAAACAGGTCGAAGGACGCAACTTCGAGATGCGCAAGCATCTGCTCGAATACGACGACGTCATGAACAAGCAGCGGGAATCGATCTACACGCTGCGACGGAGCATCCTCGAAGGGCGCGAAGGCCGTGACTACATCCTGAATGCCGCCGAAGACATCGCCGCCTATCTCGTCGACACCCACTTCCCCGAGGGGAAAGAAGAGCAGTGGAATGCGAACGAGCTCAACGCCGAGCTCTTCGACTTCTTCGGCTTCGATCTCAGAACCCTCGGTCTCGACCCTGACTCGATGGGGAAACAAGCAATCGTCGAGGATCTGATCGCCGGCGTCCGGAAGCGGTACGATGAAAAGGAAGCCGCGGTCACGCCGGAGATGATGCGGCTGCATGAGAAGTATCTCCTCCTTCAGGTCATCGACGCGCAGTGGAAGGATCACCTGCTCGTTCTCGATCACCTGAAAGAGGGCATCGGACTGCGCGGCTATGGGCAGCGCGATCCGTTGATCGAGTACAAACGCGAATCGTTCGGTCTCTTCCAGGAGATGATGGAGCGGATTCAGGATCGCGTCGTCAAGTTCCTCTGGAAGCTCGAGATCGTCACCGAAGGCAGACAGCTCACCTCGCCGAGAACGGCACCTCGAGGTCCCGAGATCCCGCGGCAGAGTCTGAGCTACTCGGCTCCTCCGAAAGAGACGCCGCAGCCGGTGAAACGGCGCGAGCCGAAAGTCGGACGCAACGATCCCTGTCCCTGCGGCTCCGGCAAGAAATACAAGAAGTGCCACGGCGCGGCCGCGTGAATCGATCCGACGACCGAACGCGAATGAATCGTCAAACCGAGCTCTTCTCGCCTCGTCCGCGCAATCCGAGGGAAGCCGCTGGACTCGTCGCTCGCGGATTCTGTATGGGCGCTGCCGACGTCGTTCCCGGCGTCTCCGGCGGAACCATGGCATTCATCCTCGGAATTTACGAAGAGTTGATCGATGCGATCCGGATGGTCGGTCGTCCTCAGTTCCTCCGTCCGCTCAGCCGCCTTCGCATCGCTGAGGCGCTCGCGGTGCTCAACTGGAAGTTTCTTCTCTCGGTCGCCGCGGGTATCGGGCTGGCAATCCTGACGCTCGCTCAGCTGCTCGAATGGCTGCTCGTCAACCGCCCGGTTTTCGTCTGGAGCTTCTTCTTCGGTCTCGTGCTCGCTTCGGTGATCACCGTCGCAAAGCGGATTGCACGGTGGAGCGTGCCTCTCGTTCTTTCCCTCCTGGCCGGACTCGTCTTCGCCTACATTCTCGTCGGACTGGTACCTCTTCAGACTCCCGATGCATGGTGGTTTCTCTTTTTCAGTGGGGCCGTCGCGATCTGCGCGATGATCCTCCCCGGAATCTCCGGCGCGTTCGTCCTCCTGCTGCTCGGCAAGTACCAGTACATTCTCGGCGCCGTGAACCAGCGCGATATCGCTCCGGTATTCTGGGTCGGTCTGGGCGCGTCGATCGGAATCGTCACCTTCGCCCAGTTTCTCGGATGGCTATTCCGAAACTATCACGACCTGACGGTGGCGATGCTGACGGGGCTGATGCTCGGCAGTCTGCGGAAAGTCTGGCCGTGGAAGGTCGACCTCGCCTGGGTGCTCGACCGGCACGGTGCCCGCCTGCCTACCGTGCAGCGGAACATCCTTCCTGATCTCGTTGACAATGGCTCGGTGCGAATGGAAGTCGTCGCGGCCATCCTTCTCGCGACAGCAGGATTCGCTGTCGTGGTGCTTCTCGAATGGTGGGCGAGTCGCAAAGGCAAAGAAGACCTCCGCCCCGGAACCTAGGGTCACACCTTCGTTTTCCTCGGCCCGGCGAGTAGGGTCACACCTTTGTTTTTCTGACAAAAATCGCCGGACTAGTCGTTTCGGCTCGATTGGGGTGCATCGAGATTCAGCTTGCCGGAGGGAGAGGTCGGGAGTGTTCGAAGGGTGGGAGCGTGATCGAGGCCGAAAATGGGCCTGGGCCCACCGTGGGCCCAAGGGAAGGCGCACTGCGAGCGCGCTCGAAATGCGAGACAGTGATGTGGTGACTCAGTGCTCGAGCATCACGCTGCGCGCAGGAGGCGGTCGGAACTGCTCGCAGCAGGAATCGAGCCGGGCGCGGAAGACGGGATCGCGTTCGCGGAGGTGCTCACCGCGCCGGACGAGCGTGGAGACATAGCCGCGGCTGCGTACACCGATTCCGTTTGCGAGTTGTCCGAGACGCAGG
>DATKDP010000097.1:0-8985 GCA_035546335.1 Thermoanaerobaculia bacterium | reverse complement strand
GCCTTTTCACAGCGCGCGCGCTGAACCTGAGAGTGATGACAAACCGCGTCATTTGGAAGCGGGCGGTTGGGCGAGGGACCCTCTGCCCGACGACCGGAAAACCCGCATGAACACTGGTTTGTCATTGGAAGCGGGTGGGCGGGTGGGGAGGCGAGGGATCTCCCCTCAGGTCCAATGCTTCCGACTTGGCGTCATCCAGAGCACGCCGCCTCGTTCGGAATGACGCGCAGAACGGTGACTCACTCCGCGGTCACGGCGAGGAGCAGCTCTCCCTCGCCGGCATCGACCACCACGCGACCACCCTGTTCCAGCCTGCCGAACAGAAGCTCGTCGACCAGAGGCTCCTTGATCTTCGACTGGATGAGGCGTCCCATCGGTCGCGCCCCGAATTTCTGATCGTAGCCGTGCTGTGCGAGCCACTGCCGGCCGTCGGACGTCAGCTCGATGGTCACATTCCTGTCGGCGAGCTGGAGGCGCAGCTCCTCGATGAATTTGTCGACCACCTGCTCGATGCTCTCCCGAGCGAGGGAATCGAACGGCACCCAGGCGTCGAGCCGATTGCGGAACTCGGGGGCGAACATCCGTTCGATCGCTCCGCGCCCTTTTCCCGTGCCGCGGCTGTCCTGAAATCCGATTCCCGCCTCGCTCATCTCACGCGCCCCGGCATTGGTGGTCATGATGAGAACGACGTTTCGGAAGTCGGCCTTTTTGCCGTTGTTGTCGGTCAGGGTGGCGTGGTCCATCACCTGGAGGAGGATGTTGAAGAGGTTCGGATGCGCCTTCTCGATCTCATCGAGAACGATGACGGCATACGGCGTCCGCATGACGGCATCTGTCAGAAGACCTCCCTGATCGAATCCGACGTACCCGGGCGGCGCGCCGATCAGACGCGACACGGTATGCGGCTCGGTGTATTCGCTCATGTCGAAACGGAGAAGCTCGACGCCGAGGCATCGGGCGAGCTGTTTAGCGAGCTCGGTCTTGCCGACGCCGGTGGGGCCGGAGAAGAGAAACGAGCCGACGGGCCGGTCAGCCTGCCCCAGGCCGGAGCGCGAGACCTTGATCGCGTTCACCATCTGAGCGATGGCGTGATCCTGCCCGAAGATCACCTTCTTCAGATCGAGCTCCAGATGCTGAAGGCGCTCCTTCTCAGAGCCGCCCACCGTCTTCGGCGGGATCCTGGCCATGCGCGCGACGACCATCTCGATGTCGCTCGTCTCGATGATCGGTGTTTGGTCCTGTCTGGGCAGCATGCGGACGCGGGCGCCCGCTTCGTCGAGCACGTCGATGGCCTTGTCGGGGAGATGGCGATCGTTGATGTACTTGGCGGCCAGCTCGGCGGCCAGCCGAATGGCTTCCGGCGTGAACTGCACGCCGTGGTGCTCTTCGTAGTAGCCCTTCAGCCCCTCGAGGATCTCGACCGTCTCCTCGAGCGATGGCTCTCCGATCTCGACCCGTTGAAAGCGGCGGGCGAGGGCTCGATCGCGCTCGAACGATGCCTTGTATTCGGCGTAGGTCGTCGATCCGATGCAGCGCAGCTTCCCGGAGGCGAGGGCCGGCTTGATGATGTTCGATGCGTCCATCGAGCCGCCGCTGACTGCTCCGGCACCGACGATCGTGTGAATCTCGTCGATGAAGAGAATTGCGTTTCCTTTCTTCAGAAGGGCGGCAATCACTCCCTTGAGGCGCTGCTCGAACTCACCGCGATACTTGGTCCCGGCGAGAACGGCACTCATGTCGAGCGCATAGATCTCCGCCGACTTCAGCATGTCGGGGATGTCGCCCTCCTGAATCTTCAGAGCCAGTCCCTCGGCGATGGCCGTCTTTCCTACACCGGGCTCGCCGACGTACAACGGATTGTTCTTGCGGCGGCGCCCGAGAATCTGGATGGTCCGTTCGAGCTCCGGCGTCCGGCCGATCAATGGATCGATTTCCCCCGCCGCCGCACGCTCGACGAGATTGACCGTGAAGGCCACGAGCGGATCCCGCGGCGTCGAGATTGCGCCTTCGTCGTCATCGGCGGCCGGCTGAGGCTCGGGCATGGCGATCCTGGAGATGCCGTGGGAGATGTAGTTGAGGACATCGAGCTTCGTGATTCCCTCACTCTGCAGAAGAAAGACCGAGTGCGATTTCTCCGCTTCGTACATCGCGGCGATGATGTGACCGGCATTGATCTCCTTCTGTCCCGAGCTGCGTGCATGGAACAGCGCCGACTCCAGCACGCGCTGAAACATCGCGGTCTTAGCCGGAAGGACCTCGACGTCCTCGTCGAGTCGCTCGAGAGTTCTGTCGAGGAAATCGTCGACTGCGGAGAGGAGGCGCTCGACATCGCCTCCGCAGTTGCGGATCACGTCGATCGCTACGTCATTGTGGAGAAGTCCGTAGAGGAGATGTTCGACGGTGACATATTCGTGACGACGCCTCACCGCATCGTTCACGGCGAAGGTGAATGTCTTCTGCAGATCCTTCGTGATCATCCCTCACCCGATTCTTCCATCGTACAGAGAAGTGGAAACTCGTTCGCCTGGGCAAGACTCGTCACCGTCGATACCTTTGTCTCGGCGATCTCGTAGGTGTAGATCCCCGCCACGCCGGCGCCCTGACGGTGAACCTGCAGCATGATCTGCACCGCCTCCATGGGAGCGCGGTTGAAGACGAGCTGAAGCACGGCCACCACGAAGTCCATCGTCGTGTAATCGTCGTTGTGAAGCAGTACCTTGTAGAGCGGAGGCTTCTCGAGCTTCGTCCTGCTCTCGGTCGCAACAGCCTGGTCGTAATCGACTTCCGGTGGAAGCATCGCTGAGATTCAACGCGGGCCTTCTGCGTTTCGTTCCCATAGCGCCCGCGCGTCGCGAAGGATCCGATCGTGATCGAATGCGAGAGAGGGAGGAGAGTCAGCCGCAAACCAGCCCGTCTCGTCCGCGTCGTCCGCGGCACGCGCCGCGGCTCGACCCTCCAGCTGTCCCATGAAGACGATGCTCACCGTATGGCCGCGCGGATCGCGTCCCGGGTCTCCATACGCGCCGATCTGCGCCAGCCGAATCCCCTCGAGGGACGTCTCCTCCTGCAGCTCGCGCGCGGCGGCTGTCTCGAGCGGCTCGTTCTCGTCGACGAAGCCTCCGGGGAATGCCCAGCGGCCGCGAAACGGCTCCTTCGCGCGGCGTACGAGGAGGACTTCGTCTCGTCCGCCGTGCCTGCGGAAGAGGACGATGTCGACGGTCAGCGCGGGCCGGGGATGTTCGTAGCAGTACGGGTTTGGTTTCATGGTTCCCTCATCGTCTTCGGAGCTCCTCGAGCTCTTCGAGTGACCGCGGCCAATCGTCGTGGAGCAGCCGTGAGAGCGACCGGTCGGCCAGCAGGCGTCCTCCTGTCTGACACCTCGCGCAGTAGTTCGTTTCGTTCTCGCCATGGACGATACGCTGCACTGGCGAACCGCAGTCCGGACACGGCTCACCATAGCGTCCATGGACCGCCATCTCAGGTCTGAGGACCATCCCATGGATCCTCGGTTCGAGCGCCTCGAGGTAGAGGGTCACGTCCGGCAGCTCGGGCATCGAGTCTCCCACAACAGAATGGAATACCTTTGATTTCCGGGACCGGCAGCCGCCAAACATGCGTTCCTCGAACGGAGACGACACCCGTGGGAGAGCGGGCGTCCCGCGCCCGCCCCCGTTTCCTAATGCCCCTCCAATCTTGTTTTCGGGGGTGATTTGCTACCGCCGCCGCAAAGCACTCCCAAAAACAAGATTGGAGGGGCACCAGGAGTGGTCTATCGTGCACCGGGCCGGACGCCATGGATCGGCGTCGATGCCTGGCGCCGGGGCATCTGATATCTTCTCAGGCGAAGAACGAGGTCCGATTGCCGCAATCGCGGCCATCCGAACATTCCGCCATGATTCGCGCCGCCGTCATCGACGACTCCGCCTACAACAGGGTCACGCTCACCCGTATGCTGCAGTCGACGGGGGAGGTCGAAGTCGTCGCGACCGCGATCAACGGCGAGGACGGGATCAGGCAGGTGCTTCGGGAGAAGCCCGATGTGATCACCCTCGATCTCGAGATGCCGGTGCTCGATGGCTTCGCCTTTCTTCGTTGGCTGATGGCCAATCAGCCGACTCCGGTGATCGCGGTCTCGTCGCGCTCGAGCGACCGAAGCGTCTTCAAGGCGCTGGAGCTCGGTGCGGTCGACTTCATCTCCAAGCCGGGCGGGCGGGTCTCGCAGCGGCTCGAAGAGATCGAAGCGGAACTGCTGGCAAAAGTGCGCCAGATCGGCAACGTCCGGATCGACAACGTCCGGACGCGCATCATCGACGAAGAACCGCGCAGAGTCATCACGGGAAGGGTCGCGGCGCACGTGCCGCACAATGCGGATCTCATCGTCATCGGCTGCTCGACCGGCGGGCCGCCGGCGCTGCAGATGCTGCTTCAGACGATGCCTCTGCTGCCGGTTCCGTTCGTCATCGCCCAGCACATGCCCCCGACGTTCACGCGGCTGTTCGCCGAGCGCGTGAATCGTCTGACCAGCTACAAGGTGAAAGAGGGGGAGGATCGCGACGTCCTGCGACCGGGCGCGGTCTACATCGCGCCGGGAGGTCTGCAGAGCGAGGTGGAGCGCGACGACGATCGTCTGATCCTCCGAGTGCGTGGGCGAGCCGCGGAAGATCTCTATGCGCCCTCCGTGAATCGGCTGTTCGAGAGTGCGAGCACCGCGTGTGCCGAGCGGCTCATCGCGGTGATCCTCACCGGAATGGGCGACGATGGTGCCGGAGCGATCAGAAGAGTGAGGGAACGGGGCGGCAGAACGATCGCCGAATCGGCTGCAACGGCCATCATCTTCGGCATGCCGGGCGAAGCGATCCGGACGGGAGCCGTCGAGGAAGTGCTTCCTCTTCCGCAGATCCCTTCGGCGATCAATCGCCTCTGTCTCGGCACGGGAGGGCAGTGAACGCCTCGGTAACGGGTCGATCGCGCCGAGAAACTTGGTGAGAAACCTCGCCGAGATATGTTAGATTCAATGCCGAACGTGTCCATGAACGACGACGTCCACAAGAAAGCCGAGAACTTCCTGGAGCTCTTCAACAAGGGGAAGGAGTTCACGGAAGAGCTTCTGCGCGAGAATCAGCGGCTTCGTTACCGGGTCGCCACGATCGAGTCGGGCTCGTCACCCGCCATGGGCCAGGAAGACGTTCAGCGCCTGCGGGAACAGGTGCAGCAGCTCACCGAGGAGAACAAGCGGATTCAGGCGAGGTTTCGCGAGGTCGAAGAAGAGAACAAGGACTTTGCGAACCGCTACATCGAGATCGAGGAACAGAACAACAATCTCGCCAATCTCTACGTCGCGAGCTATCAGCTTCATTCCACGCTCGACTTCCGTGAGGTCATCCAGATCGTTCAGGAAATCGTCATCAACCTGATCGGTGCGGAGGCCTTCGCGATACTCCTTCTCGACGAGAAGACCAACGAATTGAAAGCGCTCGCCTGGGAAGGATCCGATTCCATGCCCGGCATCGACAGCCTTTCGGCGCGCCTGGGCGAAGGTGTTCTCGGCAAGGTCGCGAAGACCGGCGAGAGCTACTACATCAATCAGGACATCGAAGGGGGGGCGATCTCGGCCGACAGACCGCTCGCCGCCGTCCCGCTGAAGATCAAGGAGCACGTGATCGGGCTGATCGTGATCTACCGTCTGCTCCAGCAGAAGGATTCCTTCTCCGCCGTCGATTACGAGCTCTTCTCGCTGCTCGCGGCTCACGCGGCAACGGCGATCTTTTCATCCAAGCTCTATTCTCAATCCGAACGGAAGCTGAATACGATTCAGAGCTTCCTCGATCTGCTGACGACACAGTGAAGGGAATCGGGTAGGCGAACGTGGAGAATGCGACGTTTCTGGTGGTGGAAGACTCGCCCACGATGAGGCAGTTGATCTCGTTCTCCCTCAAACGGTTCAAGAATGCACGCATCATCGAGGCGGTCGACGGTGTCGACGCGCTGAAAAAACTTTCGGGGGAGAAGATCGACCTGATCCTCACCGACATCAACATGCCGGTCATGGACGGGCTCAAGCTCGTCTCTCTCGTCCGCCAGAACGCTCAGCTCAGACAGATCCCCATCATCATCATCACGACCGAAGGGGCGGAGGAAGACCGTGAGCGCGGGCTCGCTCTCGGCGCGAATGCTTACATCTCCAAACCGATCCAGTCCTCCCATCTGATCAAAACGATCTCGGAGCTGCTCGCCGTGTGAACGGCCAGACGGCGCCTACTTCTTCGTCGCGACGGTTCGCTCTACTCGCCTCCCTCTCCGTCGTCGGACTGTTCGTCGTTCTCCGCATCGTTCTCGCTTTCGTTCGCGATCCCTTCTTCGACGAGCTGTTCACCGTCTGGATTGCGCGCAAGCCCTTCGGCGCTCTGCTCGATGCCCTGCGCCACGACTCTGGTCCCCCGCTCTACTACCTGATCGTCAAGCTGGCCGGACCCGTCACGGGCCCGTCGATCGACGCGGCGCGCGCCATCTCGCTGGTTGTGTCGATCCTCGCTCTGATCGCGCTCCTGCGGGAACAGAGGCTCGGTCCCGAACGATGGATCGCCGGATTGCTCGTCGCCGTGACGCCCGCCCACCTCTACTTTTCCACCGAGGCTCGGTCGTATGCCCTCTGCGGCACCTTCGTTGCCATCGCGATGATCGCGCTCTCCCGATGGCACGCCGAGGGACGCATGGGTGCGCTCGCAGGCGGAAGTGCCGCCCTTCTCCTTGCAGCCTACTCGCACTATTACGGAGTCCTCTTCTTCCCTCTTCCGTTTCTTCTGGGCGTCGACGCCGCGCTGGCAGCACGACGCGGGAGAGACCAGCGCGCCGTCGAGCGGGCCGGAAGCGTATCGTGGAGATCGATCATTGAAGGATGCCTGGCGTCCGCGCTCCTGCTTCTGCTTTTCGTCCCCGGATTTCGCCTGGCCTTCGTTCAACCGGCCGCGGCTGCGATGCGATGGATGGACGTCTCTTCGGGTAGTTGGCGCGACGCCGCCTCAGCCCTGTTCCGTGCCTCCGTGGCAGGACGATTCGAGTCACCCTTCCTGCCGCCGCTCCCTCCATGGATGGTCATGCTCGCCTCCGCGCTGGTCGCGGCACTTCTCCTTTTTGGTCTGTTTCAGTGGTCACGAAGCAGACTCTATGTTCTGTTCACGATCACGCCGGTCGTCCTGGCGATCGCTTTTGCGCTCGCCGGCAAACGAATCTACTTCCCCCTCCGGTTCGAAGCGGTGCTCGCCATCCCCTGTGCCTTCTGGCTCGCTGCGGCGATTGAGCGAACGGGTCGCTGGGTCCGCCCCCTCCTCATCGCGACCCTCATCGCCCTCGGATTGACCACCTCCCTCTGGACGATTCTGTCGCATGCATCCTCACCTCCCGATTCGCTTCGCAGGGCCGCTCTCTTTGTTCATCGGCAGGTCGATCCTGAGATGCCGATCGTCGCGGGCAGCTTCGCCTGGCTCGAGATCGCCAGTCGGATCGGCGCCGGCTGGTCGCCAACTCTCTATGCGCTCCCGGCTGAACAGGCGCTGCATCCCGGGTGGCGTGCGATCGTTGCGCCTTCCGTGCTCGAGCGCGACCTCGAAGCGATCGATCGACAGACCGGCGGACGATTCATCTGGGTGGGCGAGAGAGCCTCGCCGGAGCTGGGCGCCATCGCGAGGACGCATCGACTTCGCCAGCTCTTCGGTGATGGTCCGTTGGTGGTGGCCTACGCCGAACGACGGTGAGGCATTTGCCCGCCGTGGAGGCGAAAACAAAACCAGAAACCAGAAACCAGAAACCAGAAACTAGAAACCAGAAAACAGAAGGCTGAAACGGAGCGTTGAAAGAGTCATTTACAACGCGAGAGTTTCATGCTTGTTTTTTCTGGTTTCTGGTTTCTGGTTTCTGGTTTCTGGTTTCTGGTTTCTGGTTTCTGGTTTCTGGTTTCTGGTTTCTGGTTGAAGGCCACACTCACACCACGGGATGCACGAGCATCAGAACGAACATCACGCTGACGCCCATCAGAAAGAAGAAACCGATGCCGAATCCCGGCTTTGCCGTCCGCTGCATTTCCGGCAGCAGCTCGTACGCGCCGATGTAGATGAACGTTCCGGCCGAGAAGCCGATCAGCCGTCCGACGGTGACTCCGTAGTTCTCGCCGAACCCGGCGATGAGCCCTCCGGAGATCAGCGTTCCGATCGGAATGGCGAAGAGGAGTACGGCGAGAAAGAGGAGAATCCGCCGGCGCGGGTAACCGCCGTGGAGTAGAAGGAGCGACAGGGCGAAGGTCGTCGGAATCTTGTGGAGCACCAGGGCGATGAAGATCGCCGGGGTGAGCGCCGGAATCTGATCTCCCGATCCGAGGGCGATGCCGTCGACGAGATCGTGGATGGTCAGACCGACGAAGGTGAGAAACCCGATCTCGTAGAACTCGCCCGATTCCTCGTGATGTGGATGCTTGAGGGAGAACTGCTCGAACAGATAGAGGATGACGAACCCGCCGACGGCAAAGATCATGCTTCCGGCGCCGGCGAGCTCGAAGGCTTCCGGGAGCATGTGAAGGAAGGCCGCGCCGAGGATCGTTCCGGCACCGAGGGCGATCCAGCGGTGGGCGGTTGCGTGGGTCCATCGGAAGAAGAAGGGGATGATCCCGGCGAGGAAGCCGAAGGCGACGATGGCGAAGCTGAGAAGGAGCGGAGACGACGACGGCATCAGCACGGATTATATGCGCGCTAGGGCGCTGTTGTAGGGAACGGCTGCCGGGTTCCCCTCATTCTGAGCGAGGGTGACGCGACGAGGCAGACACCGAGCCTCCGGGCTCCAACATTGACCATTTCAGAGCGGCTCTGTTACGGTAGCGACGAATGCCACATTTCATCACCGACAAATGCATCGGGTGCGGGGTCTGCGAGATCAAGTGCCCGACCAACACGATCTGGGGGGAGACCCGCGGGATGTACTACATCCACCCCGATCGCT
>DATKDP010000096.1:0-25870 GCA_035546335.1 Thermoanaerobaculia bacterium | reverse complement strand
GCCTTTTCACAGCGCGCGCGCTGAACCTGAGAGTGATGACAAACCGCGTCATTTGGAAGCGGGCGGTTGGGCGAGGGACCCTCTGCCCGACGACCGGAAAACCCGCATGAACACTGGTTTGTCATTGGAAGCGGGTGGGCGTGAGGGAAGGCGAGGGATCTCCACGCCGGTCCAATGTGACCGATCGAGCGAGACGCGGCTCAGAATGACGGCGCTCGCGATCGGGCAACTGGCTCGCGCGAATAAACTGGCGACACGGAATGTTGTCGAGTAAGCTTCACCTCTGTAGTTGTCCACCTCGACGGTCGACACGACCCCTTTCTTGCAGAGTGGATTGCTCAACGAAAACAGGAAGAAGGACTTTGTAATGCCATTTGCTTCACTCGGCCTGGGGCCGAAAATCACAAGAGCCGTGCGCGAAGCCGGCTACACCGAGCCGACGCCGATTCAGGCGAAGGCGATTCCCGCGATTCTGGCCGGCAGCGACGTGGTCGGCGTCGCCCAGACCGGCACCGGAAAGACGGCGGCGTTCGTGCTGCCGATGCTCGAAAAGATGGCCGGCGGGCAGCGGCGGCCGCACATGCGTGCGCTGGTCATCGCTCCGACGCGCGAGCTGGTCGTTCAGATCGAAGAAAACGTTCGGGCCTACGGGCGCCATGTCGGACTCCACTTCGCCACGATCTATGGTGGCGTCGGCGAGCGTCCGCAGATCGATGCGCTTCGTCGCGGCGTCGACCTGGTCGTCGCGACACCGGGCCGTCTGATGGATCTGATGAATCAGAAATACGTCAAGTTCGACGACATCGAGTTCGTCGTCCTCGACGAGGCCGATCGGATGCTGGACATGGGGTTTCTCCCTTCGATCCGCCAGATCGTGAAGGCGCTTCCCACGCAGCGGCAGACGCTTCTGTTCTCGGCGACGCTCTCGCCCGAGATCGAGCGGATCGCGAAGGATTTCCTGCGCGAGCCGGTCACCGTGCAAATCGGCCGGCGCGCGACTCCGGCCGAGGCGGTGACGCAGGTCGTCCACGAGGTGCCGAAAGCCCTCAAGACGGAACTGCTGATCCATCTGCTGCAAGACAACGCTCTGGAGAGCGTTCTGGTCTTCTCGCGAACGAAACATGGCGCCGACAAGATCGCCAGGAAGCTCGTCGCCGCCGGAATCTCGACCGGCGCGCTGCATGCGAACCGCACTCAGGGACAGCGCGTGCAGGCGCTCAAGCGCTTCAAGTCGGGTGAGGTACGGGTGCTCGTCGCCACGGACATCGCCGCGCGCGGCATCGATGTCGACGGAATCTCGCACGTAGTGAACTACGACTTTCCGCCGCAGCCGGAGGACTACGTCCACCGGATCGGCAGGACCGGACGTGCTCATGCCGTCGGCGATGCTGTCAGCTTCGTCACTCCCGAGGACTATCCGACGCTTCATCGTCTGGAGCGGTTCCTTGGACGCGGAATCCCGCGGGCCCGAGTCGAGGGATTCGCAATGCGAACTTCCGCCCTCGCCGTTCCCGTCGTGCCGGTCCGCGCATCAGCGACGGCTCCGAGACCACTCGCCTACGGACCGCGGAGACGAACCCGCCCCTGGTGACAGCCCCCTGCGGTCACTCCCTCCGCTTGACTGCCATCATCGTGCCGAGCATCGTCGCCACCAGCGTCTCTTCGCCGCCTCGAACCGCGAAGAGATCTGCGCTGCACACCGACAGCGTTCGTCCCGAGCGGCGCGTGATGGCGCGGGCGACCAGGCGGTCCCCGATGGCGGGCGCGAGCAGGTTCACTTTGAATTCGACGCTCACGACATCGCAATCGTCCGGCATCGACGTGTAAGCGGCGTATCCGCACGCCGTGTCGAGAAGAGCGGTGACGATCCCTGCATGCAGAGCACCGCTTTGTTGTGTCAACTCGCCGCTGAACGGCATCTCGACGTCGACTTCGCCCCCGGCGATTCGCACGAGGCGTGCGCCGATCGTTCGCATCAGCTTTTGCCGTCCGAAGCTCTCTTCGATGCGTATCTTCCGCTGCTCTTCGAGCACCGCCGTCACTGCTCGAGAGGATACACTGACGCCATGAAGATGGCGATCACCCGCGACGTCAGCTCCTCCATCGATCGATGCGAGATCACGCATCTCGATCGTGAGCCGATCGATCACCAGCGTGCATCGACCCAGCATCGGGAGTACGCGCGGCTTCTCGAGATCGCAGGATGCCGCGTCGTCGCAATCCCCGAAGACGGCGCGTTTCCCGACGCGGTTTTCATCGAAGACACCGCCGTCGTGCTCGACGAGCTGGCGATCATCACCAGGCCCGGTGCCGAGTCGCGCCGGGGGGAGACTGCGGCTGTCGCCACGGCGCTCGCTCCCTACCGTGCACTTCGGACCGTCGACGCGCCGGCGACGCTCGACGGAGGCGATGTCCTCCTCATCGATCACCGGATTTTCATCGGCGAGTCGGAGAGAACGACCAGCGCGGCGATCGAGCAGGTGCGGCGGATCGCTGCGCCGCTCGGATACGATGTGACCGGAGTCGCCGTGAGCGGCTGCCTTCACCTGAAAACCGCCGTGACCGAGGTGGGGGAGGGGACTCTTCTGATCAACCGCGCCTGGGTCGACGCCTCCCGGTTCGAGCCGTTCGTTCTGATCGAAGTCGATCCCTCGGAGCCGTTCGCCGGGAATGCTCTTCGAATCGATTTTCTGGTCGTCTATCCGTCGTCGTATCCGAAAACGGCAGAAAGACTGAGGGAGGCGGGGATCAAGCTGGCCACGGTCGACGCCAGTGAGCTGGCGAAAGCCGAGGGAGGAGTCACCTGCTGCAGCCTCGTCTTCGAGGTGTGAGGAGGAGGTTCTTCGAATGCGGAGAGTTGCACTCGTGGTGATCGGAACATCGATCCTCGTCGTCCTCGTCGTGGGCTCCTGCTGGGCTGCGTCGGAGAGGGCATCCACACTCGAACGAGAGAATCGTATCGAGCGACAACAGGAGCTCGAGACGCTCTATCCCGAACAGATCGGGATGAACGAGACCGCTCGTGAACTGATTGCTCTCGCGCGTTCATTCGGTCTTGAAATCGAGGGAGAGGGCGGCGCCGATGAGATTCGCGCCGCGCCGTTTATCGCGATTCGCGAGCTGCATCGCGACTACCTGCGCGCTGTGATCACGACGGCGGATGATGACATCGCTCCTCCTCCGGTGCAGCTGGCGGAGTTCCTCGATTCGCATCGAAAGCAGCTGGGCGATCTCAGCACGCTTCTCGTCGAGAGCGACCTGCCCAGATTCCCGCTCGATGTCTCCCTCCTTTCCGGACCAGAGCAGCCAAAGTTCCTCGGGCAGGTGCGTGTGCTCCAGTTGCTCGCGGTTGCAGCGCTCGATGAGGCGAGAACGAATCGACATCAAGCAGCGTGGCGACACCTCGAAGCGGTGTGGCGAGTGACGCGGTCGCTTCTCGAGCGGCCCGAGATTCCGTCCCAGGTCGTTGGAATCACCGGCGCGAGAGTCGTTGCCGGGGTGGCACGAAAGCTCGATCCGCCAGTGCCTCGCTGGTACGCCGAAGTCGGTCGCTTCGAATATGACTCGTCGCTCGAGCGGGCGCTCGGCGCGGAGCGCGTATTCACCGAGCGTCTTCAGACGCCGGACGGCGGGATCTTCGAATCTCTGCGGCGAGGAGAGATCCGTGACGTTCTTCTCCGCCCCTGGCATCGGCGTGCCGCCGTCCGCCAGGGCGACGCGATCGAAGAGGCGATCGAGGCCCTTCCCCTCGACGACATCTGCAGCTTCGATGTCGCGGCGTTCGAATCGATGCTGCGCGAAGCGGCATCACTGTTTCCGGGGGTCGATCCGCCATCGATGCCCAGCCTCGGAGGCGCCGTCCTCCGGTTTGCGAATCTGCTGATCGACCTCGAAGTGACGGATCGCATCCTCGCATCGAAGGAGGGTGAAAGTCCTGCTCGCGGCCGGACGTTTGGGAGCGTGCGTTGCCCCGCGGCGCGATGGATCCACGAGTCCGATTCGTCGGGGACGTTGACGATCCGCTTCGAAGGGTCCCTTGCGCAGCTCGACCCTCCCGCCTGGAATCTGCCACGGGCGCATCGGATCTCGCGCCGGTAGCGGCGTCGAGTGCGGCGCTTCGGTCAGGTCGGTGATCGAAAGCGGTCCATTGAGATTGCCTCAGAACTGTGAAGCGGACTCGTAGGGGCGCACAGCGTTACCGTGCTCCTCATAGGCTCGGGGCTCGAGGCTCGGGCTGCGCCCCTACGAGGAGCACCGTACCGCTGTGCGCCCTACGATGCAACGTTCCGAGTTTGAGACGCCTCGTTGCACCGCGCTCCAGGGCCCATAGCTTGCTTTCCGCGGCCGGAGCACCGAAATTGGATGAGGGAAGAGCTGACTCCCCGACTGGAGGGACGCGTGAAACAAGAGATGAGAACGAGGCCGGCGGCGGCGGTGCGAGAAGCGAGCTCCCCGATGCGCCCGGACGACGTGCGCGCGATCCGCTACAAGCTGAAGCAATCTCAGTCGGAGTTCGCTGCGATGATCGGAATCAGCCTCGGAACACTCCAGAGTTGGGAGGAAGGACGCCACCATCCCGACGGACCGGCGCGCGCGTTGCTGCGCGTCGCAGCAAGGAATCCGAAGGTCGTGGCGAAGGCGCTTTCGGGGCGAGGCTAGCCCGCAATTCTCCCGCGTTCCATTCTCGCGAGAATGCGGGCGGCGCGATTCTGCTGCAAACATCCTCGCAAGCTCGTTCGTGCGCTCCTCGCTTCGGATGGCGCAGCCCGAGCCCCGAGCCTCGAGCCCCGAGCCCGAGCCCCGCCCGCCCGGCCCGAACATTGCACTCTACGGTGGCTCTACTGGGAACAAGGAGCCCGTTGACGGCTCTGTTGGAGGAATGTATGAGGCATCGCAGAGTAACCCCGTTTTTCACACTTCTGCTCGTAGCTGCCGTGGTGATGGCGATGATGTCTGCCGCCTGTCGCGCTCGAGAGGAGACTGAGATCACCCCCACCGAGACATCGGCGACTGTCGAGGGATGGACCGATACGAGCTATACCGCCACCGACACCGATGCGATGGCGACGGCGACCGATACGATCGGAATCCCACCGATGACGGACACGACGGTGACCGGAACGACGACGACCGGAACGACGACGATCGGAACGACGACGATAGAAACGACGACACAAACGACCACGACACCATATCCATAGACTGCGCGGGCTCAGCCCTTACACCGGTCACGGGAAGTGGCCGAACTTTGTCGTGGATGCACGCCCGAATGAAACGACTCGCGATTCGTGACGCAGCATCCGCGACGAGCTCGGCCTTTCGCCTCATGCGGGATCTCTCGTCGGGGCCGGCCGCCGTCGCCGGCTTTCAGTTCACCCGATCCTTGTGGGGTGCGCCAGCATGGAACGCTGGGGCGGGAGTCTCCGCCTCGCCTCAGATCCCGATCGTCGCCGGCGATTCGGGGGCCGGAGCGTCTTCTCCGGCTCGCGAGAGGTCACTGAAATCCGTTCTTGCCAAGCCGCGGCGGATAGGCTTCGGCCAGATGGAGCGACCCCTCCCGCTTGTCGCCCTTTACCGGCCGCGGTATAGTCCGGCGACGCCATTATTTTCAGTTTCACGGAGCCGTTTCTAACCTGCCATGTCCGATGATCGCGCACTGACCGAGAGATTCTCCGAAGCAGATCTGCACTCGAGCCAGAGGGTTTCCGTTTCGCCCGACTGTCCGCTCGTGAGCGGTACGTCTCTCGGCCGCTACCGCATCGTCCGCCCCCTCGGAGCGGGCGGCATGGGGGAGGTCTACGTGGCGGAGGATGGACGGCTGGGACGTCAGGTGGCGATCAAGGTCATCCGCGGCTCGCGAGCGGTCACTCCCCTGGCACGCGCCCGCTTCGAGCAGGAAGCGCGCGCCGCCTCCGCGCTGAACCATCCGAACATCGTCACGATTCACGACATCAGCGAGGACAATGACCAGCCGTTCATCGTGATGGAGCTGCTCGAAGGGAAGAGTCTGCGCGACGTAGTGAGCACCCCGCTCTCCTGCGAGATGCTGCTTCGCGTCGCAACGCAGATCGCCGATGCCCTCTCCTCAACGCACGAGCGAGGAATCGTCCATCGCGATCTCAAGCCGGAGAATGTCTTCGTGACGAACGAAGGGACGGCGAAGATCCTCGACTTCGGGATTGCGCGAATCCGGCGCGCAGAGGAAGACGAACAGAATTCCGCAACGGAAGAACGTCTCACTGTGGAGGGCTCTGCCGTCGGAACGATCGGCTATATGGCGCCCGAGGTGATCGCCGGAGGATCTGCGGACTTCCGCGCGGACATCTTCTCATTCGGCTGCATTCTCTATGAGATGGCGACGGGAGTGCGGCCGTTTCCAGGAAACACCGCACTCGAGGTCATTACGGCCTGTCTGCGGGAGTCGCCGCCCGGGGTCAGCGAACGCCGGCCCGATCTCCCGCCGTCTCTGTCCTTGATCATCGAGACAGCGCTCCGGAAGGATCCGGCGCAACGATACGACTCGACTCAGCGGCTGCGCGACGAGCTCGTCGCGCTCGCCGGAGTGTCCACTGTCGCGGCGAAGACGCGGCCGGGCTCGTCTCTCCCGCGATGCGAATATCCGCTGCTGGGTCGCGAGGAAGAGCTGGCGAGGATTCAATCGCTCTTCATCGAAGAGGGTGCGAGACTCGTCACGCTGACCGGGCCCGGCGGCAGCGGAAAGACGCGCCTGGCGATCGCAATCGCCGAGCATCTTCTCTCGTGGTTCGGCGGTCGCGTCTTCTTCGTCCCTCTCGCCTCCGTCGGCGAAGAGGATCTGGTCGGTGCTGCGATCGCGCAGGCGCTGGGCGGACTCGATCCATCCCGATCTCCCCTCGCCGCGGCAATCGCAGGGTTGCAGGCGATCTCCGCGAGAACATTGCTGGTGATCGACAATTTCGAGCAGGTGATCGACGCTGCCCCCGATCTGGCCGAGCTGATCGCCGCCTGTCCATCCCTGACGATTCTCGTGACCAGCCGTGAGATTCTCCATCTGTATGCGGAACGGAACGTCCCGGTACCTCTGCTCGCCGTGCCTGAAGGGGACTCGGAACCGAGTCTCGAGGAAGCGCTCCAGAGTCCCGCCGTGTTGCTCTTCATCGAGCGGGCGCGTGCCGCCAATCCATCGTTCGAGCTCGACTCGGGGAATGTCGCGGCGGTCGTGGAGATCTGCCGCCGGCTCGACGGATTGCCGCTCGCGATCGAGCTCGCTGCGGCTCGCAGTCGCATGATCACTCCGAATGCGATGCTGATGCGTCTCGAGCAGCGCCTCAAGCTCCTCACCGGCGGCGCGCGCGATCTTCCCGACCGCCAGCAGACGCTCCGGCGCACGCTCGATTGGAGCCATGAGCTTCTCACGCCGGCTGAGCAGACGTTGTTCGGGCGGCTGTCGGTATTCGCTTCAGGGTTCACGCTGGAAGAAGCGGAAGCGGTCGCCGACCCATTCGGTCGCCTCGATCTCGACATCGTCGACGGCATCGGCTCGCTCGTCGACAAGAGCCTCGCCGTGCGCAAAGGGGAGGTTGAAGGGGAACCGAGGTTCGGGTACCTCGGAATCGTGCGCGACTATGCGGGCGAGCATCTCGCGGCCAGCGGAGAAGAGCATGCGACCAGACGTGCGCACGCCGCCTACTTTCTCGTTCTTGCGGAAGAGGGGGGGCAGGCGCTTGCCACGGGTGACAGTCCGATCTGGCTGACACGACTCGCGCGGGATCACGACAATCTACGCGCAGCGCTGGAGTGGGCCACGGCTTCGGGAGAAGTGGAATGGGGTCTGCGCATCGCCGTCGGTATCTTTCCTTTCTGGGAGCGGACCGAGCACCTCTCCGAGGGACGAAAGCGATTGAAGGCTCTTCTCTCCCTCCCCGATCCTGGAGGCAACGAGCTGCTTCGGGCGCGTGCGCTTTTCGCTCTCGGTGTTCTCGCCTGCACCCAGAGGGACCATACCGCCGCCGCGGAGCGGGCAGAAGAGAGTCTCGAGCTCTACCGTCGCCTCGAAGATGCGGGCGGGATTGCCGTGAGCTGCAATTGCCTCGGCCTGACCTACACGGAGCTCGGTGATCTGGAGCGAGCCGCGATGAACCTGAAGGAGAGTCTACGCATCTGGAAGAGACTCGGCGATGACGCGAGCTACGCCCGTTCGCTCATCAACCTCGCCATGGTCCATCGACTCCAGCATGATTACGAGGGGGCACGCGCAATCTATTCGGAAACGGAGGCGCTCTTTGCGCGGGTCAACGATCGCACCAGTGTGGCATGGACGCTCAACTATCAGGGTGATGTTGCACGCGAGATGGAGAAGCTCGATGAAGCCTCGACGTTGTACCGAGCCGCACTGGTTTCCTTTCGCAACCTCGGAGACTCCTGGGGTATCGCCAGCTCCCTGATCGACCTCGGAAATCTCGCAAGGATTCGCGGCCAGCTCGAGGAAGCGACTGAGGTTTATCGCGAGGCACTCGCTGAATTTGCACGACTCGGCCACACTCGAGGAATTGCGCGGGTGCTCGAGGCGATGGCGTTGCTCGCGGTCGATCAGAATCAGCCCGAGCGGGCGCTCACCCTTGCTGGCGCCGCCTCGCGTCTCCGCGACATCCTCGGATTGGCGGTGGCGGAGCAGGAACAGGCCGAGCTGGCCAGGGGCCTCACCACGGCACGCGACTCACTCGATCTGGAGAATGCAAGGCAGCCCTATCAGTGCGGCCGTTGCATGAGCCTCGGCGAGGCCATCGACTACGCCCGAAGCGGCGGGTGAGAGAGCGAAGCAGCCAGCGGCGTCATACCGCGTTCGCCGGATCGAGCAACCGGCGTACGGCGGAGATCCGGCTCGCCGGCAGTCCGACCTGCTCGGCGTGTTTCCGAATGGTCTCCTCATCAGGTGCGAGGTAGACGCAGTAGACCTTGTCATCGGTGACGAAACTGTGCAACCACTGAATGGTGGGGCCGAGCTTGTCGAGGACCGCCAGCGACCGCAGCGATACGTCGCGCAACTCCTCTTCGGTCAGTTTCCCGGCATTCGGAATCTCGCGCTCGATTACGTATTTCATGATACCTCCCGGTTCGCACGGTGATCAGCGAGCTGCATTGTATCGTTAAAGGTCTCGATGAGTGAAGAGTGACGCAGTCAAGGACTACACATCCAATACTCGTGCCCGTCCATTGCGCTCGAGATCGCGAAGGCAGTGCATCGGCCGAGGTCGACGAGGGGTCGACCTCGGCGCGAAAGCCCGTGTCGCGCAGCTCTATTTCTTCTTTGCAGTCCCCGACGCATCGGCCTTGATCGATGCATGGGATCCTTCGAGGATTGCGAGGAAGTCGGCAGGTACGTTGCCGCGCGCGAGTGTCAGCGTTTTTTCCATCACCGGAAGCGCTTCCTTGCTCCTTCCGAGCTTCTGAAGGAGTCTCGCTTTCGTCCAGAGGTTCAAGACGTTCTCCCCGCTGGCGGCGATCGCCTGATCAGTCCAGGCCAGCCCTTCTTCGAGACGTTCGCCCCTGTCGAGCGCCCACGACGCAGCGCCTCCATAGGTCGAGGCGAGCGTGGAGTCGACGTTCTTCCAGACGATCCCGGCGACATCGACCTCGACGTTGATCGGGATGGCGATCTTTTCCCAGTTCAGTCTGACGACAGCGGCCGAAGGGCTCGTCGGCTCGATCGTGAATCGCATCCACTCGGTGTGCTCGGCCTTGGCGGGTGTCACCTCGACGCGCAGCGCATCCTTCGACTGGTCGTAGCCGGAGGCGCCCCCCTGGTTCGGATCCTTGTTGATGACCAGCGTCCATTTCGCCTTCCCCGGAATGGCGAAGAAGGAGTACTTTCCGGCCGGGACTTCGTTCCCATTGACCTTCACCGGATCAGAGAAGGAGATGGTCGTCGCCTCGTTGGCGCCCATTCTCCACGGTTGGTCGTACGGGACGAGGCCGCCCCAGATGATTCGCCCTTTCACGCCCGGGCGGTGGTAGTCGACCGTGATCTTGGTGGTTCCGATCGTCTGGGTGACCGAGGCAGCGGGACTGACGCGGGGAATCGCGAGTTGCGCCACGGCGGGGAATGGGATGAGAAGAACGAGCACTGCAAGGAATCGTTTGAACATTTCTGATGCCTCCGTTTTTTATGCGTGGGAGCAGATCATATGCTGACCGCTAGGCTCGAGGGAAGCCGGGGCACGAGCTTTGAGGGAAGCCGGAGCTCGAGGGGGGAACCGCCTTTCAAGGACACTGGCCGCGCCGTCATCCTGAGCGAGGGCGGCGGGGGAGGGTGTGAGTGAAGGATCTGCGATCGGCAGCTGTCTAAGAACGCAGATCCTTCGCTCACGCCCACTCATCCGCCCTCGCTCAGGATTGACGAGAGTCGCCATCGGCGACTGCCTGACGCAGATCCTTTGCTCATGCCCACCCATCCGCCCTCGCTCAGGCTGACTGGGGAGGCGAACAGATCGGCGATTCATCCTTCTTCGCTCTCATCGCTTTTTCTCCGCACCCCGTCGCGGAAGACGTCGCCTCGCGGCGAGCGCCTCGCGCAGCAGAAACTCGATCTGGCCGTTGAGGCTCCGCAGCTCGTCGTCGGCGAGTCGCTGCAGAGCCTCGTACAGACTCGGCTCGATGCGCAGGAGAAATGATCTTCGCTCCGCCATTCAGGTCCCTGGCTCTAGTGGTAGAGCGAGCCGGTGTTCACGACCGGTTGCGTGTGGCGGTCGCTGCAGAGCACGACCAGAAGGTTGCTGACCATCGCCGCCCGTCGCTCGTCGTCGAGCTCGACGACCCTCTTCTCTGCGAGCATGTCGAGCGCCGTCTCCACCATGCCCACTGCTCCCTCGACGATCTTCTGCCGCGCGGCCACGACCGCACTCGCCTGCTGCCGCTGGAGCATTGCCGCGGCGATCTCCGAAGAGTAGGCGAGGTGGCTGATCCGTGCCTCAAGCACCTCGACTCCCGCCTCGGCGAGCCGTTCCTGAATCTCCGTCTTCAGCTTCTCCGACACTTCCGCCGTATGGCCCACCAGGCAGCGCTCTTCGTCGTGATAGCTGTCGTAGGCGTAGCCGCTCGCCAGGCTTCGCAGCGCAGCTTCGCTCTGCACGTGCACGAAGTTCTCGTAGTCATCCACCTTGAACACCGCCTCGGCCGTGTCGACGACTCTCCAGACGACGACCGTGGCGATCTCGATCGGATTGCCGCGAATGTCGTTGACCTTCAGCTTTCCGGTCTCGAAATTGCGGACGCGCAGCGAAACGCGGTGCTTCATGTAGAACGGATTCGCCCAGCGAAGCCCCGCCTCCCTTGCCGTGCCGACATAGGCTCCGAAGAGCTGCATCACCTGGCCCTGATTCGGCGCGACCATGAAGAACCCGAAGTGCAGAACGATGAGCGTCAGGGTGACGAGTGCCGCCGCGATTCCCAGCACGATCTGCCCCGATTGAAACAGGCGGACGGTGAGGGCGAAGCTGCCGATGACGGCGAGCGGGAAAACGACCAGGAGAGGAATACCGTTGGCCGGGGTCCGTAGAATCTCTCGGATCATGATGTTGCCTCCTCGATAGCAGAATGATATCATTTTGCTATACGAGAGGCAAGTGGTGTTGTTTCATGTCCACCCGCTGCATGATGCTTCCTTCGGGATGCAGGCTCAGTGTCCGGTCATTGGGAGAACCTCGAGCCGGATCGCTTCGTACAATGGTTCCAAGGGACACGGAGAGGAGGAGATCCATGCATCGTCTGTACGCAATCGCGTTGTCGACCGTTTTTGCGATCGCAGCCGGAGATCTCCGCGCCTCAGGGCGAAGCGCGGAATCGGTAGCCGCGTGGCGGGAGGACATCGAGCTGCTGCATCGCGAGCTGCCGCGCGTGCACAAGAATGCCTTCCACTCGATGTCACGAGAGGACCTCGATGCGATGGTGAAGCATCTGTCTGCGGTGGTCCCCGACTCGGAGGATCACGAGATCGTCGCCGGCATCGCTCGCATCGTCGCCCGCGTCGGCGATGGGCATACCCACCTCAACCCGTCGCGGTTGTCGGGCTTCCGCATGCTCCCACTCCGTTTCTACCTTTTCAGCGATGGTCTCTTCATCACATCCGCGGCTGAAGGCCAGGCTGCGCTCGTCGGGGCGAAGGTTCTGCGGATCGGAAACCTACGCGTGGGCGAGGCGATCGAACGACTCATGGAGGTCACACCGCGTGACAACGAGATGTCGGCTCGGTCGATGGTCGCCGTGCATCTCGGCATTCCGGAGCTTCTGCATGCCCTCGGCGTGACGGACAGCCGGTACCGCGTTACGCTGGAGGTCGAGAAAGGGGGAGGGGTCCGGCGGGAGACGATCGAGCCGGTTGGTTTCGGTGATCTGCGGTCGCTGACGATGGTCGGTGCCTTGCCCGAAGGGAGGGCGCCACTGTACCTGCGGGCACGACCCGACTGGCCGATGCAACCGCTCGCGAAGAATTTCTGGTACGAGGTTCTACCGCAGGAGAAGGCTGTCTATGTGAAGTTCGATGCCGTCCAATGGCAGGACGACCTCTCGCCAGGTCGTTTTTTCGACGAGGTGTTCCGTCTCCTCGACGCGAGTCCCGGCTACAAGCTGGTCATCGATGTACGGAACAACGGCGGCGGTAACAATACGTTGGCGCTTCCCATCGTCCACGGCATCATCAAGCGCGACGAGATCAACCAGCGCGGAAGGCTCTTCACAATCATCGGCAGGGAGACATTCTCGGCCGCGCAGAATTTCGTCAATCTGATGGAAAAGCACACCAACACGATGTTCGCCGGGGAGCCGAGCGGTGCCAGGCCGAATCATTATGGCGATCCGGCACCCATCCGCCTGCCGAACAGCGGAATCGAGATCCGTGCGTCGACGCTCTGGTGGCAGGACGTCCATCCTGCCGATGATCGCGCCTGGACCGCCCCCCATCTCGCAGTCGAGATCTCTTCCGCGGACTACTTCGCCGGTCGCGATCCGGTGCTCGAGACGGTCCTCGCCTACGACGAGAGCTCGACGCTGAGGGCGAAAATGCTGAGCGGACTCCGCGCTGCCGGCATCGCAGGAGCGATCGAAGCGTACGGCACCTACAAGAACGATCCGGTGAATCGTCACCAGGCCCTCCGCGGAGAGCTGAGCTCGCTCGGATCTGCTCTGCTCGCAGAAGAGAAGATCGACGAGGCAATTGCAGTGTTCGCACTGAACACGCGCGAGAATCCCGAGGCCGCGAACTTCTGGCACAGCCTCGGCGATGCCTACGCGCGCAAGGGTGATCGGAAGGCGGCACTCGCCGCGTATGAGAAAGCGGTCGAGCTCGCACCGTACGTCGGGCTCTTCCGGCGAAAGCTGGAGGAGGCGAGGAAGGAGTGACCCCCTGAACTACCGGGCCGCGAGGCGTCGCCAGTTCACGATGACCTCGAGCGGATCGGCGCCGCTGCCGGCATCGGGATCGCGTACGACCAGAAACCGCTTTCCGTCGCTTCCCGTGGCAATCGCCTCGATGTCGAACAGCCGCGTGACCGTCCCCCAGGCGAAGACATCGCCCCGAGGCGCCAGGCGAACGGCGTGAAGCTGCGACTGCTGGTTGGTGAAGAACATCTCGCTCCCGTCGCGGCTCCAGAAGGCGTCTTCGCCCGCATCCACCTGCCACCGCCGGCTCACTCCGGGGAACGAGGTGACGAAGATCGAAGGTACGCCGTCGTTATCGAGCGTGTTGAACGAGATCCATCGCCCATCGGTCGAAAAGCGAGCACGCGGATAACGGACCGATACCTCGGAAAGCAGCGTCGATCTGCCGGTCGTGAAATCGAACAACATGATCGACGTGGTGTTCGTCGTGAGATTCTCCACGTCGTACAGCAGATGCTTCCCATCGGGCGACCAGCTCGAGGGGCGCATGTCCTTGTTCGGATCGTCGTGTCCGATCAACACCTGCGGGTTGCCTCGCTGCTCGAGGGTCTCGACCGTCACCACAAACGGTCCGGAGGCGTTGGAACTGTAAGCGATTTTCGCGCCGTCGGGCGACCAGACCGGCGACTGTTCGTTTCCCGGATCGAAGGTGAGTCGCTCGCGATTGCCGCTCGCGGCATCGATGATCCAGATGTCGCGTGTTCCTCGGGACGGGTCGAGTATCACCGAGGCGATCTGGCTGCCGTCGGCAGACAGGATGACGTTGTTGCTGCGGTGGGGCGCAGGCTCGCCGAGCTCCGCGATCGTTTGCCCCGTTCTGTCGACCCACAGAAGCTGTTGACGCTCGATCCCAACGCCGGTCTGGAAGACGAGCACGTCATCGGATGCTGAGATCACCGAATAGGCGGCACCAGGAATCAGGCGAACGTTCTCCACCAGCGGAGCAGGCGTGCCGGCGAGCTTCCCTTTTTTCTCGTCGAACGGCTGCGCCATCAATGTCCGATTGCGAACGAAGAGGAGGTGGCCGCCCGCGCTGATCGTGTGAGATTCCGCTTTCATCACGATCTCCCCGTCGCCGCCGTCGAGTGAGCCGAGCCTGGTGACGTTGCCCGCATCGGAACGCTTGCGGACGATGTAGAGGAATCGTTTGCCGTCGGCGAGAAACTGCGGGAAGCGGTGGCTGGAATCGCCGGCAGCGAAGTCGAGACGCGTCAACTGCTCGGCGGCACCGCCGCTCGCGCCAACCTTGAAGAGCGGGGCATCGAACTTCGGACAGAAGACGATGACGCCGTCGCGATTCCAGCTGCCGCCTTTCGGATTCGGAGCGTCGGTGATCGTCAGGACCGTGCCCCCTTTTGCAGGTACTCGCTTGAGCTTCCCGTCGGCGAAGAATCCGATGTCGTTTCCGTCGGCGGACCAGAAAGGATACGACGCCCCTTCTGTCCCTTCCAGAGCTCTCGATCTGCTCGCCTCGAGCTCCCGCACCTGAAGCCTCCGTGTCCCCCCCTTCTCTTCGGTGACGAAGGCGATGCGCGTTCCCTGCGGGTCGACCGCCGGGGGCCCGGGCTGGATTCCAGTGAGGGCCAGACGAGTCGCGGGAGGAAGCGGAATCGCGACCTGCAGGACTTGCTCTTCGGTCGCTCCGGGCCGCCGTGCGAGCAGCGTTGCGACGAGCGTGATCAGAAGGACGATGACCGCTGCATGAGCGAGACGTTCGCGTCGATGGGACGAAGGTGCCGGGATGGCTGCCAGGTCATGAGCCGCGGCGAAGCCGGGTGCATCGAGGAGCAGCCGGAGGTCGCCCGCGCTGCGCAAGCGGCGTCGCGGGTTGCGCTCGAGGCAGCGTGCGAGGAGCCACGAGACGTGCGGTGGAGTCTCCCCAGGAAGAGCGCCGAGGTCGATCTCCGCCGTGAGGACCGCGGCGAGCGTATCCGAAATGGTCTCACCGTCGAAGAGGCGGCGCGCAGTCAGCATTTCCCAGACGACGACTCCGAACGACCAGATGTCGGCGCGCTCGTCGACGGGACGCCCCCGCGCCTGTTCGGGACTCATGTATCCAGCGGTGCCGAGAATGAGGCCGGCGTGCGTCGCCGCCCGCACCATCGTTGGCGAATTGGAAAGATCACCCTCCGCTTCGTCTCCCTGCATCGTTCGGGCGAGGCCGAAGTCGAGGATCTTCACCGCTCCTTCGTCGTCGACCATGATATTGGCCGGTTTGAGATCGCGATGGACGATTCCCTTCTCGTGCGCCGCCTCCAGAGCTTCGGCGATCTGCCGCGCGATCTCCAGCGCCTGATCCAGAGGGATCGGTCCGCTCGCCAGACGATCGGCGAGCGTCGTTCCGGCCGCCAGCTCCATGACGAGGAATCGTGTCCCCTCGGCGTTCTCGAGGCCGTGGATCGATGCGATGGCAGGATGCCCCAGCGAGGCGAGCAGCCGCGCCTCGCGATCGAATCGCGCGAGCCGCTCCGAGTCCTCCGTGAAGATCTCCGGCAGGATTTTGATCGCCACCTCGCGCCCCAGCTTCGTATCCTCGGCGCGATAGACCTCGCCCATCCCCCCCTTGCCGAGAGGTGCCTTGACGACGTAGTGGAGCAGACGCGCGCCGGTCGTGAGCTGCATCGCGATTCCCGTCGAGTATACGCGATGGGAACGAGGGGTTGGCCGTCCTCGCCACCGCAGGCGGCCTGTCAGATCTGTCTCATTCGCACGGGGAGAGCGGGCGTCCCGCGCCCGCCCCTGTGAGTCGGCGGACGATTCAACCCTCTCGCCGCATCCGCGGCGAGCACATGGTACGTACCCTCGCCGGCCTGCACCGCAGCGGCGAGCGGATCTTCGCTGTCGCCGGCAGCGGCCATGTCATCCGCCTCGAGTGGATCCTCCGCGCATCGCTCGCCCTGCCGGCGGCTCCCGATCAGCCGGGGGAGTGAAGCGGGCGTCGATCATTCGAGCTGCGGGGCGTTCGTGCCGCGATCGTCCCGATCTCTCAGACCGTCTGCTGCTTTTCCGCGGATCCGCCATCGGGCGAGCAACGGAAAGCCGGAAACATCACAGCCGAGCTCGCGCAGCCAGTCGCCGATCTGCGTGTTGGAGTTGCTCAGAAGGGTGTACGACAGCGGCACGCGGACGAATTCCAGGTTTGGCTCTGGATTGTAGAGACGGCTGTCGAGACCGCGTTCGAAGGTGGTCTGGAGGCGGCGCTGCAGCCGCTCGATCGCCTGCCGCTCGACGTGGATCACGTGGATCTCGTCGATGACGATGCCCAGCGCACCGGCGAGTGCGACCGGATCACGTGGTGCACGCTCGATCGTCTGTCTGCCCAGTGCCGCCGGGGTTGGCCACAGACCCGCCGCGATCGACGAAAAAAAGCCGGTGTGGCCCTCGGCATAATAGCGCCAGTCTCCGAAGGCCCAGCGGAAGGCTGCTCCGTCCGCATTCGGGAGAATCAGCGAGGAGCTGATGCCGTGCGTGACGACGACGGCAGCTGCCGGCTCGACGGCAGCTGCCGGCACATGGATCGTCGTGGCGCACCCGGAGGATAGAGCCAGCGCGAGCAGAGTCTCGAGGATGACCACCGGTTTCGAGACAGCCTCGTCGCTTGATTCGAGGGAGGAGATCATCAATGGCCAGCCTTGCGGAACTTCATCCGGAAGCGCTCCTTCCAGCCGCCATCCTGCGAGAAGTAACTGACCGACTCCCATGAGTCCCCGGAGATGCGCATCTCGCTTCGAACCGCGGAAGCTTGACCCGCCGGACCGTGGTTGACTCCTTCAGCAAGCCACGCGTCACCACGACGCTCGAGCGTCCCGGTGATGAATCCTCCAGTCGCGTTCCAGTACCACCAGACGAGCTGCTCCTGTTTCGGGTCCCAGGCATAGATCGTCTCCCCTTCATAAATCACCGTGCCCTTTTCGTTTCTGACCTGGTGAGTGTTTCGAAGGAACCTGCCACCGAAGACCCACTCGAACTGCTGCTCGTCGGTCATCGCTCCGCCGGGGAAGGCTCCGACCCAGCGCGGCCCCACCAGGGCTGCGAACGGAACGAGCTTCTCGCTCGGCTCTGCGGCGATCATCTCTGCTGAAAAGAAGGTGATGAGGAAGAGAGCAATCATCCTGATACCGCGGTTCCATTCCATTATCGCCTCCCGGCCGCTCTCCACGGAGCTACCCATTGATTCAACCTCGCGCCCATTTAATTTTCATTTTCTGGTTTCTGGTTTCCGCCTTCCGCCGTGGTAGATTCAACGTCATCCGGTTCGCCTCGGCGGAAGGAGTCACACTCATGGACATCGGATCGCGACTCGGCCCTTACGAGATCCTCGGCGCCCTCGGCGCCGGAGGGATGGGAGAAGTCTACCGCGGTCGCGACACGCGGCTCGACCGGCAGGTGGCCATCAAGGTGCTCCCTCGTCATCTGTCGGGGAATCCCGATTTCAAGCTTCGATTCGAGCGCGAGGCGAGGGTCATCTCCGGACTGAACCATCCGCACATCTGCGTGCTTCACGACGTCGGAGAGCAGGAGGGAGTCGGCTTCCTCGTGATGGAGCTGTGCGAAGGGGAGTCGCTCGCCGATCGCGTGCTCAAGGGGCCGCTTCCCATCGACCAGGTACTGCAGTACGGCATGCAGATCGCCGACGCACTCGATCGCGCTCACAGGAGCGGGGTGGTCCACCGAGACCTCAAGCCGAGCAACGTCATGATTACGAGATCGGGAGCGAAGCTGCTCGACTTCGGTCTCGCCAAGCCCGGCCTCACAATCGGATCGGGAAGTCACGCGCCAGGGACGGGCGGATCGTCTGCGTTCGACGGTGCAACCGAGCATCGCGCGCTGACCGCGGAGGGATCGATCGTCGGAACATTCCAGTACATGGCGCCGGAACAGCTCGAGGGGGAAGAAGCGGATACGCGGAGCGACATCTTCGCGTTCGGCTGCCTCCTCTACGAGATGGCCACCGGGAAGCGGGCGTTCGAGGGGAAGACGAAAGCGAGTTTGATCGCGTCGATTCTCGATCGCGAGCCGCCGCCGATCTCACAATTCCAGCCGCTCGCTCCTCCGGCACTGCAGCGCGTGATCGAGGTCGCGATGGCCAAGAGCCCGGAGGATCGCTGGCAGTCGGCGCACGATCTGCTGCTCGAGCTTCGCTGGATTTCGGAGGCGGGCTCGCAGGCCGGGGTGGCGGCGCCGGTCATCGTTCGCAGGAAGCGGCGCGAGGCGATCGCGTGGCTGCTCGCGGCGGCAGCGGTCATCGCGGCGGTCGCCATCGGTGTCGTCCTCCGGAGCACCATGGCGAGAGCGAATGCGCCGCTCGCCTTCAACCTCGCGCCGAACCTCGGATCCACGTTCGTCCTGGCGGGGGATAGCTCGGGATCGCTCACGATCTCCCCGAATGGGCGCTATGTGACGTTCGCGGCGAAGGACGCGGAGGGAAAAACGCTCCTCTGGATTCGCGGGATCGATTCGACGATCGCGCGACCGATCAACGGAACGGAGGGAGCGATCTTTCCTTTCTGGTCTCCCGACAGCCGGTTCATCGCCTTCTTCGCCGATTCGAAGCTCAAGAAGATCGACGTGGCCGGGGGACCTCCGCTGTCGCTGGCGCCGGTGGGTAACAATCCGCGCAGCGGGGGATGGAACCGCGACGGAGTCATCATCTACTCCGCGAGCTCGCTGAGCCCGATTCACAAAATATCGGCCTCCGGCGGAGCTTCCGAGCAGATCACCCAGCTCGCCGAAGGAGAGACGACGCATCGCTGGGCGACGTTCCTTCCCGATGGGAAGCACTTTCTCTATTTCGTCGGATCTCACGCGGCGACGAAGGACAGTGAGACGAATGCGGTCTACATAGGATCACTCGAGGGTGAGAAACCGAGGCTGCTGCTGCACGCGCGAAGCAACGTCCTCTACGCCTCGGGGTATCTGCTGTATGTGCGCGATCGGATTCTTCTGGCGCATCCCTTCGATGCCAGGGCCTTGAAGTTGAAGGGCGACCCGATTCCCCTCGCCGAGGGAGTGCAGTACGACTCCGGGTTCTTCCGCGGGAGCTTCTCCCTCTCCGAGAACGGGACGCTCATCTACCGGACGGGGTCCCCCGAGGCGAAGCTTCGGCTGGAGATGCTGGATCGCAGCGGCAAGGTGATCTCGCAGGTGGGAGAGCCCGATCACTGGGGCGGCATGCGGTTTTCACCCGATGGCCAAAGCTTCGTTGCTCAGGTGCGCGATGCGACGAGCGGGATTGAAGATCTCTGGATTTACGACCTGGAGCGGAACATCAGGACGCGATTCTCGTTCGGAGGAATCGGCGCCTTCTCACCGACCTGGTCTCCCGATGGATCACAAATCGCGTACGCCTCGATCTCGAAAAAGGTGTGGGATATCGCGGTGAGGCCATCGAGCGGCGGTGGAGCGGAAGAGATCTTCTACACGTCGGAGGTGAACAAGATTCCGACGAGCTGGTCGACGGACGGGCAGTTGCTCGCATTGAGCGTGCTCGATCCGAAGACGCAGAAGGCGGGGATCTGGATTCTTCCCACCACCGGAGAGAAGAAACCATATCCTTTTGCTCGATCGGACTTCAATGCCTCCTCGCTCGAATTCTCGCCCGACGGACGCTGGGCCCTCTACCTGTCCGACGAATCCGGAAAGGGCGAGGTTTACGTCGCACCGTTCCCGGGACCGGGTGGAAAGTGGCAGGTATCGAATGGTGGCGCGGCGTTCGGTTTGTGGCGCAAGGGAGGGCGGGAGATCGTCTTCGGCAATCAAGAGAAAGAGGTCTACGCGGTCGATGTCTCTGCCGAGGGGATGTCGATGAAGATTGGAACGCCGAAGCTTCTGTTCAAGGATCAGGCGATTCAGTTCGTCGAAGTCTCGGCGGATGGCGAGCGGTTCCTTGTTTCGCGCGATACCGGCACAGCGGCGGAAGCGCCGGTGACGATCGTGACGAACTGGGTGCGGACGATCGGAAAGTGAGGCTGGTGGAAGCGGGCGAAGTTTGTCCGCTTCGGCCGGACGTGGCCGGACCTCGTGACCTCTGGCAGGCCGAAGCGGACAACTTCGGCCCTGGCCCGAATCGCCGGCGACGAACGGTATCGAGAGGGCAAAACAGAAAGATCGTACCGCGACGCGCGTCGAAGGGCTCGCAGCGACCCCTCACCCTGACCCTCTCCCCATGGTCACCTCGCTGCCTCTGGTAAGGTTGACTGATGGGGAGAGGAGAGGGGAACGATCGTCTCAAGATTCGCCTGTCCAAGCGATCGGTCACAGACCGAACTTGTCGCGGATGCCAGGTCTGATCATCGCAAGAACGTCTGACCCTCGCGTCGCATCCGCGACAAAGTTCGGCCACTTCCCGCCCGCCCTGGCTCTCGACCTCGCAAGCCCGCGGGAGATTTGCGTCGCATCCGCGACAAAGTAGTTCGGCCACTTCCCGCCTCTACCCGATCGCGAAAAAGCGCTGGATGCGTTCGAGGATCGACTCATGTTCGTGGCGGAGGCGTTGTCGTTTCGCCTCTTCCGAGAGACCTTCCTCGACGGCGTGAAGCTCGATGTTGCGGACGGCGAGACGATGGGAGATCTCCCCGGCGATCTGGGGGCGAGCCTGCACGATCTCCTGAAATCCAGATTTCTGTAATCGCCAGCACTCGACGTCGGTCAGGGCGACGACGCTGGCACTGCGCGGCTCTCCGGTGAGCATCCCTCCCTCGCCGAAAAAATGCGGCGCATCGATCCGTGCGACCGTCGAGGTCGCCCCGTCGACCGACAGGCGTACCTCGACGCTGCCGTGCGTCAGGATGTAGAGCTCGTCCCGCGTCTCGCCTTGCACGAGGATCGCCTCTCCCGGGGGATACGGCGTGTACTCGAGGACGGAGGCGAGATGAAGGAGCTCGTCATGTGTCAGCGAAGCGAAGATCGGGACTGCCTTCAGCGCCGCGAGCCGGTCTTCGACATTGCCGCGCGCGAAGAGTGCCTGCTCGTGTGCACCTCGCTGGAGGTAGACGTTGGAGATCGGTGTGGCGAGAGGAACGCCGCTACGTCGAAGCGCATAGAAGACGCGCGTACGGATGATCGAGTCGGTCTGTTCGTCGCCGCGGAAATCGGTCAGCCAGTAACGGGCGGCGTATCGCGCCCAGCTGTCGCCATAGTCGACGAAGATCACGTGCGGCGGCGGATCGGTGGCGACTCCGGGAATGGGCTCGTGTCGGAGTGCGTCGGTGACGCCATCGATCACCAGCGTCGGCATGTAGCGATAATCGACATTGAAGGTCACCTCGCGCCGCTGCTTCGGCTCGATCGTCCCGGCTCGCCCCTGCACCATCACCTGGTTCTTGATCATGAGACTGTTGGGAATGACGAAGAGATCCCCGGTGCGCGACTCGATCGTCGTGCCTCGCCAACTGACGTCGCGAACGCGCCCGGCAACCTCGCCGACCCGGACCCAGTCGCCCGGGACGAACGAGCGATCGAGCTGCAGTGCGAGTCCTCCCATGACATTTCCGAGAACGTCCTGAAGAGAGAAGCCGATGATCGCGGTGATGACGGCCGATGTGGCGATGATGCCGGTGATGTCGACCTGTCGTATGGAGAAGAGGTAGAGGACGAGCACGATGTAGGCGAACGCCACGGTGAGGTCGTGGAGAATGCGTGGCGGCTCGAGCCGCAAGCGCCGGAGCAGGACGGAAAAAAAGCAGATCGCCCCGAGGTTGATGAAGGCGATTCCCTGGAGCACGAGGGCGAGAATCTCGATCGTGCTCGCGGTTGCGGCGAAGGCGTGCGCGGCGGCGGTCGCTGCGGCGCCACGAGCGGCGAGTCCGGCGGCGTAGAGCAGAATCGCACCGAGGAGGGGACGGCGATCGCGCGGAGCGAAGATGGCGGCGATGGCGGCGATCAGGATGAACGCGAGCGCCTGCTCGAACACCTGCGACCAGGGAGGCGAGAAGAGTCCGAACATGGATCGGTCAAGAATACACCGTGGGAAGCCGGGGGGGCGGGCGGGCTAAACCAGAAACCAGAAACCAGAAAAGGCCGGCTGGAGGAGGCGCGCAGCTATCTCGAGGATGCGCGTAGGATCCAGCCCGACGTTTCGCTCGCCCTGGTACGCCAGAGCCTCGGCGCGATGGCGCCCGAGGTTGATCAGCGGCTCGCCGGCGTGCTCGCAGTTGCCGGCCTGACCTGACGCGAATCGGCCTCGCGCCGCCTTCGATCCGCGACCGCGCGACGCGGCCGAGAGTGTCGGTCCCCCTCTCCCCGGCGATGCCTGGGGCCAAAGCGAAGGTGTGAGTCCGGGGAGAAGGCGCTCCTCGAGTCGGCGAAGAGGAGGACGTGGATCGAAGCTGCGGACTTCGGCAAAGGTGTGTACCTTGCTCGATGCATAGGTACGGGTTTCCGAGGCCCTCAGAGCTCGAGATGCCCGGTCTGGGTCGGGTCCTCGCGCTCGTCATGCGGCTCCTGGAAATTCACTCGGGTCACAGGCTTGTCGCCGGACACCAGCGCCGTCGTATCATGAGCGCCATGTTGGATCCACTGCGTCCCGGCCAGGAAAAGGTATCGATCCCATGACGGAGTCGCAGTTCAGGCTGGCAAATCCACCGATCATCGAAGCGGTCGTGGACTTCACGTGTGACATGCCGCCCGATCTGGATCTCGTGAGGTTACAGGATCGATCCGAAGAGCTTCTCCGCAACGAGTATCCGAAAACTCGACGGCAGGTCGTTCAGCACCATGAGATTCGAGCGGACGCCGAAGCACCTCCTTCTGTGGAGTTTCGCCAGAACATTGGGGCTCTGCTGTTTCTGACAGAGGATGAGAAGCAGGTCGTTCAGATGCGGGCCGAGGGTTATTCGTTCAATCGTCTCGCGCCATATCAGGGTCTCGACGAGTATCTCCCTGAGATCGAGCGAACCTGGAAGATCTTCCAGGACCTGACGAAGCCCGTCCAAGTCCGGAAGGTAGGGCTCCGGTTCATCAATCGCATTCTCCTGCCCACTGTGGAAGGAGGCGTGAACCTGGGCGGCTTTGTTCGCGTGAGTCCCCGTCTTCCGGATCCGGGGTTGGAGCTCATTGGCTTCGTGAATCAGCACTCAGGACGTGAGAAAGCCACGGACCATCGGGTGAATATCACCCTGCTTTCACAACCGCTGGAAGTGGACCGTCTCCCGATCATCCTGGATATCGACACATTTGATTTACGCCATCAGATACCCGATGATTGGCAGGGCATACTGGAAACCATTCAGTCGTTACGACGTCTGAAGAATCGTGTGTTCGAAAGGACATTGACGGAAGAATGCCTGAGCCTTTTTCAATGAGCGGTGCTGCTGGCTACGCCATGGTCCTCTATCTTTCGGCGCGAGCGAACACGGCCATGTCGAAGGAAGCCTGTGCCCTCCGGGAGTCCGCCTCCGCCATCGTCTGCTCGGCGGAGCGCTCCCTTGCGTTGTTTGGCCCCAAGGTATCCCTCATTTCCGACATCTACGATCTTGCATCGGAATCTCAGAATGACCTCGAGCTCACCGTCCCTCGCGAGGCGATCGAACGCGCGGTCCTTTTCATTCGGACGCTTCCTGACGATCTGCCGCTGCCGGAGATCGCCATCGAACCCGGCGGCTCGATCTCATTCGACTGGATCTCGAGCAGGACCAGAGTCTTCTCGTTGAGTCTCGGATCCACGAATCGATTGGCTTTCGCATGGATCGACGGAACGGACCGGGGTCATGCGGTCGCTGGATTCGACGGAGCAATCCCGCCTCGCATCATCGAAGGCATCCGCGAGATTACGAATGGGCAGACTCCTGCCGTCAGGCTTGCCTGAGTCGATCGCCGACCACGAGGATCTCGCGAGGATTCTCCGATCCTCCAGCCACTTCAGCGCGTCCGGTGTGAAAGCCGCGGCATTCATGCCTGCAAAGGACGGCAGGACCTCCGTCATCCGGCACGGTTCCGAGCCGCGGCACTCGCTCTGGAGCGTTGGCGCGCAGGTTCTAGGCACGCCCGTGAGGCATGGTGCGGCAATCTGCGGGACGAGCGCCATTCGCCGAGAGCGCCTCGACGTCCTGGCTGATGAACCTCCACTGCGACATGCAAATATCGTTGGCTGGCCGACGAATGCGGATGCTGAGCTTCAGAAAGCGCAGCAGAAAGAGCTCGCGCTCGCGATTGCCGCGAAGTCGACTCTCGTTCGACTCGACGAGTAAGGTGAGTGCCGACGGTGGATTCTCCACCGAAGGTTCGCGAGGGGGCACTGTTGCGGCCCGCCTGGTTGCCGCGATCACGTGCTCGAGCGCCAGCGTCTGGCCTCCCAGAAACCAGAAACCAGAAACGGCGGAAGTGTTCGCCGGGCTTCCGGCTACAAAGTTGTTGACATTGCGAAACCCTCAAGATTGACCTTTCTGGTTTCTGGTTTCTGGTTTCTGGTTTCTGGTTTCTGGTTTCTTGACCCTATCATCTGCGCGATGCCGCCTCGCTTCTTTCCCGACCCGCGGAGCGCTCCTTCGGACATCGTCGCCATCGGTGGAGAGCTCGACTGGCTTGTTCTGCTCGACGCCTACCGTCACGGCATCTTCCCCTGGCCGATCGAAAAGATCCCTCTCACCTGGTTCTCTCCGAAGCGGCGCGCGATTGTGCGCTTCGCCGATCTGCATGTCGGGCGTAGCCTGCAAAGACAGCGCAGAAGGCAGCCCTTTCGCCTGACGATCGATCGAGCATTTCGCCAGGTGATCGAGGCTTGCTCGGTCGTGCCGCGCCCCGGACAGGATGGCACGTGGATCACACGCGAGATCATCGAAGCCTACTGCGACCTCCACGATCGAGGGCATGCGCACAGCGTCGAAGCATGGGACGGTGACCGTCTCGTGGGGGGCATTTACGGAGTCGATGCCGGCGGCGCGTTCGGAGGCGAGAGCATGTTTTTCATCGAGCCCGATGCATCGAAGCTCGCCCTGCTTCACCTCGCCGATCACCTCTCTGCACGAGGGCTCTCATGGATGGACATTCAGGTGATGACCCCGCACATGAAAAGCCTCGGCGCGCGCACACTCGCGCGCGCGGCCTTCCTCGACCTGCTCGAGAAAGAGCAGTCGGTAGGGCGGACGCTGTTTCCGAAGGATTGAGTGATCCCCCGCCAGGGGGTCGGGCGTCCTCGCCGCCGCAGGCAAGCCAGGCACATCTGACCAGGTTCAAATGCGCAAGTCTGGGAGATCTGTCCAAGCCCGCCAGCGATGGCGAGGACGCCATCGCGATCGTGCGAGGACGCACGACCCCCAGCCAGGCGCCCTCATCGCTCACACCCGTCGCCGGTCACCAGGCCGAAGATCAGAATCTTCGGCCACGCTGTCATCCCGAGCCTTTTCACAGCGCGCGCGCTGAACCTGAGAGTGATGACAAACCGCGTCATTTGGAAGCGGGCGGTTGGGCGAGGGACCCTCTGCCCGACGACCGGAAAACCCGCATGAACACTGGTTTGTCATTG